>CANRIM010000006.1 GCA_947630695.1 uncultured Lachnospiraceae bacterium
GACTACATGAAGAATTATTTCATCAGCCGGTACGGTGCTATCGAGGATATCGATTTTACCGACATCATTGCTGATGTCCTGAAAGGGGATGGAAGCGATGATTAAGAAGGAGTCCCGGCAGTTCAATATTTCTGTAGAGGGGATTAACTGTGAGAAGATGTATTTTGAGCATCTGGCGAGGCTGATCAACAGCAGCGACAGCACCTACAACCTGAAGGTCGATCCCCGGAAGATGTCGCCTATGCAGTATGCCAGAAGGAATGCCCACAAACCTGTGGAGAAGAGAAAAGGCAACAAGAAGCTGCCCTACATCCATGTTCAGGATATTGAAGATTATTACAACGAGTTTCACAGAAATAAATTCTTCGGGATGATTGACGAGATGCGGGAAGTAGAAAGAGAATTCGGGATCTCCTATGAGCTTGGCTATTCGAACTACACCTTTGAACTTTGGATGCTGCTGCATGTAGCGGACATGGACTATTCCATACAGGACAGAAAGGCTTATCTCTCCCCCATCAACCGATGGTTTCACAGAGATTTTGCAGATTTGGACGAGTTTAAGCAGGAGGCAGCATTTCAGGGGATTCTGGATGAATATGTTACGATTGATTCGATCAAGCAGGCGATACGGAGGGCAGAGAAGATCGTAGCGCAGAATGCGCAGGACAGGAAAGCGAGTGAGAACTACAGGGGGGTTACCTTTTATCACGACAACCCGGATGTGTCTGTGCATGAAATTGTTCGGCTGATATTTGAAGTCTGCGAAGTCAAGTAGACAGCTACATTCTACAAAGCCTATCCAAACATTTTCCAGACAGTGTCTGGAAAATCTGCCGTCCTGCTTTCCCGGTCATATGATCGTGTATAAATGCTTCCCTGAAATTGTCGACACAGTGTGTAGACAATCCGGTGTTCTGTTGTTGTGGACGCATGATCGTATGCTTTTACAGGTCAAAGATAAAGATGATGTTCAATAAAGCAAAGCCGCCCGGCGCATGAAACGCCTGTTTTTAGCATACAGTTATAATGATTCAGTGCAGGAAGTATGGATATGCAGCAAAACACGGGCATCAAAGTGGGTGCGCTTTGTCTGGAACTGGTTTCCAACAGGCAGATTTATATTGAAAATTACAGAAAACTGATTCAGTACACGGATCGGGAGATTATCGTGGACGCAAAAGATTGCCGGGTAAATATACTTGGCAATTCTTTATTTATAAACTATTATTCGAAATATGAAATGGCGGTGGCAGGCTGCATTTCAGAGGTGCTGTTCCGATGAAAAAGGGATACTGGCTGCCGGACGGCTGCCGCATTCGGCTGGAAGCAAAAGATCCCCTGCGGTTTTTAAGCGTTGCCTCTTCCATGGGCGTACATTTTTATGACGTGGGCCTGCGGGCAGCCGAAGCGGATGACGCCTGCATCGTATCGGTCCGGCGGAAGGATTTAAGGAAACTGCAGGAGGCAGCCGTCAAAACCGCAGGGCGTTTTACAGTAGAAAAGGAATCGGGCATCCTGTCCTTCCTGCGGTATTTTATCAGCCGGAAGGCGTTTTTTATATCCCTGGCTGCCGCCGGTGCGGCTTTGTATCTTCTGACGCTTTTTTTGTGGCGGATCGATATCAGCGGCTGTGTGAACCGAAAAGAAGCGGAGATCTTAGAGACCATTGTTTCCTGCCATGTGGATTACGGGACTTTAAAAAGCAGATGCGACTGTGAAAAAATCGAAGAAGCCATCCGCAACCAATATGACGATATCCTGTGGGTTTCCGCCAGTGTCAAAGGCACCGGCCTGTTTGTGCAGATCAAGGAAAACACCTATCTGAATGACAAGCTGGCCCTTCACGAGGGCACGTCGGATCTGGTGGCGGACCGGGCGGGCAAAGTAGTTGGTATTGTGACCAGGACCGGCGTGCCGCTGGTGAAAGAAGGCGACGAAGTGGCGGAAGGGGATGTGCTGATTTCCGGCGCGGAGGAGTATTTTACCGACGACAAGGAAGTGCTGCGCACCAATCTCACCTATGCAGACGGGGATATTCTTCTGGAAAGCGCGGAAAATATAGAATGGCATTACGAGCGAACCATGCGGGTCAGAAAATACGGAAAACGTAAGCGGCACGGTCTGAAGCTGTCCCTGTTTGATCATGCCATCATCGATTATCAGCCGAAAATCCGAAACAGCGATTTTGATGTACGGTCCAAAGCTAAGGTTCTGGTGCTGGGAGATGCGTTTTATCTGCCGGTGGATGTGGAATCGTCTCTGTATCAGCCTTACGAAACCGTGGAATACCGGCTTTCTGACGAAGCGCTCAAAACCTATGCGGCCATCCGCTACCGGATGTTCTGTATCAAACAGGAGCAGCAGGGTATGGACATTATGGAAAAAAATGCTAAAATAAGATTTGATGAAAACGGATGTACGGTATCGCTGTCCATGGTATATCGTGGGCCCTGCGGGGTGAGCAGGCCCATTGCCGCCGACCCGGTACCGGAGGAACCCACGGAAGGAGAAAACGGGTAATGGCAATTTCAGAACGGATCATCGATATTCCGGATCCCCAGATACACATCGTCTTCGGCCAGTTTGACGAGTATTTAAAGAAGATCGAAAAAGCCCTGAATATATCAGTGTTTGTCAGAAACGACGAGATCAAGCTGGTGGGCAGTGAAAAAGCGGTGGAGTGCGCTATCCGGGTGTTTGCCCAGCTGACGGAGCTGGCAAAACGCAATGAGGAACTGACCCATCAGCAGGTGGATTACGCCATCTCTTTGTCCATGGAAAACAGTGCCGACAGTCTGGCGGAAATCGACAAGGATATCATCTGCCATACCATCAACGGCAAGCCCATTAAGCCGAAAACCATCGGACAGCGGGATTATATTGAAGCCATTCAGAATAAAATGGTGGTGTTCGGCATCGGCCCTGCGGGCACCGGCAAGACCTATCTGGCTATGGCCATGGCCATCAAGGCCTTTAAGAGCGGCGAGATCAGCCGGATCATTCTCACCAGGCCGGCCATTGAGGCGGGAGAAAAACTGGGCTTTCTGCCGGGAGATCTGCAGAGCAAGATCGATCCCTACCTGCGGCCGCTTTATGATGCGCTGTATCAGATCATGGGGCCGGACGCTTATTTAAAAAACACGGAAAAAGGGCTGATCGAAGTGGCTCCGCTGGCTTATATGCGCGGCCGGACGCTGGACAACGCCTTTATCATACTGGATGAGGCCCAGAATACCACCCCGGCGCAGATGAAAATGTTCCTGACCCGTATGGGCTTCGGCTCCAAGGTGGTGGTCACGGGAGATTCCACCCAGAAGGATCTGCCCAAGGGCACCGTATCGGGATTGGATGTGGCAAAGCGCGTGTTGTCCCGGGTAGATGAAATCGCCTTCTGTGAGCTGACCAGCCGGGACGTGGTACGGCATCCGCTGGTACAGAAGATCGTGGACGCCTATGAACGATACGAGGCCTCCGGAAGACAACAGCAGCAGAAGACATACAACAGGGAGAAACGATGATTTTACAGATAGAACAGGAGTATCAGGCGGATCTGGGATTTGCGCCGGAAGCCGCAGCAGAAAAGGTGCTTTCCCATGCTTTTTCCAGATTTGAGATTCCTTACGAAACCAGCGTCACGCTGCTTTTGGTCAGTGACGAAGAAATCCGCCGGGTCAATGCGGCGCAGCGGCAGATCGACAAAGCGACGGACGTACTGAGTTTTCCGGCTATGGCGTTTGCTGCCCCCGGCGTGCTGCCGGCGGTGGAGGAACATCCGGAGGACTATTTTGACCCGGAAAATGACAGTCTTTATCTGGGAGATATCATGCTTTCGCTGGATCATGTGCTGGCGCAGGCAGAGGCATACGGCCACAGCGTTTTGCGGGAATTTGCATTTCTGCTGACCCACAGCGCGCTGCATCTGATGGGATATGACCACATGGAACCGGCGGAAGAACAGCAGATGTTTCAGCTGCAGCGGGAGATTCTGGAAGAATTGGAGATCAGGGCATGACAGAGAAAAAAGGACTGAGGCGGGATAATTTCCTGGTGCAGGGCACGATCCTGGCGGCGGCGTCCATCATCGTGCGGCTCATTGGCCTGCTGTACCGGGTGCCGCTGACGGGCATTATCGGCAACGAAGGCAACGGCATTTACAGCGCGGCGTATTCTATTTATACGATCCTGCTGCTGATTTCCTCCTATTCGCTGCCTTTGGCCGTATCCAAGTTTGTATCCAAAGCAGTGGCAAAATCCCAGTATACCAACGCCTATTTTTATTTTAAATGTTCCCTAGGCTTTGCCGTAACCGTCGGTGCCGTGGTGGGGGGACTTTGTTTCGTATTTTCCGATTTTCTGGCGGGTACCTGCCTGAAGACGCCCCTTTCCTCTTATTCGCTGCGGATTTTAGCGCCTACTTTGTTGATCGTGGCGGTTATCGGCGTATTCCGGGGCTTTTTTCAGGGACTGGGCAACATGGTGCCTACGGCGCTGTCCCAGATCATGGAGCAGATCGCCAACGCCTTTGTTTCGGTGATTGCCGCCGCGTCTTTGTTTGAAGTCGGTCTGAAAATCAAAACGGCGGACGGCAATCTTTCTACGGCTTACGGGGCCGCCGGCGGCGTACTGGGTACCTGTATCGGCGCTTTTACCGCGCTGGTATTTCTGGTGATTGCATTTTTAAAATGCAGGCCCTATCTGAAAGCGCAGATCGCGGCGGAAGAAGCGCCGGTGAAGGACAGCATGAAGGATACATACCGGCTGCTGCTTCTGACCATTGCCCCCGTGATCTTAAGCACGGCGGTTTACAATATCAGCGATCTGCTGGATCAGGCCATTTTCAACAACAGCCTGTTTCAGCTGGGCTACAGCGAAAAGCAGTACGACGCCCTCTGGGGCATTTACAGCGGCAAATACAAGCTGCTGACCCAGGTGCCCATTGCCCTTGCTTCCGCCATGGCTTCTTCCATCATTCCCAGCCTGACGGCGTCGGTGAACCGGAAGGAAAAACAGGAGATCAACCGGAAGATCAATCAGGCCATCCGGTTTACGATGATCGTATCGATTCCCTGCTTTGCCGGATTTACCGTACTGGGCGGGCCGGTGTTAAAACTGCTGTGGAACGATACGGATCCGGTGACGGTTTCCACCCTGACCTACGGTTCGGTGGCCATCGTGGCTTTCAGCCTGTCCACCCTGACCAACGGCATTCTGCAGGGCATCGACCGGATGAAGGTGCCGGTGATCCACGCGGTGATTTCACTGATCGCCCATATCGGCGTCTTTTATCTGATGCTGGATTTCTTTCACGAAAAGGTTTTCGCGGTGGTCTTCGCCAATCTGTTTTTCGCGCTGCTGATGTGCGTGCTCAACGCCATGGCGCTGAAAAAATATGCCGGATACAAACAGGAATACTACAAGACCTTCCTGGTGCCGTTTTTGGCCTCCGCTATTATGGGCGGCGCAGTGTATCTGCTGTATCACGTACTGTCGGCGCCTGCGGGCAATACCATTGCCTGCCTGCTTTCGATTTTCGCCGGCGTCCTGATTTACGGATTTGCGCTGATTCTGCTGAAGGGCATCGGAAAGGAAGAACTGACGGCACTGCCCATGGGCGGGAAGATTTACCGGATTCTCAATAAACTACATCTGATGTAGTATAAATTCACGGCAATTGTCCATCCTAAAGGTACGGATATCCCGGAAATACCGGGAGATGCGTACCTTTTCTTATGGAGAGCGACAATGACGAACAAAAAGTTTTATTGTATTATTCTGACATTGCTGTTGATTATGTCCGCCTTTGCCTATACCTATATCCGGGCGTACAACACGGAAATCGCAGTGCGGTTCAATGAAAGAGAGGACTTTGAGGTGTCCGCAGACAAGGTCGACCGGATCACGGAGGATACCGAAATCATTCTGGAAGTTTATGACGTCCATACGAACCATGTGTATGAAACGGAGTTTTCCGATGCCGCGTCTCTGGAAGGCAAGACCAGGGAAGAAGTGGAGGACGTAATCCTTGCCATGAACCGTTCCATCAGCGATGCGGAAAAAGCGGAAGGGTTGAAGAATTATCAGCTGATTTATTTCAGTGCGGACAACCTGACCATTCGCAAAAATATGGACACGGCGGTGGAAGCGGGGCAGTATCTGGTAAAAGAGGAAAACGGCTATATTGTAGTCTACAGCTATCCGGAGAATACGCTGTACCACAATACGGGGATTCTGACGGCGGAAATTGACGCATCCAGCCGGGATGATCTGCGAGAAGGCATTTATGTGAAAAACAGCGAAGAACTTTATGCGCTGCTGGAAAGCTTTTCAAGTTAAAGGAAAGAAACGGCGCAACCCGTCATATCTTAGTAAAAAACGTCTGGAATCATGTTATGAATGATAAGGTCTTATCGATACAAGCAGAGGAAAGCGCACAGGGAAGTCTTTCCATCCGTCTGGTGACGGCGGCGGGATTTCTGCCGGTCAGAGATGCGCGGATACAGATATCCCGCAGCGGGCAGGAGGAAGTGCTTTACACACTGACCAGCGATGCTTCGGGTATGGCAGGGCCGGTGGCGCTGGATACGCCGCCGCTGGACTATAGCCTGACGCCGAACAGCCTGCAGCCTTATGGGGAATATACCGTTCAGGCCAGTGCCCGGAACTTCGCGCCGGAGGCCGTCAGCAACATACAGATTTTGCCGGAACAGATGGCGCTGCTGGAAATCCGCCTGGTGCCGGAAACGGAAGATGCAGCGGAAATTGTTACGGATATCGGTCCCCATACGCTGTTTTTTCCCTATCCTCCCAAAATTCCCGAGGCCGAGATCAAGCCGGTCAATGAAACGGGGGAAATCGTCCTTTCTTCGGTGGTGATCCCCGAATATATCGTGGTGCATGACGGCCCGCCGACGGATGCCGCCGCTCAGAATTATTATGTGCGCTATAAGGACTACATAAAAAATGTGGCGTCCAGTGAGATCTATGCCACCTGGCCCGTGGAAACCATCCGGGCAAATGTGCTTGCCATCATGTCCTTTACGCTGAACCGGGTGTATACGGAGTGGTACCGGAACAAAGGGTATGATTTTACGATTACTTCTTCTACAGCCTATGACCACAAATGGATTCCCGACCGGAATATTTTTGACAGTATTTCGGCGGTGGTGGATGAACTGTTCACCAGTTACCTGTCCCGCCCCGGCGTCCGGCAGCCGATTTTAACCCAGTACTGCGACGGAAACAAAACCAGCTGTCCCAACTGGATGAGCCAGTGGGGCTCCAAAACACTGGGAGACCAGAATTACAGCGCCATTGATATTCTGCGCTATTATTACGGCGACGATATCTATATCAATGAGGCGAATATTGTTTCCGGCGTACCGGTTTCCTGGCCGGGAGAACTGCTGAAAGAAGGTTCTTCCGGGGAATCGGTCAGCCAGATACAGGAACAGCTGAACCGGATCGGCCAGGCCTATCCAAAGATTCCGCAGATTACGGTGGACGGTATGTACGGAGCGAAGACTGCGGAGGCCGTGCGTGTGTTTCAGGAGGTTTTCGGCCTGCCGGTCACCGGCGAGGTGGACTTTAAAACCTGGTACCGCATTTCGGAAATCTATGTTGCGGTTTCCAGAATTGCAGAATTGTAAAAAGTATGCTACACTTTCCGTAACAGAAAAAGATACATCAAAGAGGAAGGAAATCAGACGCAGATGATCAGGCTCCCGTCGGATTTTACAGAGGAAATGCAGCAAATGCTGGGGGACGACTACCCGGCGTTTCTGCAAAGCTATGAAGACAAGGTCAAAAAAGGGCTCCGGCTGAACCGGAAGAAAATCAGTCCGGACGCATGGAAACAAATCGATCCCTTTGCCTGTACGCCGGTGCCCTGGATTGACAACGGCTTTTTTTACGGGGCGGACGCCTCGCCCTCCAGACACCCCTATTATTATGCGGGACTGTATTATCTGCAGGAGGCCAGCGCCATGACGCCGGCCAACCGGATCCCCATTGCGCCGGACAGCAAAGTGCTGGATCTGTGCAGCGCCCCCGGCGGAAAGGCCACCGAGATCCTTTCCCGGCTTTCTGGAGACGGCCTGCTGGTGGCAAACGATATCAGCGCCACCCGGGCAAAGGGACTGTTAAAAAATATTGAACTCTTCGGCGGGACCCGGGCCATCGTAACCAGTGCGGATCCCGACAGCCTTGCCGCGGTTTTCAGCGGGTATTTTGACCGGATTCTGGTGGACGCTCCCTGCTCGGGCGAAGGCATGTTCCGGAAAAATCCGGGGATGGTGGCCGACTGGGAGACTTACGGGCCCGCCTACTATGCGCAGATGCAGCGGTCGATCCTGCCGGCGGCCTGCGCCATGCTGAAACCCGGCGGGATTTTAATGTACTCCACCTGCACCTTTTCGGCGGTGGAGGATGAGGAAAATGTGGAATGGCTGCTGCGGGAATTTCCGGAGCTGTCCCTCATGGAAATACAGCCCTACGAGGGCTTTATGCAGGGCCTGACGCAGGAGACCAAACCCTGCGTTCGCATCTTTCCCCATAAGATGCCGGGGGAAGGCCATTTTATGGCCATGTTTCAGAAGGACGGCGGCCGGGAGACGGCGGCGCCTGCGGCAAAGCCGAAAAAACGCGGCGGGGACAAATCCCTGAAACTGCTGGAAAAAAGCGATTTCTTTTCCTTCATGGAGCGCTGCGGCCTGACGGACTTTTGTCCGGAGAATCTGTCTGTGATCAACGGATATGTGTCGTATTTCAAAGACGCGCCGGCGCTGCCGGAGAAGATGCACATTCTGCGGAAAGGGCTGCTGTTGGGACAGATGAAAAACAATAAATTTGCCCCCTCCCAGGCGCTGGCCATGGCGCTGGATCCCGGCAAATATGCAAATGTACTGGGACTGGATCTGCAGGACGAACGGGTGCTGCGCTATTTAAAGGGAGAAACCATTCAGGCTGAGACGGACAGCGGCTACGCGCTGGTCTGTGTGGACGGTTTTCCTCTGGGCTGGGCCAAAGCGGAGGGCAGCCGGCTGAAAAACAAATATCTGCCGGGCTGGCGTCTGCAGCCCGCACTGCACGATAGATGAGGAGCATTATGGGATTAAATACGGTACAAATACGGGAGGCTTTTGACGCCGTCCTGTTTGATATGGATGGCACGCTGGTGGATTCCATGTGGATCTGGGATCAGGTGGATATCGATTTCCTGGCGCGCTACGGCATTACGCCGCCGCCTGGCTTAAAAGCCGCCATCGAAGGCATGAGTTATCACGAGACGGCGGATTACTTCAAAGCGGCTTTTCATCTGCAGGAAACGCCGGAAGAGATCATTGAGATCTGGAACGAAATGGCCTATGCACAGTACGCCCATGCGGTGCCGGCCAAGGAAGGACTGCAGGCCTTTCTGGATTTTCTGCGGGAAAACGGCATGAAAACCGCGATCTGCACCAGCAATTCCCTGTTTTTGACCCGGGCGGTGCTAAAACGCTACCCCTGGCTGGACCGGATGGATACCATCATTACCTCCGATCTGGTAAAGAAAGGAAAACCCAATCCGGACGTGTATCTGACCGCCGCCGCCCGTCTGGGGGCGGATCCGGCCCGCTGCCTTGTGTTCGAAGATCTGCCCAACGGCATACTGGCGGGGAGAAATGCCGGAATGACCACCTGCACGCTGGACGATTCCTTCAGCCTGCACCTGCTGGAACGGAAACGGGAACTGGCGGATTATTACATACATGACTACAGGGAACTGCTGCCGTAATTCAAAAGCGGCGCCATACAGCAAAAGAAAACGGGAACGACCATGGCTTATTTACCGCTGACAGTGGAGGAAATGAAACAACAGCATATTACGCAGCCGGATTTTGTCTACGTGATCGGCGATGCGTACATCGATCATCCCAGCTTCGGACCTGCGATCATTTCCCGGGTATTGCAGTCCCGGGGCTATTCCGTCTGCATCATTTCACAGCCGGACTGGAAAGACGACGCCTCCGTGCAGGTCTTCGGAAAACCCCGGCTGGGGTTTCTGGTGTGCTCCGGCAACATGGATTCCATGGTCAATCATTATACGGTGGCGAAAAAAAGGCGCTCCTTTGACGCGTATACGCCGGGCGGCGCCATGGGAAAACGGCCGGATTACGCCCTGCCGGTGTACGGTAATCTGATCCGCAGAGTATATAAAGACGTGCCCATCATCATCGGCGGCATCGAAGCAAGCTTAAGGCGGCTGGCCCATTATGATTACTGGTCGGATAAGGTGAAGCGTTCCGTGCTGCTGGATGCGGCAGCGGATCTTCTGATCTACGGCATGGGCGAGAAGGCCATTGTGGAAATCGCGGATTGTTTAAATGCCGGGATTCCGGTTTCGGAAATCAGCTTTGTGAAAGGGACGGTCTACCGCAGCCGCCGGACGGATCAGGTGCAGGAGGGCATCCTGCTGCCGGATTTTGCGGCGGTCAGCACGAACAAGCGAAGCTATGCGGAAAGCTTCCGGATCCAGGATGAAAATACGGATCCCTTTCATGCAAAGCCGCTGATTGAGGCATATCCCCATCAGGTTTATGTGATACAAAATCCTCCGCAGATGCCGCTGACGATGCAGGAGATGGACGACGTTTACGATCTGCCCTATATGCGGGACGTGCATCCGCTGCTGGCAGCCAGAGGCAAGGTTGCGGCCATCGACGAGGTGAAATTCAGCATCACCTCCAACCGGGGCTGTTTCGGGGGCTGTCATTTCTGTTCTTTGAATTTCCATCAGGGCCGGATCCTGCAGGTGCGTTCCCATGCATCGATTCTGAGAGAAGCGAAGCTGATGACCCGGGATCCCGCCTTTAAGGGATACATCCATGACGTAGGCGGCCCCACCGCGAATTTCCGGGTGCCTGCCTGCGCAAAACAGAAGACAAAGGGCGCCTGCCCGGACAAAAGCTGTCTGGGATTTTCGCACTGTCCGGCTTTAAAAGCCGATCACAGCGACTATCTGGCGCTGCTTGCCAAACTCCGGGCGCTGCCGGGGGTCAAAAAAGTATTTATCCGCAGCGGACTGCGGTTTGATTATATTATGTACGATCCGGACGACCGGTTTTTAAAAACCGTCTGTACCCACCATGTCAGCGGACAGCTGCGGGTGGCGCCGGAGCATGTGTCGGACCGGGTGCTGCAGGCCATGGGCAAACCGCCTCATAAAATTTACGAGCAGTTTATCCGCCGGGTGGAAAAACTGCAGATCAATCAGAAAAAGGGACAGTATATTGTGCCGTACCTCATGTCCTCCCACCCGGGAGCCACACTGGAGGATGCGGTGCAGCTGGCGGAATACCTGCGGGATATCCGGTACATGCCGGAGCAGGTACAGGATTTTTATCCCACGCCTTCCACCCTGTCTACCTGTATGTATTACACGGGACTGGATCCGCGGAGCATGCAGCCGGTATATGTGGCGAAAAATCCCCATGAAAAGGCGATGCAGCGCGCGCTGATGCAGTACCGGAAGCCGGAAAATTATGCGCTGGTCAAAGAAGCGCTGCTGCGCTGCGGCAGAGGCGACCTGATCGGCTGTACGCCCCAGTGCCTGATACTGCCGCGGCAGAACACCGGCAAAGGGGGAAGGCCGGTACCTGAGAAACAAGGAGGAAATGCGCATGAGAGAACTCGCCGTCGGCACAAATGAGGCCGGACAGCGGCTGGACAAGCTGCTGCGCAAATATATGCAGCTGGCGCCGGACGGCTTTCTGTATAAAATGCTGCGCAAGAAGAATATTGTTTTAAACGGGAAAAAAGCCACCGGAAAGGAAATCCTGCAGGAGCAGGACCAAATCACCCTCTATCTTTCGGAGGAAACCATCCGCGGCTTTCAGAAAACCATCGTAATGCCGGCCCATGTTCCTATGCCGGACATCCTGTACGAGGACGCCCAGGTGCTGATTTTGAACAAACCCTGCGGCATGCTGTCCCAGAAGGCGGCCCCCGGCGATCTGTCCATGATCGACATCGCCATTGCTTACCTGATTTCTGACGGAACGCTGACGGAAGAACAGCTGAAATCCTTCCGCCCGGGAATCTGTAACCGGCTGGACCGCAATACCAGCGGCATCGTCGTGGTGGGAAAGACCCTGGCTGCCCTGAAACTCTGCAACCGGCTGATCGCGGACAAAAGCGTGCGGAAGCTCTATCTGACGGTGGTGGAAGGCAGGATGGAAAAGCCTGTGCATGTGGGGGCTTATCTGCGGAAGGAAGCGGGCAATCAGGCCGTGATTCTTGACAGGCCCGAACCGGGGGCCAAATGGATGGAAAGCGCATATGTGCCTCTGGGATATACCGAAACCCAGACGGTGCTGCAGGTGGAACTCTTCACCGGCCGGACCCACCAGATCCGGGCCCACTTAAGCCATATCGGGCATCCGGTGGCAGGAGATTTCAAATACAATCCGAAGGCGGCGAAAAGCGGCCTGAAATATCAGCTGCTCCATTCTTATTGTATGATTTTTCCGGAGGAGGCGCGGCTGGGCGCCCTTTCCGGCAAGACCATTACCGCGCCGCTCCCGGAGACGTTTCAAAAATATCTGCCGTACTGCGGCGAAAATATTATAAAAAACAACAGGTGAAACTATGGCAACATGGTCATCGAGAGGACTTCGGGGTTCCGGCCTTGAAGATCTGATCAACCGGACAAATGAAAGATACATCGAGCAGGGACTGGCGCTGATCCAGAAGATTCCCACCCCCATTACTCCCGTGAACATCGATCAGGAAAACCGGCATATTACGCTGGCATATTTCGACAAGCGGAGTACCGTGGATTATATCGGGGTGGTACAGGGGGTGGCCGTCTGTTTTGACGCCAAGGAGTGCGCCACCGATACCTTTGCGCTTTCCAATATCCACGCGCATCAGATGGAGTTTATGGAACAGTTTGAGCGGCAGGGGGGCGTTGCCTTTCTGATTATCCATTATACCGCTAAAGGGGAAATCATTTATCTTTCGTTTCGGAACGTGATGCGGTTCTGGAACCGGATGAAAAACGGCGGCCGGAAGAGCTTCCGTTACGACGAGCTGGAACAGATCGACCTGATCCGGCCGGAAAATACCGTGCCGGTGCATTATCTGCCGGCCCTGGCCAAAGACATCGCATCGAGAGACGGCCAATGGTGGCAGTGAAAGGACACAATATGAGAAAAACAGCATTGACCCACAGACAGCTGATGTCCGTGGAAAAGCCTGCAAGATATATCGGAAACGAACGAAACAGCGTCATCAAGGATCCGGACAAAATGAAAACCCGTTTTGTCATGTGCTTCCCGGACGTCTATGAGATCGGCATGTCCTATCTGGGCATACAGATCATTTACGATCTGCTGAATCAAAGAGAAAGCACGTACTGCGAACGGGTGTATTCTCCCTGGCTGGATCTGGACGCGCTGATGCGGAAGGAACAGATCCCGCTGTTCTCTCTGGAAACCCAGACCCCCGTCCGGCAGTTTGATTTTCTGGGCATTACCCTGCAGTATGAAATGTGCTATACCAACATTCTGCAGGTGCTGGATCTTTCCGGGATTCCGCTGTATGCGAAGGACCGGACGGAAGAAGATCCCCTTGTGATCGGGGGCGGCCCCTGCGCCTACAATCCGGAACCCATCGCGGATTTTTTTGATCTCTTCAATTTCGGTGAGGCGGAGAGCACCATGGACGCTATCATGGACTGCTATGAAGCCTGCAAAGACAAAGGACTGGGCCGGATGGAAACACTGAAAGCCCTGGCACAGGTGCCGGGGGTATATGTGCCGGCCTTTTACGACGTAACTTACAACAGCGACGGTACCATTTCCGCCTTTACCCCCAACTGCAGCGAGGCGCCTGCCGTGGTGAAACGGCAGTTGCCTGCCGATCTGAAAGGAAGTGTCTATCCGGTGAAACCGGTGGTGCCCTTCATTCAGGTGACCCAGGACCGGATGGTACTGGAGATCCAGCGGGGCTGTATCCGGGGCTGCCGCTTCTGCCAGGCCGGTATGGTGTACCGGCCCCTCAGGGAACGTTCTCTGGAAGAACTGAAGGCTTACGCGCTGGAACTGTTTGCCAATACCGGCTATGACGAAATCACTTTAAGCTCCCTAAGCTCCAGCGATTACCGGTACCTGCCGGAGCTGATCGATTTTCTCATCGAACAGCTGGGGAGCCGTTATGTGAATATTTCCCTGCCTTCGCTGCGTATCGACGCCTTTTCCCTGGACGTGATGCACCGGGTGCAGGATGTGAAAAAAAGCTCCCTGACCTTCGCGCCGGAGGCGGGTTCCCAACGGATGCGGGATGTGATCAACAAGGGACTGGATGAAGAAACCATACTGGAGGGGGCAAAAAACGCCTTCGCAGGGGGCTGGAACAAGGTGAAGCTTTATTTCATGCTGGGGCTGCCTACGGAAACGGAAGAGGACATCAAAGGCATCGCCTATCTTTCCGAAAAAATCGCGGAATGTTATTATGACCTGCCGAAGGAGCAGCGCAGCGGGCGCTGTCAGGTTACGGCCAGTTCTTCCTTTTTCGTACCGAAGCCCTTTACGCCCTTCCAGTGGGCAAAAATGGACAGGAAGGAATCTTTTCTGGAAAAAGCGGCCATCGTCCATCAGACCTTTCTGGAGCAGAAAAACCGTAAGAGTTTAAAATACAACTGGCATGAGGCGGATTTGTCGGTGCTGGAGGGTATCTTTGCCCGGGGAGACCGGAGACTGTCCGCCGTGATTGAGCGCGCGTACCGCAAAGGCGCGAAATTTGACGCCTGGAGCGAATATTTTATCCCGGAATACTGGGAGCAGGCTTTCGCGGAATGCAGCGTAGACCCGGACTATTACGTGCACAGGGAACGTTCCTATGAGGAAATCCTGCCCTGGGATTTCATTGATATCGGCGTTTCCAAGGCCTTTCTGATCCGGGAAAATGAAAAAGCAAAGCAGGGAAAAGTCACGGCCCACTGCAGGAAAGTCTGCGCGGGCTGCGGCGCTGTCAGCTTCAAAGGAGGTGTCTGCGTTGAAACTGCGGATTAAATTTGCAAAAGAAGGCCTGATGCAGTATGTAGGGCATCTGGATCTGATGCGCTGTTTTCAGAAGGCCATCGTCCGGGCGAAATTGCCGGTGGCGTATTCCGCGGGCTTTCATCCTCATCAGATTCTCAGCTTTGCGGCGCCTTTAGGCATCGGCCTTTGCTCCGACGCCGAATACTTTGATCTGGAACTGACGGAGCCTGTGGAAACAGACCGGGTGATTGTGAACCTGAATGCCCAGATGCCGGAAGGACTGGCGGTGAAAGACGCCGTATATCTGGCGGAGGGCGCCAAAAACGCCATGTCTTTGGTGGCCGCCTGCGATTATGTGATTACGGCGGATCGGTCGGACTTTGATTATTCCGTATTTGCCGGATGGACGGCGCTGCGAACGCTTCTGATTTCCAAAAAAACGAAAAAAGCGGAGCGCACCATAGATATCCTGCCTATGATTTATGTATTTCAGCCGGAAGAAAACCGGATCGTTACGAGGCTGGCTTCCGGCAGCGCCGCCAATCTGAAACCGGCGGAAATGATGGAGGCCCTGACGAAAGCTTTAGGCTTTGATTGCGGCGGGGAAGATTTCCTGTACCGCCGGACCGAAATTTATGCAAAAAAGGAAGACGGCGGGTTTGTCCCTTTAGGGGAAGCCACCGGCGGGGCCTAAATCATGGACGGAAAACTTGTGATTACCAGACTGCCGGCCTATCCCGAATTTATTTTTGCAGCGCTGTATCAGAACCACCGGCTCATGCAGCTGTTTCCCGTCCGGGAACATACGAAGAGCAGGCGGGGCAATATTTACCTTGCCCGGGTCCATGGGCTGGTGAAAAATATCAGCGCAGCCTTTGTGGATATCGGGGAAGAAGACCTGTATTTCCTGAATCTGGAGGACACCGCGAAAGCCTTTGTCATTCCGCCCCATGACGGCCCCCTGCGGCCGGGAGATGCTTTGCTGGTACAGGTGGATAAGGAAGCCACCAAAGCCAAAAAACCCATGGTCAGGACGGAACTGTCCATTACCGGAAAGTATGCGGTGGTATTTTCAACCCCCGGGGAGGTGCGTTATTCGGCAAAATTAAAGGTGGAGGAAAAGGCGGCCATCGCCCGGGTCATGGGAGAAAAGCCTTTTCCTTATCAGGTGACCATTCGGACCAATGCCGGTAGCTGCCCGCAGCCGGAGCAAATCCGCGGGGAGGCGGAAGCGCTGGCGGAAAAACTGGATATGGTGATTCGAAACGCTCCCTACCGGCCGCCGAAAACCCGCATGTATCAGGCGGATAACGGCCTGCAGGCGGCGATCAACGATATTTACGATACGCTGTATACGGAAGCGGTCACGGATATCCGGGAGATTTACGACGACAGGAAACGGTATTTTCCGCTGCGGCAGGACTGCCTGCAGCTGTATGACGACCCGCTGCTGCCGCTGTTTAAGCTGTACCGTCTGGAAAAGGAAATCAAAGACGCCCTTTCCGAAAAGGTGTATTTAAAATCCGGCGGATATCTGATCTGGCAGGATACCGAGGCGCTGACCGCCGTGGATATCAATACCGGCGGATTTGACCGGGGAAAAGACCGGGAAAAGACCTTTCTGAAATTAAACATGGAAGCGGCCGCGGAGATTGCAAGACAGCTGCAGCTGCGCAATACAAGCGGCATGATTCTGGTGGACCTCATCAATATGAAGGATGCGGCGGATGAAAAAGCGGTGCTGGAAACCTTTGCCAGGGAAACCGGAAAAATCGTCAACCCGCCCATTATCGTGGATATTACAAAGTTGGGACTGCTGGAAATGACCCGGAAAAAACTGACAAAACCCCTGAAACAGCTCTTGACGGAGCGGGAATAATGTGTTAATTTTATTGCGTATGCCGCACGGCGAGGTTATAAGAGGCCGACATTTTACGAAAATGCAGCCGCACCGAAGCCGGCGAGTAATGAATACAGGGAGGTGCCCGTATGTACGCGATTATCGCGACCGGAGGAAAACAGTATAAGGTTTCCGAAGGAGATGTCATCAAGGTGGAAAAGCTGAATGCAGCCGAAGGAGAGAGCGTGACGTTTGACAACGTACTTGCCGTTATGAACGATACGCTTCAGGTAGGAAGCCCCAAAGTAGAGGGAGCTGCCGTTTCTGCTACGGTTATGGAACAGGGAAAAGGCCCCAAGGTGATTGTCTACAAGTATAAGAGAAAGACCGGCTATCACAAAAAGAGCGGTCACAGACAGGCTTATACGAAAGTAAGAATCGATTCGATTCAGGGATAAGACGATGATCATCCTGACCATGCTGAACGACGTGTCCGGCAACATTTGCGGATTTGAATGTGAGGGACACGCAGGTTATGATGAATACGGCAAAGATATTGTCTGCGCAGGCGTTTCGGCGCTGGTGCTGACCTGCATCAATTCCATGGAGATGCTGCTGGGCGTTCCATTTGAAAGCAGCACCGATGAGGAGTCCGGCTCCGTATCTTTACGGCTGCAGGAGGAACCCTCTTCCGAAGCAGAGATTCTGATGGAGTCCATGCTGCTGGGAATTGAAATGATCGCAGAAAATTATAAGAACCGTATTAAATTCAGAAATAAGGAGGTTTGAACCATGTTGAATATGAATTTGCAGCTTTTCGCGCATAAAAAGGGCGTTGGCTCTACCAAGAACGGCAGAGATTCCGAGTCCAAGAGACTGGGCGCAAAGAGAGCCGACGGACAGTTTGTAAAAGCCGGAAATATTCTTTACCGCCAGCGCGGAACCAAGATCCACCCCGGAACCAACGTGGGGATCGGCGGCGACGATACATTGTTTGCGACGGCAGACGGCGTTGTCCGGTTTGAAAGAAAGGGCAGAGATAAAAAACAGGTTTCCGTTTATCCGGAAGCATAAGATGCAGATGTTTTTTTCAGGCTTCAAATGCAGAAATTTGAAGCCTTTTTTCAACGCTTTTATAAGGAGGCGAGGCACTTGGCTTTTAAGGATATCGTGACGATCCGGCTGCGCTCGGGCAAAGGCGGCAACGGACACGTCAGTTTCAGAAGAGAAAAATATGTGCCCAACGGCGGTCCGGACGGCGGCGACGGCGGCAATGGCGGCGATGTGATCCTGCAGGTGGACAAAGGCATGAATACCCTGGCGGACTATCGCTTTATGCGGGTCTATGCTGCCGGGGACGGCGAGGAAGGCGGAAAGAAAAACTGTCACGGAAAATCCGGAGAATCCATTGTTCTGAAGGTGCCCTACGGCACCGTGGTGAAGGAACACAACAGCGGTAAGGTGATCGTGGATATGTCCGGGGACAATGAACAGTATACGATCCTTTGCGGCGGCCGGGGTGGTCTGGGCAATCAGCATTATGCCACCTCTACCATGCAGGCGCCCCGCTATTCCAAGCCTGGGCAGCCGGCGAAGGAACTGACCGTGGATCTGGAACTGAAGGTCATTGCGGACGTGGGGCTGATCGGCTATCCCAGCGTCGGAAAATCCACGCTGATTTCCCGGGTGTCCAATGCCCGCCCGAAAATCGCGGATTATCCCTTTACCACCCTGCAGCCCAATCTGGGCATGGTGGATATGGGGAGCGGCGAGAGTTTTTGCATCGCGGACCTGCCGGGCATCATTGAAGGCGCCAGTGAAGGCGCGGGACTGGGACATCAGTTTCTGCGTCATACGGAACGGACCCGAGTGCTGATCCATGTGGTGGATGCGGCGGCTTTTGAAGGCAGGAATCCGGTGGAAGACGTATATACCATCAATGAGGAGCTTCGGAAATTCAGCGAAACCCTGGCTAAGAAGCGGCAGGTCATTGCGGCAAACAAGATCGACGCCCTTTCCGATCCGGCGGTGCTTGACCGGCTGAAAGAAATTTTTGAACCGGCAGGTATTCCCGTCTATCCCATTTCCTGTGTCACAGGCAAGGGCATTCCGGAGCTGCTGCATGGGGTGACGGAGATCTTAAAAACCTACGGCAGCCAGCCCGTGGTCTATGCGCCGGAATATTTCCCCGAAGCGGCGGAGGAAGGAGAGGACGGCGGCTTTACGGTGCGCCGGGCAGACGACGGCGCCTTTGTGGTGGAAGGGGTCATGATCGAAAAAATGCTGGGCTATACCAATATCGATTCCGAGAAAGGATTTATGTTCTTCCAGAACTTTCTGAAGGAGCGGGGGATCTTAGACGCCCTGACCGACGCCGGGATTCAGGAAGGCGATACCGTCAGAATGTACGAACTGGAGTTTGATTATTATCAGTAATCTTGCTGTTGACCGGGCGCGGATACAATGCTATACTGTCAAATCATGTGTATGATTACGAAAGCTGCGAAGCAGCGTAACAATCCGTAATCACTTGTATAGACGAAAGGATTTACGAATGGAAGAACATTTCATTACGCTGATACTGGAAGACGAATCGGAAATCGAATGCCGGATTCTGACTATTTTTGAGGCTGCGGGCAGAGATTATGTGGCCCTGCTGCCGGTGGATGCGCCGGAGGACGACGATACGGTGTATCTTTACCGCTACAGCGAGGATGAAAATGAAGAGCCGGTGATCGAATACATTGACGACGATGATGAGTACGAAATCGTTGACGAGGCTTTCGATGAATGGCTGGATGCACAGGAATATGACGAACTGGTTTCTGCGGACGAGGATTTCTGATCTGCAAAATGAATCTGGAGAAAAAAGGATATGCGCAGGAAAAACAACCGGAATACAAAAGGGAAAATCGTTTCAACCGCATGGCGGCTTTTTTATGAGCAGGGCTATGACAATACCACGGTGGATGATATCGTTTATGAATCCGGCACATCCAAAGGCTCCTTTTATCATTATTTCAGCGGAAAGGACGCGCTGCTGTCTTCGCTGTCCTATCTTTTCGATGAGAAATATGAGGAAATGATGGATTCCTTTCCGGAGGACATGGGCTGTGTGGACAAGCTGATCTACCTGAACCGGGAAGTATTCCGTATGATCGAAAACAGCGTGTCCATCGATCTGCTGGCGCAGCTGCTTTCCTCCCAGCTGATTACCAAAAGTGAGAAGCATTTGCTGGATCACAACCGGGTGTATTACCGGCTGCTGCGTTCGCTGGTACAGGAAGGGCAGCAAAAGGGCGAGATCCGGGAGGATATATCGGTGAATGAAATCGTGAAGGCTTACGCCCTTTATGAGCGGGCCATCATGTACGACTGGTGTCTGTGCAACGGGGAGTATTCCCTGTGCCGCTACAGCGGACAGATGCTGCCTATGTTTTTAAAGGGATATTTGCAGTAAAAAAAATTTATCGTCAAAAAAACGAATTAAAAATATTATAGACTTTAGTCTACTAAAAATGCCTGATTATTCAGATAAAAATGAATAAATCAGGCGTTTTTGTATTGAAAAAAGTTTATACTATATTCTGTATTTCAGTCTGTTTTTGACTGTGTTATAATCCGACGTAAATTTGAAAGGCGGTAGAAAAATGCAGATAACAGATATTATTATTCTTGTTGCCATCATTGCGTATATGCTGATGATGGTGGGCATTGGTCTTGCAGTATCAAAGCAAAACAAATCTTCCAGTGATTTTTATCTGGGCGGCAGAAAACTGGGCCCGCTGGTTACGGCCATGAGCGCGGAAGCATCCGATATGAGCGGCTGGCTTCTGATGGGCCTGCCGGCGGTGGCGCTGATGGGCGGTCTGCCTGAAGCTTTCTGGACGGCGCTGGGCCTGGCCATCGGTACCTATATCAACTGGCTGGTGGTGGCGAAGCGGATTCGTACCTACAGTCAGGAAATCGACGCGTTTACCCTGCCGGATTTCTTTGCGAAGCGTTTCGGCGACGGAAAGAAGATCCTGACCACGGTTTCCGCCCTGTTTATCGTTATATTCTTTATTCCCTATACGGCTTCCGGATTTTCCGCCTGCGGAAAACTGTTTTCCTCGCTCTTCGGCATGTCCTATACCACGGCGATGATCATCAGCGCGGCGGTCATCATTGTATACTGTACGCTGGGCGGCTTTCTGGCAGCTTCCACTACAGACTTTATCCAGAGTATTATTATGACCATTGCACTTCTGGTGGTCATCGGATTCGGAGAGGGCATGGCCCACGGATTCGGCAATATTATAGACAATGTTAAAAATCTGGGCGGCTATCTGAATGTGTTCCAGGGGTATTCGGTGGCGGACGGCGCCACTACAAGCTATGGCGCGCTGCCGGTGGCATCCACCCTGGCCTGGGGCCTGGGCTACTTCGGTATGCCTCATATCCTGCTGCGCTTTATGGCGATTGAAGACAAGAACAAACTGAAGCTTTCCAGAAGAGTAGCATCCGTCTGGGTGACCATTTCCATGGGCGTTGCAGTGCTCATCGGCGTTATCGGCTATTCGCTGATGAAGCAGGGCGTGGTTCCCACATATGCAGACGGTTCCGCAGCGGAGACCATCATTGTGGATATCGCGAAATTCCTGAGCACTTACGGCTATGTGCCTGCCTTTGTAGGCGGCGTGATTCTGGCCGGTATTCTGGCTTCCACCATGTCCACAGCGGATTCCCAGCTGCTGGCGGCTTCTTCCAGTATTTCCCAGAACCTGATTCAGGAAACCTTCCATGTGAAGCTGTCCCAGAAGGCTTCCATTCTGCTGGCCCGGGTATCCGTCATCGTCATTTCCATCATTGCGATTTTCCTGGCCCGGGATCCCAACAGCTCGGTGTTCCGCGTGGTATCCTTCGCATGGGCCGGATTCGGCGCGGCCTTCGGCCCGGTGGTCTTAACGGCCCTGTTCTGGAAACGCACCAATAAATACGGCGCCATTGCCGGTATGATCACCGGCGGCGTCATGGTATTCTTCTGGAAATTTGTGATCCGCACCGCCTTTGCCGGAACGGTTCTGGATTTCTATGAGCTGCTGCCGGCCTTTGTGCTGGGGCTGATCGTGATCATCGTAGTCAGCCTGCTGACGAAAGAACCTGACGCGGAAATCACCAAGACCTTTGACCGGGTCAAAGCTATGAAATAAAAATGCAAAATAATCAGGGATCCGTTCCAGGAGGGCGGATCCTTTTTCATTTTCTGACGGACATAATGTTCTTGTAAAACCGGCCCCGTTTGGATATAATGTAAATTGCCGGGTTATGGATTTTAAGGAATACCACCGGCAAAACAAAAGAAAATCATCAGGAAAGGCAGCAAAAAAGAATGTGTGGTTTTGTGGGCTATACCGGGGATCCTGAAACAGCCAATTCCCCTGAAATCATAGAAAGAATGAATAACCGCATCCGGCACCGGGGTCCGGATGACTGCGATTACTATATTGACGACGATATTGCCTTAGGCTTCCGCCGGCTCAGCATCATCGACCTGGCAGGCGGCAGGCAGCCGATTTATAATGAAGACGGCTCCCTGGTATTGCTGTTTAACGGCGAAATCTATAATTACCGGGACGTGCGCAAAGCACTGCAGGAAAAGGGGCACGTATTTGCCACCTCTTCCGATTCCGAAGTGCTGGTACACGGCTATGAGGAGTACGGTACGAAATTGTTCGAGCATATCAGAGGCATGTTTGCCTTTGTGATCTGGAACAAAAATACGAAGGAACTGTTCGGCGCCAGAGACTTTTTCGGCATCAAGCCTTTTTATTATGCCAGATTTGGCTCCCTGCTTCTGTTCGGTAGCGAGATCAAGAGCTTTCCGGAGCATCCGAAGTTTGAACGCCGGCTGAATACCCGGCAGCTGGAAAATTATCTGTCCTTCCAGTATTCGGTGGGGACGGAAACCTTCTTTGAAAATGTCTATAAGCTGCCGGCGGCCCATTACTTTGTTTACAAAGACGGGGATATGCAGATCCGGCGGTACTGGCTGCCCACCTTTGCGGCGGATGAGAGCAAATCGGCGGAGGAATGGATCGCAGAAATCAGCCGGGAATTTCAGGCTTCGGTGGAAGCCCACAAGATCAGCGACGTAGAAGTGGGCTCCTTCTTAAGCAGCGGCGTGGATTCCAGTTACGTGGCCTGTTCCGCAGACGTGGATAAGACCTTTACGGTGGGCTTTGACAACGGAACGAAATACAATGAGATCAGCTACGCGAAGGAGCTTTCCGAAATGATCCATGTAAAAAATATCAGCAAGGTCATTACGCCGGAGGAATACTGGGGCACCTTTGCGAAAATCCAGTACCACATGGACGAGCCGCTGGCGGACCCTTCTGCGGTGGCGCTGTATTTCGTGTGCAACGAGGCTTCGAAAAAGCTGAAAGTCTGTCTGTCAGGAGAAGGGGCGGACGAACTGTTTGGCGGCTATAATATTTACAAAGAACCGGTGGACAACGCGGCATATTACCGGATCCCCTATTGCATCCGACACGCCATCGGCAAGGCGGCGTCTCTGTTTCCCCATGTCCGGGGGGTCAATTTCCTGATCCGGCTGGGACAGAAGACGGAAGACAAGTTCATCGGCAACGCCTATATGTTCTCCGAAAAAGAGCGTAAGGAACTGCTGAATATCACCACCGACGCCAAAGCGCCGAAGGAAATTGTCCGGCCTTTCTACGATATGGTGAAGGACAAGGACACGGTGACGAAAATGCAGTTTGTGGATATCAACAACTGGATGATGGGAGACATCCTGCTGAAATCCGATAAGATGAGCATGGCCAATTCCCTGGAGGTGCGGGTGCCCTTCCTGGACAAAGAGATCATGAAGGTGGCCGGACGCATTCCGCTGAAATACCGGGTGAATAAAGAAAATACCAAGTTCATTCTCCGGAAGGCGGCTTTACGGAAACTGCCGGAAAAATGGGCTTCCAAGAAAAAACTGGGTTTCCCGGTGCCGGTACGGGTATGGCTGCGGGAAAAATCCTATTATGATATCATCAAAGCGGCGTTCTGCTCGGAAACGGCAAAGCAGTATTTCAAAACAGACAAACTGATGGCGCTCTTAGATCAGCATTATCAGGGGAAGGCGGATCACAGCAGGAAAATCTGGACCGTCTATGCCTTCCTTGTCTGGTATGACCAGTTTTTCCGGGACGAGGTATACGCATCCTATGCATAAAGAAACGGCAGGTGGCATATGAACTGTAAAAGTTTTGACAGACTGATCGGGTCTTTTATCGAAAACAAAGGCGAGATCAGGGAAGCTGCGGAATTTATCCGGCACATGGACGCCTGTGAAAGCTGCCGGAAGGATTTTGAAACGGATTTTTACGCCTTCTGGGGTCTGAAAATGCTGGGAGATCCGGATCTGGACAGTTACGATATCCAGGAGGAAATGGACCGCATGATTACGGATACCCGGGCGCGGATCAAAAATGATCAGTCCATCCGGATCATCATCGGACTGCTGATTGCGGCGGCCTGCATCATTGTGCTGTTTATTATTCTGAATCATTAGTTCTTGAAGAAACGGGAGAACACTCTTGAAAAAAATAGTTTATTTTGACGGGCACAGCGTGCTGAACCGGGCGTTTTACGGAATTTCCACGCTGACCACCACGGACGGATTTCCCACAAATGCCATATACGGATTTCTTGCGATTTTGTTTAAGATCATGGAAGAAGAACAGCCGGATTATCTGGCAGTGGCTTTCGACGTACATGCCCCCACCTTCCGCCATCAGATGTACGACGCCTACAAGGGCACCAGAAAACCCATGCCGGAGGATCTGCACCTGCAGGTGCCGAAGATGAAGGAAGTGCTGCAGGCCATGGGCATTCCGGTGTTTGAACAGGCGGGATATGAGGCGGACGATCTCATCGGCACCCTGGCGAAAAAAAGCCGGGCGGACGGACTGGAAGTGGTGATCGTCACGGGAGACCGGGATCTGCTGCAGCTGGTGGAGCCACAGATTCGAGTGAAGCTGGCCAAACCCGTCCGGGGCAATTCCCAGGCGGAGGATTATACCGTGGAAAAGGTACAGGAACAATACGGACTGCTGCCGGAGCAGATCATCGATCTGAAAGGGCTGATGGGAGATGCTTCCGACAATATTCCGGGACTGCCCGGGGTGGGAGAAAAAACCGCCACGGCGATTTTAAAGAAGTTTTCCACCGTGGAAAACGCCCATGCACATCTGGAGGAGATCACGCCGCCCAAGGCAAAGCGCGCCTTTGAAGAACATTATGATATGGCCCTGCTAAGCAAACGGCTGGCTACCATCTGTCTGGAAGCGCCGGTGGCGCCGGATTATGAAGCGCTGCAGTGCAGGGATTATTTTAACGCCCGGGCTTATCAGCTCTTTAAAGAACTGGAATTCAAGCGGTTTCTGGATCGTTTCGATCAGGAAGATACCAGCCGGGAAGAAACGCTGGAATTTACACAGATGGATGGAGAAACGCTGCTCGATACCATCAGCCGGATGGAAGCAGGGACCGCAGGCATTGCCTTCGCGCAAGGGTGGTTTGCTTTGTGCGCGGAAGGAAAAGGGTATATCGCCCGGATCGACGCGGCAGCAGTTTTGCCGGTACTTCAAGCGCATATACGGTCGGTGACCACGTTCAACAGCCGGGGGCTGATCGACGGCCTGGGGGTGGAAATCTACGACGGCTGGTTTTTTGACGCCCGGATTGCGGCGTATCTGTTAAATCCCATCAAAAATTCCTATGATTATGACGATATTGCCCGGGATTATCTGAAACTGCAGTGCAAAAGCCGCAAAGAATGGCTGGATTTGAAAAAAAGCGCCGATCCTGCGGCAACGGAAGACATCTGCAGGCAGCAGCTGTCCTGGGAGGCCTTTGTGGCGGATGCCGCCCGGAAGGTTCTTGAAAAAGAACTGGAGATGCTGCAGATGCACGACCTGTTTTATGAGATGGAAATGCCCCTGTGCGTTTCGCTGCGCTGTATGGAGAAAAAGGGCGTCCTTATTCAGCCGCAGGAACTGGTGGATTACAGCGCGTATTTAAGCGGGCAGCTGGATGCGCTGCAGGAAAAAATCTACGATGCGGCGGGAGAACGCTTTAACATCAATTCGCCGAAGCAGCTGGGGGAGATCCTGTTTGAAAAACTGCAGCTGCCGGCTTCGAAAAAAACCAAATCCGGCTATTCCACCGCGGTAGAAGTGCTGGAAAAACTCAAAAACGATTATCCGATTGTGGACGACGTGCTGATTTACCGGCAGTTTTCGAAATTCAAATCCACCTATTCCGACGCGCTGCCCAAGTTTGTGGCGGAAGACGGGCGGATCCATTCCGATTTTCTGCAGACGGTAACGGCCACCGGCCGGATTTCCAGCGCCAATCCCAATCTGCAGAATATTCCGGTGCGGACGGAGCTGGGACGCTCCATCCGCAAGGTGTTTGTGCCCCGGGAAGGCTGTATTTTTATTGATGCGGACTATTCGCAGATCGAACTGCGGGTGCTGGCGCATCTGTCCAAAGATGAGGGACTGATCCAGGCCTTTTACGAGGGAGAGGATATTCACAAAAGCACCGCTGCTAAAGTCTTTCACGTGCCGGCGGCGGAGGTGACGCCGCTGCAGCGCCGGAATGCGAAAGCAGTCAATTTCGGCATTGTATACGGCATCAGCGCTTACGGGCTGAGCCAGGATCTGGGGATCCCGGTGAAGGAGGCAAAGGCGTACATCGAGCAGTATTTCGCCACCTACCCGAAGGTGGAGCAATTTTTGAAAAATATTGTGGCGTCCACGAAGGAAACGGGATATTCCTATACCATGTTTCACCGGAGAAGGCCGGTGCCGGAGATCCATGCAGCCAACGCAGTACAGCGGGGATTCGGCGAGCGGATTGCCATGAATTCCCCGGTGCAGGGCAGCGCGGCGGACATTATGAAACTGGCCATGAATGCGGTACACAAAGAACTCAAAGAACGAGGACTGAAATCAGCCATTGTCCTGCAGGTGCATGACGAGCTGCTGGTGGAAGCGCCTTTGGAAGAAGCGGATGAAGTTTCCGCAATCTTAAAAGAAAAAATGGAGAGTGCCTGCAGCCTTGCGGTGCCGCTGGTGGCGGAGCTGCAGCGGGGCAGCAGCTGGTACGAGACAAAGTAATGCAGATCATCGGAATTACCGGCGGCGTCGGTAGCGGAAAAAGCACGGTGCTGCACTACATTGAAGAAACATGGAGCCTGCCGGTGCTCTGTGCGGACGACATCGGAAGAGCCGTACAGCGGCGCGGCGAAGAAGGATATCGCCGGATCGTGGAAGCCTTTGGCAGCGAAGTGGTGGCGGAAGACGGCGAACTGAACCGGTCGCAGCTGGCCAAAGTCATCTATGGGGACGAGGATCAGCGAAAGGCATTGGAGGCCATTGTGCATCCCCTGGTGCGGAAACGGATCGAGGCGGAAATTGCGGCGGCAAAGGAACGGCAGGTTTTTTGCCTGCTGATCGAGTCGGCCATTCTGGTGGAAGCTGGGCTGGACGCGCTGTGTGACGAGCTCTGGCTGGTGCGGGCGGAGCTTCCGGTACGTATCGGACGGCTGATGCGGGACCGGGGCTATACGAAAGAGCGCTGTGAAGCAATCATTCGCGCGCAGCTGCCGGAAGAAGCATTCCTTCGGCGCTGCAGGGTTTGTATTGACAACAACGCGGATCTGTCGCATACTTTTGCGCAGATCGACCAGGAACTAAACAGATTAAAGGAAAAAGAAAAGGTATGAGATTATGCAGTCTGGCAAGCGGCAGCAGAGGCAACGCCGCTTATCTGACCCATGAAGACCGGCATTTTCTGATCGATGCCGGCATCAGTAAAAAAGCCATTGAAACCCAGCTGGAGCAGCTGGAAAGCAGCGCGGACAAGATCAACGCCATACTGATCACCCATGAGCACATCGATCATATCCGGGGACTGGGCGCCTTCCTGCGGAAATATCCGGTGCCGGTGTATTTAACGGCAGGCACCTGGGAAGCCGTCCGGAACAGCAGCTGTCTGGGACGAGTGGACGAAGGACTGTTTACCGTCATTGAAAGCGGTAAGGATTTTGAAATTGCAGGGATCTGCATCCGGGCCATTGCCACGGATCACGATGCGGCGGAACCGGTGGCGTACCGGTTCAGTACGGCGGAAGGGGCGCTGGCCGTGATCACGGATCTGGGTACATATGACGAACATACGATTCAGGCCTTTCGAGGCATCCGGGGCGGGATCATCGAGGCAAACCACGATATCCGTATGCTGGAAATGGGCCCCTATCCTTATGCGCTGAAGCTGCGGATCCTCGGAAAGAACGGGCATTTGTCCAACGAGGCCTGCGCAGGGCTGATTCACGCGCTGGACGCGGGAGGGCTGTCCCAGGTGATTCTGGGACATTTAAGCATGGAAAACAATCTGCCGGATATCGCGTATGAAACGGTGAAACAGGAACTGCAGGCGGAGGGGGACGCGCTGCCTGAAATCCATGTGGCCGGGCAGTACGCGCATTCCGCGTGGATCAGTATATAAAGGATCAGTTAGTAAGGAGAAAAAAGATGAAAAAAATCATTATCACCGTGGTAGGACTGGATACCGTGGGAATCATTGCGAAGGTCTGCACCTATCTGGCGGAACATCAGATCAATATTCTGGACATTTCCCAGACCATCGTGGCGGATTACTTCAATATGATGATGATTGTGGATATGGCGAAGGCAGACGTAGGTTTTGACGCCATGGCGGAAAATCTGAAAAAAGCCGGTGAAGAAATGGGTCTGATCATTCGATGCCAGCGGGAAGAAATATTTACGAGTATGCACAGGATCTAGGAGGACGGACGCTTTGATCAATTTATTGGAAGTCAATGAAACGAACCAGATGATCAGTCAGGAGAATCTGGACGTGAGAACCATTACCATGGGCATCAGCCTCTTGGACTGTATCGACGCTTCGACGGAAGCAGTCTGTGAAAAGGTGTATCAGAAAATCCGGACAAAAGCGGCAAGGCTTGTGGCCACCGGGCAGGAAATCGAGGCGGAATTCGGGATTCCGGTGGTGAACAAGCGGATTTCGGTGACGCCGGTTTCCTTGATCGGCGGACCCTGCTGCCGCACCACGTCGGACTTTGTGAAGATTGCAAAGACCCTGGATCAGGCCGCGAAGGAAGTGGGCGTGAATTTTATCGGCGGATATTCCGCACTGGTGACCAAGGGCATGACCCCGGCGGAGCGCCTGCTGATCGAATCCATTCCGGAAGCGCTGGCCGCGACGGAGCGGGTCTGTGCTTCCGTCAATGTGGGTTCCACCAAGTCCGGCATCAATATGGACGCGGTGCGGCTGATGGGAACCGTGATTCATCAGACCGCGGAAAAGACAAAGGAAGCGGACTCCATCGGCTGCGCCAAGCTGGTGGTGTTCTGTAATGCGCCGGATGACAACCCCTTTATGGCCGGAGCTTTTCACGGCGTGACCCAGGAAGATACGGTGATTCATGTGGGCGTCAGCGGCCCCGGCGTGGTGCGCCATGCGCTGCATGTCAATCAGGACGCGGATTTTGAATCCCTCTGCGAAACCATCAAAAAAACCGCTTTTAAAATCACGCGGGTTGGTCAGCTGGTGGCGAAGGAAGCCTCCCGGCGGCTGAACGTGCCCTTCGGCATCGTAGATCTGTCTCTGGCGCCCACGCCGGCGGTGGGAGACAGCGTTGCGGAAATTCTGGAAGAAATCGGCGTGGAATACGCGGGAGCGCCCGGCACCACAGCTGCCCTGGCGCTGTTGAATGATCAGGTAAAAAAAGGCGGGATCATGGCCAGTTCCTATGTAGGCGGGTTAAGCGGCGCGTTTATTCCCTTAAGCGAGGATCACGCCATGACGGAAGCCGCGCTTGCAGGCGCGCTGAATCTGGAAAAACTGGAAGCCATGACCTGTGTCTGTTCGGTGGGTCTGGATATGATCGCCGTGCCGGGGGATACAAAGGAAAGTACCATTTCCGGCATCATTGCAGATGAAATGGCCATTGGTATGATCAACCAGAAGACCACGGCGGTCCGGCTGATTCCGGTGATCGGAAAAACCGTGGGGGACACCGCCAGATTCGGCGGACTCTTAGGAGAAGCGCCGGTGATTGCGGTAAATCCCTTTTCCTGTGAAAAGCTCATCGCGCGGAAAGGAACCATTCCCGCGCCGGTGCACAGCTTTAAGAATTAACGTCACGGATAAAAATTTGAATTTGCCAAATGTAAAAATCCCGGCAGTGTGTACTGCCGGGATTTTGACTGTCGGATTACTGCTGTCCAGCCATGCTGCGTTCCTGTGCTTCGATCATTTTCTTAACCATTCCGCCACCGACGCTGCCGGCTTCTCTGGATGTTAATTCCCCGTTGTAACCGTCTTTCAGGTTGACACCGAGTTCTGAAGCAACTTCCATTTTAAAACGATTCATCGCACTCTTGGCTTCGGGTACATTCGTTTTATTTGTCATGTTTATCACCTCCGAAGTGTATTATGGACAAATAAAACGTTTTTATGATGGTAATTAATTGCAGTCAGTTTTCGACTTATCAAACCGCTTTTGTGTTTTCTTTCAGCCAGTCTTTTTCTTCTTCGTTCAGCAGCGGCGAAAGTTTTTCATAAACCAGTTTATGATAATCGTTCAGCCAGATTTTTTCCTGTTCATTTAAAAGCGAAGGATTGATGCAGCGCAGATCGATGGGCACGTAGGTCAGCGGTTCGAAGCCGAGAAACGTGCCAAAGGCATTTTCACAGATTTTTTTGCAAAGCAGCATATTTTCCGTGCGGATGCCGTAGGCGTTTTCAATATAAAGGCCCGGTTCGTCGCTGGTGATCATTCCCGGCCGCAGGACGCAGCCGCCGTTTTTCGGAATGCGTTTGTTGATATTCACCGGCCCTTCATGGACGTTCAGACAGTAGCCGATGCCGTGCCCGGTGCCGTGATTGTAATCTTTGTGCGCCTGCCAGAGGGCTTCCCTGGCCAGAATATCCAGATTGACGCCGCTGCAGCCTTCCGGGAATACAGCATTCTGCAAATGCAGCGTACCCTTTAATACAAGGGTAAAATCATTTTTGAAGGCTTCGGAAACTTCGCCGCCCAGAGAAAAGGTCCTGGTGACGTCCGTGGTGCCGTAAAGGTACTGCCCGCCGGAATCCACCAGCAGGCTGCCTGTGGCGGCAATGGGTTTTGCGCTTTCTTTTTCGGCGCTGTAATGGATGATGGCGCCGTTTTCCTGATAGCCGCAGATGGTGGAAAAAGAAATTTCCAGAAAATCATCACTTTTTGCCCGGATGGCGTCCAGTGCAAGGCCGGCTTCATATTCGTCCAGATCCCCGGTTTTGGCGGCTTCTTCGATCCAGCGAAGGAAGCGCACCATGGCAACACCGTCCAGACAGTTGGCATATCGGAGATTTTCGATTTCCGTTGCATTTTTGACGGCTTTCTGCAGGCAAACCGGATCTTCAATGAAAACAAGATCGCCTTTTTCTTTCAGATAAGAACAGACTGCGTAGTTAATGCTGTTTTCATCACAGTAAATTTTTTCATATTGTTTCGTAAAAAATGCGCAGACTGCGTCATAATCACAGATTTCCACCGGCAGCGCCGTCAGATAAGCCTTCACGTCATCCGAAGGCTGGGCGGGATTGACAAAGAGCACGCTGCGGGCCGGATCCATATAAAAATAGGAATAGAACACCGGATTGTAATCAATGTCTGCGCCCCGGAGATTCAAAAGCCAGGCGATGCTGTCCAGGGAGGAAAGAAAGTAGGCGTCCTTTGCAGACAGCTGCAGCGCTTCCCTCAGATGCTCCAGTTTTTCGGCAGCGCTTTGTCCGGCATAGCGTTCTTCCAGAAGGAAAACGGGGCGGGCCGGTTTGGCGGGACGATCCTTCCAAAGTCGGGCTGCATAGTCAAAATCTGCTTTCAAAACCGCTTTTTTTTCGGCGGCGATTTCGGCAAGGTTTTTGCCCTCCGCGGCGGAAACGCAGGAACCGTTGATACCCAGTACCATGCCTTCTTTCAGGCAGGAAGAAATAAATTCCTCCGGCGTGGGCACTCCTTTTTCGCCGGATTTCTGCAGTTGTACGCCGGAATCTGCCAGCTGCGCCGCAGCCTGCAGAAAATACCGGCCGTCTGTCCAGAGAAACGCTTCCTCTGTGGTTACCACCACCGTTGCGGCGGAGCCGGTGAAGCCGGTGAGATAATCCCGGTATTTAAAGTGATCGCTGATGTATTCGCTGTTGTGGGGATCCGTAGAGCAGATCAGGCAGACGTCGATCTGCTCCTGTTTCATTTCATTTTGCAGTGCAAGCAATCGTTGGTTTTTCATTTCATTCTCCTTTATCTTTTTCAGCAGGATCGCTGTATATGATTTCATTGTTTTCCGTGATGAAAATGGCTTCCAGGCCCGGGGTCCGGCGGATCAGGTCCAGCGCCTTTTCTTTGCCCAGCAGGATGCAGATGGTGCTGTAGGCGTCGCCTGCGGCCGGATCGTCGCAGAGAATGGTCGCGCTGTAAAGATCGGTTTGGGCGCTGTATCCGGTAGACGGATCCAAAATGTGATGGTACAGGGTTTCCCCCTGCCGGAAATACCGCTGGTATACGCCGGCGGTAATCACCGACTGATCGGATACGGAAAGAGACGCCGCCGCTTCATTTGCATCGCCGAAGGGCTGCTGAATGCCGATGCGAAAAGGTTTGCCGTCGGGCCTGCTGCCAATGACGACGATATTGCCGCCAAAATCCAGTATGGCGCTTTCCACGCCCTGCTCCACCAGGAAATCACGCATTTTTCCGGCAATATAGCCTTTGGCCACCGCGCCGAAGTCCAGCTTCGCGGTTTCGGAAGCCAGGCATGCGGTATCGTCTTTCAGGATCAGCGCGTTGGCATCGACGGAAGCAGCCGCTTCCTGTATGGCCTCCGCCGACGGCACGGGATCGTCCGGTAAGGGTTCGTGAAAATTCCAGAGACCGGTGAGGGCGCCTATGGTGCAGTCCAGTTTTCCTTCCGAGGCTTCGTAAAGCGACTGGTAAATCTCAATGATTTCTCTGGTTTCCTGCGCAATGGGCACATAGGAAAACCGGGCGTTTTCCAGCCGGCTGATGTCGCTGTCCGGCGATGTTTTGCTCAGCAGGTCTTCATAGGCGTGGCAGCGCGAAAATACTTCGTCAATCCATTTTTCGTCTTTCTGCCGGTAAACCGTGACGGATATATAGGTGTCCATGCAAAAATCCGTTTTTTTCATCGGCCGGGCCGCCGTGCAGCCTGCGCAGAGGACGATTATGAAAAAAAACAGAACCATATATCTTCGCTTCATGGCGTTTCGCTCCGTATCCCCATATTTTTTCATAGCTTAGCATACCTTTTTTTTATTGTATTTACAAGCGGTGTCTGTTAAACTGTTGAAAGAAAGGAAGGCGTACAGACTATGAAAAAGATATGTATAATACTGGCGGCGGGATTTGAAGAAATCGAAGCGCTGACCGTAGTGGATAATGTAAGGAGAGCAGGCATCGAAATCACAATGGCATCTTTGGGTGAGATACCGCTGGTGGAAGGATCCCATGGCATTCATGTCATGGCGGATACCACACTGGAAAATGTGAACGTTACGGACTATGACATGCTGGTGCTGCCCGGCGGCGGCAAGGGTACCGAAAATCTGGCGGCAGCGCCGCAGGTGAAAGAAGCACTGGATGAAATGCGGGAACACGACAGATATATCGCTGCCATCTGCGCCGCCCCCAGCGTACTGGGCAAGTACGGACTGCTGGAAGGAAAAACGGCCTGCTGCTATCCGGGGTTTGAAGACAAACTGACCGGGGCCAATGTGGTTTATGAAAATACCGTCCGGGACGGTAAGATCATTACCGGACGCGCTATGGGCGCAGCCATGGATTTTTCCCTGAAAATTATTGAAACGCTGGAAGGCAAAGCAGCCGCGGACAAGGTTGCAGCCGGCATACTGTACAAGTCAGGAACGGAACAATGAAGTGGTACAAAGCCCTTTTTGTAGGAGAGCGGGCCGCGGGCAAGACGGACAAAATCAAAGAGCGCTTCCTGCAGGGCCGTAAATACAGAAATGTATTTTTTATTACGCTTCCGGCCAATTCGGAAAATATGCTGGATATTATTCCATACAATCTGGGCATGATAATGACATGGCGGGAACTTTCCGTGATCGGCGTCGCCGTGACCAGACAGGAAGCGGTGCTGCTGACCGAACACATCCTGCAAAAGGTCTATGATGAAACCAAGGATGTGCGGGTCAGGGAATATTTTGCCCCGGAGGAACTTTGGCAGACATGACAGGTGTGCCTTAAGGCGCGCGTGCCGTTTCATTAATATGAGGCGTAAGGAGTCGGTATGACGGTATTTTTACTTATTTTAAAAATTATCGGCTGCGTGATTGCTTTTCTGCTTCTTCTGCTGGTCGCGGTATGCACGATTCCGGTGTTTTACCGGGGGTCTGTGGATTATGACGAAAGCTGCAGGATCAATTTCCGGCTGCGCTTTTTCTTCGGACTGCTGACAGCGACCTTCAGCACCGAAAAGACGCAGAAATTCCGGATTCGCATCTGCGGGATTCCCCTCCGTGGGAAAAAACGAGCAAAGGCCCGGCAGAAAAAGAAATCCGCCCCGGAGGTTGAAACACGATCGCCGGATGCTCCCGCGGAGCCGGCGAAAGACAAGCCGGCGGATACGGAAACAGCGGACAAAGCAAAAAAAGCAGGGCGCAGTTCTGACGCCGCCGAAACAAAAGAACCGTTTCGGGACCGTCTGAAACGATGGAAGGATTCCGTAAAAGAAAAATTCCGGAAATGTAAAACGGCCGCGGACAAGCTGCGGCAGTTGAAGGCGATGCTGGAGGAGGAAGAAACGGCCGCGGCGCTGCGGGAGACGAAAGCGCATACGCTGAAAATATTAAAGCATATCCGTCCGAGAAAATCCGATCTGACGCTGACCGTCGGGCTGGAGGACCCTGCGGATACCGGATTCCTGATGGCGGCGCTTTCCGCCGTATATCCGCTTTACGCAGACTGGGTAAAAATCGATGCGGTTTTTGACCGGAAAATCATCCGTATCAAAGGCTCCGTCAGAGGCCACATGGTCAATGCATACGCCGCATGGCATGTACTTTTGACACTTCGGAATCAGAGAATCAGAGATATTATCAATCAAAACAGATAAGCGAGGTAGAATCAATGGAAAAAAACAGTTTTAAGGATACGGTGACTTCGCTGATCGAGGGCATGGATCAGTATTTTACCACGAAAACCGTGGTGGGCGAGGCCATTCATATCGACGGGACCATCGTGGTGCCGCTGGTGGACGTTTCCTTCGGCATCGGCGCAGGTACCATGGCACAGGACAAAAAGAACAATGGCGGCGGCGGTATGGGTGCAAAGATGACCCCCAGCGCCATGCTGGTGATCAATGAGGGAAAAGTGCGTCTGGTCAACGTCAGACAGCAGGACGGCCTGACCAAGATCCTGGATATGGTGCCGGATCTGCTGGACCGCTTCAAAAAAGACGACAAGTCGGAAACGGCTGCAGCAGAAGAAGAAAAAAACACGGACTGACCTGCGTCGGACAGGCATAGTTTTTCACGGATGCGTCATAGCATAGTATCATGAGATCCATTTGCCCGGAGGAAGGTATGAAACGACTTGGCGGACTGGCATTGCTGTGCATCGCATTCGGAATGATGCTGATGGTGTTTTTACCGGTCAATTTCTGGACAGTCAGCTGTATTATACTGCTGCTGTTGATCGGGTATAATCTGTTTTGCTGCGGTTGTAAATAGAAAAGAAAAAAAGTTCTTGCATTATAGGAATCATTTTGTTAAAATATTCATCGGTTCGGTCTGTATAAGGCCAATTCATGTCGATAAGGAGGTGCAAGAAGATGGCAAAATGCGCAATTTGTGAAAAATCGGTTCATTTCGGCAACGCTGTGAGCCATTCACACAGGAGATCAAACAAGATCTGGAAACCGAATGTAAAATCCGTCAGGGTTAAGGTCAACGGTGCCGCAAAGAAGATGTATGTCTGTACTTCCTGTTTAAGGTCAGGGAAAGTAGAACGCGCCTGAGAGGTAGTCAGAAATGCCGGTGAAAATGCTTCACCGGCTTTTTCTTTGTTTACTTTTTCGGTGATATGTAGTAGAATAAACTAACAGTTTTCCGGCCTTCTGTGCCGGAAGCAAAATGAAAGCCGATGGATACAGGAGGTTTCCTCTACATGAAAGGAAAGTATATTAGCCAGTTTGGAGATATTACGATCAATTCCAACGTCATAGCGACCTGCGCGGGCAGCGCCGCGGTGGAGTGCTTCGGGATCGTGGGAATGGCATGGGTCAACGTCAAGGACGGCATGGTGAAACTGCTGCGCCGGGACAGCTGGGCCAAGGGCATTTCCATTCAGTTCGAAAACAATCGGATCCTGATCGACTGCCACGTCATCGTAGCTTACGGGGTCAATATTCCTGCCGTAACGGAAAACCTGATTTCCAATGTAAAATACAAGGTGGAAGAAATCACCGGATTTGAGGTTGCGGAAGTCAATATTTACGTCGAAGGCGTTCGCGCGATTGATTAATGAGTATGGAGGAAAATAAAGTGTCTCTCACAACGATTAATGAGGTAGTTTTAGAGCGGATGTTTCTGACGGGCGCGGCCAATCTGGAAGCGCATAAGGATCGGATCAATGAGCTGAATGTATTCCCGGTGCCTGACGGAGATACGGGAACCAATATGACGCTGACGATCCTTTCCGCAGTCAAAGAGGTCAATGCTTTAACCAAACCGGATATCAGCGCCATTGCCAAAGCCGTTTCCATCGGATCGCTGAAAGGCGCCAGAGGCAATTCAGGCGTGATTCTTTCGCAGCTTTTGAGAGGCTTTGCAAAAGATATCGAACACTGCAGCAGTCTGGATACAAAGAAACTTGCGGCCGCGTCACAGAAGGCCGTAGAAACGGCATATAAGGCCGTCATGAAGCCGAAGGAAGGCACGATCCTGACCGTGGCGAGAGAAGCCGCGGAAAAGGCCCAGGAGCTGGCCAAAACCATGGACGAGATGGAATCCTTCCTCGCGGCCGTGATCGAACACGCCCAGGCGACCCTGGAAAAGACTCCCGATATGCTTCCGGTACTGAAGGAAGCCGGGGTGGTGGATTCCGGCGGGGAAGGCCTGCTTCGTTTTCTGCAGGGCATGTACGAGGGCCTCTGCGGCCGTGAAATCGTGGCGGAAAAGCCGTCCGTCAATACCAGCGCGGACCTGTATGCACCGGTAGAAGACGATTATACGGAAATTACTTTCGGTTATTGTACGGAATTTATAGTCAATCTGGACAAACCGCTTTCCGAAAAAGAAGAAAATAAATTAAAAGCGTTTCTGACGTCTATCGGCGATTCCATCGTCTGTGTCAATGTGGACGATATCCTGAAAATCCATGTGCATACCGATGAGCCGGGAAACGCACTGCAAAAAGGGCTTTCCTATGGCTCTCTGTCCCACATTAAAATCGACAACATGCGGGAAGAGTACGAGGAACGCAGGCAGAAGATGAAAGCGCAGGCGGAAAAAACAGAAGGGTCCGGGCCGAGAAAGAAATTCGGTTTCGTTTCCGTTGCCGCCGGCGAAGGTTTCGGGGAAATATTCAAAAATATCGGCGTGGATTCGCTGATCGAAGGCGGGCAGACCATGAACCCCAGTACGGAAGATATGCTTTCCGCCATTGAAAAGGTGAATGCCGATACGGTTTTCATACTGCCAAACAATTCCAATATCATTATGGCGGCAGAGCAGGCGAAGGAACTGGTGACTGACAAGCACATCGTCGTACTGCCCACCAAGACGCTGCCTCAGGGTATTTCGGCAATGATCGCCTTTATGAACGATCAGTCGCCGGAGGACAATGAAGCCGCGATGTTGGAGGCCATCGGCTGCGTGAAGTCCGGGCAGGTGACCTACGCGGTACGGGATACCGCCATTGACGGCAAGGAAATCCATGAAAATGACATTATCGGTATCGGAGACGATACACTGGTGGCCGGCAGAGAGATCGAGCAGACCACGGCGGATCTGCTGGAGGAGCTGATCGATGAGGACAGCGAACTGATCAGTATTTATTACGGCATTGATATCAGCGAGGAACAGGCCGGGGCGCTGCAGGAAGCGCTGGAAGCCCTGTATCCGGACTGTGACGTGGAACTGCAGTACGGCGGACAGCCGGTTTACTATTATATTGTTTCAGTCGAATAGCAAGCGCAGAGAGAGAATGCAAATGCAAAACTGCCTTTACATTCTCTTTTTACGGTCTGCATCATCTGCCGGCAGCAGGAGAGGCCGGAGGATCAGGGCATGATTTTTTTGAATGATTCGGTCAGAGAACTGCATAAAATCGGTCCGAAAACGGAGGTGCTGTACAATAAACTCGGTATTTACACCATCCGGGATCTGATCCGCTATTTTCCCAGAGATTATTTTATTTATGGGGCGCCTGCGGAACCGTCGCAGATGGAAGAAGGACGGATCCTGGCGCTGGAAGGGGTTGTGGCTTCCGCGCCCCTGTCCAAACGGACACAGCGGGGAGACATGGTGCTGATCTGGTTTCGGACAGGAGATGTTTTGGTGCAGCTTCTGTGGTTCGGAATGCCGTATATCCGGTCCACGGTAAAGAAAAATATGCGCTTTGTGATGCACGGAAGGCTGGAAACCAAAAACGGCAGATATCAGATGATCCATCCGAAGGTTTTTACACCGGCGGATTATGAAAAAGTGAAAAATAAGATGCTTCCGGTGTATCGCCTGACCAAAGGCCTGACCAATAAGCTGATTACGGAAACCATGGGTGAGGCGCTGGAGATTTTCCGGGCCTCTGCGGAATATGACATGGAATGCCTGCCCTTCGGGCTGGAAAAGCAGCACCAACTGATTCCCTTCGGAGAAGCGGTATGCGCGCTGCATTTTCCCGCGGATGAAACCGCTTTTTTGAAGGCGCGCAGACGGTTTGTGTTCGAAGAACTGTTTTTCTTTCAGTATGGCCTGAAGCAGCTGGAAAAGGAGCAGCCCACACGGTACAACCTGTATCCCGTTACGGATTTTTCCCTCTGCCGGGAATGGCTGGAAACCCTTCCCTTTACACCTACGCAGGATCAGTACCGGGCCATGGAAGCGGTCAAAGCGGATCTGCAGGGCTCGAAGGCCATGGGGCGGATGCTGCAGGGCGACGTAGGATCCGGAAAAACACTGGTGGCATTTTACGCGGTCCTGGCGGCCTGTTCCAACGGCTATCAGGCAGCGATCATGGCGCCTACGGAAGTGCTGGCCAAACAGCATTATGAAACCTGTTCGGCCTGGTGCAGCCAGCTGCGCAGGCAGATTCGGGTGGTACTTCTGACCGGGGCATTAAAGGCGAAGGAAAAAGCGGAAGCTTACAGACAGATCGCTTCCGGGGAGGCACAGCTGGTCATTGGTACCCATGCGGTGATTCAGGATGCGGTGACCTTTCATCAGCTGGCGCTGGTGGTCATCGATGAACAGCATCGGTTCGGCGTGGTGCAGCGGGCGGCGCTGACAGAAAAAGGGGCGCAGGTCCATTCGCTGTATATGACCGCGACGCCGATTCCAAGAACTCTGGCACTGCTGCTGTACGGCAACACCGATATTTCGGAGCTGGCGGAAAAACCGGCGGACCGCCTTCCCATTAAAAACTGCATGATCCCGTTTTCCAAACGTAAAACGGCATTTCAGTTTATATACAAAGAGATTGCGAAGGGGCATCAGGCATTTATCATTTGCCCGATGATCGAAGAAAACGAGATGTTTCCCTGTGAAAACATCGAGGATTATCAGAAGCAGGTGCGGGCCTTTTTCGGGACGAATGCAAAGACCGGCATCCTGCACGGCCGAATGGGCGCCGAAAAGAAGGAGGAGATCATGGCGGCATTTGCCGCAGGAAAGATCGATATTCTGATCTCTACCACCGTCATTGAAGTGGGCATCGATATTCCCAATGCGACGGTGATGATGATCGAAAATGCGGAGCGATTCGGTTTAAGCCAGCTGCATCAGCTGCGGGGCCGGGTGGGCAGAGGTAAGGCACAGTCCTATTGCATCTTTGTCAATGCCGCGGATACGAAAGAAAGCAGAGAACGGCTGGAAGTGCTGGTACGGTCCAATGACGGTTTTTATATTGCCGGAGAAGATCTGAAACTGCGAGGGCCCGGCGAGCTGTTCGGCTGCCGGCAGAGCGGGGAAATGGACTTTGTGTTTGCCGATATTTACCGGGACAGCGATATCCTTTCCGCCGTGTCCGACGCAGCACAAAAAGCGTGTTCACAAACTCTTTCAGAGGCGGACGGGATGCGGATCGCGCAGGGCCTGATGAAATTTGGAAATTATGAAATCCAGACCATATGAAAATTCCGGAAATGCCTGAAAAATCTGGACTGTTGTGATTTCGGACAGATTTTGATACAGTATTTACAAAAAGAGAAAAATGAGAGGAACAAGAGGAAAAGATATGCGAAAGATTTTATTTATCAAAAAAATTTTATATACTATTCTCGCTGTTCTTTCTGTGGTGCTTGTGATACTGATCCGTGTGCAGATGCCAAAAGAAAAAAAAGTTTCTACTTCCGAAGATCAGCAGACGACGGAAGCGCCCAAGAAAGATGCAGACGCGTCCAGAATCGAGGAAGCGGGGCTGCTTGCCTCAGGATACGATTATGAAGCCGCGATCGCATTGTTAAGGGAAGTCCAGGGAGAGGAGAAGAAAGCCGAAGCTGCGGCACTGATCTCCGATTACGAAGCGAAACAGGGTATGCTTGTGGAATTTCCTGTCGATCAGGTGACGCATGTTTTTTTTCATACGCTCCTTTCCGATTATCAGCGGGGCTTTGACGGAGATTACAGAGCCGATGGTTATAATCAGGTCATGACGACGGTGGATGAATTTCAGAAGATCATTCAGCAGATGTATGAAAAAGGCTTCGTGATGGTGGATATCCATGATCTCGCCGGATACGTCCCGGATGCGGAGGGCAATCCGGTCTGGACTGAGAAGAAGATCATGCTTCCTCCCGATAAAAAGGCTTTTGTTCTGTCTCAGGATGATGTCTGCTACTATGAATATATGGAAGAGGACGGATTTCCGTCTTCCCTCTGTATCGATGAAAACGGAAATATTACCAATCGGTATGTGAAAGCAGATGGAGAGACGGTTTACGGCGCTTACGATGTGGTGCCGCTGATTGAGGATTTTGTCAAAGAACATCCGGATTTTTCTTATCACGGAGCCCGGGGGCTCCTGGCGCTGACCGGTTATAACGGCGTACTGGGATACCGGACGGATGACGAGTACCGGGACAAACTGGGCGAGGAAGCCTGGCAGAAGCAGATCGCGGAGGCGAAGGAAGTTGCGGACAAGCTGAAGAGCATGGGATGGGGCTTTGCCAGCCACAGCTGGGGGCACATCAATATGAAGAGCTGTTCCTATGATAATCTTGTAACGGACAGTGATAAATGGGAAGCGCGGGTGAAGCCGATCATCGGCGAATGCGATGTGCTGATTTATCCTTTCGGCAGCGATATCGGCAGCTGGACGCCCTATGAGGCATCCAATGACAAATACAATTATCTGCGGAGCAAAGGCTTCCATTATTTCTGTAATGTAGACGCCTCTACGCCGACATGGGTGCAGAATGCGGACGGCTGCCTGCGGCAGGGCAGACGCAATCTGGACGGATACCGGATGTATTATGATATGATCAACGACAATGTGGATTATCTGTCGGATCTGTTTGACGTCAATACGGTATTTGACCAGCATCGGCCGGTGCCGGTGCCGGAAATGTAGCAAAAAAGTGAATAAATGATTTTGTACTGTTTTTGAAAATAATATTAAAATCAGCGTGCAATATGGCTGGTGATTTGTGGAAAATGGCTTAAATAAGTTGACATGTTTTATAAAATATGCTACGCTCAAAAACAGTTCGTTATAAAATGTTTTATGTCGGAAGGTTGGAATATTTGTGAAAAATAATAAATTTCTGCATTCTGATTTATCAAAGGAAAAGCATTCTGCATCTTCGTCGTTTTTTGACGGAGGCGCAGAGCGGATGATCGGATTTAAAAACTGGAAAGTCAAAGCGATTTATCTGGCAATTTATGACCTGTTTTCAGTGAATTTTGCCTATTTTCTGGCATTGTGGCTGCGCTTTGACTGCATGTATTCCTCAATTCCGGCAAACTATCTGTATGCATGGAAAGCCTTTGTACCGGTATATTCGATTATTACGATTTCGGTGTTTTGGTTTCTGAGCCTGTACAAAAGTATCTGGAAATTTGCAAGTTATACGGAACTGTCCCGGGTGATGATCGCTTCGGTGATTATCAATGTCGTGCACGTGATAGGTATGACCTGTCTGATTCAGCGAATGCCGGTTTCCTATTACATATTCGGAACCATCATACAGTTTTTCATGACGCTGGGTGTCCGTTTTTTCTATCGCTTTATTGTACTGGAACGCAATCTGCGCTCGAAACGGGAAAAGGACCTGACGGCGACCCGGGCCATGCTGATCGGCGCCGGCAACGCCGGACAGATGATCCTGCGCAGCCTGTTGAACTCGGACAGGGACAATATCAAGGTCTGCTGTATCATTGACGACGATCCCAACAAATGGGACAGGTATCTGGACGGCATTCCCATTGTGGGCGGCCGGAACGTCATTATGTCCAGTGTTGAAAAATACCGGATCGAACGGATTTTTATTGCGATTCCCAGTGCCGACGAGGAAAACAAAAAAGAAATTCTGAACATCTGCAAAGAGACGGGCTGCGTCCTGAAAAATCTGCCGGCGATGTATTATCTGATCGATGATCAGGTGACTGTCAGCGACATGCAGGACGTCGACGTGGAAGACCTGTTGGGACGAAAGCCGATCCGGGTCAACATGGATGAGATTTTCCAGGATATCAAGGGAAAATGCATTTTGGTGACAGGCGGCGGCGGTTCCATCGGCAGTGAGCTCTGCCGTCAGATTGCAGGGCATGCGCCGAAGCAACTGGTGATTTTTGATATTTATGAAAATAATGCCCATGAGATCCAGATGGAACTGCAGGACAATTATCCGGAGCTGAATCTGGAAGTACTGATCGGGTCGGTGAGAGACAGCAGGAAGATCAATCAGGTCTTTGCAAAATATCGGCCGGATATCGTCTATCATGCTGCTGCCCACAAGCATGTGCCGCTGATGGAGTACAGTCCCTGCGAGGCCATTAAAAACAACGCCATCGGTACCTACAAGACCGCTTATGCGGCCATGACCAACGGCTGTAAAAAATTTGTGCTGATTTCCACAGACAAGGCAGTGAATCCCACCAATATCATGGGGGCCAGCAAACGTCTGTGCGAAATGATCATACAGACCTTTGCCCAGATGGTGCGGGAAGGCAGGACAGATGAATTGCCGATCTTACGCGCCCATGCGGAGGACGAACTCAGCGATATGGTCGCAGCACCGAAAGTGCAGGAAAAACCGTGTACAGAGTTTGTTGCGGTACGCTTCGGCAATGTGCTGGGCAGCAACGGCTCCGTCATTCCGCGGTTTAAGCAGCAGATTGAAAAGGGGGGTCCCGTGACTGTGACCCACCCGGATATTATTCGTTATTTCATGACCATTCCGGAGGCCGTATCTCTGGTGCTGCAGGCGGGCGCCTACGCGAAAGGCGGCGAGATTTTTGTACTGGATATGGGTACGCCGGTGAAAATCGATACACTGGCCCGAAATCTGATCAAACTGTCCGGCTTAAAACCGGACGTTGATATTGAAATCAAGTATATTGGACTGCGTCCGGGCGAAAAGCTCTATGAGGAAAAGCTGATGGAAGAAGAGGGCATGCGCACCACGCCCAATCACCTGATCCATATCGGCAGACCCATCGATATCGATACGGAAAAGTTTCTGTCGCAGCTGCATGAACTGATGATTGAAGCTTATAAAGATAATGACAGGATGTGTGAACTGGTGGCCGAGGTCGTGCCGACGTACCATCCCAGTGGGACAGGCGGCTGCACAGTCAAAGATAAAACCTATGAAGCACTGGTGGAGTCGATGCAGGAAAGCGCAATCAATGAGGCGGCTGCCGGAGCGGAAGATGAGCAGGAGAATAAATAGCCGTATTTTCCTGATAGTGTAGTTTAATTGATACCATGCGGATTGTTCCGTGCTGCGCAGTCCCGGGTTCAAGACTTTTGACCTTTGTATCTATAACTTGATAAAATTTCCGCTTGACATACCAGATATAGAAAGATATGATAGGTGAAGTACGGGATTTCTTCTTATATTTGATTTCATGGGAGGAAAATCCGTACAATGCAGCCGGCTATGTATGTACCCGAAATTTTTTAAGGAAAAATGAAAAATTTCGGGTATTTGTTAAGACGGGCAGGAGTGGATGGAAGGCTGGAAATGCGAGATGTGAGAGGTGGGGGAGAAGCCTTCGTCATCACCGAAATACGTATAGTAGAAAGTCATTCATAATGATGAGATCATCATTTGTTTTTATATTATGGAGAAATTATTAATGGAGCTTATTACTTCAGATCCACGGTTTAAAGATATCAAACCTTTTGCAAAAAAAGTTTGGCTTTCCTCCCCCACCATGCATGGGGAGGAACTGGACTATGTCCGGCAAGCCATCGAAACCAACTGGGTCTCCACCGTGGGTGAAAATATCAACGCACTGGAATCAAACGTGGCAGAGTACCTGGGTATGCAGTATGCGGTGGGTTTATCCTGCGGCACGGCAGCTTTGCACATGTGCATGAAGCTGGCGGCAGAGCGGCTGTACCCGGACGCGAAGCCGGGCAACAGTCTGGCAGGGCAGAAGGTTTTCTGCTCGGATATGACCTTTGATGCCTCTGTGAATCCGGTGGTGTATGAAGGCGGAGAACCGGTTTTTATTGATACGGAAAGTGATACCTGGAATATGGATCCGGAAGCACTGGAGAAAGCTTTCCAGATGTACCCGGATGTGAAGCTGGTGGTGCTGGCGCACCTCTACGGGGTACCGGCCAAGTTAGATGAGATCGTACAAATATGTAAGAATCATGGCGCTTTAATCATCGAGGATGCGGCGGAAGCGCTGGGGGCCAGATATGACGGGAAGGTCGTACAGGGTATGTGCGGCAGCTTCGGGGACTATGTGGCCATCAGCTATAACGGCAACAAGATCTGTACCGGCTCTGCCGGAGGCATGTTTGTGACCAACAGCAAGGCAGACGCGGATAAGGTACGGAAATGGAGCACCCAGTCCAGAGAAGCCGCGCCCTGGTATCAGCATGAAGAGCTGGGCTATAACTACCGCATGAGCAATATCATTGCCGGGATCATTCGGGGCAATATGCTGCATATCGAAGAACACATCGCCCAGAAGAAAGCGATTTATGAACGCTATCGGGAAGGCCTCAAAGACCTGCCGGTAATGATGAATCCCTTTGAGGAAAAGTGCCATCCCAACTACTGGCTGAGCTGCCTGCTGATAGACCGGGAAGCCATGAGCCAGCAGGTACGTGGAGAGAAAGACTATTTATATAGAAGAGAAGCAAATAAAAGCTGTCCGCAGGAGATTTTAGATGCGCTTGCGGCCTTCAATGCGGAAGGGCGGCCCATCTGGAAACCCATGCATCTGCAGCCCATTTATCATATGAATGGATTTGTGGTAAAAGACGGCAACGGCAGAGCCCGGACCAACGCCTACATCGATGGCGCAGGTGCGGACGTGGGGGCGGACATCTTTGCAAGAGGTGTGTGCCTGCCGAGTGATAATAAGATGACGGTAGATGAGCAGAATAAAGTGATTGAGATTGTACACAGGTGTTTTCAGTAAGTTTTTGAAATCAGATATTTTCTAATCAATATGCCTTTGCAAAAGATAATAGCAATAAATAAAGGGAAAACCATGAATGAAATAAAAGAAAAGACTACGAATTCTGCAATAGATATTGCGAAACTGATTATGGCTATCCTGGTTATAGGAATTCATACAGAGCCATTTCACTTTAATCTTTGGCTTGATCGAGGATTTGGAATAATAACTCGGCTTTGTCTTCCTTTCTTTTTTGTGACAGGTTCGTATTTTTTCTTTAAAAAAGATAAGTCCTTGAAAGCTTATTTGTTGAGACTTGTGCTTTTGTATGCGATCTGGTCGCTCATATATTTACCGTTTGATTTGACAAAATTGCATTCGATGCGGATGTGGCAGATATTGAAGCGATATTTATGGAATGGAAATGAACATGCCCTTTGGTACCTGCAAGGCAGCATTATAGGTATGTTAATTGTTTACGGGTTAAAAAAATTATTTAACACAAGGATTGTTTGTAGTATTTGTTTTGGCCTGTTGATAGTCGGATGCTTATTTTCCACATATGCCCCACTTGTTAAAAATATTGCGGGGGGGGGTACAGCAGTCTCTTTAATAAGTGTCATTGGAACAAGAAATGGACTGTTCTATGCCCCTGTTTACATTGCGATAGGTCTTTGGTTTGCTGAAAAAGGATTTTCAGATAGAAGAACCAGGTATTGGATAATGTTGTTGATTTCATTGCTTCTATTAATTGTAGAAAGCCTTATTTTCGTCATCCATTATCACACTGCATCGACGATCCTTTGGATTTCGGTTTGTCCTGCCAGTTACGCATTGTTTCATTTAATTGTAACAGCAAATTGTAGTCTTTCGAATAATATTTCTCTTTGGATGAGAAATATATCGATTTTATTGTATTTGACGCATGGATTATTCATTATTGTGTTTGGGAAAATGGAATATGGTATTCTGATGTTTTTGGCTGTGCTTTTTTGTTCGACATTAACGAGCATTCTATTAATTTTGCTATCAAAAAAACTAAGTTTCATTAAGTTTTTATATTAAAAAATTGAAAAATATAACAGAAATTATCGTAAATAGAGGAGCATAACCACTGTATGTGGGACAAGAAATTCAGAGATGAACTGGAATATCGCCGTCAGGCAGCACTGTCCGGCGGCGGGGAAAAACGAATAGAGATTCAGCATAAAAAGGGAAAGTTAACAGCAAGAGAACGGCTGCAGTACCTTTTTGATCAGGATTCGTTTGTAGAAGTCAATACATTGGTGGAGGCGCAGGATTCCGGATTTGGTATGAATCAGAAAAGAATTCCGGGAGATGGCGTAGTCATAGGTTACGGCACCATTCATGGCCGTGTGGTTTATGCTTCAGCACAGGATTTTACCGTGATTGGCGGAACACTTGGAGAATATCATTCCAAGAAAATTTGCCACATCATGGATATGGCGCTTCAAATGAAAGCTCCATATATTTGTATAAATGATTCCGGCGGAGCCAGAATTGAGGAAGGAATCAGTTCTTTAGATGGATACAGCGGTATCTTTTATCGGAACACCAAAGCGTCTGGAATCATTCCGCAAATTTCTGTTATTTTGGGACCTTGTGCCGGCGGCGCTTGCTATTCGCCTGCGATTACGGATTTTATTTTTATGTCAAGGACATCTGCAAATATGTTTATTACCGGTCCGGTGGTTGTAAAAGCTGTGGTCGGAGAAGAAATCAGTGCGGAGGAGCTTGGCGGGGCAGATGTACATGCATCGAAAAGTGGGGTGGTACACTTTGTATTTGACGATGACAAAGCCTGTCTGGATGGCGTGAAACGGCTGCTGTCTTATCTTCCGGAGAATTGTGATGAAAAACCACCGCTGGTGGTTGGCAAAGCGAAGGATGAGTCTTACCGGCTGGAAGAGATCGTACCGGATAATCAGCGGATTCCCTACGATATGAAGCAGGTCATCGAGTGCATTGTTGACACAAATTCGTTTTTTGAAGTACAGGCAGAGTTTGCAGGAAATATTGTTGTAGGATTTGCGCGAATCGATGGTGAGACCGTTGGCATTGTAGGGAATAATCCGCAAGGAGGAATGGCGGGATCACTGGATATAGATTCTTCTGAAAAGGCGGCACGTTTTGTCCGGTTTTGTGACTGCTTTAATGTTCCGCTGCTGACATTGGTAGATGTGCCGGGATTCTTTCCGGGAAGAGTACAGGAACACGGCGGCATTATCAGAAGAGGTGCAAAGCTTTTGTATGCTTATGCAGAAGCAACGGTTCCGAAAGTGACATTGATTCTTCGAAAAGCTTATGGCGGCGCTTATATCGCGATGAACAGTAAAGGAATGGGCGCAGATATCGTGTTCGCATGGCCGATTGCTGAGACTGCAGTGATGGGCGCCGAAGGCGCGGTGGATATCATTTACAGGAAACGGATAGAGGCATCCGATCATCCGGAGGCAGAAAGAACCAAACTGATCGCGGAGTATGAAGCGCGATTTATGACGCCATATATTGCTGCGGAAAGAGGTTATATCGATGAGGTAATCCTGCCGGAGGAAACAAGAAATAAGATCAGAAGCGCATTTGAAGCCTTAAGATTGAAAGACAGAAAAGCGGCGGGATATAGAAATCATGGAAATATGCCTCTGTGAGAAAGGTGAAGAATGAAAAATATCGTGATTGTCGGAGCAGGTGATCTGGGAAAGGAAATAGTCTGGCTGATCGAAGATATCAATAAAAGAACGCCGACGTATCTGATTCTTGGATTTCTGGATGATGATATCGCAAAAGAACAGACGGAATTCTATGGATACCGGGTTTTAGGTTCAGTGAGCAGACTGGATGAGTTGTCGATGCCTTTCAGTGCAGTGGTGGCAATTCAGGATGGAAGCATTAGAAAGAAAATCGTGGAAGATCATCCCGGAGTAAAAAACTGGGAAACGATTATACATCCCACGGCGGTGCTTGCGACGTCCAGCGTGATTGGAAAGGGAAGTATCTTTTTTCCGCAGGTAACGGTATCCGTGGACAGTGAACTGGGTGCATTCGGATTGTATTACATTCGAGCCACGGTGAGTAATGACTGCAGGATCGGGAACTATGTTTCGATGATGACAGGGGCGACTGCTCTTGAACATACAAATATCGGAGATGAAAGCTTTTTGTCTGCGGGAAGTTGTGTGTATCCTCATAAATCGATCGGACGGTCTGTACAGGTTGGTGTTGAGGCCGCAGTAACGAAGGATTATCCTGCTGGCTCTAAAGTAACGGAAAAAGGGTCAGGAAATTTTTTTAGATGAAAGAATGAGACTATGGGAAAGTCTTGTTGAAAGGAAAAAGTTTATGAAGCATTTAGTCATTGCCGGTGCAGGAGAATTTGGCAGGGAACTTTATTGGACGATACTGGATTCAAAAGGATATGGCACTGAATTCCGAATAAAGGGATATGTGGACAGCGCAGATCCTGCGAAATTGACAAAACTTCAGGCTCCGCTGCTTGGAACCGTGGAAGATTATCAGATTGAAGAAAATGATGTATTTACCTGTGCTATAGGAAGTCCGGAATCAAGAGAAAAGATAATTAAATGCCTTCTTGGACGGGGAGCTCGATTTATCCCTGTTGTTCATAAAACGGCGATTATTCACGGCAGTGTAAAAATGGGAGATGCGATTGTCATGTGCCCCTATACTGCTATTGGGGATAGTGCAGAAATTGGGAACTATGTGGTATTAAATGGTTTTTCAGCGATCGGACATGATTCTGTTGTAGGAGATTACACATGCATTATGTCGCATTGTGATATAACAGGACATGCAAAAATCGGAAAAAAGGTATTTGTTGGCGGCGGAGTCGGAACCGTACCCAAGGCAAAAATAGGGGATGGGGCTTATGTAGGAGCAGGCAGTGTGGTACTGAGAAAAGTTAATCCCGGAGCAAAGGTGTTTGGCAATCCGGCGGTTGAAATATAAAAAGTAGGAGGAAGAAACAAATGGAAGAAGGGAAATTCTTGGAAAAGCTTGCAGATATTCTTGACTGCGATGAGGAACTGACTCTGGATATGAAACTTGATGGGATTGATGAGTGGGATTCTCTTGGCATTATAACATTTCTTGCAGAGATGGAAAAATATGCAGCTTCACAAATTAAAGCAGCCGATATAAAAGCAGCAGAAAAAGTAAGTGATCTGTACGCACTGTTAGGATAGGGTTTCAAAATGAATTTTGGAGTTAATTTCTGCTTTGATGGGGGAAGGTTTATCGTAGCCGGTGCTTCATCAGGAATGGGAAAATCAATAACGGAAGAAATTGTGCGAGGAGGAGGAAGTGTTCTTGCACTCGCAAGAAATAAAGCACATTTATCCTGTTTATTTGATAAATGTGGGGATCAGATCTTTACAGAGGCTGTTGATGTTAGAAATGCAGAATCACTGGTAGATATAATTCAACAATTTGTTTCGTTAAAAGGAAAAATTCATGGTTGTGTTTACACCGCAGGAGTTTCCGCAGTTACTCCTCTAAAGAACTTTTCTGACGATACTGCTCATGAGATCATGGAGATCAATTATTGGGGATTTATTAACCTGATGAGAATAGTGAATCGAAAGAAATATTCAGAAGCTGGATGTTCGAATGTGGTAATTGCTTCTGTTGCAGGACATACCGGGGAAGCCGGTAGTTTTGCTTATAGTGCTTCTAAAGCTGCGATTATGAATTCTGTGAGAACTTTCGCAAAGGAAATCTATAAGAGAGGAAACAGGATTAATTCAATTAGTCCGGGATTTGTAAATACAAAGCTATCCAGCGGCTTTGTTGAAGAAAAAGGATTTTCAGAGAAAACTATAGAAAAGCATCTGCTGGGAATCGGTGAATGTTTCGATGTCAGTGGATTGGCATTGTTTCTTTTAAGCGATAGTGCAAAGTGGATTACTGGCCAGGATTTTGTGGTGGATGGTGGTTATCTTGTGAGTGATTAAGAGTGTACCGTAAATGTATGGAGAAAATGGTGAAAGGATATCACACTGTTGATCGTGTGAAGTATTAATCAATGGATGCAGTTTTCAAAAATAAGAGAATCAGCGGGATATTGGCGGTTCTTCCGGAGACAGAAAGTTACTTTGATGACGAGATAGGCAATTATGATTTTCCTGAAAAACAGACAAAGCGCCTGAAAAAAGTGATGGGCTATAACAAGCACAGTCTGTCCAAAGCCACTTCAACAGTCTCTGATTTTGCCGTATATGGCATGGAATATATTCTTAAAAATGATTGGATTCGGAAGGAAGAAATCGGGGCGGTAATCGTGGTTACACTTTGCCCGGATTACTATGTGCCACATATAAGTACGATTGTTCAGGGAAAATTCGGTCTGGCAGATGATGTGCTGTGTCTTGATATTGCGCAGGGCTGTTGCGGTTTCCTGATCGGATTGATGGAGTCCTTCCTGTTGTTGGAGCATATGCAGGGGAAAAAAGTAGTATTGATCAATGGAGATGTTTTGAGCCATAAGATTTCCAGACGTGACAGGAATGATTTTCCTTTGGCAGGCGATGCAACAACCGTCACGATTGTTGAAAATGACAATCAGGCAAGTGATATTTATTACGAAATGCATATGGATGGAAGCCGGGGAGACGCCTTAAAGATCCCAGCCGGGGGATTTCGTATGCCCAGCACGGCAGAGACTGCAAAAATGACAGATCAGGGCGATGGAAATTTCAGAGCTTTGGATCATATGCATATGGATGGCGCCGGCGTATTTAATTTTGTGCAGTTGGAAGTTCCGCCAATGTTAGAACATTTACTTGCTGCAGCAGGTGAGACAATAGATACGATTGATTATTACTTATTCCATCAGCCAAATAAATTTATGTTGCAAAAGCTGGCGGAAAAAGCTGGGATTCCTTCGAGTAAACTGCCCATGGATTTAGTAGAGGAATACGGAAATTCAAGCGGGGCGTCCATTCCTATGGTTACGGTTAAAGATTTAAGGAATGAACTGACTTCCGGTGCGTATAAATGCTGCCTGGCGGCGTTTGGTTCCGGATTGGCATGGGGCGGTATGGTACTGGAACTAGGAAATCTGGAGCATTGCGAAATGATAGTAAGCCATCTGTAAGCAGGGTAATGCAAGAGAGGTATAGGGATGTTCTCAGTAAATGAATTAATGGAGCAGATTGATTGCCTGAAACAAAGCAGGGAAATGATTACAAATAATTTTTTGTCGTTGTCCGATATGGAAAAGATGGCAAAAAATGAGGAGTCAAAGCTGGCTTATAACGAAAAGGCAATCGCATTATTTTGTAATGACAATGGAGTGCATCGAATCTATTTCAACATTGCATCGATGAAAGATATAGATTTCTTAACGCAATTACTTCCACAGTATGGACAAAGACCTTTAGTGGCGGACTGTATTGGAAAGAAGCCGCAGTTGGATGCAATCGAGAGAGCTCTTTGTGATATCGGTTTTGAGACATATGTCCATATGAGCCGCTGGCGGACAAGCCATATTAATTATCTGCCGGAGTCTAAACTGCAGTTTATGCATGATTCGGACAATTTTCGCAAGGCAGAGCTTGAAGATACAGAAGAAATCTATCGTATTTTGTATGATACGTTTGATCCGGTATTTTCACAGCTTCCAACGAAAGAGTTTTTAATGGAATTGATAAAAGACGGATTGGTTTTCTGTGCTTTGATGAAAGGAAAAATTGCTGCAGTCGAATGTATGCAAAAGGTTGGTCGTAATGGAATCTATTGTTATGAGCTTGCTGTGATTCCAAAGTATAGAAACAGCGGAGTGGGGTGTTATGTCTGGCAGTATGCAGTAAGTCATTTTCCGGAATGCCGTAACTTCACGTCATGGACTGACAACAGGAATACAGCCAGTAACCATTTGCATGAGATGTTAGGCTTTGCTTACGATGGGTTACTTGATTATGTTTTATTGCTTCGATAGTACCTTCTGTTTTGAATGAAACATTGGGACAGGATAGAGCCGCAGTTTTCATATGGCGGCAAAAAATTATATTGGGAGGAAAAATAATGAGTATTAAAGAGCAGATTAAAAAGATTATAGCAGACATTCTTAAGGTAGAAGAGAGTGAAATAGATGACGATACAGCCATCGGGGATATTCCCGGATGGGATTCTTTAAATCAATTACAAATTCTTTCGGCAGTAGAGTCAGCGTTTCATATTCAGTTTACGCCGGATGTGCTAATGGAATTGGAAGATTTTTCGGATATTGTCATGGCCACAGAAGAACGGGTTGGAAAATGACGCCGGGATTCGATATGTGAAATTGAAAAGTGAAAGCAGGAGTTTCATAGAAAGAGAACGAGCGATGCAGCAGCTTAAAATAGATATCTCTGAAACGGAAAAAACAGTGGTTCAAAGAATACTCGAATATGCAGTGACAGCACCGGATGATATTGCCATCATTGCGAAGGATAAACAGACGTCTTACGACGAGTTAAAAAAAATGATCCTTTCCATTTATAAATGGCTGCAAAATCAGGGAATTCAGACAGGAGACCGTGTCGCTGTTCAGGCGTTACATGAGGATGTATGTGTAGCGTGTTTCTATGCAGTGCATCTGGCTGGTGCGATACTGGTTCCACTGGAGAAAAGCGCGCCATTTGAAAAAATACGGTCGATTGCAGATGAGACAGGAACTGTTTTGATCATAAGCTTACAAAAGAGCAGTATTCCTGCAATTCAGTGGGTTGATTATGAAACGATTCGGGCACAGGCTTGTGAGAATACAGGGGTGTCTTTAGACAGTGTCACGTATCCGAATATTGATAGTCCCTGTGAGATGATTTTCACCACAGGAACAACAGGAAAATCAAAGGGCGTTTTGATGACACATCGGAGTATTTCCTGGTATACCTACAGCATTTGTAAAAGTGTTGAGATGAAGACAGGCAATCGATTTTTCATCACCACACCTTTGAATCATGCAGGAGGTTTAAGACGAACCCATCTATCGTTGGCAAATGGCTGTTGTGTTGTATATATGGATGGAATGGGAAATCTGGCAAGATATTTTCGATATATTCGGGAATATGCAGTGACCTCTTTATATTTGCCGCCGGTTGCAATTCGTATTTTATTACTCAGAACAGGAGATAAATTATCGGAATTTCAGGATCAAATAGATTTTGTGTATTCAAGTTCATCGGCACTTCCTGCCGGAGATTGTAAGAAACTGGCACAGTTGCTTCCGAAGACACGTTTATACAATGCATATGAAGCGTCAGAGACCCCTGGAGTCAGCGTATACGATTACAACACAAACGGTATACGTAAAGATTGCATGGGTAAAGCCAATGATGGTGTTGAAATAGCAATTATGGACATCGATGGGAGAATTGAACCGAACAGGGAAAAAGAAGGTCAGATTTGTGTCAGAAGCAGAATGAATATGCAAGAGTATTACCGGGAACCCGGGTTAACATCCTCTGTGTGGAAAAATGGATGGTTTGTGTCAAACGACCTTGGATATATGGACGAGCAGGGAAATGTCTATTACAGAGGGCGTTTGGGAGATGTCATTAATATTGGAGGATACAAAATTGCTCCTACCGATGTAGAAGAAACAGCACTTCTGAGTGGAATGGTGGAGGAGTGTATTTGCATTGAAAACAACAGAGATAAGATGCCTTCCTTAAAATTAATTGTCGTTACAGGAAAAGAAAAAACATTTGATCCAGAAGCCTTGAGAAGGTTTCTGGCAGAACGACTGGAAGGATACAAAGTTCCGCAGGAAATTTCAATTGCAGATCAGATATTAAAAACCTTTAACGGAAAGATTGACAGAAAAGCTTACAGAATGTAGCTGGCAACCAGTACGTTATAAATCTATGGATATGTGAGGAACCAGACATGTGGAAACCGCAAAATATTTATTCGGAATATATACTTCAACAGCCGGTTGTTTTATTTGGTAAAGATGCAATCGGTGGGCTTGCTGTATATCCGTGCGCAAGAGTAGCAGTTTTGTGCAGCAGTTCTTTGCGGGAAGAAAATAAAGATTTTTTACGGAAAGTTTTTAAAAGGAAGTCATTGCATTTTATCGACAGGAGTTGGAGCGGAGAACCGGATTTGGAAGGCCTGCAGGGAAGCATTTCTGCTTTGGAAAGGATTCAGCCGGATGTGATCATAGCGATTGGCGGCGGCTCTGTCATAGATGGCGCAAAACTATGCAGGCTGTATTATGAGTTTCCGTTCTTTCAGGTAAATGAAACAAAGTTAGCACAGCTTAAATTTAAAACCCGGTTTATCGCAGTTCCAACGACGGTAGGAAGCGGAACGGAGGTTTCTTCAGCGGCAGTTTTTATAAACAGGAAATATGAAAGAAAAGAAATGATCGTATCCCATGATCTGCAGCCATCTGTGGTTGTACTGGATCCGGAATATGTAAAAAATGCTCCAAATGCAGTCATAGTTTCTTCAGCTTTGGATGCAGTTGCTCACATTGTTGAAGGCTATGTATCCGTTATGAAAAACAATATTATGAATATTTATGCGGAAAAAGGTCTGCAGATTCTTTTTCAGGAATTATCTGAGAAGGCTCCTGAAAAAAGGGACTATCAGAGAATTCAGTTTGCAGGATATCTGGGAGGTCTGGTACAGAATCATTGTATTGTGGGAGCAGCGCATGCAGTGGCGCATCAGCTTACTTCATATGGTTTTTCCCATGGAGAAGCAATCGCTTTGCTTTTACCGGGAGTTATACGGTTAAACTGCAGCGCTTCTGACATTGCAGAACGATATGCGCTGCTGTGTCATGCTTCGAATATAGAAAATATAGATAGTCTGATTAAATTTGTAGAAATTCAGTCTGAAAGAGCAGGTATTGCGCAAAGAAAATCTGAATTAAAAGCAGTATTGGAAAGTTTGAAAACGGAAAAGAACTTTGTTGAGAATGTGTGCAATGACAGAGGCGGAAAAGGAAATCCGATACCAATCACAGAAGAGTATTTAACTAAATTAGTGGAGGCATATCTATGAACGGATTGAAAACAGAAGAATTGTTAAAGAATGCCCCCTATAGCTTTCAGAAAGAAGATAAGATTCAGGGAAGTCTATTTTATGAATCTTTGAAGGAAGAGCTTTGTTATCATTACGCAAATAATGAAATGTATCGCAGATTCTGTGAAAGAAAGGCGTTTGATCCAAATAAATTTCAGGGGGATTTATCGGAAATACCACCGGTACAGGTAAGTGTTTTCAAGGAACTGGGAATGCAGTTAAACTCGGTTCCAAAAACCGATATACGTTTGACATTGCAGTCGTCGGCTACTTCGGGCATACCGAGCAGTATACCGGTAGATAAAATAACATCCAGAAGACAGGCCAAATCCATGGTTCAAATTATCGGGAATTTTATAGGAAATGAGAGAAAACCGTTCCTGATTATGGATGTGGATCCGGCAAGCGGATTTAGGAATCTGTTAGGCGCCAGGTATGCTGCAGTTAGCGGATACCTGAATTTTGCGTCGAAGGCGGAATTTTTCCTCAAGGTGGATCAAAGAGGACTGTACTACTTTGATGTGGATGCGATTACGAATTACGTATCTAACTTGAAGGATAATGAACCGGTCATCGTATTTGGCTATACCTATTTGCTGTATTCTGAAGTGGTCAGACCGATGACGGAACGGAAATTGACATTTCCTCTCCCTGCCGGCTCCAAAGTCATCCATATTGGGGGATGGAAAAAGCTGGAGAATGAAAAAATCAGCAGAGATGAATTCGATGCAAAGACAGCGCAGATTTTTGGAATTGCACCCGAAAATGTCATTGATATTTATGGATTTACAGAGCAGATGGGGTTGAATTATCCAACCTGTCCATGCGGCTGTAAGCATGCTCCATTATACTCGGAAGTTATCGTTCGAGATCCGGTAACAAAGGCAGTTCTGCAGGAAGGACAGGAAGGTGTTTTAGAATTTGTTTCTCCCTTACCCCATTCTTATCCCGGGAACGCAGTTTTAACCGATGATATTGGAATAATTGAAGGCGGCAAATGCCGTTATGGTCGTGAAGGGACACGTTTCAGGATCATTGGAAGATTAAAGAAGGCTGAAGTCAGAGGCTGCGGAGATATTTTGTCAGAGAAGCTGAAGTTTGAAAGCGGAGGCCGCCAATTGCAGGACAAATCGACCGGAGGTTCGTCTTCAAAATATCGTGTGGCGTTTTTTGCCGGGGAAGAACTGTCGGCAGATTTGAAACCAATTGAGTCTTTAAACCGGATTATGGATGTACTTGAAGAGCATCAGGACTGGATCAGAAAACAGCCGGCAGATGCATTGATTGGTCTGATTTCGCAAACTGCAAAAAAATGGATCGCAAATGATGCACAGGCTGATTACAGTTTGAAAATGAATGGACTTGGGTTTCTTGCTTCCTGGTGCAGTGCGGAACATTTAACAGCTATTATGTCAGAAGGCCTGAATGGGAACAGGATGTATATGGATTCCTTTCTTCCGGTATCTGAGGAAAGTGTTCAGTACAGACGTGCCATACCGCGGGGACTGGTCTGTCACTGGCTGGCAGGAAATGTTCAGGTGTTAGGGATGTTTGCGTTGGTTGAAAGTATATTGACCAAAAATGTAAATCTTCTGAAACTTTCTTCAAGAGACGGCGGCGTATTTGAATACTTGTTGCGTGCATTTGAAGGAGAGGAGTACACAACGCCGGGAGGATGGAAGATATCGGGAGACGAGCTCCTTAAGACAATCGCAGTGGTCTATTACGGACATGGAGATAAAGAACTTGGTATCCAGATGTCAAAGAGAGCGGATGTACGGGTTGCGTGGGGCGGTGCAGAATCAGTAACGGCAGTTGCAAATTATCCGGCAAAATATAGCTGTGAAGATATTATTTTGGGACCAAAACTCAGTTTTAGTGTAGTAGCAAAAGAGGCATTAGAGGATGATCATAAGGCCCGGAAACTTGCAAGGAGGATCGGGATTGATGCCAGCGTATTTGATCAGGAAGGCTGTTCATCTACGCACAATATATTTGTAGAGGAGGGCGGAGCAGTATCCACGGAAGCCTTTGCAGCATATCTGGCAGAGGGTATGAAAAAAGCAGCAGTGCAGATACCGAAAATGCCAGCTTCCATCGAACAGGTTTCCGCGGTGCATTCTACGCGCGGTGTATATGACTTCAAAGGTATTGTATATGGAGATCCCGAAACGGTCTGGACGGTTGTATATGATCCGGACGAGGAACTATGTGCACCGGTTTATTCGAGGGTTGTATTTGTTCATCCGGTTCAGGATATCAATGCCGCATTGAAGTATGTCAGTGAGGATATACAGACAATAGGTCTGGCTGCAGAGGGAGAAAAAGCCCTGCGGTTTGCGGAAGCGGCAGCAATGAAGGGAGCAGTAAGATTCCCTGTTTGTGGCAAGATGCTTAATTTTGATTCTCCGTGGGATGGTATGTATCTGACGGATAGAATGGTCAAATGGATTACCATCGGAGGACCATTCGTTTAAGAAGCACATATCGACGAAAACAAATTTCATGAAAAAAGAAAAGGAAAATAATAAAAATGGAAGAAATTTATAAGATTTTAAAAGACCTGCGGCCGGAGTTTGATTTTACAGAGAGTGAGGATTTTGTGGAGGACGGTTTTCTGGACTCCTTCGATATCATTTCGCTGGTGTCAACCATCGAAGAGAAGTTCAATGTGAAAATCGACGGGCTGGATGTGGTGCCGGAGAATTTCTGCTCTGCCGATGCAATCATTGCACTGATCAGAAAAAGCGGCGGAACCATTTAAGGGAGAAGAACCAATGAGAACAACGGTATTATCTTATCTGGAAGAAAGTGCAGAGAAATATCCGCAGAAAACGGCATTTTTTGATGAGAAAAATGGGATTACGTTTTCAGAATTGAAAGATCAGGCGGTGCGTCTGGCTTGGCATATCAAGGAAGAAATAAGCGGAAGAAGAAATCCGGTGCTTATCTATTTGCCGAAGGATATCAGCTCCATTGTTGCCTTTATGGGGACTCTGTACAGTGGGAACTTTTATACGCCGACAGATATCCGGTTTCCGGCGGAAAAGGTAATCAGCGTGATGGATGCGCTGAAACCGACGACGGTATTGGTAAATAATCAGACCAAAGAGAAATTTCTGAAATTTGCAGCAGATCGGAATGTGACATTGATCAATATTGATGAGGTTGACCCAAAAGAACATCCGGAGTCGAAGGAACTGATCGATGCCATTCTCGATGTGGATCCGGTTTATGTATTCTTTACCTCCGGTTCCACCGGCGTACCCAAGGGTGTGATTATCAATAATCACAATGTGATTGATTACATAGACTGGGCAGTCAGCGCATTGCCCATCAGCGATAAAACTATTATGGGCAGCCAGTCACCCTTTTATTTTGATATCTCCACACAGGATATTTATGCAACCTTGAAAACAGGAGCGACGCTGGGAATTATTCCGCCGAAATATTTTGCATTTCCTGCCAGAGCCATGCAGTTTATTAAGGAACGACATATCAACTTCCTTTACTGGGTTCCTTCGGCATTTGTGAACGTAGCGAATTTCGATATCTTAAGTTCCATTGCACTGGATGAGGTGGAACTGATCATGTTTGGCGGCGAAGTCATGCCGGTGAAACAGCTGAATTACTGGAAACGGCATCTGCCGAATCTGAAAACCATCGCGAACGTTTATGGTCCGACGGAAGCCACGGTAAACTGTACCTATTATATCGTTGACCGGGCGTTCAATGACAATGAGACGCTTCCGCTGGGAAAAGCCTGTGAGAATACAGGCTTGCTTGTCCTGGATGACGACGGAAACTGTATCGATCCGTCACAGATTGGCGTACAGGGTGAACTTTGCGTTTATGGAAGTTCTCTGTCGGCAGGTTACTGGGATGATACAGAGAAGACGGATGAAAAGTACGTGATTAATCCGCTTTGTAAGCACTACCGGGAGAAAATGTATCTGACGGGGGATCTGGTTTACTACAACGAGCGTGGAGAACTGGTCTTTGCGGGGAGAAAGGATTTTCAGATCAAACATTCCGGATACCGCATAGAACTGGGGGAAATCGAAGCAGCGGCGATGGGAAATCAGGCCATAACGAATGTATGCGCTTCTTATGATTCGGAAAAGAAGCAGATCGTCCTGTTTTACCAGGGAGATGTGAGCGAGGAAGCAATCAGGGACTATCTGTTGGATGTGATTCCCAAATATATGGTACCAACCGTATATCATCAGTTACAGAGATTTCCCTATAACGATAACGGGAAGATTGACCGGAAAAAACTGAAGGAAGACTACATTCTGAAAGATTAAAACGTGTGTTATGAGGAATGAAAAGACGGTATTCCTCCTGCCTTTTGCCGGAGGGAGCTCCCTGATTTACAAACAATGGCAGCATACGAATTTTCGGTTTCATGGAATCGATTACAGCGGTCACGGGTTTCGGTATCAGGAACCCTTACCGGAAAGTATCGAAGCGCTGGCCGATGATGTAATCGAGCAGATGAAATGTGTTCAGACAGAACAGTTTGCACTCTTTGGGCACAGTATGGGTGGATTGGTTGCATGGCTGGTTACGCAAAAGCTGGTCAAAAAACCGGATGTTCTGTTTATTTCGGCATGTGAGCCTCCGGCGTGTCTGGATGTCAATCGTTATCAAAAGTACCGGAACGATGATACTTTGATGCAGTACATCATCGATTATGAGCGTCTTCCGGAAAAACAAAGAAATACAAAGGTATTTCAGGAAATCATTTTTCCATTCATTAAAAATGATTACAGGATCCTGTCAGAGTACAGATATGTACCTGCAGAGATATTGGATGTGCCGATGGTGATTTTGTATAGCAGGGAAGATACGCTGATGCGATATGAAGTGATGGAGAAGTGGAAGGAGTACGGAAAGAATGTAAGCTTTTGGCAGATGAAGGGAGATCACTTTTATTTGGAGGAAGAACAGGGAAGAGAGCAGATTTTGGAGATCATAGGCACCACTATCAAAGATAGATAACGGAGCAATGTATTGTTGCTATTAATTTGATGAATATAGAGTAGGAGAACAATTTGCACAAACAGGGAATCTATGAGAAATATATCAAGCGTCCGCAGGATTTATTGTGTGCATTTTTAGCGCTTATTATACTTTCGCCGGTGATGCTGGTCACGGACATTTTGGTTCGAATAAAGCTTGGCAGTCCGGTGTTGTTTGCGCAGGAAAGGCCGGGACGAAACGGAAAAATCTTTAAATTATATAAATTTCGCTCCATGACAAATCAATGCGATGAGAATGGAAAGCTGCTTTCGGATGAGGTAAGACTTACAAATTTTGGAAAAAAATTAAGATCAACATCTTTGGACGAACTTCCTGAATTAATTAATATTTTAAAAGGAGATATGAGCGTCGTAGGTCCACGGCCTTTGATGGTTGAATATCTCCCAAGGTATAACGAACATCAAGCGCGCAGACATGAGGTGCGGCCGGGATTTACAGGACTGGCGCAGGTGCATGGCAGAAACGCCATCACGTGGGAAGAAAAGTTTGACTGGGACGTTAAATATGTCGATAACATTACTTTTTTAGGAGACTGGAAAATTATTTTCCAAACGGTTGCAACTGTACTGAAGCATGAAGGGATCAGTGCTGAAGGAGAAGCAACGATGGGAGCGTTTATGGGGACGGACAGGATGGTTTCTAAATAAGAGATAAAGTTATTTTTGCATCAGGTATGTTTTCTTTGCCAGCAGATGTAACTATACAAGAAGAGTGTTGTTCGGATTACCATTCCTGTTTAGATGTGTAGAACAAGATGGCATACATAATATCATTACGGAGTAGATCAATATGAAAGTATGGCTGATAAATCATTATGCAACAGCAATGTTTATGGATAAGGCAGGCAGACATTATTGGTTTGCAAGAGAATTAAATCGGAGAGGTTTTGAAGTTACAGTGTTTACTTCTGCTGAATTCTTTGCAGACAAGATTATTGATCTGGGTGACAAGAAGTATGGAATCAAAAAAACGGATAATATTCCGTTTGTCTTTGTAAAAACAAACACATCAAAGGGAAATGGGATTCGACGGATAAGAAGCTGGATAGCCTTCTATAGGAATTTATTTCCATCTTCTAAAGCATATGCGAAAAAAAATGGAAAGCCAGATGTAATTGTTGCTTCCTCAGTCCATCCACTTACAATGGTTGCTGGAATACAAATCGCAAAGAGAATGAAAATTCCTTGCATTTGTGAAATTCGAGATTTGTGGCCAGAAGCGATTTTTCAATTTGGAAAAACCAAAGAGACAAGCCTCCTTGGACGCATACTCATTGCAGGAGAATATTGGATTTATAGAAAAGCAAATGCACTTATTTTTACAAAGGAAGGAGATACAGATTACTTAAAAGAAAGAAGATGGACTAAAGAGCAGGGAGGTAACATTGACTTAGAAAAATGTCACTACATAAACAATGGAGTTGATGTAAAAGAGTTTAATAAACGAGCCAAAGAATTTGTATATGATGACATAGATGTAAATTGCAATAAATTCAATGTAACCTATGCAGGAACGATTCGATCTGTTAATAATGTTGGAAATTTATTGGACACGGCGTTGTTACTTAGAGAAAAGGATGGCTACGAGGATATTCAGTTCCTTATTTTTGGCACGGGAGATCAATTTAAAGACTTGAAAGAAAGAATTGAAAAAGAACACATAGACAATGTGAAAATGAAGGGATCGGTAGAGAGAAAATATATTCCCTATATTTTAAGCAAATCCTCAATTAATATGCTTAATTATGCGCAAAGTCAATACAACTGGACACGTGGAAACAGTTCTAATAAGTTGTTCGAATATATGGCAAGTGGTAAACCAATTATTTCTACCGTTCACATGGGATACTCCATCATCAAACGATACAACTGTGGTGTAGAGCTTGACGAAGATACGCCGGAGGCTCTTGCTGAACAAATCATGCGATTCCATGATATGGATATTTTAGAGAGAGACAAGATAGGAAAGAATGCCAGTAATGGAGCGGAAGATTTTGATTTCAGTGCGCTGACTGAGAAATTGATTAAAGCAATTGAAAGTGTGGTCTGATGTTAAACGCAAGGATGATAAAGTCGGTGTTAAGTGAATACGGTGTGAAGTGGGCAATTAACAGAACACTCTATAGCATAAAGCTTAAGTCAATGAAGGCTATTCCTGTCACTGAGAAGTTCTATGAAAAGAAGACGGTCTTTCCTGAAAAACTGGATTTGTTTGAAGTAGATATCCCATACCTTAAGCTTTTTCTTCAAAATAAATTATGTCAGGAAGAAAAAGAATCCTTAATAAAGTGTGCGGATAAAGTTTGTAATGGAATTATTATGGGTTTTTCATCAATGGAACTAAATTATGGAAATCCTATTGATTGGCAACTGAATCCACTTACAGGAAAACGATGTGATGAGAATCTTGAATGGTATAGGATTCCTGATTTTGACAAAGATCGGGGAGATATAAAAGTAATATGGGAGGCATCTAGATTCTCACATTTTATTACTCTTTCACGCGCGTATCTTCTAACTGGAAATGAGAAGTATTACAGGGCATTCAGTTTACAATTAAAGGATTGGCTAGAGAAGAATCCGTACGGCTTTGGAGCAAATTTCAAATGCAGTCAGGAGTGCAGTTTGAGAATGGTAAATGTACTTCTGGCATACACGGTTTTTAAAAAGTCTGGAGTCACAGTGCCTGTCGATACAGAAAATGTCAAGAGACTTGTTGATAGGTGCTATAAAAAAGTGCTTAGCAATTTTTTTTATGCCTATAAATGTATAAAAAACAATCACACAATATCTGAACTTATGGGGATGATTGTTGGTGCGTGGTGTAGTGGAGATGAAAAACAACTTGATAAGGCATACAAACTGTTGGATGAAGTAATAGACGAGCAGTTTACAGCTGATGGTGGGTATAAGCAGTTTAGTTTTAACTATCAAAGACTGGCTTTGCAAGATTTGGAGTGTGTTTTATGCATTAGTAAGAGACAAGGAAGAGAACTAAGCAAAAACAGTAAGAATAAGATAAAAAATGCGGCATTCTTGATGTATCAATGTCTGGATGAATCTGGAGATATGCCAAATTATGGTTCCAATGATGGAGCATTAGTATTTCCTGTGACGTCCTGTGAATATCGTGATTTTCGGCCTGTTATTAATACCATATTTGCTTTGACAAGCGGAAGGCAGTTGTTAGGTGATGGAAAACATCAAGAAGAATTGATTTGGTTTTCCGATGGAAAAAAACTTGATCATTTTCCATATGAGACAGCAGCCAAAGTTTCATCACAGTTCTTTGATGCAGGATTATTTACGATACGCAGTGACAAGTCTTGGATGATGATAGTGTCTAATGATTATCATTCTAGACCAGGAGACATGGACCAGAATCATATAGATTTATGGGTAAAAGGTGTCAATGTCCTTTGTGATGCAGGAACATATTCCTATGCTGTCGAAGAGGGCAAAAAACTGAGAAAAAATGTAAATCATAATACTGCTGTGATAGATGGCAGATGTCAGATGAACACTGAAGGACCATTCATGATTTATGGCTGGAGCAAAAGGAAACTTGGCAAATGTGATGATACTAGTTTCGAAGGAACAACCATATCTGCAAATGAGTATAAGCATATAAGGAAGATTAAACAAATCGAATCATCTTATGAGATCATAGATCAGGTTAATATGGATTTTGAAATCCGATACCATACACTCTGCGCAGTTCGGATGGAAGGGAACAAGGCAATACTTTCCTATGAGGGAAAAGAGCTATGCATGATCTGTTGTGAGGGGATGGAAATACAACCAGCAAAGAGAAGCTTATATTACTTGAAAGAAGATGATACAAAGTGTTTGATAGTCAAATGTAAAGCAGGGAAAAGTATAAAAACGAAAATAAATATAACTGAAGGAGAAAGCGAAAATGATTAATGTAATTGGACTTGGCTACATCGGACTTCCTACTGCTCTCATGATGAGCACACATGGATTAGAAGTTATAGGTACGGATTACAATAAGGAACTTGTGGCAACGCTTAATGCTGGGAGGACGACATTTAAAGAAGACGGACTTGATGAACTATTTAAAGATGCGCTGAAGTCTGGGATTAAGTTTGCGACAGAGTATCAGGTAACAGATATGTATATCATATCAGTACCGACTCCCTATGATAAATTCAGCAAAAAGGTAGATGCACGCTATGTAATTGCTGCTGTAAGGGATGTTTTGAAGGTTGCACCAAAAGGAGCGACATTAGTTATAGAATCGACGGTATCCCCCGGAACGATTGAGAAGTTTGTGAGACCTGAAATTAAGGCAGCGGGCTTTGTGATTGGAGAAGACATTAATCTTGTACATGCGCCTGAACGTATCATTCCCGGTAACATGGTATATGAGCTTCTTCACAATAATCGTACGATTGGTGCTGATAATAGGGCTATCGGTGAGAAAGTAAAGGCGTTATATAGTTCATTTTGTCAGGGAGAAATTGTTATTACTGATATCAAGACTGCAGAGATGACCAAGGTGGTGGAGAACACATTCCGCGCAGTGAATATCGCATTTGCCAATGAACTGGCGAAAATTTGCCGTCATGATAATTTGGATGTCTATGAGATTATTAAGATCTGTAACATGCATCCCCGCGTCAATATTCTTCAGCCCGGACCGGGTGTTGGGGGTCATTGTATTTCTGTTGATCCGTGGTTCCTTGTAGGTGATTATCCTTCACTTGCGAAGGTTATTGATGAGTCTATGAAGACCAATGATGGTATGCCTGATTTTGTTCTTAACCGCATTTACGAAATTATGAGAGAAAAGGGTATGACTGATATAAGCAGAGTTGGACTTTATGGTCTGACCTATAAAGAGAACGTAGATGACATGAGAGAAAGTCCTACTCTTCAGTTATTAGAAAGTCAAGAGAGACATCTTGCAACCGGTCTTAAAGTATATGATCCATTCATTGAGAAAGATGTTGTGGCTAATCAGTATCATAGCCTAGATGCGTTTCTGAATGCTATAGATTTTGTGGTTATTATGGTTAAGCACAATGAGATTAAAGAGAATATGGATAAACTTAATGGTAAGGTGATTCTTGATTGTCATAATATCTGTGATTTGTCAGGGGTATATCATATTTAACAAGGCATTTATAAATCTGCTTAAAGGAGAAAAAAATTCTTGATACACGAAAGATTTGTCCCTGAGATGTACATACCGAATATAAGAAGTGAGTTGGGGGAATATGGCATGAAAAAAGTAATGCTTGTTTTTGGTACACGGCCGGAGGCGATTAAGATGTGTCCGCTTGTAAAGGAACTGCAAAAACGGCCGAAGTTCCATACAGTTGTATGCGTGACTGGACAGCATCAGCAAATGTTGTCACAGGTTTTAGACATTTTTGAAGTGCGGCCGGATCATAATCTTGCAATTATGAAGCAGGGGCAGACGCTATTTGATATTACTATTGAAATTTTGGGACGTATCAGATCGATTTTGGAAGAAGAAAAACCAGATGTTGTTTTGGTGCACGGAGATACCACCACTACATTTGCAACATCACTTGCATGTTTCTATTTACAAATACCTGTCGGTCATGTTGAGGCAGGGCTGCGTACCTATGACTTGTCTTCGCCATATCCGGAGGAGTTCAATAGGCAGGCAGTCGGGAGTATCGCCAGATATCACTTTGCGCCAACGGAAAATGCAAGAGAAAATCTTATAAGGGAGGGCAAATGGGAGAATCGTATCTTTGTGACAGGTAATACAGCAATTGACGCTTTGCGCACGACAGTCAGGGACTCTTACACGCACCCGGAGTTGGAGTGGGCAAAGGGGTTCCGAATGGTTCTGCTGACAGCCCATCGCCGAGAGAATCTTGGGCAGCCCATGCGCCGGATGTTTAGCGCAATACGCAGTATTATAGAAGAATATGAAGATGTGAAAGTAATCTATCCGATTCATTTGAATCCGGAGGTGCGTAATGTCGCGAGAGAAATATTGAGCGGTTGTGACAGGATACATCTTATAGAACCCTTGGATGTGCTGGACTTTCATAATTTTATGTCAAGGGCATTCATGATCCTTACTGACAGCGGCGGCATTCAGGAAGAGGCCCCCACACTCGGGAAACCCGTTCTGGTTATGCGCGATACAACAGAACGGCCGGAGGGGCTTAAGGCAGGTACGCTAAAACTGGTAGGAACGGATGAAAAGCAGATTTATGAGAACATGAAACTTCTTCTGGACGATGGAAAAGAGTATAGCCGCATGAGCAGGGCCTCCAATCCCTATGGGGATGGGCATGCCTGCAGGCGGATTGCGAATATTCTGGAAAATGAGATGGAATGATAATGAAATTGGAGGCAAGAAGTAGTGGAAGTGTATGGGTGAAATTGTGGGCAAGATAAAAAAAATAAGAGGCCATTTGATCACAGGAAATGAAGAGTGCCTATATATCCAAAGAAAAAGTAAATTTTATAAATATATACAAGGAAAGGAGCAGTATGTATTTCGTATTGAATACCCTTTTTGGAAACGTATCTTGATAAATATACGGCTTTTCCAGCGGTTGCTTCGTACGAATATACGGGCATTCGTCGTTTGTGATGACAAAATATTTTATGCTGTATCAGGCGGTTTATATAGTTATAGTTATGCAGACAGAAAGCCGCGAAAAGAACTTGCATTCAGGAATGGAATGAAAGCGCCGCTTGGGTTAACATACATTAAAGGAATGAAAGGCTTTGATGATCAAGTATGCTTTGGCGAATATTTTTCAAACGCAGAAAGAACATCTGTAAATATCTGGTCAAACAGGAACGGAAAATGGAAAGTAGTATATTCCTTTCCTCCAAATACGATTCGTCATATCCATGGGATTGTGCCGGATCTATATAGAGATTGTGTTTATATACTGACAGGTGATGCTGATAAAGAAAGCTTTATCTGGAAGGCAGAAAATAATTTTATAGATGTAAGCAAATATGTTGGGGGCGATCAAAAATCGAGATGCTGTGTGTTGCAACCCAGAAGAAATTGCATTATATATGCGACTGATTCTGAATATGAACAAAACAAACTCTATAGGGTCGGCGTAAAAGAAAATGGTTCAACTGAAAGAATTGCCCTATACGATCTTAGTAGCAGCGTGATACATGGATATACCTCCGAGGAAAACCGATTATTCTTTTCTACTACGGTTGAACCCAACAAGGGCGGGATACACGCAAATGAAGCCGTGGTATATGAATTGGACGAAAATCTGAAGCTTCATAAAATTATTTCGGATAAAAAGGATGGGTTCAACCCGACATATTTCCAATATGGCTTTGCGGATATCGGCAAAAGCAACGGAAAGATATATGTTGGTTTTACAGCTACGAAGAAATATGATGGAATGATAGCGGAACTTGATAACCGTGGATAAAAGGGAGACATGGCGTGAAAAAAATAGTCATCATTGGGAACTTTGGCCGAACAGGTGTCAGTGCAGATGGCCAAATTGTAAAGACAGTAAACCTGTACAACGAATTATCTGTACGTACAGATTGGGATATCGTAAAAGTAGACACTTCCCTACGGACGGATCATCCACTGAAATTACTGATTCGGTCAGTATCTGCTTTGATAGCTACAAAGAATATCATAGTTATGCTGTCTACAAATGGAAAAAAATTCTTTTTCCCGTTGCTTTTTGTTTTTGCTGTAGTTTTCAAAAAGAATGTATACCATGTTGTGAACGGCGGTAATCTGGCGATGGAGGTGGAGAGGTATCCAAGATATCGGAAATATTTGAATTCATTTCAAAGCAATTTGGTTGAAACTGATTTGTTGAAAAGAGAATTAGAGCAGAGTGGGGTTCACAATGTAGCGATATTCCGCAATTTTCGACGAATGGAACCGCTGAAATCAGATGAATTGAATGAGAGTTTTTCAGAGCCTTTTCCATTTTGCACTTTTTCAATGGTGTGTCAGGAGAAGGGGATTGAAGACGCCATTCACGCAGTCAGGCGAATTAACACGAGAAATCACCGAAGTGTCTGCCGATTGGAAATCTATGGTCCGATTAGAGAAGATTACCGGAAACGCTTTGAAGAAATTATGAATTCCTTCGATTCTGACATTCAATATTGCGGAACGGTTCCTCCTGACCAAGCAGTAAATACGCTCCGGCGTTTTTACGCGACATTATTTCCTACGCATTGGAAGGGGGAAGGCAATGCCGGAACCATTACAGAAAGTTTTTTTGCAGGAGTGCCGGTTATAGCGACGGATTGGAGATGCAATCGCGAAATGATTGTGAATGGATATAATGGTATCTTATATCCAAGTGGTGAAGCTGAGACTTTGGATGATGGAATCAATTGGATGATAGATCATCAAAAAGAAATAGGAGAAATAAAACGAAATTGTCTGGAATTTGCTAAATCATACCAGCCGGATGTGCCTTTAAACCAACTCATCTCACAGATACAGGAAACAGATCGAAATATGTAAGAAGGGACCATACGAAATGATTGTAGAAATCTGCGGCCTTCCGGGCGCGGGAAAGTCCTTCCTGATCCAACAGCTGAATGGAAGTAGAATCAATGACAGGAAGGATGGGAGTAAACTTTTGGCATTTTTCATAAGGATTGCCAAAAAAGCGGCTGTATGGATGCCTTCTTCTCTTATATTAAAGAGAAAAATAAAAGGTGCTTTGAAAGATATTCCGGAACAGGCATCCTTTTTCACCCGTAAGAAATCTAATTATATAAATAAGCTGGCGATGCTTGCGTTTGGTTACCGGTGGTCCGGACGTAATGTAATTTATGTGGATGAGGGAATCGTTCATCAGGTAGTATCTTTCGCTGTAAACTATAATTTTCCAATGGAGAAGGTTTTTGGTCTGCTGGATGTCCTACAAGAGTGCATGATTCATACGGAAGTAATCTATTTGAATGTGGATTTGGATGAATGTCTGAAAAGTATCCGGAAGAGAAACCGTCATGTGTGTGATATGGACGAATTGACGGGAGAGCAATTGCGCTGTTTTCTGAGCAGTTATAGAAAATATTTTGAAGCTATAAACCAAAAATATCAGTATCGAACGATAGGCAGAGACCAATACAATGAAATAGAGGGGATATTTAAATGATCGCTTTTGTGATTTTGCATTATCAGGCAGCGGACGAAACGATTCAGTGCATAGAATCCATAAAATTACATGTGACAGAGGAAAAAAGAATCATCATCGTGGATAATGCTTCGCCAAATAATTCCGGAATGGAGATTCAAAGAAAATATCAGCTGGATCCGGAGACAGATGTAATCCTAAGCAGGGACAATCTCGGGTTTGCCAGAGGGAATAATCTGGGGTATCAGGCTGCTAGAAAATCAGATCCGGACTTTATCGTTGTCCTTAACAGTGACACCTTAATTGAACAGGATGATTTTGCCCAATTGGTGGACAGGTCATATAGAACCTATGCTTTTGATGTTCTGGGACCGGATATTTATTCTACGAAAACATCCTCACATCAAAATCCTCAAAGGGAAACGAATTTTACCTTGGAGGAACTGAAGAGGAAGCGCCGAATCCTTCTTCTAAAAAACAAGCTGAGATGGGCTATCTGGCTAAAATATCGGCTATTCCGATCTATTCCTGAAAAGGCGGATGATTCACATAAGAATTATTCCATGGCACAGACTGGAAAAGTTCTCCATGGCGCTTTTTACGTGTTTTCCAGAAAATTCATTGAAGGTCATGAAGAGTGCTTTTACAATGGAACGTTTATGTATTTTGAATCCTACATTCTGCATTATCTGGGCATGAAAGAAAAAATGGTATTTTTATATGATCCACAAATACATATTTCACACCATGAAGATGTTTCCACAGATCTGACCTATCAGACGAGATATCAAAAATCAGTATTTGTAAACAAATGCTCGCTGGCCTCGTGCGAAAAGTTTATTAAATTACATGAAAATAATAAAGAAGAAGAGATAACATTATGAGTGGACTAATTGTTTTACTGTTAGTAGAAATACTTCTGTTTTTGCTGGCATTTTCTCTAAGTGGGAAAGATATTATGGCTCCATCTGTCATGATGTGCATTATGTTTCTCTTAAGCACATCGGTAGCTATTATTAATGCTAGAAAATGGGATATCCATTACAGTTTTGAAGCAGCATTTCTGATAACAACCGGAATTTTGGCTTTTATCGTAGGAGAGGTTTTCTACCGTTATTTTTTCTGCCGACAGTTGCGAGGAAAGGTTCGCAGTGGGAACAGTACAGAAACGGTAATTTATGAGGTAAAACCATGGAAATTAAATGTACTGATTATTTTTGACCTCCTGGTCTGTGCCTGGAGTTTGATAAGCCTTATCCAATCGAGTGAAGGAGGTTTGTCATCAAACTTGAGTCAGATTTTTGCATTGAATCGTAATTTGCAAAACGCAGATTTGATTGCAACGGGAGGAACTGTAGATACAGGAGTAATGAGCCAATTAATCAAAATCGTATATGCTTCCGGTTATTTGTCATCCTTTCTTTTTGTCAATAACCTGATCTGGAAAAAAGGAAAACGTGCAGAACAGATGAAGCACATTTTTATTATGGCAGTGTCTGTCTTCCCTTCTATTATGACTGCGGGAAGAACCAGAATACTAATGCTTGCAAGCGCATTTTTAATTGAATATTATATCGTGTGGCATCAAAAGAAAGGATGGAACCGGAATTTATCATGGAAATATATAAAAAATGGTGTCATAGCACTGATTGCAGGAATCCCCGCTTTTTATTATTCAGCAGAGCTTCTGGGCAGAAAACCGTCCGCGACCTTATTTGATTATGTATCCGTATATTTGGGTTCTTCCATCCAGCTTTTCAATCTGTATGTCGCAAACCCTGTTTCCAGAAAAATGATCGGGGAGGAAAGCCTCTTTTCTGTGATTAAAGTACTGCACTTCTTGGGATTGTGCGATGTATCAACCTCCTATAATCTGGAAATTCGATCTATGGGTATGGGCAGTAGTAATGTATATACTTTTTTTCGAAGGCCATTGCATGATTTTGGCTTCTTTGGAATGTATGTTTTTACGATATTGGTGGCAATGCTGTTTTCCTGGCTATATTTCAAAAAAATTAAGTATAAACAGGGAAGCCGGGCTGCCATATGGGTGTTGGTATATGGATATTTCTATTATTGGATTATTAGTTCATCCATCCTTCAGTACAGTGTAACCTATATTTCGGTCGCTACATGCATCATGCTGTGTATGATTCTACTCTTAAATAAGTTTGTAGTAACTTGCAGGGAGGATTCAAGTCCTGTTGAGAGATGAGAGGATGAAGGATGGTTATGATGACATGAGTGGGGCGAAAAAATCGGTAAAACTAAACACGTTATTGAATGCCGTCAGGCAGTCATCCGCGCTGATTTTCCAGCTGATTACTTTTCCATATGTTTCCAGAGTCCTTGGAAGCAGTGAGTATGGCAGATATTCATTTTCCTTTACCATTGTCAGCTACTTTTTACTGTTATCTACCTTTGGAATCAATACTTATGCGGTACGGGAAGGCGCACGGATCAGAGATGACCGCGAAGGGATTTCTTCACTTGCATCAGACTTGTTAAGTATTAATTTGATGACGACAGCAGCAGCCTATATTATTTTAGGAGTGCTCATTTTTTGCAATGCAAAAATAAGAGATTGTTCCGTTTTAATTGCAATTCAAAGCGTAAGCCTTTTGCTGACGGCTATTGGTGTGGACTGGATCAATATTATATATGAGGATTATTTATATATAGCATTACGGTACATTGCATTACAGGTCCTGTCGCTCATATGTATTCTTTTTCTCGTAAAGACCCCGGGCGATACGGCAATTTATTGTTTTCTCCTTATGCTTGCCTCGTTTGGCGGTAACTTAGTCAATTTGGCATATGTCAGAAGATATGTCAGACTAAAGATACGGATCAAATCTGATTTTTGTCACTACATGAAGCCGCTTGCTATATTATTTGTGAATTCGCTTGCTACTACAGTATATGTGAATAGCGACATCACCATGCTGGGATTCTACTGTTCCAATGAGACGGTGGGAGTCTATAGTTTTGCGTCAAAACTTTATAACATGCTGAAGCAATTTATCAATTCCATCGTTACCGTAACCGTGCCGAGACTGGCATACTTAAAAGGTCAAAATGACGAAATATACCGAACATATATCAAAAAAATCATGAATTACTTGATTTTTCTGACTTTTCCAATTGCTGTCGGTTTTACAATATTTAGTGATTCCGTTATTTATATTGTAGGGGGAACGGAGTATCTTTCCGGTACCTTCTCCTTTAGGATTTTGATGCTTGCTTTGATTTTTGCTCTTTTGGCATCAGTATTTACAAATGGAATGCTGATCATTAACCGCCAGGAAAAATACTGTCTTATCGCGACTTTAGTTTCAGCAGTGTTGAATGTTGTATTGAATATATTCTTAATTCCGAAATTAGGAATGGCTGGTGCTGCGGTTACTACTGTCATTGCCGAAATGGTCAATTTAATGATTCAATCGCATTTTGCAAAGGACACTTTGAAAGCATTCAGGATAATTTCCAAAAAGGATTTTATAACGCTCCTTGGAGGTTGCTGTATGGTTGCAGCAATCTGTAAGATGGTCAATTACTTTATGGAATCTGGCGGTGTCTGCATGACATTGGGAAAAGTCTTGGTTGGATGTGTATTGTCAGCAATCGGATATTACTTGATTTTGTTTTTGTTCAAGAATGATATTGCTATAGAAATATATCAAAAAGTGAAATTAAGAAATCGTAAAGGATAATTGTTTACCCTGTACAGGATTTCTAATTAAGAAATCAGTCAAAGCTGTAAAAAAAGGTGAGTGTAATCTTTTAAGAGAATGTTTTAAAGTTTGCATAAACTCAAAAAATGGATACAAGATTTTTGATAAATTGCCAGAGGGCGAGCTATTTTTAGGTTCGGCCCTCTATTTATATTATAAAGCCGCGTTTGGTATATTAAGCAGAAACACTTTCTATAGTCATTTCCAGCGTATAATCAGCCTTCAAATAAAAACTCAAGCTTAAAATTTCATACAGGTTGAAAAATGGGTATCTTTGTAGTTTCTTATATTTTTGGGAATATGGATACATTGGCAGCTGCGATGATTACATTTACACTACGATATAAATATTGATAAGTGACGATGTTGACAATATGTAAATTATATGATATTGTATAAAAATGGAAAAGATAAGAATGTATGCAGATGTGGTCAATACAAAGGAGGCCATCCTGTATCTGGACCATGAGGAAATCACGGGGGCATACAGTGAAGAACTGGATGAAGCAGTGCAGGAATTAAAGTCAAGCGAAAAATGATCATACAGGCGACGGCGTTTAGCTGTAAATAAAAAACAATTCAAAGGAGGGCTTCCAATGATTTCATCCACAGGCGACAATGATTTTCTCACATTTCAACGTCAGACCCTCGACAAATCACCGCAGGATGTTCGGACGTACTGGACGCCGGAGCGCAAGAAGGCGGCGATTCCTGTGCATAGAGACGATACGGGAGCGAACACGGCAAATATGCCTGACGTGCCACCGTCAGACGGTGCGAATGCCGCTCCCACAACCGACCCTAAGCAGGCGGATATGAGCAAAATGCCCTTTATCACAGGTGGAAAACTCTTTTTCACCCTCGACGGCGTAGACTACGTCGCCAGCGGCAATATTTTTATGAAAAACAACCTGCTCCTGACGGCGGCCCATTGTGTGCAGGAGGACACCACGGGTCATCTCGCTGAAAACTTTGTGTTCGAGCGGTGTTACACGGGCGAACTGTCCACGGAGGATTTCACGTTCAGAACGGTAGCGCTCAAAGAGAACTGGTACACCGAAAAGGACAACAAATGGGACTACGCCATCGCTATTCTGAATCGTGACTCCACTGTCGAAAAGCCGCTGCAATATCGGATCGAGAACCTTCTCGGAAGAACAGTAACGGCGTCGGGCTATCCCACAGATATATTTGACGGTGCGCAGATGATGTACATAAGCGGTACAGTCAGCGAAAGAGCTGACGCGTGGATGATCCGCGGCGGAAAGCTGTCAAACGGGGCTTCCGGCGGTGCGTGGGTGCTGGAGGATGGCGAAACGGTTGTCGGACTGAATTCTTTTGGTGGAACCACCGCCAAAGGTGGAGCATATATGGGTTCCCCTAAATTCGATGCGGAATTCGACAAGCTCTATAACTATGTACTGACACTTATATAGTCGGAAGGCTGATGCGAAGCATAATTGGAATGCCTTCCGATGACATGGCAGGTGTGCCTTGGGTGCGCATGCCGATACATTAACGAGGAGGAACGCAGATGAATAACAATCCAAACGGCGGACGGTTTATGCCGATGCAGCTTGGCAGCATCGACAATTCGCCCCAAGATATCCGCGCTTACTGGACACCGGAACGAAAGAAAGCGGCGACTCCGGTCATAGGCGGAGCGCCCATTTCACAGGGAATGCCCAGTGCGGACAACGCGCCGCCACCGCCGCCGCCAACCGACCCAAAAGAAGCGAATCTTGCCGAAATGCCATTCACCACAGGCGGGAAGCTGTTTTATTCCATGAATGGCAAAGACTTTGTCGCCAGTGGCAACATCTTTATGAAAAACAATATGCTCCTGACGGCAGCACATTGTATTCAAGATAAGGATTCCGGCAGTATTGGCGAGAATTACGTTTTTGAACTCGACTATACGGGCGAACTTTCCTCCGAGGATTTTACCTTCAAAACTGTGGCGCTTCGTGAAAACTGGTATCAGACCAAGAACGAAAAGTATGATTACGCTATCGCAATTTTGGACAAGCCTTCTAAGATTGCCACACCTCTGCGCTACACCACCGACACCAGAATCCGGGATAAGCAGATCACCTCGATGGGCTATCCGACCGCATATTTTGACGGTGCGCAGATGATGTTTGTCAAAGGACTTATTGTCCCGATCTATGGGCATTGGGCAATGTTCGGAAGCAAGATGGGCGCGGGCGCTTCGGGCGGCGCGTGGGTACTCGACGACAACGTGACGGCAGTCGGACTGAATGCCTACGTTTCTGTTTCCGGAAAGGAAATCCTCTATTCCGGTTCTCCGCTTTTCGATGCGGAATTTGACAGTCTGTATCAATATGCGCTGACATTGATGTAAGGAGGCAGAACATGAATACATTACGTTACTTGAAACTCCAAAACGACGGGGCGTTTGTCGCCCAGATCGTGATTGAATACCGCGAGCGCCATACCGACGGACAGGGAAACATCAGCTTCGCCGGTGAGTGGAAAAGCTGGTACACGCCAGGATACCGCGACATTTTACAGTATGGTGAGCGATCGGTAGATCTTGCGAAGGATTCCAATATCCCGAACGGTGCACAGGTGCGTCTGCATGTCTATGTGGCGGCAGGATACAGCAATCCCTCCGTCCAGCAATACATATTCGACAAGGATAGCGGTGCGCAGGCAGTGTATGAGATCAGCGGCACGACGTTGAATAATTATTTGAAGCTTGTTTCTTACGGTTGATGGGAACGGAAAGCCAGGAAAGGCTCCGCCGAGTGAAAGAAAGACTGTCATATACATAACCCAGATTTACATCTAATTTGTCTGAAAGCAGCTTATTATAAATTACATTCTCCGTATAGTCCTTGTCCTTAAATGCAAGTGTCACAAACAAGCCTACATCTGATGTAAATAACTTATATCGTCCGGCATCCTTTTCCAATGCCATACCGACACCGGAATTATTTGCATGATACGCAATATTCACAGTGTAGGAACGAAGCATATCAGGGATCAGTTCACGAACCTGTTTAGAACGAATTCCCTCTTTTGCACTTGCCAGAACATATCTTGACGCATTACCGCTGAGATTTGCGGGGATAGCATCGAAGATATCTCCGGCAAGCCCGGTTCCGTCTATCTTGGTAAAATCTTCTTCATACAGATCTACGATTTCTCTTTTCACTTCATCGACAGCCTGCAAATTATTCTGCGCAATATAGGTTTCTATCGCCTGCGGCATTCCGCCGATGAGCATATACAGTCTGAAAACCCGCATAAGGTTTCTATGCATAGCGTTTCCGGCAGCCTTTCCATTTTGAAGAAGGGTCCTTATCGTATCAGCTGATATCTCATCGCCAATAGCCCACAAAAATTCTTCAAAATCCATGGGGTACATAGATATCTTATGTTCCTCACTTGGAATCAGTATGTCTTTTGTATTCTTCTTTGATAAAAGGGATCCTGTTTCAATATATTTGTATCTTCCATCAGCGACGAGATATTTTATTGCCTGTCTGGCCTTTGGTAACAACTGTACTTCGTCGAATATGATTACAGACTCCTTCTCATATAATCTGGTACCGGTCAGCTGTTGTAACTGCAGAAAGAAAAAGTCCAGATTATACATATCATCAAACAGCGTTTCGATTGCCCTGTTTGTATGAGCAAAATCAATCAAAATATAGGATCTGAACTCATTTCTGGCAAATTCTTCTGTAATCGTTGACTTTCCGACGCGTCTGGCTCCTTTTATGAGGAGTGCATATTTATCACTGTGATTCTCCTTCCATTCAAGTATCTCATCGTATATTTTTCTTTTAAATACCGGCCTGTTCAAATATATCACCGCCCTTTCAAAGAAAGTATAGCGCAAATCCCCATTTGTATTTATCTTTCCATAGCGCAAATCCCCGCTTATTTATTATTTGCAAATTTTCCAATATATGCAAATGTCCGTTTTCGCAAAAATAAGTGTTATCTAATATCTCTGTAAAGCCTTGGTCTTCAGATATAGGGATATAAGGCGACCAATGCATTTTTGATTTTCTAAAAGATTGAACTACAGGTTCATTGACGGTGGGAATTTCCCCGTGCTAAGATAATAGTGTGAGGATACTTTTTTGTGACATGATTGACGATTATAAAAAACAATATGTAACTACATTGACAATATGTACGAAATATGCTATTGTATGGATACAAAACAAGCGCATGTTTTGAAATTTTTTTTACAGGACGGTAATTTATATTGGGAAAAGTCGATGTAGTCACAAAAGAATATATGCAGAACAACACCGTTTTTGCAGATGCTTGTAATTACTTCATTTATGGAGGACAACAGGTCATTCAGCCTGAAAAACTGCATGAAATGGATCCGGAGGAAATCCTGTCACTGTTCGATCAGGAAAATCAAAAGGCAGTAGAGAAAGCACGAGATCTGCTGAAAATGACCACGATGATGTCTGACGATAAAGCTGCGTATCTGATTTTAGGGATAGAAAATGAATCTAAAATCCGATACGTGGAGCCGGTGAAAAACGGGCTGTACGATTTCTTGCGATATGCAGTCCAGGTGCGGCAGACGGAGAAAAAGCACAGAAGTGAAAAGGAATGGAAAGGTCATAATAGCGGAGAGTTTCTTTCCGGCTTTTACAAAGAAGATAAACTGATCCCGGTGATCACACTGGTGATTTTGTATGGCTCCGAGAAATGGGATGGCCCCAGAACCTTGCAGGAGATGATGACGATACAGGATCCTGCCATACAAAAATATGTGGCGGATTATCAAATCAACCTGATCGAACCTGCTGCAATGGACGAGGAGGATCTTGCAAAGTTTCAGTCCGATTTAGGATCGGTGCTGGGCTTTATAAAGTATTCGAAGGATGAGGAGGCACTGAACAATTTTCTTTCGAATAACGCGAGCCTGAAAAGGCTGGACAGAGAAGCGGCGCAGGTGATTAGCATCTGCACGAATACAAAGATAGAAATAGACGAAGAAAAGGAGGAGATTGATGTGTGTAAAGCAGTAGATCAAATGACCGAAAGGGCAAGGCGTGAAGGCGAAAGTAAAGGCAGACTGGAAACTTTACGGAATGCTGTAATAAATGTCATGGAAACTTTTCATGTGGGCTTAGAGGAAGCGATGGCTAGTTTAAAAGTGACAAAAGAAGAGCAGGCTTTGTTGAAGGAGATGGTGTAGCCTGAAATCCGGTCATTAACGAACACCTCCTCCATTCCAAAATCGCTGTGATCAGAACCACGATCTTCTTTTTGGTGATGACGCACAGATTGCGGATCAGGCGAATTGGGGATAGGAATTAAGGCAAACGATGCGGTCGGAAGAATTTGTCATAGAACTAATGGAAGATGCATAATTTTCGTTTTGTAAATCTGGAGTATAGAAAATGAGTCTATACTCCTTTTATATTTTGGGCATAAAAGAATAACTTTAAAATAGAATATTACAGATGAACCTTTAAACATAAGAAAAATAATTCTGACATACAAGACTGGTTTTTTGTTATTTCTTGGTTAAAATAAAATAAAAAACATACAAAGGAGGACAATGAATTTATGAAAAAAGAATTTGAATGCGATCTGTCAACAATGATTGTTGTGGAGAGGCCGCGAACGAATTTGAATCCGGGTATGCAGCTTAGAATAACGGAAAAGAAGCAGTTAAGAATGAACGGCAAGCTGCGGCAGGATGTAAAGAAAAGAAACCCGTCCATGAAGTTTCGCTTTTTACGTGAGGAGGATGTCAAAAAGATTGCACTTGAAAACAAGCCGGATGCAGCGGATATTGTTAAGTTTCATGCAGACGGTTCTTTGTTTCATGCTGATTTTGTAAGAGAACTGGAAATCAGAGGGTATCATATCCCAGCTGCGTTTTTAGTCGAATGGGATGAAAAAAAGAATGCATGGATTGGGGTACTGCAGGATGAGGTGCCGAATCTCTCCGATGTAAAAGGGATAGTGAAAAAAGCCAATGTAAAAAAGAATACAAGGAATAAAACCAATGTCAAAAAATGAAGAGAGGCTGGTTGACAGTCTGATCAGAGAAATTGTTTTCATCAATGGAAGAGGACTTGACAAAGAAGATTGCTATATCGTCTGCTGGATTGCATACTTGGAAAATAAAACGCTATACATGGGCAGAGCCTCTTTCTGGGAGGATGTTGCGCTGTGTATTATAAAGGAAGTGGATTCACTGAGAAAGAACAGAAGCAGCAGATGCCGAATTGAGTCAAAGTTATCATTAGATCAGAAAATCGGTCCGCTTGATACAGAAGTCAGAGAATATCTGCGGCCGAGAAGGATGTACTTTGAAGACCGGATTGCTTTGTGGGATTTTGCGGGACGGCTGGGAGCAGAAAAGGAACAGGTTATGAGATTTATGGCGCAGGGAGAAGATGAGGATTATATCAGAAAAATCATGAGATTTTCAAAAATAGAATATTCTCATTTGAGAGAGGAATTGAAGGAAGATATGATGTATTATCAAACATTGTGAGGAGGAAGGCTTATGCGAAGCATAATTTAAAATGCCTTCCGACGACATGGCAGGTGCGCTCTTTTGGGCGCGCGTGCCGATACCTGATACGAGGGGGGCTCATCCTTCCTGCGCCGTAATCTTAAGCAGAAATTATTTCACCTTGATACCGCCCCCACTTTCCCACATATATTGTAGAAACACGGTGATTGCGGGGTTTATCTTAAAAGGTTATTAGAGGAAAGGGCGGTAGAGATTGTGAATTATATTGTCTACGGTCAGGCAGACCGCCGGAAAATTCAGTGTCAGTAAGAGTATGGTGCTATAATTTTAAATGAGCAGAAAATATGGTATATGAGATCCGCGGGATGGAGAGATTCATTCTGCGGATTTTGCCTATTATTCAGATTTTTTGCAGATCCGATATTATTGGTGTAAAGAAAATGTTAGTTGAATAAAAAATAAAATGAGAGTAATCGCCTTTAGGAGATCGGTTTGACAATCTTTTTGAGGAAACATTTCCGGAGTGACTCCGTCGGAAAGCTCACATGAATATTCATTAGAGTTCTAAATGGCAAATTAGCATACAAGTTTTCTGCATCACAGACACTCGATATTTTATCATCAAGAATTTATTATAATCCATAGTAAAATTGGTTTTTTAACATTGAATAATTTATATTAATAAGTAATACTTTAATAGACAAAAAAGGAAGAAAGTCGACATAATGAATGGTTTGTTACTCCAACATGCAAATTTATTCTGATGAAGTGCAATTTTCTAGGTAATAGATTTGTTTGTATATCTAAGATAAATAGAGAAAAATGTAGTGAAGGATAGCCATATGAATAAAATGCAATGTATGAGAGTTTTTTGCGGCGTCTTGTTCGTGGCTGTATTGGGGCATTATAAGGAGAAGATGTTTCTGGATGTGCTGCTTTTGATTTGTGTTGATGAGGTAACAAAAGGATGTCAATATTATAAAACAAAAAGGACGTTGAAGACGTTTGTAGAGGCGATATAAAAGGCTTTTATCAAAAAAAGAAAATTGTGAAAGATAATTAAAAGTTATC
>CANRIM010000007.1 GCA_947630695.1 uncultured Lachnospiraceae bacterium
TTCCATATAAATCATTTCCTCTCGTTTACTATAAATACTTGTGAATAGGTCTAACTAACTGATAACTTTTAATTATCAACCAAATAAAAGAGGCGGTATCTGATCGCTCCTTCCCCTATCACATATCGCCTCAAAATTCTATATATGAAAATGATTTCTGGGATGCTTTTCAGTCAGGATATTCTTTTGCTTCGACATAGCCACGTGGGTATATATTTCTGTAATATGAATGGAACTGTGCCCCAGCATTTCTTGGATATAGCGTATATCCACATCTGCTTCCAGCAGGCTGGTAGCAAAGGTGTGGCGGAACATATGTGGAGTAATATGCAATTCTATTGCAGCAATGGAAGCATATTTGTTTATTGCCCGTCTGACGCATTGATTCGATAGGACACAGCCGTTTTGATTTACAAAAAAGTAATTGCAGTTCTGAATCTGTGGAAGAAACTCTTTTTTATATTCTTCCAGGACATGAATTACGTCATTATTTCCAATTTGCAGCCGGCGTTCTTTTGCGCCTTTGCCATAGATCAGTATACATTGATCCTGCAAATTAATATCATCTTTTTTGAGAGAACACAGTTCGGAAATCCTTATTCCGGTTGCAAAAAGCAGTTCGATTACGGCAGCGTCCCGTAATGCATTTTTTTGTTGATATTTCGTTGGCGCTTCATCGCATTGTTTGTAGATAACCGATAAAAGCTTTTCAATGGTATGTAAAGGGATAACTCTTGGAAGTGTAACCGGCTCGCGGAATTTTAAATGTATTTTATTAAAAGGATTTTTGTCGGAGATATTTCTGTATTCAAAATAGTGAAAGAGTGCTTTTACAGAGGCCAGCTTTCGTTTGACCGTTTTGGCTTTATACTTGCTGTGCAGGGAAGAAATGTAGTTTTCTAATACAGGAACATCGATGTTGGATACATGGGAAACAGAGATACTTTCCATAAACTGATACAGATCGATCCGGTAAGCTTTTAATGTTTTTGGATCTAATCTTTTTTGACTTTTACAATAATATAAATAATTGTCAATGAGTGTCTGCAAATCGTTCATTTTTAATCTCCTTTGTTTTTGATTCATTTTAGCAGATTTCGAGAATCTGCTGCATAAATACATTAACATGGAGAATTTCCAGACGTAAATTCCAATCTAAAGCTATCAAAGATTCATATTCTATCCCACCTCCACTTCATCTTTCCATCGTTCATTCCATTTTCGTGTAAAAACACCTTTATGAGAACTGTTCCAGAAATTGTGCCAGATTCGCCAGTAGCGTTTCTGGTCGCCCATCAGTTCCATCTGCTTTGGCTGGCAGATCAGTATCTGGAATGCATGGCTGTCAGCTTCGGATGCAAATTTGCCGATTGAGTCCAGATAGGCCATCTTCTTCTGGCTGGAAAAATCTCCGTCCAGAATAAAACGGAAAAAGGTACTGTGCTGGGGCACTTTATAGATCGGCGGGATCAGGTCGCCGGCACGGGACGACTTGGAAAGCTTTTTCAGATCCTCCGAATTCTGCAGGCTTTCCAGAAAGTCCCAATGATCGCTCATAATGTCATACATTTCAGGAACATTCAGATAAACATTCAGATAGCATTCATGCGGAATCCGGTTGTCCAGAATCATATTATTTTCCCGCAGCACGGACGCGGTAATGTAGTTTTCATAATCTTCGTTTTCGAAAAGTGCATTGCAGAGCTTTTCCGAAAGTGCGGTCGCGATATAATTTTCGTTCATCCATTCCAGCGTATAGGGTGTGGCTTCGTCCAGCTCGCTAACCAGCTCCATATAACCGGCTTTCTCGGCAATGCTTTTTTCCACCGATGGAATCAGGCAGCCGAGGGCACGCAGCCGGTCCGCCGGCTGGGTTTTTAAAAGCGCAAATCCGGGCTGCACCAGTTTATAGACGGTCTCCCTGTCCTCCATGGTAAGAGACGGAACCCCGATGGCAGGGAAATGGAAGGCGGACACAATATGAGAAAAAAGCGTTTTGTGCGATGCAATCGGATCGGCAGATTCCGCCGGGTCAAAGAGGTGATTCAGCAGCTGCAGCGTTTCCGCGGGGGAGTAGGTCCTTTCGTATAGAAAGTCGAGAACAGCGCCATAATTGTCCTCATCTATGGCTTCGATGTTGATACAGCGAATGGCATCCGAACCTTTGTCAAAGGAGATGTATTCATCTCTCGTAATCAGCGGGAAGGGATCGTCGTACAGCGGGAAAAATTGCTGTCGATTCAACGCCACACAGAGATGCTGCCGCAGGACAGGAATGTATGCAGGCGCCTCCTCGGATATCCATGCGCAGTGGTTCAGAATTTCTTCTTCGTGTGCCAACTGCGAATCCAGCAATTCGAAATCTTCGGATTTACAGCTGTGCATCAGGATACAGCGGTATGTATTTTTTTTCGCAAGACGCTGCAGGATACCTTCCGACAATCCGGCGTCAAATCCCACGTCATCAATAATGGCCAGATATTCGTCGGAAAGTGTCGCCGGATCAAATGCATTGAAATATTCCAGCAAAGCATCTCGGTCACAATCTGCATAAATGGCCTGCAGCAGCGCGGGATCGGCGTAATGGTTGATATGCAGAAACCGCAGCATTGCTTCAGGAAACGAGTGAACAGACATAGAAGAGAATTGCCGCATGATGTGCAGCGCTTTGGAAAATGCGTCGCCGCGCAGCGGTTTGCTGCAAAGCAGCGCTGAAATTGTTTCAAAATCCTTTGCCGCCAGATGCTGCGTATCAATCAGCGAAATGGAGATGTCGGTATTGTCGATCAGGCGGATTTCTTCCGCGCTGATTTGCGGAATTTTCGGATTGCTGCGGTTAAGGAACAGATCCAGAAACAATGGAATATCTTCGCCAAAAGCCCGGATCATATCACTGCGGATGCCAATGATGGTTTCCGGGACGGAAAAAGCGGCAATCAGTTTATCCTTCAAAAGCCGGATCAATGTGGTTTTATTTTCTGCATCGATCTGATGTACCCGTGTCCAGAATGCCACCGCTGGATCACCCGATATCACGGGTTCAATAATATAAGTGTTGACAGCTTCTGCGGTTTTTTGAACATCGATGTCACAGGAAAGACGCAGCAGCGTTTCATTCATCAATACAACTTCGGGATATTCATGCAGCGTTTCCAGCGTATCCGTTACCACATTTTTGTCCCCATCGGCATACACCATCGCCGTAATCCGGTCGAGATCGCTGTAATCCCGATATCTTGACGGAATCAGAAGCAGGTTGCACAGGGCGCGTTCCTCTGTGGTTTTGATATGGCTGCCCATGGGATAAGTATAAAAATACATCCGAAAATCATAGTTGAAAACGCCGTCAAAAATAAGCGTACAGAGATCGTCGATAAATTCTTCACATAAGGGAATTTGGGCATACTGCGCCTGGCAGGTTTCTTTCAACTGTGCGAGGGCGTCTTCGGCATCGTTTTTGTTGATGATATGCACGGACTGGCTCATGAGTGCGGCAAAAGCGCTTTCATGCTGAATCAGCGTATAATAGTCCTTCGGATATCTGCTTTCCAGATAGGTAACGGCAGCACATGCTTCGAAATTGACGGCAGTTTTTACTTTATAGCTTTTTCGGGTGGCCATGATCATAAGTGCACGATTGATCCGGTCTTTCAGATCGCGAAGCGTCAGATTTTCCCCTTTTTTGATCCAGAGGAAGGATTTTGGCAGTACATGATCTGTAATGGTTTCGCCGGTGATTTCCTCAAAGCGTTTGCGGTCTTCCGGATTTTTTTGAAACAGTTCCAGCAGAATGGAATCGTAATCGTCATAATGGATGGGCTTAAGCGGTATAGTCACGTCAAAAAGCTTGGTGTAAACGTGGGCGTCGTCCGTATTTTGCGGCGTTTGTGCGCCCGTCAGGAGGACTTCCGGTTTGATGGAAACAATAAAAGCAAAGCGCCTGGCGTCGCCCTGCATGATGGTCTGAAACCGGTAAAGCTCCCTTAAAAATCCGAGGATAATGCTTTTTTCCGCGATTCGATCCAGATCTTCCACAATGATAATCTGTTTTTGGTGTTTGCGAAACGGGCGAATTTTCCGAATGATCTGTGCATACACGTCAAATACGTCGTTGACTTCCGTCTCCCGCAGACTTTGCATTTTCCAATGGGAAAAAACAATACAGGTATCAATGATTCCCCACAGAAGAAAGAGCAGAGCTGTCACCAGAAAAACGGGATGAAAAGCATGGCACAGCCGCAGTACATGCAGGAGCGGCTGTGATGTAATCAGCCGGGCAGGCGGGAAATTGTCGCCGGAACAAACAGCATAGATCACGTAAAAAAAGGCGGAAAGCAAAAACCGGATCCAGAATTTGATCGAAGCGGCGTTCATGGAGAGAATGCCGTAGTTTCGGCTGAGCCGTTTGTTGATATAGCTGCTGAAGCGTCGTTTTTTTTCTTTACAGCCTGCCAGCTGGTACAGAAAGGATTTCGTAAGATCCGAAACCTCTTTTTCGGTGACAGACGATTTGTCGCTGTTTTGCTGCTGATTTTGCAGACAGTCCCATAGATTGACTTTCAGCGGGGCAGGATACCGGTAGGGTTTTTCCTGGACGGTATGGCTCAGCAGTTCCGTAATACTGGACTTGCCCGTTCCGTAATCTGCAACGATGCCGATCATGGAGGAGCCGTTTTCAATCGCTTTACAAATAGTATCTACCTGGGTGGAAAAACCGACAATATCATTTTTTGCGTCGCTGATGGGACGATTGACAAACACCGGCGGCGTAACAGTTTCGGAAGAAGGTTTTTTGTGAAATAACTGCATAATATATCCAACTTTCTGTAAATGACAATATGATACAATATATTGTATCGAACATGAAAGAATATGTCAAGATATTGTAGAATCGTGTCTGCAAAGCGATCATGTAACGGCATTGTGCCACCGGTAGGCGGATGCTGCAGGCGCACTGCGTTTTATTCTGAATTTTATAGAAATATCCGGAAAAAGACAGAAATCCCGAGGCGTAGAAAAAGAATTGAAGAATCAGCATATTTGTGCTACCATACGAAAATAAGACACGATGGAGATACTTATGCACAACAAAGACTATTTCGGAAAAGATGCTTCCGCGCTGCGGAGCAAAAAACTGTTTCTTCTGGATATGGACGGAACGATTTATAATGAGGACACGCTCTTTGACGGTACGCTGGCTCTGCTTTCATGGATCGAAGACAGCGGAGGGAACTATGTTTTTATTACAAATAATTCGTCAAGATCCGTCAAAGACTATATTCAGAAGGTCAATCGGATGGGCATTCCGGCGGGCGAGGAGCAGTTTTTTACTTCCACACAGGCGGCGGCCATGCTGCTGAAACAGAAATTTGGGAACCAGACGGTTTATTGTCAGGGTACCAGGTCCATGCTGGCAGAACTGCGTCGGTATGGGCTTTGTGTGACTGAATCGGTGACAGACAAGGCGGCGGCCATATTGGTAGGGTTTGATACGGAACTGACCAGCGAAAAGCTGCGCAAGACCAGCGAAATGCTGCATCAGCCCATCCCGTTTTACGCCACCAATCCGGACCTGGGCTGTCCGGTCAGCTTCGGGCTGATTCCGGATTGCGGATCCATGTGCATGATGTATGAAAATGTCACCGGAAGAAAGCCGCAGTATATCGGAAAGCCGGAAACCACCATGGTGGAGATCGTCATGGAAAAATTCGGCGTAAAAAGAGAGGAAACCTTAATTATCGGGGATCGCTTATACACGGATATTGCAACGGGAATCCATGCGCAGGTGGACACGGTCTGTGTGCTTTCCGGCGAATCTACGGTGGAAGATATCCTGGAATCAGAGACAAAGCCCACCTATACGTTTGAAAATGTAAAGATGCTTTACAAGTATCTGAAAAACTAAAGAAAGGAATATGATCGTATGTCAATCGATAAAGTCAGGACTTATTTCAAGGAACAGGGCATTGCCCACCGGATTCAGGAATTTGATGTTTCCAGCGCCACGGTGGAGCTGGCCGCCGCGGCCTTGGGCTGTGAGGGCGCCCGTATTGCAAAGACTCTTTCCTTTCATGCGGGGGATCGCGTCCTGCTGGTTGTAACGGCAGGCGACCGGAAGGTGGATAATCAGAAATACAAAGCACAGTTTCATGTGAAAGCCAAAATGCTTGCCTTAGAAGAAGCGGAGCCGCTGATCGGACATGCGGTGGGCGGCGTTTGTCCTTTTGCAGTCAACGAAGGGGTTGCAGTCTATCTGGACGAATCCCTGAAGCGGTTTGAAACGGTGTTTCCGGCCTGCGGCAGCTCCAACAGCGCCATCGAGCTGACGATCCCGGAACTGGAACTATATTCGTCGCCGGCAGGCTGGGTGGACGTCTGCAAGCCAATCGAATGATTACAGCGTCACAAGCTCGAATCCACGGTATGCTTGTGAAAGCTGCGAAGCAGCGTAACAATCCGTAATCATAGAATAAAAATAAAGGCGGAAGCAGTTTACATAAACTTGCTTCCGCTTTTTATTTTCGCTTCGTAAAATCTGCAGATCAGAGATAGGCCTGCAGGTCGCTGCGAAGCTTTTCCTCAATTTTGATCAGTCGTTGGCAGATTTCTTTGGCCGTTTCGTCGGCTTCTTTGTACTGGTGCAGGTACTGATAAAGGGATTTGATGCCCATATCGCAGCCGGAAGTCATGAGCTCGGCAATGGTGCTGTCATTTTTGTCCATGGCAACCTTCATATTGGTTTTGATCCAGGACATACTTTTTGCCATGGGATTGGGCTCTTTTTCTTCGCTGTGATGGCTGGCCAGAAGCTGGTGCAGTTCATCGCAGAGTTTTTCATGGTGGCTTTTACTTTCCTTCAGAAAATTTCGCATTTCTTCGCTTTGGACTTTGTCCAGAACTTCATCAATGGACGCGTAGGCCATCTTGGTGCCCGCGTCGCATTCCCGCAGCAGTGCAATGGTATCTGTATTTTCCATGTTTTATTTACCTCACATTTTTCTTTTAGTATGCGCCGGAATCTGTGAATGATACCCGGATGACATACATATATTGCAAATGGGAGGTATTTGCAGTGAAAAAGAATCCATGGGTTTTTGCAAAGTTTATTTTGCTGCCGCTGGCTGCAGGCGCATTAAGCGCATTTTTTTCCAGGAGCGCCTATGCGTCGTTTGCGCAAATAAGAAAGCCGGCGATTGCGCCGCCGGGATGGCTGTTTCCTGTCGTGTGGACGATTTTGTATATACTGATGGGAGTTGCTTCCTGGCTTTGTTTTGTTTCAGAAGGGACGCACGCGGAGAAGAAAAAAGCATTGACTGTATACGGACTGCAGTTATTTGTCAATTTTTTCTGGTCGATCTTTTTCTTTCGCTTTGAATGGTATCTGTTTGCTTTCCTGTGGCTGGTGCTGCTGTGGCTGCTGATCATATGGTGTATCTTTTTATTTGATGCATGTTCCAAAGCGGCCGGATGGCTGATGGTGCCGTATCTGGCCTGGGTGACTTTTGCGGGATATCTGAATCTGTCCATATATCTTCTGAACAAAGCATAACTGCATATCAAAAATAAGAAGCGGTAAGTTTTTGAAACTTACCGCTTCTTGTTTTCTGAGGATTATTCCAGTTCAAAGGCGCCGGTATAAAGCTGATAATAGGTGCCGCGTTCTTCAATCAGTTTTTCATGGCTGCCCCGTTCGATGATCCGTCCGTGATCCAGTACCATGATTACGTCGGAATTCTTGACGGTGGAAAGCCGGTGGGCAATGACAAATACGGTGCGGCCTTCCATCAGCTTATCCATGCCGCGCTGGACGATGGCTTCCGTTCGGGTATCGATGGAGGAAGTCGCTTCATCCAGAATCATCACCGGCGGGTCGGCGACTGCCGCCCGGGCAATGGCAATGAGCTGGCGCTGCCCCTGGGAAAGATTGGATCCGTTGTTGGAAAGCTCGGTTTCGTAGCCATTGGGCAGCCGGGTAATGAAGTCGTCTGCCCCGGCCAGTTTGGAGGCTGCGATACATTCTTCATCCGTGGCGTCCAGCTTGCCGTAGCGGATATTTTCCATGACCGTGCCGGTAAACAGGTTGGTATCCTGCAGCACGATGCCCAGCGAGCGCCGCAGATCGGATTTTTTGATTTTATTGATATTGATGCCGTCGTAGCGCACCTTGCCGTCGGCAATATCGTAAAAACGGTTGATCAGGTTGGTAATGGTGGTTTTGCCCGCGCCGGTAGCGCCTACAAAGGCCACCTTCTGACCGGGTTCGGCATAGACGGATACGTCGTGGAGTACATCCTTGCCTTCCTCATAAGCAAAGTCTACATTCACCAGCCGGACATCTCCCCGCAGCAGTGTATAGTCCAGGGTGCCGTCGGTGTGGGGGTGCTTCCAGGCCCAGGTGCCGGTGCGTTTGGCGGATTCCGTGATGGTGCCGTCCTTGGCCACTTTCGCGTTCACCAGGGTCACATAGCCTTCGTCGGATTCCGGTGCTTCGTCCATCAGCGCGAAGATACGTTCCGCGCCGGCCATACCCATGACGATGGAATTGACCTGCTGGGAAACCTGGTTGACATTACCGGTAAACTGCTTGGTCATATTCAGGAAGGGCACCAGAATACTGATGCTGAAGGGCAGTCCCGCAATGCCGATATTTTTCAGTCCGGAGATCATGAAGATGCCGCCGGTGACTGCGATAATGACGTAGAGAATATTGCCGATATTCATGATAATGGGCCCTAAAGAGTTGGCGTAAGCATGGGCCCGGTAGCTGTCATTGTACAGGGCTTCGTTGATCTTGTCGAAGTCTGCTTCACACTGGGGCTCATGGCAGAAGACCTTGACCACCTTCTGGCCGTTCATCATTTCCTGAATAAAACCTTCCGCCCGGCCCAGGGAAATCTGCTGGCGCACGAAATATTTGGCCGAACCGCCGCCGATCTTTTTGGAGACGAAGAGCATGGCCAGTACGCCCAGCATCAGCACCAGGGTCATCCAGAGGCTGAAATAGAGCATGATGAAGAATACGGTCAGCACCACCACCGATGCCTGCAGCAGGGTCGGCAGAGACTGGGCCACCATCTGGCGCAGGGTATCGATATCGTTGGTGTAATAACTCATGATATCGCCGTGCTTGTGGGTGTCGAAATATTTAATGGGCAGGTTCTGCATGCCGTCAAACATTTTCCCACGCATCTTGCAGAGGAACCCTTGGGTAATGTAGGCCATCAGCTGGGTGTACAGCGTGATGGACAGCATGGACAGGAAATACAATGAGGCCAGCAGCGCCACCTTCGGTATGATTTCCTTGCTGGCAGCGGCCCAGTCGCCGGTCTTGTACCAGACTTCGATGGTGCCTACCACCTTTTGAATGAAGATGGCCGGGATAGCCGAGGTGGCGGCGGAAAACAGAATACAGAGGGCGGTCAGCGGTACCAGCACCGGATAGGAGCTGATCAGCATTTTCAGAATCCGTTTGATGACGCCGGGATTCGCTGTGGGACGCTTGTGTTTATTTGTCTGTGCCATCGTCATCACCTCCGTTCGTCTGCTGTTCATATACCTCGCGGTAAATATCACTGGAAGCAAGCAGCTCGCTGTGGGTGCCGCAGGCACTGACACGGCCATTGTCCATGACGATGATCATATCCGCGTCTTCCACGGAAGCCACACGCTGTGCAATGATGATCTTGGTGGTTTCCGGAATGTACTGTTTAAATCCGGCCCGGATCAGCGCGTCGGTTTTGGTATCCACCGCACTGGTGGAATCGTCCAGAATCAGTATTTTCGGTTTTTTCAGCAGTGCCCGGGCAATACAGAGCCGCTGTTTCTGTCCGCCGGAAACATTGCTGCCGCCCTGCTCGATCTTGGTATTGTAACCATCCGGGAAGGAAGAAACAAATTCGTCCGCCTGGGCCAGCACGCAAGCTTCTTTGATTTCCTCGTCTGTGGCGTTTTCATTGCCCCAGCGTAAGTTCTCGCTGATGGTGCCGGAGAACAGCAGGTTCTTCTGCAGCACCATGGCCACGCTGTTTCGGAGGGCTTTGATATCGTAGTTTTTGACATCGATGCCGCCCACGGTGATATTGCCTTCCGTCACATCGTAAAGTCTCGGAATCAGCTGCACCAGCGAAGATTTTCCGGAACCGGTGCCGCCGATAATGCCTACGGTCATGCCGGAACGGATGTGCAGGTCGATATCGGAAAGGGCGTTCTTTTTCGCTTTTGCGGAATATTTGAAATTTACATGGTTAAAGTCGATGGAACCGTCCGGAATCGACGTAACGGGCTGCGGCGCCATGGGCAGATCCGGCACCTCGTTTAAAACTTCGCCGATTCGCTTAAAGGATTCCGAAGACATTGTCAGCATAACGTAAATAAAGGACAGCATCATCAGGGACATCAGGATCTGTACGCCATAGGTGATCATGGCGGAGATCTGCCCCACATCCACGACGGTACCCTTGCTGGTAATGGTCATGCGGGATCCCACCAGCAGTACAAAAATCATATTGAAATAAACGCAGATCTGCATGATCGGCGTGTTGAAAGCAACGATACGCTCCGCCTTGGTAAAGTCAATGCGGATATCCTCTGCCGCGGTGTTGAATTTCTGCTTTTCGTATTCTTCTCTGGAAAATCCCTTGACCACGCGCATGGCGCGGACATTTTCCTCGATGGACTCATTCAGATGGTCATATTTGTGGAAAACCCGACGGAAGGCCGGCATGGCTTTGTGGCTGACCATCAGCAGGCCGAAGACCAGTACGGGGATAATGATCACAAAGGAAGTCGCCAGGGAGCCGCCCATGATATAAGCCATGAGAATGGAGAATATCAGCATCAGCGGGCTGCGGATGGCGGTTCGGATCACCATCATATAGGAAATCTGAATATTGGCCACATCCGTCGTCATACGGGTCACCAGAGACGAAGAGGAGAAGCGGTCAATATTGTGAAAGGTAAAGGTCTGTATCTTCTGAAAAATATCGTGCCGCAGATTCTTTGCAAATCCCGCAGAGGCTTTGGAGCAGGTAAATCCTGCCATACCGCCGCAGGACAGCGACAGACAGGCCATCACGGCCAGCAGCGCGCCGGTGCGCAGGATCTGCGCCATATCGATGCCGGCTTTGATATGATTGACCAGATTGGCAGTGATAAACGGAATGATACACTCGATCACCGCTTCGCCGACCATAAAGAGAAGCGTCAGTATGGTTGGTTTCTTATACTCTCTGACGCATTGCAGAAGTCGTCGGATCATTGAAATGCTTCCTTTCCTGATATAGATTCGTAATTCTTTATTATATAGCGAATAAAATTTCCGTCAATCGGGAAATTCCATTTTTTCACAAATATTTCATAAAATGAAATGGCAAACTGCACAAAGATGTTCCGGAAGAACTATAGAACTCCCGATGTTATTTGAGGGTTTCACTGTGATTGAGTACGGAAGTGCTGTATAAAAACAGGACGTCCTGTTTGTCAAAGTTCAGATACTGTTCCAGCAGATCCGGCGAAATGTAGCGGATATCCGCCAGGGTGATTTTTGCATAGCCTTCTGCCAGCAGCGGCGCCAGCGCGCCGGCAAAGGAATCCCGGAAAATCACCAGCTCTTTTTCCGTGTCCCCATGGGGATTTTCGATGGCCAGCAGCGCCTTGGGGCCGGACAGAAACAGTTCATAAGGGTCATTTCCCTGTGCCTTTTCCAAGTTATACACCGGCAGCTGCGTATCTGTTTCATAATCATAGACGATGCAGTCTTCCAAAAACGGCGCGTCCAGATAATACAGCGGTTCCGGTGAAAGCGGCAGCGCAGACTGGGCGAGATAAACGCCGGAAAAGAGCTGCTCTGCTTTTTTCTTTGTATAATGGGCGGAAAGCGTTATGCCCATACGGCGGGCAATCAGCTGCGCCGTATCGGTGATTTCTTCCTGCCGCCAGTGGGAATCCGTGCGGTAATAGTCGTTTAAGGACAGGGTGGGGGTAATGTCAATATATGCGGCAAAATCATCGGTTTCCAGCAGCCGGGGAAATGCGTCATAGTCCGGCTGCGGATAAGCAGTATCCGGGGCCAGAAACCGGTTTTTGTCCGGAATAACAGAAAAATATACGGAAACATCATGCCCGGCCAGGAACCGGTCGTAAATATAGCGGAAGCGCTTGCCTGCATACCGGACGGAATCGGTATGCAGCGGATAATCCAGTTTGAAAATGCGGCCGTCATGCACAAACAGATCGTTGACGTCCTGCTGCCGGAGCAAATAAAGGGCCGTGCAGGCTTTCAGACTGCGAAAGGTATCCCGCAGGGGGAACTGATCCAGTGCGTAGTCCTCAAAGGACCGCATAAACCGGCCGCTTTGCACGCTGTTCGCAGTCCATTCGGGAAACTGCGTCAGTTTTCTGCGTTCGGCAGCTGACTGTGCGGCATCCGGCAGCAGCAGACCCGCCACGGTCAACCCGAAGAGAACTGCTGCAATCAGCACCAGCAAAAGACAGGATTTGATTTTTTCACACATAGGGGAACGCCTCCTTTCGCAAATTCACGTTCGCACATCAAAAACGAAAATACAGAAACGGCCGAAAAGAGCCGTCCACCAGCCAGGCGGTGCAGATCAGCAGCAGAGCGGTGAGGCCAAGAGGCTCTGCAAGGACAAAAAATCGCCCGCCCCATTTGGTGTGCTGCAGCTTTTCCGCCAGCCGATGAAAGCATGGCGTTGCACCGGCTGCGGCCAGAAGCAGGATCAGGCAGTAGCTTTTCAGGTAATACAGGGCGGAAGCGGAAAGCAAGGGCAGATTTCCGCCGCCGAACATGGCAGAAAAGCAGGAAAAAGCTTCCCGCAGATTTGCAGCGTCAAAAAGCACAAAGCCAAACAGCACAAGCAGCAGGACATAGAGGCGGCTTATGACTTTGGATTTCTGCAGCAGAGGCAGCAGAAACAGTTTTTCCAGCACCAGAAGCACCGCAAAATACAGTCCCCAGAGTACGAAATTCCAGGATGCGCCGTGCCAGAGGCCGGTGGCTGCCCAGACCAGCAGAATATTCAAAAGCCACCGCCTTTTGCCCACGCGGTTGCCGCCGAGGGGAATGTAGAGGTAGTCCCGAAACCACCTTCCGAGGGAAATATGCCATCTGCGCCAGAATTCCGTAATGCTGCGGGAAATATAAGGATAGTTGAAGTTTTCCGGAAAATGAAATCCGAAGATTTGTCCCAGGCCGATGGCCATATCGCTGTAGCCGGAAAAGTCATAATAAATCTGCAGCATAAAAGCGACAGCGGAAATCCAGAAAAACAAAACAGAAGCATCCCCGGCAGTTTTGCAGATTTGGACAAGTTTTGCCAGTGTATCGGCAATCAGCACTTTTTTGGAGAGTCCCAGAATAAAACGGTGCAGACCGTCGGCTGCAGAGGCAAGACTGTGCCGTCGGCCGGCCAGCTGCGGGGCAATCTCTTCATAGCGAACGATGGGACCTGCTACCAGCTGGGGAAACATGGCGATGTAAAGTGCCAGAGAAACCGGATTATTCTGCGCCGGAACCCGTGCCTTGTAAACATCGATGGTATAGCTTAACATCTGAAAAGTGTAAAAGCTGATGCCGATGGGCAGCGCGATTTTCAGTAACGGCAGGGACAGACCGGTGAGGGCATTGCAATTTCGAAGGAAGAAATCCGCGTATTTACAGTAAGCCAGCAGTCCCAGACTGCACAGAAGCGAAGCGGTCAAAAAGATTTTTGACCGCTTCCGGTATTTTTCCATCAGAATCCCTGCAGCATAGCCCTGCAGGATAGAGAAAAGCATAAAATAAAGATACCGGGGTTCGCCCCATCCGTAAAACAGGAGACTTGTCAGAAGCAAAACGCCGTTTTTTAAGGGTTTTGGCACGGCAAAATAGAGAAGCAGTACCGCCGGCAGAAAATAATATAAAAAGGAAATGCTGGAAAACAACATGCCGTGTTACCTCGCGGAATGTATCGAAAACTTTTACAGCGAAAACGCTTTATCAACGATGGTTTCCGCTTCAGGGTAGGCTTCCGTTAATGCCTGTTGAAAACTGTCCACAAGATCGCCTGCACCGAAACAGGAAACAAGATAATCGTCAATGCTGACGAGAAGCAGCTGTTCGGGAAAACCGCACATCCATTCCCGGTCATTCAGGTGTGCGTCAATGGCGTCTGAGATTTCGGAAATGTCCGTACTGTTTTTGACATGGAAGACGCCGCAGGTAAAGGAATTGGCGTTCATGGCATGAAGCATTCCTGCCGCGTCATCAATGTTTGCCGCATAGTCTTTGGGAAAGCCCAGAAGATTGTCCAGTGTATCCCCATCTTTTACGTCCATGGTATCAGGCGCGTCCATGGTGCCGGCGCCGCCTGCCACCGCGAATTTGTTTTCTTCGGGATATTGTTCCCAGGTGGTCTCTAAAATGTCCAGTGCATTTGCAATCGCAGACGGTGACTTCGTGTCTGCTTTGCCGCAGGCCGTAAGAGCCAGGACGGCAGCTGCCGTCAGGAAAAGAATCAGATGTCGCTTGATCGCTTTCATAACGCATACCTCCGTGAGAAATGATTTCTTTCATTATAAAAGTCGCAGGCAAAAAAAGCAAGAACCGGCGCATTCCTTTTTCATGGATGCGCTTTGCCGGAATTTGTGGAAACGACAGAAAAACTTTCAGTGAAATCACGAAAAACGTAAGTGAAAAATGATTGAAAAACAGGATAAGTTGCAGTATAATTCTTGCAATTGATAAATGAAAGGAAAAGCGCAGATGAAACTGAAAAAACTTCTTTTGGTGATGGGTGTGCTGATGTTATGTCTGTACGGACGGATTTCTATGGTGTCTGCTGCCGAGGATAACCACCTGTCATCTTTTGAACTGGGTGGAAATGCACCTTATTACCGTGTCGAACTCTCCAATTTAAAGCTGAATGGCGCGTACCGGGATATACGCTTTGCGGTATGGAGTGAGGATAAGGGTCAGGATGACATGATCTGGTATTCCGCCAGAGCAGGCAAGGGTGTTTATTATGTGGAGATTCCCTTAAACAACCATGATTCCAATGGAAAATTTCAGGTGCACGCGTATGCGCTGATGACGGACGGCAGGCTGCAGATCTTAAATGCAACTACTTTTTCCTATCAGTCATCGGCTGCGATTTCGGTTCGTGATACATCCGGCACGGAAAAGGAGTTTCAGGTGTCTGTGAATTCGCCGAAAGCTGTAGGAGGCATCCAGCAGATTCAGGCGGCGGTCTGGAGCAAAGCAGGCGGGCAGGACGATATTGTCTGGTATAATGTTTCCGCAAACGGCGGCGCTTACACGGTGAAAGTTCCGGTGTTGAATCATCGGACGGCAGGAGAGTATTATGTGCATGTTTATGCGCGTAACTGGCGCGGATCCATGATTTTGCTGGGCACATCCTCGTTTTCCGTAAATGCCGCGGCAAAAGCCGATGTTCAGGTCAGCATGGCAGACCGGCAGCATGGCAGATTTCAGATCAAAGTTTCGAATATCAGCGCGCTTTCCGGTATGGAAAAAGTACAGGTTCCCGTCTGGTGCAGCAATGATCAGAGCGATATCGTATGGTATGATGCCATCAGACAGAGTGATGGAAGTTATATTGTAAATGCGGATATCGGTAAACACAAAAACCATACGGGCGAATACAGGATTCATGCATATGTGCAGATGAGCAACGGTATCCGCAATCTGGCGGGCAATATCGTTTATGAATATCTGCCCCAGGCAAATGACCGTTATTTTACGGCAGTCAATGCCTGTGAACAGATCGTCTGCACGCCGCTGGCGCAGAAAAGCGGATTTTATCATATTGATTGTTCCGCACCGGTTCTGGATCAGCCGGTAAAACGGTTGGAGTATGCGGTTTGGAGTGATCGGGACGGAAAAGACGATGAGCTCTGGTTTACAGCGGAATTAAAATCAAACGGTATGTACGGTGCAGATATTCCAATGGACGGATTCCATGATCTGGGTTTGTTTCATGCAGAGGCTTATGCGCTTTTGAATGATGGAAGAAGGGCATTGATAAAGAGCAGTACATTTACGCTGGGGGATCCGACTGTTTCCAGACTGCAGATTTCCAATATCAATCTGGCTGCGGGAACCTTCCGTATATCTCTTTCCGGTATCAGCAATCCGGAATCTATACGGAAAGTCCAGGTGGATCTGCATACGACGGCGGCAGGAGCGAAGCATTATACGTATGATGTCGTGTCCTGGTCAGATGGATATTATCTGGATGTCAACATTGCGAATATGAATTATGAATTCGGCACCTACGTGGCGGAGCTGAAAGTGACGGATATTACCGGAAAAACGAAAACGGCCGCATCTGCCAGCTGCGATATGAAACCGAAATATACAAAGATCAATCAGACGGATTATTATAATAACGAGACGGTTCGGGGCGTTTTTCTGGACAATCTGGTAGTGCCGGGCGGTACGAGCCAGGTACAGTTCGCGGTATGGAGTACGGCGGGCGGACAGGATGATCTGATCTGGTATCCTGCGGAAACGAACGGGACCTACTATTATTACTACATTAACATCAGTGAGCACAGGACGCTGGGCGAATACAATGTGCATATTTATGCTACAAAGAAAAATGGAAAACAGGAGCTGATCGCGACGCAGAAATTCAGCATCAATGCGCAGCCCTCCGGTAAAATCCGGATCAGCAACGTTGATGGAACAACAGGCAGAATGCGCGTGACGGTATACGATCTGGCTGCGCTGTCCGGTATCGGTCATGTAGAAGTCCCTGTCTGGTGCAGCAGTAATCAAAGCGATATCAAATGGTATATGGCCGAACGGCAGAGCGACGGTACTTATGTGGCAGATGTTTACGTTGGCAATCACCAATATCATTTCGGAAAATATACTGCCCATGCTTATGTCACGATGCGCAATGGCATACGGTGTTTTGTCAGCGGCACAACTGCAAATATTACGGCAAATAATTTTATCCGGTATGAAAAGTTAAGCGACAGCACTGCGCGTATTACGCTGATGAATGCCGGCGGCGGCAGAGCGCAGTCGGTTTCTTTCCCGACCTGGAGCGTTGCGAACGGTCAGGATGATATTCAGTGGTATCAGGGAAGCAATGACGGCCGGAATAACTGGTCTGTCATCGTCAATACGGATAATCACAGAGATTACGGTGATTTTGTTACACATGCATACGTCATTTATAACGGATGGCAGACCTTTGCAAACCAGATTGGTTATTCGCTGAAGGGAAATGATTTTACACAGAAACTGGGATCTTTCTCTACGGTTTCCGTCAACAATGCAAACGGAACTTATAATATGTCCAGAGCACTGTTGTCCTTTAACGGACTGGTGGTACAGCCCGGAGAAACAGTTTCCTTCTTTGGCGTTGCGGGACCCTGTGGTTTTGCGGATGGCTATAAGGTAGCAGGCACCGTACAGGGAACCGGATATGGCGGCGGCATCTGCCAGGCGTCCACGACGCTTTACGGCGGCGCCCTGCGGGCCGGTATGACCATTGTGGAACGCAGAAGCCACAGCCAGCATTCGGTCTATGTTCCCATCGGCCAGGATGCGATGGTCAGCTATGGGTCTTCGGATTTCAAATTCCGGAATGATCTGGATCGGCCGGTGAAGATCGTTACCTATGTCACTGGCAAGCAGCTCAATATAGAATTCTGGGGCGTACAGCCCGGCTGGTATGACAGCATACAGATCAATTCCTGGTCTACCGGCAGAAATTCTGCAGCGGCGGAGCGGGTATACTATAAAAACGGTGTTGCTGTCAAAGTAGAACGGCTGAGCAATTCTTATTATCCGAAAGGCTGACGGCAAGAGTAAAATAAAAAAGGAGGAAATTTTCATGGGATTTTTGACAGGTAAAACAGCAATCATTACAGGCGGCGGACGCGCCGTATTGAAAAATGGAGGCTGTGGTTCCATCGGGTATGGAATTGCAACCGCATATGCAAAGGAAGGCGCAAATCTGGTGATTACCGGACGAAACGTCAAAAAGCTGGAAGACGCCAAAGAAGAACTGGAACGTCTTTACGGCGTCAAGGTGCTTTACGTGCAGGCAGATGTGAATGCCGGCGCGGATAATGAAGCAGTGGTCAATGAAGTGGTCAGACAGACCATAGAAACCTTCGGACGCATCGACGTACTGATCAACAACGCCCAGGCTTCCGCCTCCGGCGTGTCCCTGGCGGAACATACGACGGCACAGTTTGATCTGGCATTGTATTCCGGTCTATATGCGGTATTCTATTATATGAAAGCCTGCTATCCTTATCTGAAGGAGACCAAAGGCAGCGTGATCAATTTTGCATCCGGCGCCGGTCTGTTCGGCAACTACGGACAGTGTGCTTACGCGGCGGCCAAGGAAGGCATCCGCGGCTTGAGCCGTGTGGCAGCCACAGAGTGGGGCAAAGACGGAATTAATGTCAATGTGATTTGCCCGCTGGCCTGGACTTCCCAGCTGGAGCAGTTTGAGGAAGCCTATCCGGACGCATTTGCACAGAATGTGCATATGCCGCCCATGGGACATTACGGGGATGCGGAGAAGGAAATCGGCCGAGTCTGCGTACAGCTGGCCTCTCCGGATTTCAAGTATATGAGCGGGGAAACGCTGACACTGGAAGGCGGTATGGGACAAAGACCGTAATTTCGTGATCTGAAGAGGTGAATGAAATCGATTACACATACATTGCAACACACACCAGAATTTCCGCGGTTTATATTGGCCTGTCTGTATGCTTCAGTCTGCTTTTTACGGTTGTATATTATCGGAAATACCGCAAAAAAATTGATGCCTGCGGCATGTTTCTGTTGCTGGCCTATGTAGGCGTTGTGTTTTCATGGACTGTTTTCTGCCGCACGATCAAGCCCCGGCAATACTACGGACTGGTTCCGTTCTGGTCGTATCGGGCGATCCGGCAGGGAGCAATTGCGCTGATATCGGAAAACCTGTTAAATGTGCTGCTGCTTCTGCCGACGGGATTTTTATATCCGCTGGCCATGGGACAGGCCAATGCCAGAAGAAGCATTTTATTTGGCCTGAGCTGTTCCGTGCTGATCGAGCTGCTGCAGCTGGTTTTAAAAAGCGGTTTGCCCGAGTTTGACGACGTTTTTCACAACACCATCGGAGTGGCGATTGGGTATGGCCTGTACAGGAGCGTGTGGCTGCTGGTGCAACGGTGTGCGAAGGCAAAAGAAGAATAAAGCATAAGGCAGAGGAAGATGTGTTTCCTCTGCCTTTGTTTATGGATATGAAAAATGTGTTCTGTGTATTATGCCGGACAGCGGCCCACGATGATGCAGGAATTTTGTCCGCCGAAGCCCATGGCGTTGGACAGGGCTGCGCGAATGTTCTGCTTGCCGGTTTCTTTGGTGACCAGCATAAGATCGCAGGCTGCATCCTGGTGTATACAGCCGGTGTTGGGTGCCATTTGGCCGGTGGTTACGGCTTTGATGCAGGCAATTACCTCCGTAATGCCGCCTGCGCCCATCATATGGCCTGTAGCGCCCTTGGTGGAGCTGACAAATACGGGACGTGTACCAAAGACCTGATGAATGGCGTGGGTCTCCGCGATGTCACCTTTGATGGTAGAAGTGCCGTGGGCGTTGATGTAATCGATGTCTTCCGGCGCCAGTCCGGCATCTGCAAGGGCCAGCTGCATACACAGCGCAGCCTGCGTGCCCTCCGGATTGGGAGAAACCGGATGATAAGCGTCCGTATTGTTGCCACAGCCCAGCAGTGCGGCAATGGGCACTGCGCTGCGGGATGCGGCATGTGCGGCGGTTTCTAAGACCAGTGCGCCGCCGCCTTCACCAATGACAAAACCATCCCGGCTTTGATCAAAGGGAACGCTTTGTCCGTTTTTAGACAAGGCCCCGGTGCGCACCAGACTGTCGGATACCGCAGGACAAAGGGCTGCTTCTCCTGCCATGACGACGATGGCGTCGGTCCGGCCGCTTTCCAAGAGCATAGCCGCCAGACTGATGGCGTCTCCGCCGGAAGAGCAGGCGGTGGTGACCGTCATGCTGGGTCCCTGAATGCCGTAATTGATGGCAAACTGGGAAGCTGCCAGATTGCCCATGGCCTTGGTCAGGAACTTCGGGCTGACCTGTGGGGTGTTGGCAAATTTCATATTGGTATCGCCGATCATGGTAATGCCGCTCAGGGCGGTTCCCATAACCACGCCCACCCGCGTACTGTGGGTGTCCAGACCGCTTTCAGTTACCGCTTCCGCTGCGGAAACATAAGAATACTGCATGAAGGGTTCCAGATCCATGACCATACGGCGGGGCAGATAGTCGGAAGCGTGAAAATTTTTGACTTCCGCGGCACGGTTTACGGCCAGCTGCCGTTCCTGCCAGTCAGGGATGTCCGCGATGCCGCAGGCTCCGTCCAGCAATGCCTGCCAGTAGGATTTTACGCCGATGCCGATGGGCGTGACAGCGCCCATGCCGGTAATAACGATCGATTGATTCATATACGATTCCTTTCCAAACGCTTAAAACAGCGGTTGAATTTATTTCAAAAGTAAGGATACGATACTCTTTTTTTCCAAAAATGTCAATGACTGTAAGGAATATGTCCATATTAATTTACTGGACAAACGACGCCTCCTGTGCTATATTAATAAAGTGTGAATGCACGCAGGCGTAGTTCAATGGCAGAATATCAGCTTCCCAAGCTGAATACGCGGGTTCGATTCCCGTCGCCTGCTTTTTTAAGCCCTGCGGAAAGCAGGGCTTTTTTACTTGCAGCATTGAAAGTGTCGCTGGGAGATTTTTGCTGAAAAAATGAAAAACCAAAAGATACGGAAGACAAAAACGATGCGCTAAATGAGTGGAACTTGTTTAGACTAAGGACATAAAGATAGCTATCTTTGCTCTTACATTTAATGCGGCTTTTCCATACTACGTTGTATAGTATTTTGTTGCAATTTGAGATATTTTGCGATATTATAAAAAAAGAGAATTATGTATTGTTCTACCATTCAAAGGGTCGAAAGAGAAACAACATATGAGAGTAGCTGATTTTTTCTGTGGTGGCGGGGGGTTTTCTGAAGGATTTCGGCAAGCTGGTTTTGATATTGTGTTTGCTGTTGATAAATGGGAGCCTGCAGTCACAACATATAGAGGCAATAAGCCTGGAGTCAATGTACACCTCGATGATGTGATTACAATCTCAGAACTACCCGATGATAAGTTTGATGAAATGGTCCCCGACTCCGAGGTCATAATTGGATCGCCTCCTTGCCAAGCCTTTTCTCATTCTAACAAATCTGGAAGCGCAGATAAAACACTTGGTATCAAGCTGATTGAAGCATATTTGCGGATAGTAGCGAGGAAGAAAATGAAACCAGACTCGATTCTTAGATACTGGGTGTTGGAGAATGTGCCAGCAGTTAAGAATTATATCAAAGAAGAGTATACTGCTGCAGATTTAGGATTAGAGGGAAATTTCGTTTTGCGTCCCTGTGACGGGAATTCTGGGGAGTATAATGCCAAATACTTTGGGGCGCCGACAAATAGGAGACGATATCTCTGTGGTGAATTTCCAGCCTTGGTTAAGACGCATACTGATGAAACTGCAGTCACACTACGGCAGGTGTTAGAGTCATTGGGTGAACCAACAGAGACTGAAGGCGAAATAGAAGACATAAATTATCCGGGGTTGGTTCTTGCTAGAGAAAATGTATCTGATCAACAGTATGTCCACGAGTTAGCACCCTTTGAGTGGAAAGTGGCTCGTCGTCTGAAGCAAGATAAAGGCTATATGGGTAAAATGTCTTTCCCTGAAAATCTTGAGCGTCCGTCACGAACAGTTATGGCAACAATGTCTGCAAGTTCTCGAGAAGCAATGGTCTTAGCGTATGGAGAGGGACGGTATAGATTGCCGACAGTTCGAGAAACGGCATCTATGATGAGTTTTCCGATCGATTATCGTTTCTATGGTATTTCACGTGGCATCAAACACACATTAGTAGGAAATGCGGTTCCACCAAAACTGTCATATGCAATCGCGAAAGCTATTGCATTGGATGCGGGTGAGCCGATACCAGATGCCTATATACCGATTAGACATGATTCGGAGGTGGAATTCTTCGATCTGAATGGCACGACATGCGAACTTAATGTTGAAAAGCCTCGTCACAAGGATGCAAAATTCAAATATCATATCCCATATTTAATATACTATTCGTATCGGGTCGAATTGACGAATTACCATTCGGATTTTGAATGTCATTCATATAAATGGAAAGCCGAGATTCATTATAGTCAAGGAAAGGATAAAGCAAGAAAGTATCTTCCTAGTATAACAAAAAAATATTTTACGGATGATTTTTTTAAAATAATCGATACATATATTCGAGATACTTCGAAGAGTATGCCGTCAACAACCAATTATTTTCAAAAGCTGTATTGCATGACGACTGACCAACGAAAGGCTGTCAACAAGCTAGGTCCATTTGAGTTGTTGGGCAGTATTAGGAAATTCATTGATAATAATATTACAGAAGAAAAGCAAAAAGAATTGGTGAAAGTAAACTCTCCGTCAATGCAACTTCCTTATGCGACAATAGTCGGTTATTACATTTTGTCAAGAATAGTTAATGGGATGCACTGATGCTCAGAGAGTCTGAAGTGATAGATACCTAAGTCGATTTTGGCTTTTCGATTATATAGGCATAATTATTATTATCAAATATAGAAAACAATGAAAGGATTATAAAGATGCCGGTTATTAACAGAGACTTTCCATTATCTGCTGCAGCACGTAAAGAACACTTGGACGAAATCAGAAAGGGACCAAGTATTAGTACTATGAAAGTGCCGGGACATGGTTCTCTTCCAGTGTTCAGAATACCTTTGCAATATTTGTCCTATAATCCATACAATACACGTTTTTTGTCTCAAGCAAAGACATGGCAGAAACGGCTAGGTCGTCGACTTAGCAACGAAAGGCCAGAGGATGTGGCAAAAATCGAAGAGTTCCTTTGGTCATATAAAAAAGAAAAAAATGAAAGTACAATCAAATCTCTGATAAGAGAAGGACAATTGCAGCCGGGAGTAGTTACAGTTGATGGTTTGATACTTGCGGGTAACCGCAGATTTAGGTTATTGAATGAAATCGACAGGAATCCAAGTGAATATAATAATAACGCTAATATCTCTGGTTTAAAATTCTTTGAAGCAGCAATTCTTGATACAGTCCTTACCGAGAAAGATATCGTAAGATACGAATCCTTTTATCAATATGGGGCAGAAGATAAGGTTGATTATGATCCTATACAAAAGTATATTGCTGCGAAAGAACAAAAAGAATATGGCTTTGCTCGTAGTGAAATAGCAGCTAATTTCGCGGCGCTTACCAATGGCGATGAGAAGATCGTTCAAAAATGGTTAGATGTTTATGACCTTATGGCAGAGTACTTGGATTATATTGGCGAGCCAGAAATATATACTGCTCTATCAGGAAATGAGGAGTCATTTTTAAACCTGCTTGATACTAAGAAGAGCCTAGAACGTGGAAGAACAAAAAATGAGAGTTGGGATTATGATGAAATGGACATTTCAGATTTGCAGCTTAGATATTTCGATTATATCAGGATTGGGAAAAGCACTCACGATTTTCGAATCTTTAAAAAAATTTTCTTAAATAGAGATAGATGGGTCAGTTTTAATGCAGATGTTCAAGATGTCGTAAGTGAAGCATCTGAAGAAGTGCCAGACATTGACGAATACAGAAGAAAGTATCCGGAAGAAACTGAGGATAGGATTTCCGAGATTCGAAATAATGATTTTCGAGATAAGGCGGAAAAACCATTAAATCAATTATATGGATCAGAAAATGCCTTTCTGGTAAGTAAATCAGATGAAGAAACACCTTTGAAAACAGCGCAGCAAGCTTATCAAAAATTAGAAAAACTATTGACACTAATTGAAAATGGAACTGATAAGGTTGTGGATATCGATGAATTACTAAGTTCGGTTAAGGATATCCAGAAAATCGTTGGGAAAATCAAAATGAAAATTGATTAGGTAATATAATGAGAATACAAATTAGTAGCGAAGCTGACAACTCATTCATCATCACACCAATTGATTTTCATCTGACAGACATCAGAGGAATCAAGGTATATATTAAAAACCTGAATGGTGGGTATATTGATGGTGATAAGGTTATTATTCCTATCTTGAATGCGGATGTTCTTGAATTATACCACAAAGCAGTCAAATTGTTTGAAAACAGATTTGGTTGTCAAATCGAACAGGATAGCAATGCAGGCACACTTTTGTCAGATGCAGCTGATGAGGAGGAGCGATTTCGTGCATTTTCAGCCAAAGCAAATGCAATCAGGAATAATGACATTGATAGTAGTGAATTGATAGCGTTTGTTGCTTCCATTGAGCAGGATACATTTATTCGTACTCTGAAACCTTTTCAGTTATTATCGGCATATCATCTTGCTTTTTCCCATAACGCTTGCAACTTTTCTGTTCCTGGTGCGGGAAAAACATCTACTGTGTTAGGTGCATATGCGTTTCTGCATGGCAAGGGAGAAATTGAAAAACTTCTTGTAATTGGTCCGTTGGCTTCTTTTCTTGCATGGAAGAATGAATTCTTTTACTGTTTTGGGAGAAAACCAAAAGTATTTGAGATAACAGGCGCAGTTTCAGAAAGTTTGGTTAAGGGCACGTTAATGCGCTCTGAAGTTGATTATGACTTGATATTGGTCAGTTATGGAAGCATAAATCGACGTCTTGAGGCGCTTTTGTTCTTCCTTCGAAACAATAAAACAATGGTTGTTCTGGACGAAGCTCATAGAATTAAGAATGTTGAAGATGGAGTCCAAAGTCAGGCTACGCTTCAACTGGCACCTGATGCAAAGGCAAGGGTAGTGTTGACCGGAACTCCTGCACCGAATGGTTATGTTGACTTGTATAACTTATATAAGTTCATTTGGCCTGCGCATAATATCATTGGTTTCTCAGTTCCTCAGTTGGCTAATATGAGTAAACATGAGAGTGATTCCAGGGTCGACGAATTGATAACTAGGATTGCTCCATTCTATATTCGTATAAAAAAAAGTGATTTGGGATTACCGGAACCTAGCTTTATTCCGCCAATTTATGTCAAAATGTCTCCTGTTCAGGAGAAAATTTATGATGCCATAGCAAAGATGGCAGTAGGTAAACTAGAAAACGGAACCGCTAGTAAAGTTTCCCGATTATCTGCAATTATAAGATTGCGGCAAGCGGCAACTAACCCATCACTATTGAATCGAGGATTGGATGACTATTTTGAAACAATCGATGAGCCATATAATAGAGTGGAATTAGACAGCAGTCTTAATGTAAGTGATGAAATCCTTGAACTAATCATGGTTTATCACGAACTTGAACTTCCTAATAAATTTCTAGAAGCAGAGGCAATTGCACGTAAAATTTTAGATGATGGTGGCAAGCTTGTCGTGTGGTGTGAATTCATTGGCACATGTGATGATTTGAGCAATTATTTTAAGAGTATTGGTATCGATAATCGGATTCTTTATGGAAAAACAGGATATGAAGAACGTGAAGAAATTATTAATGAGTTCACGGACAAGGATAATCCATCAGCATTTAGTGTTGTTATAGCAAATCCACATGCAGTTGGAGAATCGATCTCACTTCATACGACATGCCATAATGCTTTGTATCTAGAACAAAGTTTCAATGCCGGGACTTATATGCAATCCAAAGACAGAATCCACCGTGTAGGTTTATCTCCTAGTGATGTTACAAGCTACTATTATCTACATTCTAAGGGTACGATCGATGAAACAATCTATGATCGTGTCAATCTCAAGGAAAAAAGAATGCTTGAATTGATTGAAAGCCAGGAGATTCCGCTGATTGTTGATAATCAAGATTTCCTGGAAGACAATGAAGATGATATAAAGGCTATTATTCGAGGTTATTATGAGTTCAGAAACAAACATATTTGATTGTTTACTAGAGCCTCTAGAAATGTTCAATTTGTATCGTAAGATTGGAACCATATTACTAAATGAAAGAGATATTATAAACGAACGTGGACAAGGAAAATCATTGAGAAATACCTTGGAACTGTTGTTGAAAGTCGAAATTATCCAGCAATCAGGAGCAGAATATAGCAAATTAATTGCATGCTCATCGTTCGACTCGTTTTATGACAAATTAATGACTCAAATCAATATTACATATCGTGATGTAATCTCCGAGATCGTTAATTGTCCCAAGCATTACGACGATGCAAAAAATCAGTTCTACATTTACGTCAATGATATTCCTTTGAAATATATGGGACTGGTCATGCTGATGGAACAGAGCGGAGTGTTCGTAAGGCACAAAAGTAAAGAATACTTCGTTGGAATCGATGGATTTTTAGATATAATTCATAGAGAACATCCACTGGTTAGTATAGAGGAATTGCAGAAAAGGCTCCAACGCAACGTAAAAAATGGGGAACTAGCTGAAGAATTTGCTGTGAGATATGAAGTGAGACGGTTGTTATCAATTGGTATTGACAAATCACCTCAAAGAATCTCGGATATCGATGTAATGGCTGGTTATGATATTGTTTCTTACGACGATGGGGCATCGGAGACTTACGATAGGTTTATCGAAGTTAAAGCAATATCTCGTGATTATGAATTCTTTTGGTCCGAGAATGAATTAAAGGCTGCGAAAAGCAAAAGAGAAAAATATTACCTATATTTGATTGATCTAAGTTCGATCGATGATCCATCATATGACCCAATCATGATACCTGATCCTGCAAATTGTATTATGACATCTCCGAACTGGCTAGTCGAACCCAAAATCTATCGGATAAGAAGGATATGATGTTGTATGAAGCATCAAAAGCTGAATACTACCCCAGAGGTGTCGAAGCGTATGTCCAATGTCCACCTTAAAGGAGGAAAGGCAGAGGAATCATTGGCAAAGGCTCTTTGGCATCAAGGGTTTCGATATCGCAGAAACTATAAAAAATTGCCGGGGTCACCTGATATAGCAATTTTGAAATATAAGATTGCAGTATTTGTCGATGGTGAATTCTGGCATGGACAAGATTGGGATATCCGAAAAAGAAAACTTAAATCCAATCGTGAGTATTGGATAGAAAAGATCGAAGAGAACATCACGCGTGACAAAAGGAACGACATCTTATTAAAGAAGCTCGGCTGGTACCCAATCCATTTTTGGGAGAAAGAGGTCAGTAAAAATTTAGATGCTTGTATAAATAGGGTTTTGATTCAAACCGAGCAGTCTGAATTGACAAGATTATTTCCATAATCGACCAAGCCTGCAATCGCATTCTGAAAGCGGTCAATGCTAAGCTTATACATATGTATTGAGATGTGGGCGAATATCTCTCCAATCTGCGTGCTGCGTCAGGATTATGTGATAAACGGATTGATGAAGTCGCTGCATACATTGTCGAACATAACCCCGACATCAAAGGTTTCAACCGCCGTCTACCCTTTCAAATGAAGCAATTTTATAGGACCTACAAGAACGATGCATTTGTGTCACCCTGGTGACACAAATAAGCCGGGCGAAACATCTGCCGAATAAACTATGATTCGTTATTCTTAAATCATCCAAATAGGGATGATTTAAGCCTTGCGGTCGATTGCCGTTAATTCCTCTCTGAGACAGAGAATCGCACCTGTGCCACGCGGCAGGGAAGCCTTGTCGAGTATCTTGAACGCACTTGCAAGCTCCGAACCGGGATTGGATGATTTTTTGATTTCAATCGGATGTGTCTCGCCGTCACTTTCAATTACAAGGTCGATCTCGTTTGATTCTTTATCCCGATAGTAATGAAAATTACATTCTTTCGCGTCGTTATGATACGTCTTTATGATTTCCGCTACCGTATAGTTTTCAAGAATTGCGCCGTTGATTGCGCCGTTCATTAAAATTTCAGGACTTGAATATTTGGTCAGATATGCAACCAGCCCTGTATCAAAGAAATACATTTTCGGTGTTTTGATCGTACGTTTGAGCAGGTTATTGGAGTAAGGACGCAGGTAAAAAATGATTCCGGATTTCTCCATGACCGTGAGCCAACGCTTGGCGGTATCGTCTGAAACGCCAACGTCCTGTGCGATGTCATGGATATTGAGCATTTGTCCGGCGTGGCAGGCGGCCGCACGAATGAAATCTGCATACAGCAGCTTATCCACGCCCGGGATCATATCTGAAACGTCGCGGTCAATATAAGTTTGAATATAAGAGCTATAAAATACATCCCGATCCGTGTATTTTCCACTGCGGTGTCCCGGCATGGCGCCGTGCCATATGCGTTCATACATTTCCGTCGCAGAACATGGCGTAAGGTGGGTTTTACGAGAATGGATCGCATCCACTCCGACTGTAAACGGTGTTGTTTTACTATCGCCGTATAATTCACTTTGTGATAAAGCCGACATGTGGATGATTGCTGTGCGCCCTGCCAGAGATTCTCTTGCCAGATCCATAAGCAGAAAAGCCTGTGATCCTGTCAGCCAGTATGAACCGGGAGCAGCACCTTCATCGACCTTGATTTTTATATAGGAAAAAAGTTCCGGTGCGTACTGCACTTCATCGATCAATACCGGCGCAGGATGGATTTCAAGAAACAGCGCGGGATCGGTCTTTGCCAGTTTGCGCTCATCTGTATTATCCAGCGTTACTCTGTTTCGCCTGCCGCCTTCCATCAAATGCTGCAGCATCGTCGATTTTCCGACCTGACGCGGACCGGTTACCAAAATGCAAGCGTACTCTTTGCTGATTTCTGTGATCTTTTTTTCAAGCGTTCTTTTGATATAAGCCATGAAACCACCTCTGACTAAAATCGTTTCTAATCGTATTATAGCCAAAACTCAGCAAAAAATCAATATTCCTCTGCAAAGTTGAATGCAGGTAACAGGACTCGAACCTGCACGGTCTCCCACCAGAACCTAAATCTGGCGCGTCTGCCAATTCCGCCATACCTGCAAAAATATGATTTCACGAAAGGACGAAGCAGTCCCTCGCGTGATCTTTGAAAAGAACCACTGCTTTCATCCGGTCAGTTATTCGCTGTCCGCAGCAGTGTTCTTTTTTTTCTGATGATCCTCAATAAAAATCTTTCTGGAAATAAAATTATATATAGTTACCAGTGCCGTGGCAATCACCTTGGAAATATTGTGATTGATCCCCAGCTGCACTGCGAACAGCCACATCCACAGTTCATTTAAGCCCAGCGCAATGAGATTCAGCACCAGAAAAATGGAAAATACCGTGACCCCTTTGGCATCTTCTCTCTTTTTGAAAACAAAATGCAGACTTAAAATATAGTTGAAGACTGCCGAGATAAGAAACGCTATGGGAGCAGCCGCCAGTACATAAAAATCATGGTCTTTGGTGGGCAGCATCAGAGGAAAGAGCCACTGGGTCATCAGATTCAGACAGCCGATTTCCACCAAAAACGCCGCGATGCCGACGATACCGAAACGAACCATCTGTCGAAACAGCGGCTTGCCCGTCAGTTTTTTGATCAAAGACATAGTTTTAAATCCTCCGAAAGATCACTGTGCTTGTTTGAATGATTCGATTTTCCGGTCAATTTCTGCATAGACCTGCTGACAGAGGGCGTCGGTGTCGCTCTTCTTCAGCTGTGCCGTTTCAATGGGTTCCAGAAAACTGATGTACACCTTTGCAGGCCGGATCCGTGGGAAATGGTCCTCTAAAACAGCGTTGGTATTGTAAACAGCCACCGGGACCACCGGGGCGCCTGCTCTCAGAGCGACACGGAAGCTGCCGGATTTAAAGGGCAACAGGTTCTGCTCCGTGCGGTTCCTGGTGCCTTCCGGGCAGATACAGACGGAACAGCCTGCTTTCAGGCGGCCTGTCATGTCGGCAATGGTGCGCATACTGGATTTCGGATCGTTTCGATCCAGAAAGATACAACGGACAAAATACATCCAGAAATTAAGAAACGGTACTTTTTTGATTTCGATTTTCGAAACAAAGCCGGAAGGCCGCTTCATATTTACATAGGTCAGAAGAATATCAAAAAAACCGCGATGATTCAGAGCATAGAGGGCCGCTCTGTCTTTGAGCACATGCTCCGTGCCTTCCACGGTGATTTTTGCACCGGACAGAAACAGGATGATGCGGAAAATAAACTGTACGCAGCGCAGGGCAATCATATCCCGTGTATACCGGTCAAACAGCCCCGCAATCAGAATGACCGGCACCGTAATGACGGAAAACAGAAAGAAAATAATAACGGCAAAAACGATTACAATGGTTCGAATCATCGCACACCTCCCGGATCGGATGAAATGATGCCTGCGGATTATGCGTGCTTTGTGCGCGCGCAATCCTGCCCGCCATTGAAAACCTTAAGGGACGGGATAAAAAGTCTTTCATGCATTATAACAGCTTCGGGTATTTTTTGCAATCCGGGTGTATATTGTTCTTCCGCCGCGCATATATTACAGCAAATGCAAGGAGGACAAAGCAGTTGGAGTTATTGAAAAAAAACATAAATATGTGCAGAAATAAGCAGGAAATGACGACGCAGATTTCGGAAAATGAAGATGTGAATCTGCCCGATTATATGCCGGATATTGAAAAAATCGTGCAGGAAACGGGTGAGATCATTCCGGAAAAGGCAGAGGCAATGTCGGGAAAAGTCCTGATCAGCGGTATTCTGAAATACAATCTGCTTTATACCGGGAGCGACGGCCATATTTCCTCCTTTTCCAAAGAAACGCCTTTTGAGGAAGAAATACATATGCAGACGTCGGAGGAACATGATGACGTTCGTCTGGAAGTCAGTGAGGATAAATTTGAGGTCAGCCTGATCAACTCCAGGAAAATCAACGTGCAGATGATTATCGGCGTTACATTGACGGTTTCGGAAACCCTGTCGGAAAGCATTCCGGTAGATCTGGAGGATGACGCCGAGATCCAGAAGAAATTCTGCGACCGGCAGCTGCTGCAGCTGAAAATGGCGGGAAAGGATATTTTCCGTTTTCATGACCTGCAGACCCTGCCGAAGGAAAAGCCCAATATCGGGGAGGTGATTTATCAGAAAATAGAACCGAGAGAAATGGAATTGCGCTGCGAGGAAGGGTGCATCAGCATCGACGGGCGGATGCATGTGTTTGTCCTGTACACGCCGGAGGAGCAAAGCGGACTGCCCCAATGGGTGGAATATGCATTTCCGGTGCAGGGCAAACTGGATTGCAGCGAGGCCAGACCCGGCATGATTGCGGATCTGCAGTGGAATCTCTATCAGCGAACGCTGGAGGTCAAAGAAGACAGTGAAGACGAAGCAAGGCTTTTGTCTGCGGACGGCGTCATTGAAGTGGACATGAAGCTGTATGAGGAAGAAGAAATCCGGCAGCTGGAAGACGTATACAGTACGGGGAAAAAACTGACGCCCGTGCTGCGCCCTGTGCTGTTTTCCGGGCTGCTGATGAAAAATAATTCCGTCTGCCGCCTGGTCAGAAAAATGAAGGTGACGGAAGAACATGCGCGGCTGCTGCAGATCTGTAATATTGAAGGCGTGGTCAAAACGGAAAAAATCGAGCCCGGCAATGATATGCTGTCTGCGGAAGGGCATGTGTTTGTCAAAATGCTGTATGTGACAGACGATGAAACCCAGCCGTTTCGTGTGGCAAAAGGCGTGCTGTCCTTCCACCATGACATGGAAGCGATGCACCTGAACGAAACCTGCAGTTACCGCGTCCGGCCGCTGATCGAATCGATTTCAGCCAACATGGCAGATCTCAACGAAATAGAAATCCATGTACAAATTGCAATGGATGTGATAGTATTCGATTATATGCAGGTAAATCTCATGGATTCCGTAGAGGAAACGCCTGTCTCCAAAGAAGAAATCAGAAATATGCCTGGGATGGTCGGTTATATTGTGGGAGAGGGCGAGAGCCTTTGGGATATTGCAAAACGGTATTATACAACGGTAGCCGAGATACAGAAAACAAATCAGCTGCCGGAAGAAGAGGTACACGCAGGACAGAAAATCCTGATTACAAAACGAGCGGCAAAGGGTGCATAAATGGATACAATACAAGAGAAGGCATGTGCAAAACTCAATATCGGGCTGGATATTACCGGAAAGCGGGCAGACGGATATCATACGCTGTCCACCGTGATGCACAGCATCGATCTGTATGATGTGCTGGACTTCCGAAAACAGCCGGAAGGCGTCCGGATCTATGAAACAGATGCGGCGGCGCTGCCGATGGATGCACACAATCTGGTCTGCAAAGCCGCATCGCTGTTTTGCGATACATTTCAGATCAGTGAGGGCTTTTCCATTGGGCTGAAAAAAAGAATCCCCATGGGCGCGGGACTGGCCGGGGGCAGCTCGGACGCCGCGGCGGTGCTCAGAGGCCTGAACCGCCTGTTTGATACGAAACAGAGTCCGGCAGCACTGGCCCGGCTGGCGGAGCCTCTGGGAGCAGATGTGCCCTACTGTGTCAGCGGCGGGACGGCGCTGGCGGAAGGCACGGGAGAGCGGCTTTCCCTGCTTCCTGCACTTCCGGCCTGTGGCATACTGCTGGCAAAACCGGCGGTCAGTATCTCCACGAAATGGGCTTATGATGCGGTAGATCAGGCGGCCCTGGCGCACCATCCGGATATGAAAGGCGTGGTGGAAGCGCTGCGACGGCAGGATCTGGACGCGGTCTGCGCAAAGATGGAAAATGCCTTTGAGCCGGTAATCATTTCCGCATTTCCGGTGATCGGTGAAATCAAAGCGCGGATGCTGGAAAATGGTGCGAAAGGCGCACTGATGACAGGCAGCGGCTCCTGCGTTTTCGGTATTTATACAGACCGGGCGGCCATGGAAAGGACAGAAGAAAAAATAAAAAGCATTTCCTGCGAATTTTTTTAAAAAATCTGGCAATACTTCCTTTGTGACAGCCAAAAGCTGTCACAAACTATTTTGTAAAGGAAATGTATTGCCATGAAAAAAAGAATCAGGGAATGGACACTGGCACTTTTGATTGTCTGCAGTTTTTTCGGCAGCCCGAAAACCCTTGCATGGTGGAATCTGCTGTATCCTGCCGCGGTATCGGAAGAGTGCGGCAAAGAACACAAGACCGGCGGGCGCGGTGCCGTCAAACTGCGCTTTTTTGTTGTGGAGTGGCTGCGCGCTCTAAAATGACGGTTGCAAGTTTTGACAAAACAGTTTAATATAAACCAGATTAAAGTTTATGAAAAAAATCAGGAGAGAATCTGATGACTGTAGCAGATGCAAATGCGCCGGTAGGCGTTTTTGATTCCGGCGTTGGCGGACTGACCGTGGTACGGGAAATTATGAAGCTGCTTCCCGAAGAGCCCATTATTTATTTTGGGGATACTGCCCGGGTGCCTTATGGAAATAAATCACAGGAAACCATTATCCGCTATTCCCAGCAGATCACAAAATTTTTGCTGGAGCAGCATGTCAAGGCCATTGTCGTGGCCTGTAATACAGCCAGTGCATATGCGCTGGAAGAAATCCGGGACAGCGTTCCGGTAGATATGATCGGCGTGGTAAAACCCGGGGCGTATGCCGCCTGTCAGGCCACCAGAAACGGACGGGTCGGCCTCATCGGTACGGAAGGCACCATCCGGTCCCATATTTATTCGAAAATGATTCGGGAAGCTTATCCGGATTATCATATATACGAACAGGCCTGTCCGCTCTTCGTAAGTCTGGTGGAAGAATATATGCTGGACGACGAGGTGACCAGGATCATGGCGGGCAGGTATCTGAAAAACATTAAAGAAGCCGGAGTAGACACGCTGATTTTGGGCTGTACCCATTATCCGCTGCTTTCGCCCCTGCTGCAGGAAGTAATGGGCGGGGACGTGACGCTGGTCAATCCGGCGTATGAAACGGCAAAAGGGCTGCGGAAACTGCTGGATGAAAAAGGCCTTCGGTTTCACGGGACAAATACCGGGGAGAAATGCCGGCTGTTTGTATCGGATACGCCGAAACAGTTCCGGAAATTTGCGGATTACATACTTCCCTGCAGGATCGGAGAAGCTACGCAGGTGATGATCGAAGCGTATTAAAAAAAGAAGTTTCATTTCTTCGGGAAATGAAACTTCTGAAAAATCAATGCTGCAAAAAATCAGCTGTTTATTTTTTTGCGCAGCCGGGCAATCAGCTTTTGTTTTTTAGGCGGCTGCAGCAGCGCGCCCCGCTCTGCGCGGACCGAGGTAATGTAAATGCCGCTGACGGTCGCCTTCACGGTGGTTTTCACCGGAATGATATCAAAAACAGACTTGTCAGCGACCAGAGAAACGATCTTCGGACCTACTTTTGCTTTTACAATGGGCATCTTGACCCTTCTTAAATATTTCGGAGACTGCTGCAGAACCACAGCGGGCAGATCCGCGTCTTTCAAAGGGAGCATTTTTTTGTCAATGACCAGAATGGACATGGTCTGTGCCGCAGCATCCATCTGTTTGCGCTGAGATTCCTGCTTTTTCTGCATTTTTCTGCCGACAATGCTCAAAACAATGAAGACGGCAAGAACGACTCCGACGATAATCAGTAAAACGGTAAGAAATGTACTCAATTTACAACTCCCTTTCCATAATGATATTATAACAAAAGGTAGTTTAACAAATATTTACAGAATATGCAATCAAAAAATACAGAGAAGGCAGGCAGATGCGCCGCATTTGCCCGGTAACGGTGGGAAACTATGAGTCAGGTACTGCAGTCGGCTGCAGAGGTGCTGTCGTGGATTTTCAGAAATATCATTTTTATCAATATCGTACTGGCGATATTGATCGTTTTCTTTCAGCGGCGGGATCCTCAGGCCGTCTGGACCTGGCTGCTGGTGCTGACCTGTCTGCCCATTGTCGGATTCATTCTCTATATCATCATCGGACAGGATTTCCACAAAAGAAACATGTTTAAGACCAAAGAGATCTCCGATATGGTGTCCGCGACGATTTCACAGCAGCAGACGGCCATCCGAACCCATGCGTATCCGGATCGGAATGAGGAATACAGCGATCTGGTACTGTACAACCTTGACAGTTCGGGGGCGGTTTTAACCGCAGACAACCAAGTACGGATCCTGGACGACGGTATGGAAAAAATGCAGTGCCTCTGTGAAGAACTGAAGAAAGCCGAGCATTTTATCCATATTCAATATTATATTATCCGGGACGATGAAGCCTTTGCCATGCTGGAACCCATTCTGCTGGAAAAAGTCAGAGACGGCGTGGAGGTAAGGATTCTCTATGACGACATGGGCTGCCGCGCCACCAGTTCGAAATTCTGGAAACGGCTGCAGGACGGCGGGATTCGTGTGGCTACCTTTTTCCCGGCCTATCTGAAACGGTTCCAGATGCGGGTCAACTACCGCAATCACCGTAAAATTGTTGTAATTGACAACAAAGTCGGTTTCGTCGGCGGATTTAATCTGGGCAGGGAATATCTGGGACTCAGCCAGCGCTTCGGTTACTGGCAGGATCTGCACCTGCGGATTTCGGGCAGCGCGGTGCTGGATCTGGAAAAACGTTTTATTCTGGACTGGAGTTATGCTTCCAAGGAAAATCTGGTGGCGGAGCACAAATATACGACGCCGGATCCTTCGGTGCAGTTTTCCGGCACCACGCCGATGCAGATCATCATATCGGGACCGGATACCAAATATCAGAATATTCGGAACAATTATCTGCGGCTGATCAACCGTGCTAAAGGGCATATCTGGATCCAGTCCCCCTATTTCGTTCCGGACGCCGCGATTTTAAGCGCCCTGCGGATGGCGATTCTTTCCGGGGTGGAAGTCAATGTACTGATTCCCTGCAAGCCGGATCATATGTTTATTTACTGGGTCACATATTCCTATATCGGGGAGCTGATTGAGATCGGCGCCAACTGTTATACGTTTAATGACGGATTCCTGCATGGAAAATATGTTTCCGTGGACGGAGAAGCCTGCTGTGTGGGTACGGCCAACATGGACATTCGCAGCTTCAAGCTCAATTTTGAAGTGAATGCGGTGATTTATGATCCGGCAGTGGCTGTGCAGATCGAAGACAATTTCCGGAGAGTAAGGGAAAACGCGACGCAGATCACGCAGACGGGATATGCCGAACGGGGGACCAAGGTAAGGGCCAAAGAACAGCTCTGCCGTCTGCTTTCGCCGCTGATGTAGCGCAAAGTTACAGGCATTTTACGGCGGGAAGGCCGGAGACTGAACATTTTGTGAACGAAGAAAAAAATCTTTTCAATTATTCATATATATGCTATAATGCAAACGATATGCATAAGCATAAGAATCTATCTAAGAGAGGTATGGTATGAAGAGAAAAATAATATCGGCATGTTTATGTCTGTGTTTGATACTGGCTTCCCTTTCTGCATTGACAGCCTGCGGAAAGAAGGACAAAAAGGATGAGAGCAGCGCATTGACACCCATGGATGAAATCCGTGCGGAAATGTTCAAGAATGTGGATACGCTGGTGGAACTGGGAGATTATAAGAGTATTTCCGTCACAAGCGAAGAGGAAACCGTAACGGATCAGGATATTCAGGATTACATTGACGGCGATCTGGAATATTACGGCGAACCGGAGCACATCATGGAAGGTGCAGTTGCAGACGGTGATTCCATCAATATCGACTATGTGGGCAGGATGGACGGCGAAGAGTTCGAAGGCGGTTCGGATCAGGGACACGACCTTACCATCGGTTCCAACAGTTTTATCCCCGGCTTCGAAGACCAGCTGATCGGCATGAACGTAGGCGAAACTAAGACCATTACCGTTACCTTCCCGGAGGATTATGAAAACAATCCGGATCTGGCGGGCAAGGCGGCGGAATTTACCGTAACATACAATTATAAAAACGGAGACGTGATTCCGGCGGAACTTACTGACGAACTGGTTGCCTCCATGGGGCTGGATGAAGATGTAAAGACTGTAGACGATTACAAGGCTTACGTCAAACAGCAGCTGGAAGATAAAGCTGCCAGCGACCAGGAAAACAACGATTTCACGGCCGTTCTGGAGGAACTGCTGAACCGCTGTACGGTAAACGGCTATCATGATGATCTGGATCAGGATCAGATGTATGAGGAAGAAATCGAATATATGAAGCAGATGGCGGATTCCTATTCTGTTTCCTATGAAGAGTTTGTTACCCTGTATGCCGGCCAGCCCAGTGTGGAAGCCTATGAAGAGCAGCTGAAGATCGATATCGAAAAATACTGCAAACGGATCATGATTTATCGTGCCATTGCAGTACAGGAAAATATCGAGATCACACAGGACGAATATGAAGCAGAGGTTGCCCAGTACAGCAGCAATTATCAGCAGTATGGCGTGGAGAGCATTGAGGAATTTGAAGAGCAGTACAGCTTGCAGATTTATCAGTACATGGTTTATGACCGCGTTGAGGAGATCCTGAAGGACAATGCCACAATAACCCATACGGCGGCGGACGGTACACCGGCGGATACAGCGACGGAAGCACCGGCGGATACAGCGACAGAGGCACCGGCAGATGTGGCAACAGAGGCACCGGCAGACAGCACGGAGGCAGCATCTGAGTAAGCATAGTTTCCTGTACAAGGGAAAAAGAAACGCAACAAATGAAGGGATGTTTGCAGCGCAGACATCCCTGTTTTAAAAATATTTGAAAGAGGGAAAGGGGATGTATATCAGATGGATCTGATCACGGTAAAGGAATTATTTCAGAACAGAGAACAGTATTTCGATCAGGAAATTACGGTCGGCGGATGGGTGCGGAGCATCCGGGATTCGAAGACCTTCGGTTTTATGATCATTCACGACGGTACCTTTTTTGAAACGCTGCAGGTGGTGTATTCCGATCATCTGGAAAATTTTTCTGAAATATCCAGATTCGGCGTAGGCGCCGCGGTGATTGTAAAGGGCGTTCTGGTGAAGACGGATAATGCAAAGCAGCCTTTTGAAATCCAGGCTTCTGCCATCACGCTGGAAGGCAGTTCCGCACCGGATTATCCGCTGCAGAAGAAAAGGCACAGTTTTGAATATCTGCGGACAATTTCCCATCTGCGTCCGAGAACCAATACCTTCCAGGCGGTATTCCGGATTCGCTCCATGATTGCTTATGCGATCCATATGTTTTTCCAGGAGCGGGGATTTGTCTATGTGCATACGCCCATCATCACCGGCAGCGACTGTGAGGGTGCCGGGGAAATGTTCCAGGTAACCACCATGGATCTGAACAATCCGCCGCGGACCAAGGATGGCACCGTGGATTACAGCGAGGATTTTTTTGGGAAAATGACCAATCTGACCGTCAGCGGTCAGCTGAATGTGGAAACCTTCGCGGCGGCCTTCCGCAACGTCTATACCTTCGGACCTACGTTCCGGGCGGAAAATTCCAATACCACCAGACATGCGGCGGAATTCTGGATGATCGAGCCGGAAATCTGCTTTGCGGATCTGACGGACGACATGCAGCTGGCAGAGGATATGCTGAAATTTATTATCCGCTATGTGCTGGAACACGCGCCGGAGGAAATGGCCTTTTTAAATCAGTTTGTGGATAAAGGACTGATCGAACGGCTGCAGGGCATTGTGAATTCGAAATTCGGCCATGTGACCTACACGGAAGCAGTGGAGATTCTGGAAAAACATCAGGATGCGTTCAGCTACAAGGTTTTCTGGGGCTGCGACCTGCAGACCGAGCATGAGCGGTATCTGACGGAAGAAGTATTTAAAGGGCCGGTGTTTGTGACGGATTATCCCAAGGAAATCAAGGCATTCTATATGAAACTCAATCCGGACGGCAAAACCGTGGCGGCCATGGACTGCCTGGTGCCGGGCATCGGGGAAATTATCGGCGGCAGCCAGAGAGAGGACGATTATGACACGCTGCTGGCCAGAATGCGCGAGCTGGGTCTGAAAGAGGAAGATTACGCATTCTATCTGGATTTGCGGAAATACGGTTCGGTGCGGCATGCGGGCTTCGGACTGGGCTTTGAGCGCTGCGTCATGTATCTGACCGGCATGGGCAATATCAGAGACGTACTTCCGTTCCCCCGTACCGTAAATAATTGCGATTTATAGGAGGAAGGCTTATGCGAAGCATAACTCAAAAGCTGATACTGAAATATGCGGTGATCCTTCTGCTGCTGGCACTGCTGGTCCTTTTGCTGGCGGCCTGTGCAAAGAAGAAAAAGACGCAAACCTCGCCGGAGGGTACCGCGGCGCCGGTAGAAACGGAAGCGGCGGGAGATTTCATTATCGTCGGAGAAAATGAGGGCGAACCGCTGATCTTTTATAATTTAAACAACGTGTCATCGGTGGAAGAACTGGCGGAATATGTGGACATCGCCTATGATTTCGAAAACAAACCGGAAATCATACTGGCAGAGGTGGATGCACCGGAAGGCGTATTCGAGCAGGTCAGGGAAATGCTGGATGAAAAGGGAGTTGTTTATGTCATTACAGAAGATGAAGAATAAATGACATGACCTTTGCGGCAGAGCAAGGAGGCTTTTGATGGACAATTACAACAACCAGAAAAACAACAATCAAAATACAGGCGGCGGGCAGAAAAAAAATATTTTGATTTTTATACTGATCGCAGTCGTATTTGTCATCGCAATCACGTCGATTTCCTCATTGATCGATTCCATGACAAATATTGAAAAGACATACGATGAGTTTATCGAAATGGTGGAGCAGGATAAAGTAGACAAGGTGATGCTGGATTCGAATCTGATTCGTTTCACGCCGAAGCAGAAGAATCAGAATGCCATCGCGGTGACCTATTATACCGGCTACCTGTACGATGAATCCCTGCTTCCCCTGCTGAAGGAGCACGACGTAACCTTTGCGGCGGAAATTGAAAATTCCAATTCCATGCTGCTGGAGATTCTGCTGATTTATATCCTTCCGCTGGTGATTCTGGGCATCATGTTCTTCTTTATTTCACGGAAAATGACCAAATCCAGCGGCGGCATTATGGGCGTCGGAAAAAGCCGGGCAAAGATGTATCTGGAAAAACAGACCGGCGTGACCTTCAAGGATGTTGCGGGACAGGAAGAAGCCAAAGAGTCCCTGCAGGAAGTGGTGGATTTCCTGCATAACCCCGGAAAATATCAGAAAATCGGTGCAAAGCTGCCCAAAGGCGCATTGCTGGTGGGCCCGCCCGGTACAGGTAAAACGCTGCTGGCCAAGGCGGTGGCAGGCGAGGCCAATGTTCCGTTTTTCAGTCTGGCAGGCTCCGACTTTGTGGAAATGTTTGTGGGCGTCGGCGCATCCCGTGTACGGGATTTGTTCAGCGATGCGCAGAAAAACGCGCCCTGTATCGTATTTATTGATGAAATTGACGCCATCGGCAGAAGCCGTGACAGCAGATACGGCGGGGGTGACTCCGAGCGGGAGCAGACCCTTAATCAGTTGCTGGCAGAGATGGACGGTTTTGACAGTTCCAAGGGCGTCCTGATTCTGGCCGCCACCAACCGGCCGGAGGTACTTGATAAGGCGCTGCTGCGCCCGGGCCGTTTTGACCGGAGAATTATTGTAGATAAGCCGGACCTCAAAGGACGGCTGGATACCCTGAAGGTACATTCCAAGGATGTACTGATGGACGATACGGTAGATCTGGAAGAAATTGCGCTGGCAACCAGCGGCGCGGTGGGTTCCGATCTGGCCAATATGATCAATGAAGCGGCGATTCTTGCCGTCAAAAACGGAAGACGCTTTGTCAATCAGTCGGATCTGTTTGAATCCGTGGAAGTGGTCATTGCCGGCAAGGAAAAGAAAGACCGGGTATTGAGTCCCGAAGAAAAGAAGACGGTGGCTTACCACGAAACCGGACATGCCCTGGTGACCGCCCTGCAGAAGGACGCGGAGCCGGTACAGAAAATCACCATTGTGCCCCGGACCATGGGTTCCTTAGGCTATGTGATGCAGGTACCTGAAGAAGAAAAGTACCTGATGACGAAGAAGGAAATCATTTCGCAGATCATCACCTATCTGGCGGGGCGTGCGGCGGAAGAGCTGGTCTGTGACAGCGTCAGCACCGGTGCATCCAATGATTTCGAGCAGGCCACCAATCTGGCCAGACAGATGGTGACCCGGTTCGGCATGAGCGATGAATTCGGCATGGTGGCTCTGGAAACCGTGGAAAGCCAGTATCTGGAAAACCGGCTGGTATTAAACTGCGGCGAAGAGACAGCGGCCCGGGTGGATGCGGAAGTCATGCGAATCATGAAAGACTGCTACGAGAAATCGAAGGCTTTGCTGGAATCCCATCTGGAAGAGCTGCATAAGCTGGCGAAGTATCTCTATGAAAAAGAAACCATTACCGGCAAGGAATTTATGCGGATCTTAAAGGAAGAACAGGAAAAGAAGGAAGCCGCCGGGACGGAAGAAACCCCGGAGTCCTCAGACAAACGCGAAACTTCCATGCAGACCGAAGCCACGCAGGAAAATGAAACGAAATAGGGATGCAGCGGCTGTCCCGGGCAAAAAAGGCCGCAGGTTTTTTCAGTGTCGGGTGTGGACAAGCGGCGCGATTTGGATTATACTGGAAATAGCGTGAAACGTCTGAAACACGATCTGAAGGAGGTATTTTATTATGAGTAAAAACAGACTGATCGGCGAACTGCCGGTTATCGGAATCCGTCCGATTATCGACGGAAGAAGAGGTCCTTTGAATGTAAGGGGTTCACTCGAGGATCAGACCATGAATATGGCAAAAGCAGCGGCAAAGCTGTTTGAAGAAAATCTGCGTTATATCAACGGAGAACCCGTGAAGGTTGTGATCGCGGACACCACCATCGGCCGTGTGGCGGAAGCGGCGGCCTGTGCAGCCAAGTTCAAAAAAGAAGGCGTTGACATTACCCTTTCGGTAACACCCTGCTGGTGCTACGGTTCGGAAACCATGGATATGGATCCCATGACCATCAAGGGCGTATGGGGCTTTAACGGAACCGAGAGACCCGGTGCGGTTTATCTGGCAGCGGTACTGGCTGCCCATGCGCAGAAAGGCCTGCCGGCTTTCGGCATTTACGGACACGACGTGCAGGAGTGTGACGATACCAGCATTCCGGAGGATGTAAAGGAAAAACTGCTCCGCTTTGCGAAAGCGGCGGTGGCGGTAGCTACCATGCGCGGCAAATCCTATCTGCAGATCGGCAGCGTGACCATGGGTATCGCAGGTTCCATCATCAATCCGGATTTCTTCGAAGAATATCTGGGAATGCGTGTGGAATCCGTGGATGAAGTGGAAATCATCCGCCGGATGTCGGAAGGCATCTACGATGAAGCCGAATACCAGAAAGCCCTTGCATGGACCAAAGCACACTGCAAAGAAGGCTTTGACAAGAATCCCGACTTCGTGAAAAGTTCGGATGAACAGAAAGAAAAAGACTGGGAATTTGTGGTTAAGATGATGTGCATCATCAAGGACCTGATGAACGGAAACGACAAGCTGCCCAAGGGCTGCGAAGAGGAAATGGTGGGCCACAATGCACTGGCTGCAGGCTTCCAGGGACAGAGACAGTGGACGGATTTCTATCCCAACGCGGACTTCGCGGAAGCGCTGCTCAACACTTCCTTTGACTGGAACGGCGCGAGAGAGCCCTACATTCTGGCAACGGAAAACGATACCTTAAACGGCATTTCCATGCTGTTTGAAAAGCTGCTGACCAACCGCGCTTCCATGTTCTCGGATGTGCGGACCTACTGGAGCGGCGAGGCAGTGGAAAAGGCCACCGGCTACAAGCTGGAAGGCAAGGCAAAAGAAGCCAACGGTTTCATTCATCTGATCAACTCCGGCGCATCCTGTCTGGATTTCTCCGGACGGTCGAAGGATGAAAAGGGCAATGCCGTAGTGAAGCCTTTCTATGAGATGACAGACAAGGATATCGAGGCCTGCCTTGCGGCAACCGAATGGTGTCCGGCGGACAACGGATATTTCCGCGGCGGCGGCTTCAGCTCCCGGTTTGAAACCAGAGCGGAGATGCCCGCTACCATGATTCGTCTCAATCTGGTCAAGGGCCTGGGCCCCGTGGTACAGATCGCAGAAGGCTGGACGGTAGAGCTGCCGGAAGAAGTTTCCGATAAGCTCTGGAAACGTACCGATTACACCTGGCCCTGCACTTGGTTTGCTCCCAGATGCGGCGGCGAAGGCGCGTTCAAGACAGCTTACGATGTGATGAACAACTGGGGCGCAAATCACGGCGCCATCACATACGGACATATCGGTGCGGATCTGATTACCATGTGCGCAATGCTGCGGATTCCGGTATGTATGCACAATGTACCGGAAGACAAGATCTTCCGTCCCAGCTGCTGGAATGCCTACGGCATGGACAAAGAAGGTGCGGATTACAGAGCCTGTGCAACCTATGGACCGATGTATAAATAAGTATTGATTTGACCGGCGCAGTCTTTCCTGGACTGCGCCGTTTTCAAAAGGACACCAAAGGAGTCAGTTATGAATTTTATTGTTTCCGTCGACAAAAACTGGGGCATCGGGTGGAAAAACAGACTGTTGGTCAGTATACCGGCGGACATGAAATTCTTCCGGGAAATGACCACGGGCAAAGTAGTGATTTTCGGCAGGAAAACCCTTGCCACGTTTCCTAACGGACTTCCGCTGAAAAACAGAACCAATATCGTGCTGAGTACCCATCCGGATTTCTGCGTCAGGGACGCCCGGACGGTACACAGTGTGCCTGCGCTTTTGAAAATATTAAAGGACTATGATCCGAAAGATGTGTTCTGTATCGGCGGAGAGAGCGTCTACAGGCAGCTGCTGCCTTTCTGTGATACCGTACATGCCACCTGCATCGATTATGCATTTGAAGCAGATGCGCATTTTCCCAATCTGGACCAGGATCCGGACTGGTATATTGCGGCGGACAGCGAGGAACAGACCTGTTTTGATCTGGAATTTACCTGGCGGATGTATCGGAGGAAAGGAAAAGAGAGAAGATGAAAGAGACATTATACACCATCCCGTTGATGGATGCGTTTAACGAAGAAGAAGAGTGTGCGTTCTGCGTCATTGAGCGAAAGCTGGAACAGGATGCGCTGGATTATATACTGGGCAGCGGCGCCGCCTATATGCAGGTGGATATCCGGGAGGTGACGGATAAAATCGGTTTCTGTCAGAAGCACTTTAAGGATATGTTCCATTATGGAAATGCGCTGGGCAACGCCATCATGCTGTCGTCCTATTATCACAGGGTCAATACCCAGCTGGCAAAGCGGATGGAAAGTTCGCCGCTGGCAAAAAAAACGAAGCTGTTCAAAAAGAAAGCTGACGACGAGGAAGAAGAAGCGAAACTGTCCATCTCCGCCTGGATCAGGGATCGGGAGGAGGAATGTCAGATCTGCGGACATTTTAAGGATACCTATATCCGGTATCTGGATACCTTCTTTTATATGCTGAAGGAGGATGAGAACTTTTACAAACGGGTCATGCAGTCCAAGGGATTCTGCCTGCACCATTACGCGCAGATTGCCGACGGCATCGAAAAGCATTTGAGCGGCGATTTCAAGGCGAAGACCATGAAGGACATCAACCAGCTGATGAAGGAGAATATGAACCGGGTGGAAGGCGATCTGAACTGGTTTATCGAGAAATTTGATTATCGGAACCGGGATGCCGACTGGAAAAATTCCAGAGACGCGCTGCAGCGTGCCATGCAGAAAATCGGTGGCGGTTTTCCTGCCGATACCTGGTATGTTTCGAAGAAGTAAACGGGTATCGGTTGCATTATAAAATAAATTTTGATATGATAAAAAAGATTATAAGTGAAAATCACATCACAGCTTCGCGCTGGGTTATCAATATCGGGAGGTAAATCATATGGCGAACAACGAGACAAGAGACAATCATAAGATTCACGCAGAGGAAGGACAGGGCGAAGTACGGATTGCGGATGAAGTGATTGCGATGATTGCGGCAATGGCGGCTTCCGAGGTGCCCGGCATTGCATCTGTAGGCGGCAGCCTGACCCGGGATCTGATGGCCAGGCTGAAAGGCGGCAGATTTTCCAAGGGCGTGAAGGTGGACATCAATCAGGAAAATGAAATTACAGTAGATATCAGCCTGAGTATTGCTTATGGCTACCAGATCCCCGCCACCTGTGAAACTGTACAGAAAAAGATCAAAACCACAATTGAAAATATGACGGGCTTTACGGTGTGCGACGTCAATACGCATATTTCAAGTCTGGATATGAATACGGAAGAATAAATGTGAAAGAGGCCAAAATGACCAGGAGAATTTTAAGAGAGCACACATTTAAGCTTTTATTCTTAAGCATATTCCGCATGCCGGAAGAAATGGACGAGCAGATCGAACTGTACCGGCAGGAATATGGGCTGGAAGGTGACGATGCCGCATATGTCATCGGCAAAGTCAAAGACATTTTAAACCGGCTGCCGCAGATCGACGGGCAGATCGAAACGGTCTGCGATAACTGGAAGCTGAACCGGATCGGAAAAACGGAGCTGACGGTGCTGCGGCTGGCGGTCTATGAAATCAGTTTTGAAGCGGATATCCCCCAAAATGTGTCCATCAGTGAAGCCGTGGAAATTGCGAAACGCTATGGCGGGGAACATTCGGGAAGTTTTGTAAACGGCGTACTGGCAAAAATATAACCGGAATGGCAATTCCGGTTATTCATGTCTATACGGACAGGAGTCAAAGGCTTTGGAAAGAAATGTTTATACGGTCAGTCAGATCAACCGTTATATCAAAAATATGTTTGAACAGGACTTCTTTCTGGGGCGGGTGTCTGTCAGCGGAGAGGTCTCGAATCTGAAATACCATTCCAGCGGACATATTTATTTTACACTGAAGGAAGAAAACTGCGTCATTGCCTGCGTGATGTTTGCGCGGCAGAGAAGGACGCTTCTGATGCGGCTGCAGGAAGGGCAGAAGCTGATCGTCACCGGAAAGATCGATGTGTATGAACGGGACGGGAAATACCAGCTGTATGCGGAAACCATCGAAGATGCCGGAGAAGGCAGGCTGTTTGCGGAGTTTGAACGGCTGAAAGCCAGGCTTTCGGAAATGGGCATGTTTGATGCGGCCTATAAACAGCCGATACCGAAATTCGCCCGTACCATCGGCATTGTCACTGCCCCTACCGGCGCGGCGGTGCGGGATATTATTTCCGTTTCCAAACGAAGAAATCCTTACGTCCGGCTGCTGCTGTATCCCGCGCAGGTGCAGGGAGAGGGTGCTGCGGAAAGCATTGTCCGGGGCCTCTGTGTGCTGGAAGAAAAGAAACCGGATCTGATCATTGTGGGACGGGGCGGCGGCTCCATCGAGGATTTGTGGGCCTTCAATGAGGAAGCGGTGGCAAGAGCCATCTTCGAATGCAGCGTGCCGGTGATTTCCGCCGTGGGTCATGAGACGGATTTTACCATTGCCGATTTTGTGGCGGATCTGCGGGCGCCGACGCCTTCGGCTGCCGCGGAAATGGCTAATCCTGACGTCAGGGCGATTCTCTCCATGCTGGAAGAAAAAAGACAGAGCCTGTACCGGACATTTACGGAAAAAATGGAATTTCGCCGGTGGCGGCTGAAACAGTACACTGCGACGCTGGCCCGGCAGAATCCCGTGCAGCAGTGGAACGAAAAGCGGATGCGCCTGCTGCAGCAGGAAGAACAGATGGAAGCGCTGCTGCGGCAGTGTCTGAAGACAAAGAAGGATCAGCTGACGTATGAAGGGCAGATGTTTCAAACGGCGGTCACGTCGGCAATCAAAGACCGGAAGAACCGCCTTTCGCAGTACGCGGCACTTTTAAAGCATTTATCCCCGTATGCCAGGCTGGCTTCCGGTTTTGCGGTGATTACGGATGTGGCAGGCAGACGGCTGTCTTCCGTCCGTGATGTGGAAGAAGGCATGGAGATCAAAGCAAGGCTGGCCGACGGCGTATTGACGGCCCGGGTCAGTGACAGGGAAGAGGTATAAACCATGGAAAACAACAAAACCGAAATCGAAGCCCTTTCCTTTGAGGAAGCGGTGGAAAAACTGGATCAGATCATCAAGAAGCTGGGGGATCCGGCGTTGCCGCTGGAAGAAGCCTTTGCCGCTTATGAAGAAGGCGCCGCCCTTCTGAAATACTGCAACATGACGCTGGATAAGGTAGAAAAGCAGGTCATGCTGATCAATGAACAGGGAGAAGAAATTGCGTTTGCGCAGTAACGCAGGCGCGGATATTGATAAAATTCTATGCTGCTTGACAAGATAAATAATGCGAACGATATACAAAAGCTGTCCGTCAATGAACTGGAAGCGCTGGCGGAAGAACTGCGCCTGAAGATTACACAGACTGTCAGCAGAAATGGCGGACATCTGGCCTCTAATCTGGGCGTGGTGGAGCTTTCCATTGCGCTGCATTACTGTCTGCATTTTCCGGAGGATAAGCTGATCTGGGATGTGGGACACCAGTCCTATGTCCACAAGATCCTGACCGGCCGGAAGGAACAGTTTGAAACATTGCGGCAGTACAAGGGTTTGAGCGGATTTCCCAAACGCGCGGAGAGTGCGGCGGACTGCTTTGAAACAGGGCATTCCTCTACATCGATTTCCGCGGGACTGGGCTTTGTCTGTGCCAGAGAAATCAAAAAAGAAAAGTATACGGTGGTTTCCGTGATCGGAGACGGTTCTCTGACAGGCGGGCTGGCCTTTGAGGCACTGAACAATGTCTCGGAAATCAAATCCAATTATATTATTGTACTCAATGACAACGAGTTTTCCATCTCTGCCAATATCGGCGGCGTTTCGAAAATGTTAAGTACCGTCCGAACGGCGGATTCCTATCTGAGTCTGAAGGAACGGGTGGAAAACAGACTCCGTCAGACAGACCGGGGCGATAAACTGGCGGATAAAATCAAACAAACGAAATCCAGTATCAAACAGGTGCTGATTCCCGGCAAACTGTTTGAAAATATGGGAATTACCTATCTGGGCCCCGTGGACGGACACAATATCCCGGAGCTGATCCGCGTATTGAACCGGGCCAAACGGCTGAATCACGGAGTGATCGTCCATGTAAAGACGCAAAAAGGGCGGGGCTATCTTCCGGCGGAGAAAAGTCCGGATGTGTTTCACGGTGTGGGCGCTTTTGACATCAAAAGCGGCCTGCCCAAAAGTGCAGGGGGGAAAACCTATTCCCGCCTGTTCGCGGAAGCCATCTGCGAGCTGGGAAGGCAGGACGCGTCCATCGTGGCGGTCAGCGCCGCCATGTCCCACGGCACCGGGCTGGTGGAGTTTGAGAAGGCCTTTCCGGAGCGTTTTTTTGACGTGGGTATTGCCGAGGAACATGCAGTGACGTTTTCCGCGGGACTCTGTACGGCAGGCATGAAGGTGGTGACGGCGGTGTTTTCCACCTTTCTGCAGCGTGCCTTTGACCAGATCCTGCATGACGTCTGTATGCAGTCTCTGCCGGTGGTATTTGCCATCGACCGGGCGGGACTGGTTGGCGCAGACGGACAAACCCATCACGGCATCTTTGACCTGTCCTATCTGTCTCTGATGCCCGGCATGACGGTCATGGCGCCGAAAAACGGGCCGGAACTGAAAGAAATGCTGGCCTTTGCGCTGCGTGAAGAAAGAGGCCCGGTGGCCATCCGTTATCCGAGGGGGACGGCATATACCGGTCTTTCGGAATATCAGGCGCCCATAGTTTACGGAAAATGGGAACAGATTTATGAAGGAGAAGATGTCGCGCTGATTGCCTGCGGCAGTATGGTGGAAACCGCCTGCGGGGTGCGCGGGCTGCTTTTGCAGCACCGGCGAAGCTGCAGCCTGATTAACGCGCGTTTTATCCGGCCGCTGGATGAAGAAATGCTTGTTGCACTGGCCCGGCGGCATTCGGTCTTTGCGGTGCTGGAAGATAATATTAAAACCGGGGGACTGGGTGAGCAGATCGCGGAGGCAGTTCTGCGTCTGCATCTGCCGGTGTCGCTGGAACTGTTTGCGGTACCGGACCGGTTTGTGGAGCACGGAAGTGTGACGGAATTAAAAGAATCGCTGGGGCTGGATGCGGAAAGCATCGCCCACAGACTGTTGTCGGGAGAAACAAAATGAAACAGCGACTGGATCTGCTGCTGACAGAGCGTCATATGGTTCCTTCCCGGGAACAGGCAAAAAAGCTGATACAGGAAGGCGCAGTATCGGTAGGCGGACATTGTCTGACGAAAGCCGGCACATATGTGCCGTCGGAGGCGGAAATTGTAATCAGCGACATCGGTCCGCGGTATGTGAGCCGCGGCGGTCTGAAGCTGGAAAAAGCCCTGCGGGTTTTTTCCATCGATTTAAATAAAAAAGTCTGTCTGGACATCGGCGCGTCTACCGGCGGATTTACCGACTGTATGCTGCAAAACGGCGCAGCCAGGGTATACGCGGTGGATGCGGGCAGCGATCAGCTGGCCCTTTCCCTCAGGGAGGATCCCAGGGTGGTCAGTATGGAGCATACCAATGTCCGTTATCTGACGCCGGCAGATTTGCCGGAACAGCCCGGCTTTGCGTCCATCGACGTTTCTTTTATTTCGCTGGATAAGGTGCTGGGGGTCACTGCAGGACTGCTGGCTGAAGGCGCGTCTTTCGTGGCTTTGATCAAACCCCAGTTTGAAGCCGGAAAAAACAGAGTCGGAAAGAATGGTGTGGTAAAGGATGCCGGGGTACACACGGAGATTTTGCAGTCCGTCATACTGCTTGCCCGCAGCTGCGGTCTGCGGGTGCTGGGGGTGGATTATTCACCGGTGAAAGGACCCAGAGGAAACATTGAATATCTGATACATCTGCAAAAGTACGGGGCCGAAACGATGCCGGCGGCGGAAGCGCAGTTTTTGCAGGCGGACATCCGTTCGCTGGTGAAGACGGCCCATCAAAGTCTGAAAGAATAAACGAGGGAACGATTTGAAACGGTTTACAGTAATTGCCAATGCTGCGAAAGATATTAATCTTACGGTAAGTACCAGAGCCATCCGGTTTCTGAAAGAACAGGGTTGTACCTGCATCCGCATCGATCCGCAGACAGATATGGAAACCTGCAGGAAGATCATTGCCGATACGGAATGTATACTGGTTGTGGGAGGCGACGGAAGCATTATCCGAACCGTGCGGCGTTTTGCGTCGCTGAAACTGCCCTTTATCGGCATCAATATGGGAAGAGTGGGATATCTGGCAGAAATCGAGCCGGAAACCCTGTATGCGGATCTGGAAGCGTTGGTGAAGGATCAGGGACAGGTGGAACCGCGTATGCTGCTGGAAGGCAGTTTTGGTTCCACGGACAGCGGCATGCATATGGCGGTGAATGACATTGTCATTTCCAGAGGCGGCAATGCCAATCTCATCAAATATACGATTTATGTCAATGGAGAAAGGCTGTATACCTACAACGGAGACGGCGTGATTCTGTCGACGCCTGCCGGGTCCACCGGCTACAGTATGGCGGCGGGGGGCCCCATTGTTTCCCCCCGGGCAAAGATGATCCTGGTCACACCGGTGTGTGCCATGACCTTAAATTCCAGAAGCGTCCTGCTTTCCGCGGAGGATGAAATCCGGATCGCCATGACAGAAGATCAGCCGGATACGGATGCAAAGGCTTCGGTCTTTTTTGACGGGCAGCCCAGGGGATCCATGCTGCCGGGAGACAGCCTTCTGGTGAAAAAAAGCAAAAAAACCTATGATATGATTCGAATCAAAAAAGAGAGCTTTCTGGAAAAATTACGGAAAAAAATGAGTGATTAAAGCGGGAAGGTAACGGGTATGATGAAGGTAAAACGACAGGGGAAAATCGCGGAAATCATCAGAAGGTATGAAATAGAAACACAGGAAGAACTGGTGCGGAAACTGCAGGAACAGGGATTTTCGGTGACCCAGGCAACCATTTCCAGAGACATCAGGGAAATGCATCTGAGCAAGGTCAGTACAGGAAACGGAAAGATTTGTTATGTACTGCCGGAAAGCCAGACCGAAGGGAGTGCGGAAAAGTACGGGCGGATTTTAAAGGAAGGATTTGTCAGCTGCAATTCTGCCGGGAATCTGGTGGTGATCCGGACCTCGCCTGGCATTGCCATGGCGGTGGCCACGGCCATTGACGATCTGTCCTGGGATGAAGTGATGGGCTGCATCGCAGGCGACGATACGATTTTCTGCGCCGTGCACAATGAGGAAGAAGCCCGGCAGGTGAAAGAGCGCATCAGCAAAATTGCCGGGCTGCAGTAGCGGCAGAAGGACGAAGCAGGAGGCAGGCATGCTGACCAATGTACATGTAAAAAATCTGGCATTAATTGACAGTGCGGATATATTTTTTTCTGATGGGCTGAATATACTTTCCGGCGAAACCGGCGCAGGGAAAACGATTCTGCTGGGTGCCATTCATCTGGCGCTGGGCGGAAAATTTCAAAAAGATATGCTTCGCAGGGGCTGCAGCGACGCGCTGGCGGAACTGACCTTTACGATTGAAAATGAGGCGCAGAAAGAAGCGCTGGAAGCGCTGGATATCACCCTGACAGACGCGCTTGTTCTGACCCGGAAGATCAGAGACGGCAGAAGCATTGCCCGGATCAACGGAGAAGCCGCGTCTACGGAGAAATTGAAAGCAGCCGCGGATATTCTGCTGGATCTGCATACACAGTCGGAGCATCAGACGCTGCTGCAGAAAGGCAGGCAGCTGGAACTGGTGGATCAGTTTGCAGGAGAGGCCGCAAAAACGCTGAAAACAGAGCTTTCGGAAAGTTATCGCCGGTATATGCAGCTGACGCGGAAACTGGAGGCGTTTCAGACAGATGAGAGCGCCAGACAGCGGGAAATTTCGCTGCTTACTTATGAAATTGAGGAAATTGATGCGGCGGCGCTGCAGCCGGGGGAAGACGAGGAACTGGAACGTCTGTATCAGAGACTGCAGCATGCCAGAGAAATCACGGAAGGACTGCAGGCCGTACATCAGTGCAGCGGATACGAAGACGGCGCAGGCAGCCTGATCGGACGGGCCTGCGGCATGTTCGGGCCGCTGGTACAATATGATGAAACGCTGGCGGATCTGGCGCAGCAGCTGGAACAGATCGATGCGCTGCTGAATGATTTCAACAGGGAATGCGCAGACTATATGGACAGCTTCGAATTTGACGACGCTGTTTTTGCGGAAACCGAAAACCGGCTGAATCTCTGTAATCATATCAAAATGAAATACGGGAAAACACTGGATGCGGTAGCGGCATACAGATCGCAGCAGGAAGCGCGGCTGGCGCAGCTTTCGGATTATGAAACCACCTTGCGGAAAATGGAAGAGGAGATCGCTGTCCAAAAACAGGAGTATGACCGGCTCTGCGATGCGATGCGGCGGCTGCGAAAGAAAAGCGCTGCGGATTTCAAACAGCGGGTATATGAGGAACTGACCGACCTGAATTTTCTGCAGGTGCGGTTTGAAATCGAACTGGGCGAAACAAAACCAACGGCCAATGGAAAGGATCAGGTGGAATTTCTGCTGAGCTTTAATCCGGGAGAAGCGCTGCGGCCCCTGGAACGGGTGGCTTCCGGCGGAGAACTGTCCCGGTTTATGCTGGCGGTGAAAACGGTGCTGGCGGATTCCGGTCCGGACAAATCCCTCCTGTTTGATGAAATCGATGCCGGCATCAGCGGCATTACGGCCCAGAAGGTTTCTCAGAAACTGGCAAAAATTTCCGGCATGCACCAGGTGATTTGCATTACGCATCTGCCCCAGATTGCGGCTATGGCGGACCGGCATTTTAAAATCGAAAAGCATGCCGTGGATGACGAAACCATTTCCGGAATTGAAGAACTGGACGAAAAAGGCGCGGTGGCGGAACTGGCCCGCATGCTGTCGGGGGCAGCGCAGACGGAAGCAGTCATGAAAAACGCGGAAGAACTGAAAGCAGGCGCGGATCAGATGAAGCAGGAGCTTCGAAAAAAGTAGAATCACGGGAGTCTCTTCACAGTATTTGACAGTGTTAAGACCGGACAGAAAGATATAATAAAAGGGATGCGTAAAGACTTACGATATCCCTTTTATTTTTTGCGCTGAAAGGTGAACCGATATGAAAAAACTCCTGAAAAATTTGAAATATATCCTGTTTTCGGCGGCGGTCTGCGCGCTTGTGCTCTATGGGATCCTGGGGTATGAAAGAGCGCAGATTCCCGATTCCTTTACGGTCATTGCCGGCGAAACCGCGGCGCTGCTGGAAGAAAATCACATTGACGCTGCGGCGTTTGAAAACGGCGAACATCAGGTGGATCTGAAATTATTCGGGCTGCTGCCGCTGAAAGAAATATCGGTGGATGTGGTGGATCGGAAAATGCTGATTCCCTGCGGCATGCCGGTGGGCATATATATTGAAACAGACGGCGTCCTGGTGATTGATGTAATTGAAATCACGGACATGAACGGCAATGTTTCTTCGCCCGGCGCATCCATACTGCAAAGAGGCGATTATATTCTGGCTGTGAATGGAGAAACCATAGCAAACAAAACGGAACTGACAGAAAAAATCAGCGCTTCCGGGGGTGAAAATGTTACACTGAAAATCAGGAGAAACGGAGAAGTCAGCGAAGTGAAAATCAGGCCGGTGCAGACAGCAGTCAACGAGTATAAAGCCGGTATCTGGGTCCGGGACAATACCCAGGGCGTGGGGATGATGACCTATCTGACGCCGGAGGGGGATTTTGCGGCCTTGGGCCATGGCATTCATGACACGGATACCAATACACTGCTGCAGATGTCCAGGGGAATACTGTATCAGGCAGATATTGCCGGAATTGTCAAAGGACGTACAGATGCGCCGGGAGAACTGGTGGGCAGTATCTTTTACGGCGGAAACACCCGCATCGGCACCATAGAGAATAATACGGAGAGCGGCATCTACGGAAATTGTGACAGCATTTTCGCATCCCAGCTGACGCCGATGCAGATCGGTTACAAACAGGACGTCCGGGTCGGACCCGCGAAGATCATTTCCTCCATACAGGGTTCAATGGAGGAATATGACATTGAAATTCTTGCGGTATACCTGAACAGCCGCTCGGATAACAAGGGCTTTATTATTAAAGTCACGGATCCGGATCTGATCGAGCTCACCGGCGGCATTGTACAGGGAATGAGCGGTTCCCCCGTTGTACAGGACGGAAAACTGATTGGCGCAGTGACCCATGTGATGGTCAATGATCCCACCAGAGGCTACGGTATTTTTATTGAGAATATGTTAGATGCCGGGCAATGAACAGGAAGAAAATGTAAATTGATGTTGAATTAAAGACGGTTTTCTTATATAATATCAGCCTGACACTTATTTTGACTGAAGGAGGCGCAGATGCAGTTTTCAGTGACATTGGTTTATGTGGCCGTTATGCTGGCTTATGCGGTGCCCGGCTTTCTTTTGATTCGAAGCAGGGCGGTGGCGCCGGAGCATATCGCGTCTTTTTCGAAGCTGCTTTTGTTTGTGGCACAGCCCTGTCAGGTCATCGCCTCGTTTCAGAAAATCAGCTTCCAGCGCAGTATCGTAAAGAACATGCTGATTTTTCTCGGCCTGTCCTTTCTGATCCAAAGTCTGTTTCTGCTTTGTTTCTGGCTGATTCTGCGGAAGCGCTATGAACGGATCGAGACCCGGGTGTTTACCATTGCCTCGTTTATGACCAACTGCACCTTTATGGGGGTGCCGCTGCTGGAAAAACTGATGCCGTCCCATCCGGAAGCGGCGGTTTATGCCATGATGTTTTCCATGTCCATGAATATTCTGGCATGGACGGTCTGCGCATATATTATTACCGGAGAAAAAAGATACATATCCGTGAAGAAAATACTGATCAACCCCGCGGTGCTGCCTCTGTTTGCGGCAGTACCACTGTTTCTGACCAACACAGCGCTGCCCGGCGCCGTAGGAGAAATGGTGGAACTGCTGGGGAAAATGACAACGCCCCTGTGCATGCTGGTACTGGGTATGCGTCTGGCTACGGTCCGCTGGCGGGAAACCTTTCTGGTTCCGGCCCACTATCTGATGACCGCGGTAAATCAGATTGCCATGCCTGTGATTGCCTGGCTGCTCTGCCGTGCATTTCACGTAGCGGCAGATGTGCGCAGCGCTCTGATTATCGTCTGCTGCTGTCCCATTGCGGCCATTGTTCTGAACCTGACCGAAATCTTAAAGGGCGGGCAGAAAACGGCCAGCGCGCTGGTGCTTACAGGCAGTATTTTAAGCGTCTTTACCATCCCTCTGATGACCTCGTTTTTGTTGTAAAATCAAGCATTTCCCGGTCGAAATATGCGCTTTTTTGCGTCCCCTTAACCTTGAACGTCATATAAGCGAATTGCATAATATATTTAGTTTTTCGAAAAGATGACATCGGTTAAGAAAGATTTTTGGAGAACTGAATTAAAATCTGGAGGGACAAGATGGAGAAGCTAACGATTGGAATTGCAGACGATAACGAACAGACGCTGAAAGCACTGAGCGATATTATAAAAAATGAACAGGATATGAATCTGATCGGCACGGCCATCAACGGGGAAGATGCATATAAAATGATTATGCAGAAAAAGCCGGATGTGATGCTTCTTGATCTGGTTATGCCGAAAATGGACGCTTTGAGCGTGATGGACAAGGTTCGTGCGGAGAATGGTACGGAAAGAAATGTCCCCGCTTTTATTATACTTTCCGCTATCGGACAGGAATCCGTGATTGAATCTGCCATGGATTTCGGCGCACGGTATTATCTGATGAAGCCCTTTGACCGGGATACGGTTTTAAGCCGGATCCGCTACATCAGAAAACCGGGCGGCAGTATTGGAAAAGTTCCGGCATCCGGGAGCGGCCCGGCGCCGGTTTCCGGTTACAATCTGGAACTGGAAGTGACGGACATCATCCATGAAATCGGCGTGCCTGCCCACATCAAAGGATATCAGTATCTGCGGGATGCAATTATCATGTCGGTCAACGATATTGAGATGCTCGGCTCCATTACCAAGATTTTATATCCCACCATTGCAAAGAAATACCAGACCACGCCGTCCAGAGTGGAACGGGCGATCCGCCACGCCATTGAGGTGGCGTGGAGCCGCGGCAAAATGGATACCATCGATGCGCTGTTCGGCTATACCATCAACAACGGCAAAGGAAAACCGACCAATTCGGAGTTTGTTGCGCTGATTGCCGACAAAATCCGGCTGGAACATCAGATTCAGAACGGAAGAAAATAGATATTCCTTAAGGATACATACGCCGCTCTGCAGGCCCCGTCCGTGGGAAAGGGGCAGGAAGCAGGGCGGTGTTCTTTTGACTCGATTGTAAACTAAATTTTGAAAAACAAGTTTACAATCAAAAACCGTTGTGGTACAATGGCCAAAACAGGAGGGCGGACATGGATAAAGCAAAAACGCTGCTGGGACTGCTGGAAACCCGCGGGGATTTTGTATCCGGCAGCGAACTGGCAGAGCGGCTGGGAGTGACCAGGGCATCGGTCTGGAAATATACAAAAACGCTGCAGCAGGAGGGATACGATATTGAAGCGGTGACCAACCGGGGATACCGGCTTTCTGCGGCAAGCGACGTGATTACGGAAGCAGAGGTCCGCAAAGGCCTTGGAACGCTGTCAGACCGGTTTTCCATTGAAGTGCGGGAAAGCTGTGCTTCTACCAATCTGGTATTAAAGGAGCGGGCGGCGCAGCTGCCGGAATGGCATACGGTCATCGCTGGAACCCAGACGGCGGGCCGGGGGCGGCTGGGACGGTCCTTTCATTCTCCGGAAGGAACGGGACTGTATATGAGCACGCTGCTGCATCCGGGACTTTCGGCGGCGGATACGACGATGGTTACCACCGCGGCGGCAGTGGCCGTATGCCGGGCCGTGGAAGCCCTTGCGCCGGTACATCCGGAAATCAAGTGGGTCAACGACGTGCTGATCGGCGGCAAAAAAATCTGCGGCATTCTGACAGAAGCCAATTTTGATATGGAATCGGGCACCGTGGATTCGGTGGTCCTGGGCATCGGCATCAATGTCACGGAACCGAAACAGGGGTTTCCGGAGGAAATCAGAGACATTGCAGGCGCCGTATTCCCACAGCCCCGGCGTAATATGCGCAGCCGTCTGGCGGCAGAGGTTCTGCGGGCGTTTTATCAGATTTACCGGGCATTTCCCGACAGAAGCTATGTGGCGGAATACCGGCGGCGCAGTATGCTGCCGGGCCGGCAGGTATCGGTGCTGTTTCGTGACGGCGCAAAAGCTGCGGTGGCGCAGGAAATCGATGACGACTGCCGGCTGGTGGTGCGTTACGAAGACGGCAGTTGTGAAACTCTTTCCGCCGGAGAAGTCAGTGTCCGTCCGGGAAAAATTTGAATGAAAAGACAGGAGATCATCATGCAGAAAACAAGAGAAAATAAAATGCATTTGCGTACCGTGGAAATGGCGTATATCGCCATGGCAGCGATTATCATCGCGGTTTGTTCCTGGATCAGTATACCAACAGTGATTCCATTTACCCTGCAGACCTTTGCCGTCTTTTGCGTATTGTCCATTCTGGGCGGGAAATGCGGCACCATCGCAGTGGCGCTGTATCTGCTCATCGGACTGGCAGGGGTGCCCGTATTTGCGGGTATGAAAGGCGGAATTGGCGTTTTGCTTGGCAATACCGGCGGATATGTGGTAGGATTTATATGGATTGGTTTGATTTACTGGCTGGCTGTGAAATGCTTCGGGAGAAAACTCCGGGTAGAAATCATAGCGCTTCTGATTGGCCTGTTTGTGTTGTATGCCTTCGGAACGGCCTGGTTTATGCTGGTCTATACGAAAAACACCGGCGCGGTTGGCCTTGGCGCGGCCCTGTCCTGGTGCGTTTTTCCTTTTATCATTCCGGATCTGCTGAAGCTGGGACTGGCGCTTTTGATCGCGCGCAGAGTGCGCCGTTTTCTTCCGGGCGGCAGAAACGGTTTTTCTGTTTAAATAAGGAGTGGAAATTATGTTTCAGAAGAAAAAGAAAATCATCAAATGCAGTTATGATCGGGAACATCTGACGCCGGTGATTCGCTGCAGCATCTGCAACGGCGAACAGGTGGCGGGATTTAAGGATATCCGCAGTGGAAAATTTCAGGATGTCATGCTGATCCGCAGTGAAAAGGACCTGCAGGAATTCAAAGACCGGTATGATTTGTCCGGAAATATTCCGAAAGAATATTGACATCGGGTATCAAAATATGATATAAGTATCTAGTGTCCATCGGGCAGCACAGGGGAATAGTACAGCGGTAGTGCGGCGGTCTCCAAAACCGTAAACGGGGGTTCGATCCCCTCTTCCCCTGCTACATTGACTCTATTTTTATCACCCCCTCACAGCCAGCCGTTTATGCGGCTGGCTTTTCCCATTCCTGTGTTTTCTTAATCCTATCATTTTTCTCGGAAAAGAATTCTTGTATTGTTTTGTGAAGTGTGATAGTATCATTGATATTAAAAATCCGATACGACAGGCAGGAGGTATGTGTCATGGCTTGGATCAATCCCATTACCTATGAAAAAGCATCAGACAGTGTCAAAGCATTTCTGGATAAAAACGGGAAGGATACGCTGCATTCCAAAAAGGCAGCGACTTTGTTAAACAATATGGTGGTTTATGATTCCGTGGAAATGAACGGCTGGCGGATGGACGCCGAGCTGCAGCGCCTTTTAAGCAAGCGGCTGGGAGATCTGCTGGAATACGTCATTTCCAGTGAAAATCATTCCCGGATCTGCACCGCCTATTTCAGGAAGTGCCTGGAGGAACAGGGGATCGATTTCGAAACCACTGCATTCAATACACAGGAAAAGCTGATTATCGAGTACGGGCAGGCCATTGCAAGGGATTTTCACAATATCCCGGAGGACCTGAAACAGCGCATGAAGGAAGCATTTACGGAAGAACAGATCGTCGTAATCACCGGTATGGCCGTGGTGATTACCGCGGATAATTATTTTGAAACCATTATGGACTTGTAATTTCAGAAAGGACGCGAAAAAATGAAAATGCGAAAAGTAAGATTTCTGCTGTGCCTGCTGCTGGGGCTGTCTTTGCTGGCTGGTTTGTTGGCAGGCTGCGGCAAGCAGGAGGAAACCACGGCTGCGGATAAGGACGCGCAAACGGCGGAAGAAGATCATTCCTTAGAAGACGTGCAAAAGGCCGGAAAACTCGTGGTAGGCGTGGAAGGTACCTATCCTCCCTTTACCTATCATGACGACGCCGGCGATCTGGTGGGATTTGACATCGAAGTAGCAAAAGCCGTAGCGGAAAAGCTGGGCGTTGAGGCAGAATTTGTAGAGTCCGGATGGGATTCGCTGCTGGCCGGGGTGGACAGCGGAAGGCTGGATACGGTCATCAACGAGGTGGGTATCTCCGAGGAACGGGAAGAAAAATACGATTTTTCGGATCCCTACTTCTACATACAGTCACAGGTTGTGGTGAAGAGTGACAATGATTCCATTCATTCGGAGGAAGATCTGGACGGCAAGAAAGTGGCCACCAATGTCACCAATATCCATGTACCCTGGTATGAATCGAAAGGCGCGGAAGTGGTTTCCATCGATACCAGCGGGGAAGCTGCGGATATGCTGCTTTCGGATCGTGTGGATTTTATCAGCTTTAACACGGTGATTCTGGCGGATTATCTGAAAGAGCATCCGGAGGCGCCCATGAAGGTGGCCTTTGCGGTGCCGGATTCGGAGGAGCAGATCGCCATTCCTGTCAGAAAAGGGGAAACGGCCCTTTTGGACGCCATCAATCAGGCCCTGAAAGAACTGCGGGATGACGGCACGCTGGCAGGCATTTCCGACAGTTATTTTTCCCATGACTACACCAAATCCGCAGCAGAAGAATAATCATAGACTATGAGTGAACGATTACTGGATATTTTAGTATCTTCCATTTATAAAATCCTGATTCCCTGCCTGAAAATGACGATTCCGCTGACGCTGATCGTCTTTGCCATCAGTCTGGTGCTGGCCTTTCTGCTGGCAATGGTACAGATTTTGAATATTCGGGGGCTGAAGCAGTTTGCCCGGATTTATATCTGGATTTTCCGCGGAACGCCGCTGCTGGTGCAGCTCTACATCATTTTCTTCGGACTGCCGTCCCTGGGCATCGTGATGGACGCGTTTCCGTCTGCGGTCATTGCATTTTCCTTAAATCTGGCCGCGTATAATGCCGAGACCATCCGTTCCGCCATTCTTTCCGTACCCCAGGGGCAGATCGAGGCCGGCTATATGGTAGGGCTCAGTCATCCGCAGATCATGCTGCACATCGTACTGCCGCAGGCTGCCCGGGTGGCCTTTCCGACGCTGTTCAATTCCCTGATCAGCCTGACCAAGGATACTTCGTTGGCGTCGAGTATTACCGTGGTGGAACTGTTTAAGACGGCGCAGCAGATCGCGGCGAAGTATTTCGAGCCATTTGCGCTGTACTGCGAGGCGGCGGTGTTTTATCTGATTATCTGTACGCTGCTGACCTGGCTGCAGTCCTGGCTGGAAAAGAAACTGGAATGGAAGCAGCCTTTGAAAAAAGGAAAGGAAAGCTATGCTTGAGGTCAGAAATCTGTATAAGCGCTTCGGAGAAAACGAAGTTATCAAAGGCATTGATTTTCATGTAAACAAGGGCGAAGTCGTGGCGGTTTTGGGCAGCAGCGGCGCGGGCAAGACCACCCTGCTTCGGTGCATGAGTTTTCTGGAGAAGGCGGATCAGGGGGAAATCCTGTTTGACGATTTCCGGAAAGATATGCGCAAAGTGCGGGGCAGAGAGATCCGTGGGCTGCGCATGAAAATGGGCTTTGTATTTCAAAGCTACAATCTGTTCCGGAATCAGACGGCGCTGAAAAACGTGATGGTAGGCCTGACGACGGCAAGACATATGCCCAAGGCGCAAGCCAGAGAGATTGCCTCCAATATGCTGGAAAAAGTGGGGCTGCTGGATCATGCGGACTATTATCCCGACCAGCTGTCCGGCGGACAACAGCAGCGGGTAGCTATTGCCCGGGCCATTGCGGCGTCGCCGGAAGTTATTCTGTTTGACGAGCCCACGTCGGCGCTGGATCCGGAACTGACCGGTGAAGTGCTGGACGTTATGAAAATGCTGGCCAGGGAAGGCACCACCATGGTGGTGGTTACCCATGAAATGGGTTTTGCGAAGGAAGCCGCCAACCGGATCGTCTTCATGGAAGACGGCGTGATCGTGGAAGAACAGGAAGCAAAGGCATTTTTTGCATCGCCGAAGGAAGAAAGTACGAAGCGGTTTCTGCGGAGGTTCACCGACGCCCAGGCGGCCGAAACAAAACCGCAGGAATCAACCATATGACAAACATAAAAAAACTCCGATGTGTTTTTCACACCGGAGTTTTTCATTTGAAATATCAGCGATATCAGCGCTGTACGCGGCCGGAGCCGTCGCCCTGGGCCAGCTTTAAGACCTCGTCCATGCTGACCATGTTGAAGTCCCCTTCGATGGAGTGCTTTAAGCAGCTTGCTGCCACTGCAAACTCGATGGTTTCCTGGGTGTCGTAGCCGGAGAGGGAAGCGGCAATCAGGCCGCCGCCGAAGCTGTCGCCGCCGCCGACGCGGTCAACGATATGCATGGCATACTGTTTGCTGAAGCAATAGTTGGTTCCGTCATAAAGCAGGGCGGACCAGTTGTTGTCATTGGCGGAAATGGATTCCCGCAGGGTGATGGCCACCTTGCTGAAGCCGAAACGTTCCGCCAGCTGTCTGGCCACATCCTTGTAGCCTTCCCGGTTCAGCTTGCCGGTGGTGACGTCGGTATCTGTGGATTTGATGCCGAAGACATCGGAAGCATCCTCTTCATTGGCGATGCAGACGTCCACGTATTCGCAGAGCTTCGCCATGACTTCCCTGGCTTTTTCCTTGGACCAGAGTTTGTTGCGGTAATTCAGGTCGCAGCTGACGGTAATGTTTTTCGCCTTCGCTGCCTTGCAGGCCTCCAGACAGATGGCCGCGGTTTCATCATTCAGTGCCGGGGTAATGCCGGTGAAATGAAACCACGACGCGCCTTCAAAAATCCTGTCCCAGTCAAAGTCTTCTTTCGCAGCAGTGGCAATGGAAGAACCGGCCCGGTCATAGATCACCTTGGAAGGACGCTGGCTGGCGCCTTTTTCCAGATAATAGATGCCGACACGGTCGCCGCCCCGGACGATATCTGAGGTATCCACGCCGTATTTGCGGAGGGAATTGACCGCGGCCTGTCCGATTTCATGTTTTGGAAGCTTGGTTACGAATTTCGCGTCAAAGCCGTAATTGGCCAGGGAAACAGCCACATTGGCCTCACCGCCGCCAAAGGTAGCGCCGTATTCGTCCACCTGGACGAAACGGTAATAGCCGGCCGGAGCCAGACGCAGCATAATTTCTCCAAAGGTAACAATTTTCTTACTCATATATAATCTCCTGATCTGTTTCTTATTTTTGCAGAAGGTGTACGGCAAAGCCGCCGATCTGGTCTTTCAGATAGATGGCCGTCATATTGCCGTTTTTGTCATATTTCTCGGAATTTTCGGCAAAGGCATAGCCGTTTCTTGCCAGATAGGCAATGGCCCGGGGCAGATCGTTGGTGCCCACGGCGATATGTCCCTTGTCTCCCATATAAGGCGTCTTGGTACATTCGATATAGCTGCCGGCGAAGATGGCGGTGTTGCCGGGGCGTCTGCCGAATCCGAAGAGATCTTCAAAGGATTTGGCGGTGGCGTCGGCTTCCGCTTCGCTGCTGCAGTTGATACCCACATGCTTCAGTTCAAAACCCAGCATCTCATTGACTGCCTGACGAGTCAGCGCCTCGATTTCATCGAATTTTTTCTCTTTCACCAGCGCAGCGCTGACCATCCAGCTGCCGCCGCAGGCGACAATTTTCGGGAAATCGAGATAGCTGCGGATATTGTCCGCATTGATGCCGCCGGTAGGCATGAAGGTAACGCTGGTATAAGGCGCCGCCATGGCCTTGATCATTTTCAGGCCCCCCAGGGCTTCTGCCGGGAAAAACTTTACGGTTTCCAGACCCAGATCCAGCGCAGCTTCAATATCGCTGGGGTTGGCGACACCCGGAATCACCGGAATATTTTTTTCCTGACAATAGCGGACGGTTTTCGGGTTGAGGCCGGGGCTGACGATAAATTTCGCGCCGGCGGCTACCGCCCGGTCTACCTGCTCGGTGGTGAGTACTGTGCCTGCGCCGATGAGCATTTCCGGATAGGCTTCCGTCATGATTTTAATGGATTCTTCCGCCGCTGCGGTACGGAAGGTGACCTCCGCGCAGGGCAGAGAGCCTTTGACCAGGGCTTCGGCCAGTGGTTTCGCATCGTTGGCGTCGTTTAAGACGACCACGGGTACAATACCGATTTTTTGAATTTCTTCAAGAACAGGATGCATCTGCAGTTCCTCCTTTTCGCATATAAATCAATTGTTCTGTAATTTTTTACAAACAAATTTATTCAATCATACCACAATGCGCAAAAAATACAAACTTTTTCGGATTCCGAATCGTAGAAAAACCGGGCGCTTGAAGAACTTTTTTCGTTATTTTTATAAATTTTCCTGCAAATGAAAATAAAACTATGGTATAATCAAAAAGAATCACGGCGCCTTTTGAGGCAGAGGAAAGAACAGGCGCGCAGACGGGGGAGCAGTATGCATTTAAAAGAAACAAAATTAAACGAAACACTGTTGTATGACGGTATGATTATGCGGGTGACGAAGGATCAGGTACAGCTGGAAGACGGCTCCCTTGCTTACCGTGAGATCGTACATCACAGCGGGGGCGTAAGCGCCCTGCCGCTGACCGCGGAGGGCATGCTGACCTTTGTGCGTCAGTTTCGGTATCCCTTTCAGGAGGCGCTGCTGGAATTTCCCGCCGGCAAGCTGGAAAAGGGAGAAGACCCCTTCGACGCCGCGAAGCGGGAACTGCTGGAGGAAACCGGCGGCACCAGCGAGAAATGGCACAGCCTGGGAGAAATCTATCCCACTGTTGCCTATGATACGGAAATCATTCACCTGTATCTGGCGGAAGATACCCGGTTTGCTAAGGCACAGCCGGATGCGGGAGAGTTTATTGATATTGAACGGTATTCCTTTGACGAAGCAATGTCTATGCTGATGCGCAATGAAATCAGAGACGCCAAAACAGTCGTGATGCTGCTGAAGCTCTCCGAGCTGAAGCGAAGCGGGAAAATCCGGTTTTAAGGAGGCGGCAGAGGAGATTGTTTGATCTGGAGGAGGAATTAAAAAAACTGCCGGACAGTCCCGGGGTATATCTGATGCATGATGCGGCGGACACCGTGATTTATGTGGGTAAAGCCCGGGTATTAAAGAACCGGGTGCGGCAGTATTTTCAGAACCGCAGCAAGGGCGCGAAGATCGACCACATGGTCACGCATATCGCACGATTTGAATATATTATCACGGATTCCGAGCTGGAAGCGCTGATTTTGGAGTGCAACCTGATTAAAACCTACCGTCCGAAATACAACACCATGCTGACGGATGACAAAACCTACCCCTTCATCAAGGTGACGGTTTCGGAACCCTATCCCCGGGTGTTGTTTACACGAAAAACCGCCCGGGACAAAGCCAGATATTTCGGACCCTATGCCAATGTGTACGCGGTGCGGGAAATCATCGATTTTCTGCACAAAATGTATCAGATCCGAAGCTGCAGCAAGGCGCTGCCCGAGGAGAAGAAAAGCAGGCCCTGCCTGAATTACCACATCGGCCGCTGCAAAGGCTGCTGCCAGGGTGAAATTTCACCGGAAGCCTACCGGGAAAATATTGATAAGGTCATTGCCTTTCTTTCCGGCAACACTGCCGGTGTACAGAAGGAACTGAAGGAAAAAATGAACGCCGCTTCCGAGGCTATGGAATATGAAAAAGCGGGAGAATATCTGGCGCTGTTAAACGAAGTCCGGGTGATTTCCAAACGGCAGAAGATGACCCAATCGGACGGTGACGACAAGGATATTATCGCGGCGGCCATGGAGGAAGCAGACTGCGTTGTACAGATTTTCTTTATCCGCGGCGGCAAAATGATCGGCAGAGAACACTATTTTCTGCATGTGGGAGAAATGGAAGAGCCGGAAAATAAAATCGCAGGCGTGATTTCCGATTTTCTGACCCAGTATTATTCGGGCACGCCCTATATTCCCAATGAGATCATGCTGCCCGTGGAGATTGCGGACGCGTCGCTGATTGCCGACTGGCTGAGCAGCAAAAAAGAAGGAAAAGTGCGCATCACAACGCCGAAAATCGGCATGAAGGAACGGCTGATGGAGCTGGCGGAGGAAAATGCGGCGCTGATTCTGAAAAAAGACAGAGAAAAGCTGGCCAAAGAAGAAAAAGAGACCATCGGGGCGCTCAGGCTCCTGGAAGAGGCGTTGGGGCTCAGCTGCCTGAACCGTCTGGAAGCCTATGATATTTCCAATCTCAACGGCTTTGAAGCCGTAGGTTCCATGGTGGTGTTTGAGAGCGGCAGAGCAAAGAAAAGCGATTACCGGAAATTCAAGATCAAGTCTTTTCAGGGACAGGACGACGTGCGTGCTTTAAAAGAGGTTCTGACCAGACGTTTTACCTCCGGCAAAAAGGAGCAGGCACAGGGCAGAGAGTATTCCTCCTTTACCCGGTTTCCGGATCTGATCCTGATGGACGGCGGCAAAGGACAGGTACACGCGGCGGAAGAAACGCTGGAGCAACTGGGCATTTTTATTCCGGTCTGCGGCATGGTCAAGGACGATCACCACAGAACCAGGGCGCTTTTATATCAGGAAAAGGAATATGCACTTGACAGAGACGCCTTTCATCTGGTAACAAGAATACAGGATGAGGCGCACCGCTTTGCCATTACCTTTCACAGAAATCTGCGCAGCAGCAGCCAGGTCCATTCCGTGCTGGACGATATTCCGCAGGTGGGCCCGAAACGGCGCAAAGCGTTGATGCGGGAATTTGATTCCATTGATGAAATCCGGAAGGCGGACGTGGCGCGGCTGGCGTCGATTCCGGAAATGAGCAGAACGGCCGCGGAAAATATTGTAGCTTTTTTTACAAAAGAAAGTACAGGAGAATAACAGCATGAAGTTGACGGAAATTTACGGGGAAAATGTCTTTAACGACAAAGTGATGAAAGAGTTTCTTCCAAAAGAAGTTTACGAAGAACTGGAAGAAACCATCTGGGAAGGAAAACCCATGCCGCTTTCCATTGCGAATGTTATTGCGGAGGAAATGCGGAAATGGGCGGAGGAAAAAGGGGCCACCCATTTTTCGCACTGGTTCCAGCCGCTGACCGGATTTACGGCGGAAAAACAGGATTCCTTTGTATCGCCGCTGCCGGACGGCACCTCCATCACCAGTTTTTCGGGAAAAGAACTGATCAAGGGGGAACCGGACGCATCTTCGTTTCCTTCCGGCGGCTTAAGAGCCACCTTTGAGGCAAGAGGATATACCACCTGGGACTGCACTTCCCCGGCCTTTATTCGAAAAGATGCAGGGGGCATGACCCTGTGTATTCCCACGGCGTTCTGTTCCTACAACGGGGAGGCACTGGACAAGAAGACGCCGCTGCTTCGTTCCATGCAGGCCATCGATCAGCAGACCCGGCGTCTGCTGAAGCTCTTTGGCGATACCACCACAACAAAGGTAATTCCTTCCGTGGGGGCGGAACAGGAATATTTCCTGGTGGATAAAAAGAAATTCATGCGGCGGAAAGACCTGATTTTCACCGGCAGGACCGTATTCGGCGCCATGCCGCCCAAGGGGCAGGAAATGGACGACCATTACTTCGGTACCATCCGGGAGCGGGTAGGCGCTTACATGAAAGAGATCAACGAAGAACTCTGGAAGCTGGGCGTACCGGTGAAAACGCAGCACAATGAGGCCGCCCCTGCCCAGCATGAGCTGGCGCCGGTTTATGGACAGTGCAACATCGCCGCGGACCAGAACCAGCTGGTGATGGAAATTCTGAAAAAAGTGGCCGACCGGCATGACATGGTCTGCCTGCTGCACGAAAAACCCTTCGCAGGGGTCAACGGTTCCGGTAAGCACAACAACTGGTCGCTGACCACGGCGGAAGGAGAAAACCTGCTGAATCCCGGGGATACGCCCCATGAAAATATCCGTTTCCTGCTGATTCTGACCTGTATCATGCGGGCGGTGGACCGGCACGCGGATCTGCTGAGAGAGTCCGCGGCCACGGTGGGCAACGACCATCGTCTGGGAGCCAACGAAGCGCCGCCTGCCATTATTTCCATGTTTTTGGGTAGCCAGCTGGAGGACGTGATTGATCAGCTGGTAGAAACCGGCACGGCTACCAGCAGCATTCAGGGCGGCACCTTTGAAACCGGCGTATCGTCCCTGCCGGACTTCGATCTGGACGCCACGGACCGGAACCGGACCTCGCCCTTTGCCTTTACCGGAAATAAATTTGAATTCCGTATGGTGGGTTCTTCGGATTCCATTGCGGAGCCCAATGTGGTACTGAATACAATTGTGGCAGAAGCCTTCAGCGACGCCTGCGATATTCTGGAATCCTCGGATAACTTTGAACTGGCGGTACATGATCTGATCAAGAAATATGCCAGAGAGCACCGGCGCATTATTTTTAACGGAAACGGATACGCGCCGGAGTGGATCAGAGAGGCAGAACGCAGAGGCCTGCCCAACCTGCCTACCATGGTAGACGCCATCCCTGCGCTTTTGACCGACAAGGCGGTGGCGCTGTTTGAAAAATTTGGCGTTTACAACCGGTCGGAGCTGCAGTCCCGCTCAGAAATCTTATATGAAGTGTACGCGAAAGCCCTGAATATCGAGACGAAAACCATGATCGATATGGCAGGTAAGCAGATCATTCCGGCGGTAATCAAGTACACCACCCAGCTGGCCCAGTCCATCAACGAGATCAGCCGGGCCTGTCCGGACGCGGATATCAGCGCCCAGCAGGACCTGCTTCTGTATACCAGCGAGCTGCTGGGTAAGGCCAATCAATCTTATAAGGTACTTTGCGAGGAATCGGAAAAGGCCGGAAAAATCCGCTCCATGAAAGAACGGGCGATCTATTATAAAAATCATATCGTGGGTGCGATGGAAAACTTAAGGAATCCGGTGGACGCGCTGGAAATGGTGGTTTCCAAAGACGCGTGGCCGATGCCCTCCTACGGGGATCTGATTTTTGAAGTATAACGGAAGGAAAAGAGGACAGACGAGCAGTGATGAATGAAGAAAAATGGACAGACCGATTTTGCAGCTTATATGGCGCCGGCGGTGATATCCGCAGCTATTTTGCACCGGGCAGGGTCAATCTGATCGGAGAACATACGGATTACAACGGCGGACATGTATTTCCCTGCGCGCTGACGCTGGGTACTTATGGCGTGGCCAGAAAGCGGAAGGACAGAAAACTCCGGTTTTATTCCGTGAATTTTTCCAATATGGGTGTAATCGAATCTTCCCTGGATGATCTGGAGTATAACCGCAGAAACGGATGGACCAATTATCTGAAAGGCGTATTCTGGGCCTTCGGGCAGAAAGGATACCATATCGATCACGGTTTTGACATTCTGATTTCCGGAAATATTCCCAACGGATCGGGACTTTCTTCCTCGGCTTCCGTGGAGGTGCTGATGGCAGTCTGCCTGCGGGATATGTACGGATTTGACATGGACATGGTGGAACTGGCGCTGATCTGCCAGTTTTCCGAAAATGTCTATAACCGGGTCAACTGCGGGATCATGGATCAGTTTTCCATTGCCATGGGCAAGGCGGACAACGCCATTTTTCTTGATACCAGCGACCTGTCTTATCAGTACGCGCCCATCCGGCTGGACAACGCGGAACTGGTCATTGCCTGCAGCAACAAAAAGCGGGGCTTAAACGACAGTAAATATAACGAGAGAAGAAACGAATGCGATACTTCTCTCATGGAGCTGAAAAAGATACTGGAAATCGATTCTCTCGGCGAGCTGACCAACGAAGCCTTCGAAGAAGTCAAGGAGATCATCACGGATCCTGTCCGGCTGAAACGGGTGCGCCATGCGGTGAGTGAAAACCAGCGGACCCTGGAGGCCTTTGACGCGCTGAACAAAGGCGATATCGTTCGGTTCGGGCAGCTTATGAACGCATCCCATATTTCATTGCGGGACGATTATGAGGTGACTGGAAAAGAACTGGACACCCTGGTAGAGGCCGCATGGGATCAGCCGGGCGTGCTGGGATCCCGTATGACAGGGGCAGGCTTCGGCGGCTGTACCGTCAGCATTGTGCAAAGCGACTGTGTGGAAAGTTTCATGAAAAACGTGAAAGAACGGTATTATCAGGCCATCGGCTATCACGCCGACTTTTATCCGGTGCATATCGGAGACGCCGCCCGCAGAATCGGCTGAAAAATACAGGAAACATTATAACTCCCTTTGCATACGATAAAATCGAGAGTATGTAAGGGAGTTTTTCTTTGGCAACAGTAGCAATAGACGCCGGGCACGGCGGCATGGATTACGGGGCAAGCTACAATGGCCGGCGGGAAAAGGATGATAATCTGAAGCTGGCATTGATGGTGGGTGAAATACTGGAGAATGGCGGCGTGGATGTGGTTTATACCAGGACAACGGACGTTTATGACACGCCGTTTCAAAAGGCAGCCAAGGCAAACGCCGCAGGCGCGGATTATTTTGTGTCCATACACAGAAACGCATTTACAACGCCCAATACAGGCAGCGGGATTGAAACCCTGGTTTATGATCATTCCGGCATCAAAGTGGATCTGGCGGAAAACATCAATGCCGAACTGGAAAAACTGGGATTTAATAATCTCGGCGTGATCGACCGGCCGAATCTGGTAGTGCTGAAGCGGACACAGATGCCTGCCGTGCTGGTAGAAGCCGGATTTATTGACAGCGATGCCGATAACGCACTTCTGGATGCGAATTACGAGGCGGCCGCCCAGGCAATCGCCGACGGTATCTTAAAAACCATTGCGCCGCAGCAGGAGGAACAGCCGCTTTATAAGGTGCAGGTCGGAATATTCCGTCTGGAAGACAATGCCAAAGGGCTGCAGAAAGAACTGGCAGAGGAAGGATTTGATTCTTATATCACTTACGAAGACGGCTATTATAAGGTTTTTTCCGGTGTCTATGAGAATCAGGAAAACGCACGCAATCAGGCGAAACGACTGGAAGACGCAGGATATGCCACCTGGATTGTGGCATAGATCTTTAAGGATGGGCTTTCATACGGCAAAACGTATGGAAGCCCATATTATTTACAGAAAACCGGATGTATAGCCATTTTTTTACCAAAAACAGATTGACAGTGACAGACTTTGAAAAAAATTATGTAGAAACAGTCATAAATCGTCAATATAACGCATAAAATATAGATAGAAAATGAAGGAAAAACGGGGAGGAATTGCTGTCATGCTGATTGTATTATATTGCGGGGCAAAAGCGTGCGGACACATTCATATTCGGACGGACGGAAGAAAAGAAGAGGGACAGATCTTTTGTCCGAAGTGCGGAAACAAACTGACCTTTGTCTGTGATTTTCGTTCGTGGACAGGCTTTGGATCCGACGAACGGGAAATGGTTTTGCAGATGCTGCAGGATGCAGAGGAAAAAGATCCGGTGGGCCAGATCAGCAATCCGGGATTGTATTACGAGATAAAACAGATGAGCCGCGAAGAACAGCGGCTGAGAAAAGAGAATGAACAGCTCAAAACAAGGGCAAAGAGTTATCATGAAACCTATGAGGGATGGAGAGAAAAAGGGATGCATATGCATGATGAACTTTGGGCGCTTTTGCGCTCTTATGAGCCGGAAAAATATCAAAAGCCTTATGAAAGCGCGGAAACAGAGCCGGCAGCGCATGCGATTTGACACAAATGGATCCGGAAAACATTCTTATGAAAAAAGCGCTTTATCTTTTGCGTGTTTTGGTGTAAAATAATACAAAAGTTTTTTTATGGAGAGATATACATATGAAGAAAATATTATTTGTAGCTTCAGAGGTAGTTCCTTTCATCAAGACAGGCGGACTGGCGGATGTGGTAGGCGCGCTGCCGAAGTTCATCAACAAAAAGAAATACGACGTCCGTGTGATGATGCCGAATTACCGGGGAATCAGCGACGCGCTGAAAGAACAGATGGAATATGTGACCCATTTTTATATGCATCTTTCCTGGCGTACCCAGTATGTCGGGATTCTTGAAATGGAGTACGAAGGCATTCATTTTTATTTTGTAGACAATGAGTTTTATTTTGCCGGCACCTATCCTTACGGACAGATTTTTGAAGATGTGGAGAAGTTCGGCTTCTTCTCGAAAGCGGTGCTTTCCGCGCTGCCGGTGATTGATTTCCGTCCGGACATCATTCACTGCCACGACTGGCAGACCGGCCTGATTCCCGTATTTTTGAAGGATCGCTTCAGCGACAATGAATTTTACCGGGGCATCAAGACCGTGATGACCGTACATAACCTGAAATTCCAGGGGATCTGGAACATTCCGACGATCCGTGACATTACCGGTTTGTCCATGTATTATTTCACGCCGGACAAGCTGGAATACAAAGGAGACGCCAATTATTTAAAGGGCGGCCTGGTTTATGCGGACAAGATCACGACGGTAAGCCCTTCTTATGCCAATGAAATCAAGAACGCGTATTACGGCGAAGGACTGGACGGACTGTTAAATGCCAGAAGCAACGATCTGTCCGGTATCTTAAACGGCATAGATTATGAAAGCTACAATCCCGCGACGGACGAGGCCCTTGCAAAACGCTATACAGTGGATACCTTCCGGAAGGAGCGCTTCAAAAACAAACTGGCGCTGCAGAAGGAAGCAGGCCTGGAGCAGGACAAAAAGAAATTTGTGATCGGAATCGTGTCCCGTCTGACAGAGCAGAAGGGCTTTGATCTGGTTTCCTATGTGATGGACGAGATCTGCAGCATCGCGGATGTACAGCTGATCGTTCTGGGCACGGGAGAAGAACGGTTTGAAAACATGTTCCGGCATTTCGCCTGGAAGTATCCGGACCGGATTTCCATTAATACCTTTTATGACGAGGGCTTTTCCAGAAGAATTTATGCCGGCAGCGACGTATTTCTGATGCCGTCCCGCTTTGAACCCTGCGGGCTGTCCCAGCTGATTTCCCTGCGTTACGGCGCGGTGCCTTTGGTCAGAGAAACCGGCGGCTTACGGGATACGGTGGAAGCGTATGATGAATACAATCATACGGGCACCGGTTTCAGCTTCGCGAATTTCAACGCCCATGAGATGCTGGGTATCCTGCATTACGCAAGGCGGGTGTTCGACAACAAGCGGGAGTGGAACAAGATCATAGAAAGAGGCATGCGCACTGATTTTTCATGGAACAATTCAGCGAAGGACTACGAAAATCTGTATGAAAGTCTCTGAGAACAAAAGCCTTCTTCGAAAAAAGAAGGCTTTTTTTACGCAGAAAAAGGAAGAAGCATGGAAACCCAGAGAATTAACAAATATTTGAGTGCTGCGGGCTACTGTTCCCGCCGGGAGGCGGACCGGCTGATTGCGGAAGGCAGCGTGAAGGTCAACGGGGAGACGGCAGTCTGCGGCATGAAGGTGTCCGGAGACGAAGCCATTACCATTTGCGGAAAACCCCTGCAGGTGCAGCAGAAAAAAGTGCTCATCGCTTTTCACAAACCCCGGGGTATCGTCTGTACCAGCTTTCGGGGGGAAAAGAACAATGTCATTGACTATATCGGGTATCCCCAGCGGATTTATCCGGTGGGACGGCTGGACAAGGATTCGGAAGGACTGCTGCTGCTCACCAATCAGGGAGATCTGGCCAACCGTATCTTAAAGGCCGCCAATTATCATGAGAAAGAATATCAGGTGCAGGTGAACCGCCCGCTGACGGCGGGTTTTTTAGAGGCCATGTCTAAGGGCATAAAGCTGGAGGAACTGGACACGATAACAAGGCCGTGTACGGTGCGGCAAACCGGGAAAGACCGCTTTGACATTATCCTGACCCAGGGGCTGAACCGGCAGATCCGGCGTATGTGCGAAACTTTCGGGTACCGGGTAGTGCAGCTGAAACGGGTACGCATCATGAATATCCGGCTGGGGCATCTGGCGCCGGGCACTTACCGGAACCTGACGCCGCAGGAAACGGAAGTGCTGTATCAGCAAATTTATGGAGAAAAAGGAATGTCTTATGAATGAGAAAATAGAACGTATCAAAGAACTGATTCCGAAATTAAATGAAGCGGCGCGGGTGTATTATGCGGAAGGCAACGAACTGATGCCAAATCTGGAATATGACGCGCTGTATGATGAGCTGGCGGCGCTGGAGCAGGAGACCGGCTTTGTACGTTCGGATTCTCCCACGCAGCGTGTGGGGTATGAAACGGTTTCCGCACTGCCCAAGGAGCGGCATCAGACCCCCATGCTTTCTCTGGACAAGACCAAATCAGTGGAAACGCTGGCTGCCTTTGCCGGAGACCGGAAATGTCTTTTGTCCTGGAAACTGGACGGACTGACGGTGGTGCTGACTTATGAAAAGGGGCAGCTGTCCAAGGCCGTTACCCGGGGCAACGGCGAAGTAGGAGAGCTGATCACCGGCAACGCGAAGACTTTCGTGAATCTGCCGCTGTCCATTCCTTTTCACGGACGGCTGGTGCTGCGGGGGGAGGCGCTGATTTCCTATGCGGATTTTGAAAAGATCAACGCCAGTACGGAACTGGATTCCAAATATAAAAATCCCAGAAACTTATGTTCCGGGGCGGTGCGGCAGCTCAGCAGCGCGGTGACGGCCCGGCGCCATGTGCACTGGCTGGCTTATACCGTTGTGGAAGCGGAAGACATGGATTTTGATAATTCCATCGAAAAGCAGTTTCAGTGGATGCAGTCTTTGGGCTTTGAAACCGTGGCGTATAAAGTAACGGACGGCGCGCATATGGCGGATGCGGTGCGCGCCTTTTCAGAAGAAATCGAAAAGAATCCCTTCCCTTCCGACGGCCTGGTGGTGATTTATGATGATATTGCTTACGGGCAGAGTCTGGGAAGAACGGCGAAATTCCCGCGCAATTCCATTGCCTTTAAATGGGCGGATGAGATGGAGGAAACCAGGCTGCTGGAAATCGAATGGAGCCCTTCCAGAACCGGCCTGATCAACCCTATCGCCGTATTTGAACCGGTGGAACTGGAGGGAACTACGGTCAGCCGGGCCAGCGTGCACAATGTCAGCGTTATGCGGGAACTGAAACTTGGCATCGGCGACCGGATTAAAGTCTACAAGGCCAATATGATCATTCCGCAGATCGCGGAAAATCTGGATCAAAGTGATACGGTGGAAATTCCAAAGCAATGTCCGGTCTGCGGCGGGGCTACCCGGCTGGAAATCAATCAGGATGTGTCGGTGCTGTATTGTACGAATCCCGATTGCAGCATGAAGCATATCAAGGCATTTTCCCTGTTTGTCAGCAGAAACGCCATGAACATTGAAGGCTTAAGCGATATGACACTGGAGAAGCTGCTGGAACAGGGAATTATCCGCAGGCTGCCGGATTTGTTTGATCTGGAGCAGCACAGAGAGGAAATCGAGGCGCTGGAAGGATTCGGGAAAAAGTCCTGCGACAAGCTCATCGACAATATGAATGCGGCGCGGCATACCACTTGTACAAGGTTTTTGTACGGGCTTGGGATCGCGGGTATCGGTCTGGCCAATGCAAAGGTGCTTTGCAGGCATTTCAAGGATGACCTGGATGCGCTGATGGCGGCTTCACAGGAGGAGCTGGCGGAAATCGCCGGCATCGGTCCGGTGATGGCGGCGGACATTCACAGCTATTTTTCCGATGCACAGAACCGGGAAATGATCGCAGACTTGCGGAAGAAATTGACATTTGCCAGGGAAACGTCGTATGATAGTGCTGCTGCGCTCACCGGAAAGCGTTTTGCCATTACCGGCAGTCTGAAACATTTCGCAAACCGGGACGCATTGAAGGAGAACATCGAGCAGCTGGGCGGCAAAGTGGTTTCGGCCGTCAGCGCCCGCACCAGCTATCTGATCAACAATGACAATCTGTCCGCATCAGCCAAAAACCGAAAAGCAAAGGAGCTGGGAATTCCGATTCTGACAGAAGAAGACTACCTGGCGCTGATCGGACAACAGGAGAATACAAATGCCAATTAAAATACAAAGCGACCTTCCTGCCAAACACATACTGGAAGAAGAAAATATATTTGTGATGGATGAGACCCGGGCGACGCATCAGGATATCCGTCCGCTGGAAATTGCCATTTTGAATCTGATGCCGCTGAAGGAGGATACGGAGCTGCATCTGCTGCGGTCTCTGTCCAATACGCCGCTGCAGGTGAACGTCACTTTTCTGCACACCGGAACCCATGAATCTAAAAACGTGTCGGCGCGGCATCTGAATCAGTTTTACAAAACCTACGATGATATTCGCGGACAGAAGCTGGACGGTCTGATTATCACGGGGGCGCCGGTGGAAAATATGGCGTTTGAGGAGATCAATTACTGGGAAGAACTGACGCAGCTCATGGACTGGTCTGCCAGACATGTGACCTCAACCCTGCACATCTGCTGGGGCGCCCAGGCCGGACTGTACCATCATTACGGCATTGATAAATATCCGCTGGAGAAAAAACTTTCCGGCGTGTACCGCCATACGGTGATGAACCGCAAGACGGAGCTGCTGCGGGGATTTGACGATGTATTTTACGCGCCCCATTCCAGATATACCGGGGTGGACGAGGCGAAGATTGCGGCGGACCCCAGACTGACGGTACTGGCGAAATCCGAGAAAGCCGGCGTTTATCTGGTGATTGCGGAGAACGGAAAGCAGATTTTTGTTCTGGGACATCCGGAATATGACCGGATGACGCTGGATGCAGAGTATCGCAGAGACTTAAGCCGCGGATTGAATCCGGAGATTCCGGAGCATTATTATCCGGAGGACGATCCGAATCAGAAGCCGCTGCTTACCTGGCGGGCGAATGCGAATAATCTGTATACAAACTGGCTCAATTATTATGTCTATCAGGTAACTCCGTATAATTTAGAGGAAATGGGTTAAACAAAAGTATTTCCGCTTTAGTTCTAAAGGCACTGCAAAATAAATTATTTTGAATTCCATCTATCCCGCTTGCATTTTTATTGAAAAAGGGGCATAATATCATTAGTCAAAAATGCGTGCATGCACATTTTCATCGAAAGTAAAGATGGGAGAGATGGACATGATACAGCGTCAAAGGTATCTTGATAAACTGATCGATAAAAAAGAAAACGGAATGGTAAAGGTGATCACCGGAATCCGTCGCTGCGGGAAGTCTTATCTGCTGTTTGAAATTTACCGCGGATATTTGAACAGCATCGGTGTGGATGATTCTCATATCATTGCGCTTGCATTGGACGATGACGAAAACATCCGGTACAGGAATCCGTTGGAGCTGGGAAAGTATATCCGAAGCCTGCTCGCAGATAAGGACAGGATGTACTATGTCTTTTTGGACGAGATTCAGAAGGTAGCGGATATCCCGAATCCTTATCTGCCTGACAGTGGAGAAACAGTCGGTTTCGTGGACGTCCTGTTGGGACTCATGAAGATCAAGAATGTCGATCTGTATGTTACAGGAAGCAATTCCAAAATGCTTTCCTCCGATATTCTGACCGAATTTCGCGGAAGAGGGGACGAGGTGCGTGTGAACCCTCTTTGCTATCGGGAATTCTATGACGCTTACGGAGACGACAAACGTCATGCGTGGCGGGATTATTTTACTTACGGCGGGATGCCGCTGATTCTCCGGCAAAAAACGCCGCAGGACAAAAGCAAGTATCTGCATGACCTGTTCGATAAAATCTATCTGGACGACATTATGGCGCGTCACAAGATCGGCCATGATAAAACGGTACTGGACGATTTGCTTGACCTGATGGCCTCTGCGGTCGGTTCGCTGACGAATCCTGTCCGTATTGCAAACACCTTCAGCTCAGTCAGGGGTCTGTCTGTGACCAATGATACGGTTGGCAGATATCTTGACTACTTTATTGATGCCTTTATGCTTTATCAGGCAAAGCGATATGATGTGAAAGGGAGAAAGCAGATCGGCTCTCCGATGAAGTATTATTATTCGGATGTGGGACTTCGCAACGCAAGACTGAACTTCCGGCAGCAGGAGGAGAATCACATCATGGAGAATATCCTCTATAACGAGCTTCGCGTTCGGGAGTTTGACATCGATGTCGGCATTGTGGAAGTCACAACGAGAGCTGACGACGGCAAAAACAAAAGAGTGCAGTATGAGGTGGATTTCGTTGCGAATCGTGGCAGCAAACGCTATTACATCCAGTCTGCGTTTGCCATTCCGGATGAAGAAAAGCGGAAGCAGGAGATCCGTTCGTTAATAAAGATACAGGATTCCTTCAAGAAGATCGTCGTGGTGAGAGAGGATATCGAACCATGGCATGACGAAAACGGGATTTTGTATGTTGGGATCGAGCAGTTTTTGCTTGACGAATCGGCGATGGATATTTGATTTTTTATCTGAAAAAGAGGTTATGAAGTCATTTTTTATACAGGAGCATTATGCAGCATAACCTGTAAAGGCAAGGAATCCGGAAGTTACATAACGGAAGGATTCCTTGCTTTTTTGAAATAAAAATAGGAAAAAATAGGCAATCGTGATATGATAAAAAAGTCAATTGATTCGCATGTAATCTTTATATATATTAAATTAGGTAATTGCGAAACTCGCTAAGCTTATACGCAATCTTGAAAAAACGACGAAGAATGCGTGTGATAGCACATAT
>CANRIM010000008.1 GCA_947630695.1 uncultured Lachnospiraceae bacterium
ACAGTGTAAAAAACTGCTTACCGAAGGATGTAAAAAACTCATTACCTAACGATGTAAAAAAGTGCTTGACATTTACACTTTTGCCGGTATTGTTATTGGTCTGACATTAACGCTGGTTCATATCCTGGGCATCGGCCTCACCGGCACCAGTGTGAATCCTGCCAGAAGCCTTGGCCCTGCGATTGCAGCAGCAATCTCCGGAAATACAGCGCCCATCGGAGCCCTTTGGGTATTTATTGTAGGCCCACTGGTAGGCGGCGCGCTGGCTGCTTTGGTTTATAAGGCCCTGAGAACTGAAAAATAAAACCTCATATTTTCTTGTAATTGAAACCGAAATGGTATAATATTATACAAAAAGGAGGTTATCGATATGGGACTTTTTAGTAAAAAACCGAAATTAGCAGCGTTTGAAGTAGACGAAACATTTTCCGGACCCTCATTCAAATATGAAGGAAAGACATATGATCTGGACGCATATGTAAAATCCAGAGAATCCGAACTGCGGGTGAAATTGAATGACGATCACGTGAAAACCGTAAAGAATTTCAAAAACGCGCAGGATACGTACAATAAAAACAAAAATGCCATTACATACATCGAGTATACGATTGGCAGACAGCTGTTCAACGGAGAAGAAAAGCTGAAAGTGAATGCGCTGGATGTAGCGAACAATTCGTGATGCGCAGCTGTTTAATTAAATCTGTATAGGTTCACATGGGGCTGACCGCTGCGGCAGCCCCCTTTTCAATGCAAGTATAGAACAATAGAAAGGCTCAAATATGGAATTTCTGGATCTTGTAAAAGCTAGATATTCGGTTCGCAGATATGCGGATCGTCCCATCGAAGAGGAAAAACTGACAAAAATTCTGGAGGCGGGCAGACTGGCACCGACAGGAAAAAATGCGCAGCCACAGCGTATTTACGTACTTAAAAGTCCGGAAGCCATTCAGAAGATTCGAAACGCCACGGGAATGGCTTTTGACGCACCGGTGGTGCTGCTGATCTGCTATGACAAAACCGTCAGCTGGAAGGCAGCGCCTTATGGCGACGACTACGATGTGGGAGATATGGATGCCTCCATTGTGACTTCCATGATGATGATGGAAGCGACGGAACTGGGCATCGGCTCCCTCTGGGTCAGAGGCTATCATGCGCAGGATATCATCGATGCCTTTGCATTGCCGGAGCATATCGTTCCGGTTTGCCTGCTGGATCTGGGGTATCCTGCGGAAAACAGCAGGCCCTCCAGACTGCATGACAGCAAACTGCCAATGGATGAAACTGTGAAGGTACTTTAATCATGAATTTCGGAATTATAGGATATGGCGCCATTGGCGATGTGCATGCACAGGTGATTGCGGGACTGGAAGATGCAAAACTGGTGGCAGTCGCCAGCCGGACCCCGGAAAAAGCAGAAAAGGTCCGGGAGAAATACGGATGCGATTTTTACACGGATTATCGGGATCTGCTGCGGCGCAGCGATATCGATATTGTGTCGATCTGTACGCCTGCCATACTGCATCTGCAAATGGCGCTGGATGCGGCGGCAGCCGGAAAGCATTGTATCGTTGAGAAACCCATTGAAATCAATACGATGCGCGCAGAAGAAATGATTGAAGCGTTTCAGAAAAAAGGATTAAAGCTTTGTGTGATTTTTCAGCACCGCTTTGATCCTGCTTCTATTGCACTCAAACGCCTGCTGTATGAAACCCGGTTTGGAAAACTAAACTATGGTACGGCAAAAACCATCTGGTTTCGTGATGAAGCCTATTATCGTGCCAGTATCTGGCGGGGCGCATGGAACGGAGACGGCGGCGGTGCGCTGATGAACCAGGCGGTACATTCCATTGATTTGCTGCAGTATTTTATGGGACCGGTACAGGCTGTCTGCGGCAAATGCGATACGTTGTACCATTTGGAAATTGAAACCGAGGATATCGGCCTTGCGTTGCTTCGGTTTGAGAATGGAGCCCTTGGCGTCATCGAAGGGACAACCCTGGCTTATCCGGGAAGAAATACGGAGGTCAGTATTTACGGGCAAAAAGGAAGTGCAGGCATCCGTAATCATACGCTGGAGCATTATTGCCTGAAGGATGGAAAAGATGCCGCACTGGAAGCTTTACTGGCCCAAAGCGGAAAGAAAACGTCCAACCGGGCGTCTTTTATCCGGCAGTATCAGGACATGATCGCCGCTGTAAAAGAAAACAGGCCTCCCCTCGTCACCGGTGAGGAAGGCATGAAATCTGTACAGATCATAAACGCAATCTATGAATCATCCGCTAAAAATGCATGGATTGATCTAAGAAACAAGGATGATTGACAAAACAGTTTCAGAAAGCGTATCATGGGAGAAAGCGACAAAGTGAAAAAGGGGGAACCATTTATGACAAAGCAACAAATCGGAACGAAATGCGTGCAGGCCGGGTATACGCCGGGTAACGGAGAGCCCCGGCAGATACCGATCATACAGTCTACCACATTTCGTTATGAAACTAGTGAAGATATGGGCAAATTGTTTGATCTGGAGGCATCCGGATATTTCTATACCCGCCTGCAGAATCCGACCAATGATATGGTAGCCGCCAAGATTGCGGCGCTGGAAGGCGGTACGGCGGCTATGCTGACTTCTTCCGGGCAGGCGGCCAACTTCTTTGCCCTGTTTAATATCTGTGAGGCTGGAAGCCATATCGTGTCTTCGTCCTCGATTTATGGAGGAACGTTTAACCTGATTTCAGTGACCATGGCGAAGATGGGCATTCAGGTGACTTTTGTGTCCCCGGATTGTTCGGATGAGGAGCTGGAAGCGGCATTTCAGGAGAACACCAGAGCGGTTTTCGGTGAAACCATCGCCAATCCTGCGCTGACGGTACTGGATATTGAACGGTTTGCCAAAGCGGCCCATGCCCATGGCGTTCCGCTGATTGTAGACAATACCTTTCCCACACCGGTCAACTGCCGGCCCATCGAATGGGGTGCGGACATCGTGACACATTCCACCACAAAATACATGGACGGTCACGGCGTAGCAGTGGGCGGCGCTATTGTGGATTCCGGAAAATTTGACTGGATGGCACATGCCGATAAGTATCCGGGCTTATGTACGCCGGACGAATCCTATCACGGCATTACCTATGCGGAAAAATTCGGAAAGGAAGGGGCGTTTATTACCAAAGCCACTTCACAGCTGATGCGGGATCTGGGCTGTATTCAGTCTCCGCAGAACGCCTTTTATCTGAATCTCGGACTGGAATCGCTCCATGTACGGATGCCGAAGCACGTGGAAAACGGACAGGCTGTCGCAGAGTTTTTGGAAGCACATCCGAAAGTCACATCCGTCAGCTATTCCGGTTTGCCTTCAGATCCTTACTATGCGCGGGCGCAGAAGTATCTGCCGAAGGGCGGATGCGGCGTAGTTTCCTGTGAATTAAAGGGAGGAAAAGCCGCAGCGGAAACCTTTATGAAACATCTGAAACTGGCGGCAATCGAAACCCATGTGGCAGACGCCAGAACCTGCTGCCTCAATCCGGCCACTTCTACCCATCGTCAGATGACGGAGGAACAACTGAAAGAAGCCGGCGTTCCTGCCGGCCTGATTCGGATTTCCTGTGGTCTGGAAGATAAAGAAGATCTGATTGCTGATTTTGCCCAGGCACTGGATGCAGTGACTGTCTGATTTCAGTTTTCATAGGGACGAACCCGCAGACTTGCGCCCACCGAGGCGCAGATGCTGCGGCAAATGTCCTGTTCTTCCGGGGTGGTGACCACGTCAACAACTGTCATTACCACGTTGGGCACATACTGCACACAGTCTTTGGTAAAATCAAGCATTGCCTGAAACGAATCGATACCAAATTTCGGACGAACCAGCTGATTGTATTCCTCTGCATTGGTGGCATTCAAGCTGACCGAAACGGTATCGATTTTTCCTTTCAGCAGTGGAGCAGTTCGTTTTTTCCAGATCAGATCCGAAAGACCATTGGTATTGATGCGGATCGGGATATTGCTTTTTCCTTTTACATATGAAGCCACCTGCAGCAAATCATCCAGCCGTTCGGTAGGTTCCCCGTAACCGCAGAACACCAGTTCATCATATTGATCCAGATCCCAGCCGTCGATGCTGGCACAGACTTCCTCGACGGTGGGTTCATGATCCAGCCAGAGGGGATCGGAGCCGTATATGCTTTCGCCGTTGTTTCGAAGGCAGAAGGTACAGGCGCAGGGACAGCGGTTGGTCATATTGATATAGATGCCATTCTTTACTTTATAAGTAATCGTCATCATCTTCATAGTTCTCCTGTTTTATAAATATTTTCTGATATGCAGTCGGTCCAGTGCCAGACCGCAGAGAATAAATAAAATACTGCTGAATACGGACTGCGTGATATATCCGGGAATGCCGGCAAGGGGCGCCGTAAAATTTCCGGTAATCAACGATTCATAGAGATAATATCCGCCGATGCACAGGCCAGAGGCCGGCAGCAGCGCAATCAGGTTCCGGAAAGAGAGGATTTTCTCTTTGCCGGCGTGAAAGAACAAAACGGCAATGGCCTTGATCACCAGAGAGGCAGGCGCCCAGATGGCAAATCCGGTGAGACAGTCGGCCAGTACCGCTCCGGCAGCGCCGGCGAATACCGCATAGGGGACAGGCAGCAGACAGGCAGCCAGATAAATCAAACCGTCTCCTACATGGGTATAACCCGTATGGCTGGGAATATGCAGATAGGCAGTAAAAACAAAGATCAAGGCCGTAAATACGCCGGTCAGACACATACGTCTGATTTTCTGATTATTCATGCAGATCAAACCCTCTTTCTATGTCTGTGAGACATTCTTCAAAACAAAGCCCGTCGGTTTTCGGAAGATCCAGTTCCAGTGCCCGGCGAAGCACTCTTGCAATAAATGCGGAAGCATGGCGTACCGAAGTGATCAGATCCAGGCCGTTGACGGTGTCTGCGGCGATGATGGAAGAGAAGACGTCGCCGGTGCCGGAGCGGCAGGGACCTACTTTATGTTCCATTACAGAAACCGCAGGTTTTCCAGCTTCAAAAACAAAATTTTCCAGATCATGCCCCCGGGAAAGTCCGGAAATGACGATTTTCCGCGGTCCCATGGCATGGAGTTTTTTGCAGATTTCTTCCAGCTGCGCCGCGTCCGCGTCAGGACAATAGGGCGTTTCGCTTAAAATGCAGGCTTCCGTCAGATTCGGCGTCAGGATATCGGCATAGGGCACCAGTTCCTTCATCTGCTCCGCCAGCGCCGATGCATAGGAAGGGTAGAGTTTTCCGTAATCCCCCATAACCGGATCCACCACGATGGTGGTCTGTTCTGTACGGAATCGTTCGAAAAACGCTTTTACCATCTGAATCTGCGCGGCAGAGCCCAAAAATCCGCTTAAAATGCCATGAAAGCGAAGCTCCAGTTTTTCCCATTCGTCCATGTAGGCGCGCATATGCTCGGTAAAATCTGTTCGATAGAAGCTGTCAAATCCGGTATGGTTGGAAAAAATTGCGGTGGGCAGTGGACAGCACTGGATTTTCAGTGCGGAAATTACCGGCAGTGAAGCGGCGATGGAACATCGGCCAAATCCGCAGAAATCATTGATAACAGCGATTTTTTTCTGATGATTGTGGGACATGTCTTGTCACCTTTCATTCGTTTTCCGACAGTATAATGGAAAGATGACCTTAATGAAATAGTCAGAATAATAGAATTTTATATGACCAGATTGGAGGGCAAAAAAATGCAGGCACATTAGGCCGCCTGCATTTTCCGGTTTTGATGGTGTTTCATCAGAAGATATTTGATCAGCACTGTCAGTCCGCAGAGAATGACGCTGATATAAAACGAAAGAGAACGGCTGATCAGTTCCAGATGCACAGCCGAAGCATAGGGCATGATCTTGCCGAACCCGTCCAGCATAATGTAATCGGACACGCCCATGGCGCCGGGAATGGGAATGGGATTGGATCCCACAATGGTACAGGTCTGTATCGAAAAGACCTGAAATGCCTGCGAAAATTGGCCGCCGCCGGATAAAAATACAAACACGGAAACCAGTATGACCGAGGTACGCTGGGCGATGTTGAGCAGAAATGCGGTAAAAAGCGCTTTTTTCCGCTGCAGGATCATTTCGGAATATTCCCTGTACTCATCTATATATCGATCCAGCTTCTGCTGTTTTTTGACTTCATGCCGCACGAGGTGGATCCGGCACAGGAAATGCAGCAGCGTGCGGCAGATGCGGTGCAGCAGATCGCAGTTGATCAGCAGCATCATAAAGAAAGCAGCCAGCACCACCTGAATCAGGGATCCGATCAGTACCAGAATTTTGGAAACGATCCCCAGTGCGGCAAATACCGCGGGATGGGCGATAATCACAACTAAGCCGATCAGCAGAATCGAAAAGGTATACAGGGTCAGATTCAGCAGCAGGGAAATGGCCGTTACGCTGGCGGGTAAACCGTCTTTGATCATAAAATAGGCACAGGCCGGCTGTCCTCCGGTGGCAGACGGCGTAATTGCTGAAAAATAAATATTAGACGCAGCATAGGAAAGCCAGCGCCTTGTCCTGACCTTACAGCCGAATGCTCGCAAAATCACAGCCAGGGCCGCGCCTTCAAAGAATATAAATCCAAAGGCACAGAGGGCTGCCAGCAAAAGCAGCGGCAGAGAGGCATTCGATAGATACGCCCGAAATGACGCCATGGTAAAATCCTTGCTGTGCGACATAACGGTATAGATGGTCAATGCGGCAATCAAAAGGAACAGCAGCATCCAGAGGCATTTCTTTTTATCAAAAAGTCGGTTGGAGCCGGAGCTTGTCACATCCATATGTATTCCTCACTGTTTTTTGATTCATGCGTCCGTTAAGAATGGACTGACAGGATTGTTTTTAATGTACTACCACACCTCGCGAAGAGGTTTTACCTTCCGGCTTAATATCACCGGATTTGGTCAGGGCAATGCGCGTCAGTGTCGGGCCCAGAAGTTCATAAATCAGTACGCCGAAGAGAACAATATTCCGGATAATGATTCCCTCGTCACCCAGCTGCGTGGCGGTTAAGGACATGCCCAGCGCCACACCGGCCTGGGGAAAGAGGGTAACGCCCAGATATTTCTTAATGGTCGAATCACATTTCATAATCACGGATCCGATGTAGGCGCCCAGATATTTTCCGGATGCCCGCACAATAATGTAAACCAGACCGATAAAGATAATATATACGTTTTTGAACACGGAAAAATCCAGTTCTGCGCCGCTTAAAACAAAGAACAAAATAAACAGGGGCGCCGTCCAGCGGTCGCATCTGGCCATAAGTTCCTCGCTGAAATCACAAAGATTGCAGAACAGCGTACCCAGCATCATGCAAACAAGCAGAGAAGAAAAGCCAATGGTCACCGGGCCGATGTGAAAACTGCAGAGGGAAATAGCCACCGTCAGAGCCACAAATCCAATGGACAGGGAAAGACGTTTGCTTCTTGAATGGAAAAAACGCTCAAAATATGTCAGAAGGACGCCCATGAATGCACCGAAGGCAAGGGAAACCACGATTTCAATCAGCGGATTGACAATGATGGAAATGACGTCCACATGCCCGCTTTTCAGCGCTCTTGCAATTCCAAAGGAAACAGCAAAGATAATCAGCCCGAAGGCGTCATCCAGCGCTACAATGGGCAAAAGCAGCGCGGTCACTTTTCCTTTTGCCTTATACTGACGAACAACCATCAGCGTGGCAGCCGGCGCGGTGGCGGCGGCAATGGCACCGAGGGTAATGGCAGCGGCGACGGATAGTCCGTCGAAAAAGAACAGGGAAATCACAACCATTACGATATCAACCAATATGGAAGCGGTAAAGGCCTCGAAAATACCGATGATCACTGCTTTCTTTCCGGTATGTTTCAGGTCGTTCAGCCGGAATTCATTGCCGATGGAAAATGCAATGAAACCAAGGGCAGCATTACAGATCACACTATAGGATTTTACGTCTTCCAGAGATATAAAGCCCAGTCCCCGGACGCCGAGGCGTCCCAGCAAAAAGGGGCCGATCAGGATACCGGAAACCAGATAACCGGTTACCGCGGGACATTTCAGTACTTTTGCAAGACGGGACATAAACAGTCCTGCCAGCAGTGCAATCGAGATGCTCAGTAAAGTTTCCATAGGAATACAAGCCTTCTTTTCTTTTGAAACATTAAAGCGCCCGCAAAGCCTTTTGCGGACGCTATGTAGAGTAGCACCATATTCGATTTTCGTCAAGTATCAGCGCATCAGGATGGGCAGGGTTTTTTCCTTTAATTTCCGCAGCGCGTAAAGAATGGCGTCTTCATTTCCGAACCCGCCGGCTTTCGTAATCACCTTCAGTCCGTCCAGCGTTCCGCCGTTGATGCGCATAATGGGAATCCCGTTGCTGACTTCACCTAAGATATCAGAGCCTTCCGCCTGCGTCCGGTTTAAGAACCCGATGGCGGTATCTCCGCCGGAAAGGAAAAGTCCGGAGACCTGGGTTCTGGCCAGCACCTTTTCCATCAGTTCACTCATGATTTCCTGTGTCAGCTCAGACAGTCTGTTCTGATCATATCCGTATGCCTGGGCTTGTGCCACGGAAAGGGCCAGATCATTCCGGTCATAGGTTGCAGAAGAGATCAGCAACGTGTCAAATCCTTTCCGGATATAAGCCACCGCAGTATCCGCATAGGCATCGTCTCTTTTCTGCAGCAATGTATGGATCGGCACCTTCACAACCTTGACGCCGTTTGCCTCCGCAAATTTCACCTGTGCCGCCGTGGTCTGGCTGAGACTGGTAATCAGTCCCACGCCGGGATATTCCGCCGAAATATGATTCAGAAGGGCATTGCAGATCCCCGCAGAACCGATCCAGAGAACCTTTTTCCGGCCTGTTTTCTGTACAGCGGAAATTATCCGCTGAAAGTCCTTTTCTGCCGTGCAGTCAAAGGAAACCAGCCGGTCGGTAATCTCCGGACCCGCATACAAAGCGGCGGCGTTGATATGGGTGCAGACAGGATATACTTCCTGCATCAGTTCCGGCAGGGAATCCGTCTCAAGGGGTTTGCTGGGATCATGGGCGAACTCGGTTTCCATCAGCGGCGTCTTGTGTAGATAATGGGTTCCCTTTCGGGTAAACCGGCCGATGGAAGGAAAGGCCGGTGCAAAGACCAGCTGATCCGGAGAAAATGCCTGATCCACGGCTCTGACCTCATAGGGGATATTGCCCCGCAGGGTGGAATCCACCTTTTTGACCACATAATCAAAGCGATCAAAGGGAATGGAAGCCAGCAACGTGTTTAATTTGCTTTCGGCTTCCTCCGCCGGAATGTTCCTTGACTCCGTATCCAGCACAAAGGAGTCCGGGGACTGGTCGATCCGCGCCGGATCAAAGACCACATGTGTCCGGATGCCGTAACGTGCCAGCTGTACGCCGGAATCGTTGGCGCCTGTAAAATCATCTGCTATAATTAAAAATCGTTTCATGGTTTTGTCCTATCTGTTTTCTGCAAGTTTTACCGCGTATTCAATGGCATTGATCAGACTGAGCTGATTGGCTTCCCCGGTGCCTGCCTGATCAAAAGCGGTTCCGTGATCTACGGAGGTACGAATGATCGGAAGTCCCAGCGTAATATTCACGCCGGAAACCGCATCCCATTTGCCGGCTTCCTGATTGTATACAAAGCCGCAGACCTTCAGCGGGATATGTCCCTGATCATGGTACATGGCCACCACAATGTCATACCAGCCGCCTTTGGCCTTGGAAAAAATCGTATCGGGCGGAATGGGGCCGTCTGCATGAATGCCTTCCGCAATGGCGGCTTCCACGGCCGGACGGATTTCCAGCGCCTCTTCATTGCCAAACAATCCGTTTTCTCCGCAGTGGGGATTTAAACCTGCCACGCCGACTTTGGGCTCTTTGATACCCAGCTGTTTGCATGCGTTGTCCGCAATTCGGATGACTTCCAGAATCCGGTCTTTTTTCGCACGGTCGCAGGCTTCGCGCAGGGAAACGTGGGTGGATACATGCACCACCCGCAGGCCCTTGTCCGCCAGCAGCATCGTATATTTCTTGGTACCGGTAAATTCCGCGTAGATTTCGGTGTGTCCGGAATAGTGATGTCCGGCCAGATTGATGGCTTCTTTGTTCAAAGCATTGGTAACGGTTCCGTCTACTTCATGGGCCATGGCCAGTTCGATGGCTTTCTTGACATATTGAAAAGCAGCTTCCCCCGCCATGGCGGATACTTTGCCGATTTCCAGTTTGTCCATATCCACCAGCTTCATGTCATAGACGTCGATGGTTCCCGGGGTAAACAATGCTTCGGAAACACTGGATACGGGATGAATGATGATTTCCTCATGTCCGGTGATTTTTTTCGCGTTTTCCATGACGCAGGCATCGCCTACGATCAGCGGTTTGCACATGTTGTAAACGGTATCGTCACTTAAAGCCTTGACGGTGATTTCCGCGCCGATGCTTGCGGGATCCCCCATGGTAATTGCCAATATTTTTTTATCCATAAGTCCTTCCTCCTGACTCTCCATTATTATTAAGTACAGTTTAACAAATTGAGGGCAAGGAAACAATAAAGATTTTTGCATTTTTACGGTATTTATGATAAAGTAGACAAAATTATATAGAATGAGGACGAAATATGAAACATGTAGATACCATTATCTTTGATTTGGACGGAACTTTGCTGGATACGCTGGAAGATCTGATGGACGCGGTCAATGTGGCGCTGCAAAAAGAAAGACTGCCGCTGAAGTCGTTATCGGAAATCCGCGCGATTGTGGGGAACGGGATCCGCAATCTGACGGACCGCAGCGTACCGGCAGATACGCCGATGGAAGTAAAGGACCGCGTCTTTGAAAACTTCCGGGCATATTACAAGGATCACTGCAAAATAAAAACAAAACCCTATGATGGAATCCGGGAAATGCTTTCGGTGCTGTCCGAAAAAGGGTATCGGATGACGATTGTTTCCAATAAAACGGATCCTGCCGTACAGGACTTGCTGCAGGCGCATTTTTATCCGGCAATCCAAAGCGCCTACGGCGAACGGGAAAATATCCCGCGGAAGCCGAAACCGGATATCGTATATCTGGCCATGCAGGAGCTGGGCGCAGCAAAAGAACAGTCCGTCTATATCGGCGACAGTGAAGTGGACTATCAGACTGCGAAAAATGCCGGTATCCGGCTGGTGATGGTTTCCTGGGGCTTTCGGGACAGAGCGGTGCTGGAAGCGCTGGGGGCAGATGCCATAGCGGATACGCCGGAGGAACTGGTGCAGATCATTGAAGCCCTGTAATTGTCCGGTGCGTCCGTCAGGTAGCACGTTTTGATATCCCGACATATATTAAGAAAAAACGGATGTGTGATCGTATGCCGGAACTGATCGGGCCCCGTGAAATGATGGAATATATCAATCGAAAGAATGTGCTGATTATTGATGTCAGAGACGAGCAGGCATATCTTGACCGCCATATCATCGGCGCAGTACATATTCCTTACGAAACACTGCTGAAAAGAAAATACAGCCTGAACAAAAGAAATCCCGTGATTTTATACTGCGACAGAGGGAATTTAAGTTTGCGGGCGGCCACAAAACTGTCGGACTGCGGGTATACGGTAATGACCCTGGCCGGGGGACTGGAAGGCCTGCAGGAGTATCTGCGGACTGCCCAATGAAGGAATCTGCCTGATTTTCAAATTATGCGGTTGACATGTTCTGTCCCCATGTTTTATCATAGATTTCACGTGAGCAGACAGATACTTTGCCTGTATTTTTAAATGGGAGACGTCAAAACGCATGAACCGCTTTGAACTGATCGCTCCCTGTCATTTCGGACTGGAAGCGGTACTGAAAAAAGAAATCATCGATCTGGGATATGATATTGCCAAAACAGAGGACGGCCGGATCACCTTTCCCGGCGACCCGGAAGCCATTGTCAGGGCCAATATGCATCTGCGCAGCTGTGAACGGATCCTGTTAAAGGTGGGCGAGTTTGAAGCCCGCAGCTTTGAGGAGCTGTTTCAGGGCATCAAAGCACTGGAATGGGAAGCGTTCCTTCCAGCCAATGCGAAATTCTGGGTCACTAAAGCCGTTTCTGTCAAAAGCCGGCTGTTCAGTCCTACCGACATACAGTCTGTGGCAAAAAAAGCCATTGTGGAACGGCTGAAGGGCGTTTATCATACGGAGTGGTTTCCCGAAGATGGCGCGGCTTATCCGATCCGCCTGTTTTTGATGAAAGATGTGGTAACCGCCGCCATTGACACCACGGGGGAATCCCTGCACAAGCGGGGATATCGTAAAGCAACCGCAAAAGCGCCTGTTTCCGAAACCCTGGCGTCGGCGCTGATTATGCTCACTCCCTGGCACAAGGACCGGATCCTGGTGGATCCTTTCTGCGGCAGCGGGACATTTGCCATTGAAGCCGCCATGATGGCGGCCAATATTGCGCCCGGCATTGCCAGGCATTTTCTGTCGGAAAGCTGGGAAAATGTGATCGATCCGAAAGAGTGGAAGGCCTGTCGGGTCGAAGCCAGAGAGCAGATCGATCCAACGGTCAACCCCGATATTCAGGGGTATGACATTGATGCGTCGGTGCTGCGCTCTGCCAGGGAAAACGCAGCCCGGGCAGGGGTGGATCATATGATTCATTTCCAGCAGCGGGATATCAAAGATCTGCACCATCCGAAAAAATACGGATTTATCATTACCAATCCCCCTTACGGAGAACGGCTGGGAGAGCAGGAGGAAATGAAAAGCCTGTACCGGGAAATCGGCGAAGCCTACCGCAGGCTGGACGACTGGTCCATGTATCTGATCACCGGCTTTGAAGACGCACAGAAATACATCGGAAGACGGGCAGATAAAAACCGGAAACTGTATAATGGAATGATCAAAACCTATTTCTATCAGTTCCTTGGTCCCAAACCGCCAAAGAAGGAGCATACAGTATGCAGAGAAAACTGATTTTTGCCACCGGCAATCCCGGGAAACTCAGAGAGGCAAGAGAAATATTACGGGAGTTTCCTTTTGAAATCATATCGATGAAAGAAGCGGGCATTGCGGTGGAAATAGAAGAAACCGGAACCTCTTTCCGGGAAAACGCCGTTTTGAAAGTCGAAGCGCTGCGCAAAGTCAGTCCGGATATTATCATCGCGGATGATTCCGGGCTGGAGATCGACGCCCTGAACAAAGAACCAGGCATTTATTCCGCCAGATATCTGGGAGAGGATACATCATACACCGTTAAAATGAACAATCTCCTGGAGCGGATGCGGCATGTGCCGGAGGAACAGCGCACCGCCCGTTTCGTCGCCGCTGTTGCCGCTTATGTGCCGGGGCATGGCATGATTACGGTGGAAGGGATTATGGAAGGACGGATCGGCTATGAAATCAAAGGGATTTATGGCTTCGGATACGATCCGATTTTCTATCTTCCCGACCGGCATTGTTATTCGGCGGAGCTGCTGCCGGAGGAGAAAAATAAAATCAGTCACAGAGCAAAGGCTTTGAACAAACTTGCAGAAGAATTGAAGCGAATTCCGTTATGAAGATACTGATTATCAGCGATACCCACAGAGATTTGAAAAATTTTTACGAGGTTCTCAAAAGAGAAGCGCCGGTGGATTTATGTCTGCATCTTGGCGATGTGGAATCTGACGCCATTCCAATACAGAAAAAATTGCAATGCCCTTTGCACATGGTCAAGGGCAACAATGATTTTCTGGGGCAGCTGCCGGAAGAAATCGAGCTGAAACTGGGCCCGCATAAGCTGTTTATGACCCACGGGCACCGCTACATGGTATCCATCGGAACGGAACGGCTGGTGGACGAAGCCCGCAGCATCGGCGCGGATCTGGTGATGTACGGGCATACCCATAAGCCGTTGATTCGCACGGAAAAGGACATAACCATTCTGTGCCCGGGCAGCATTTCTTATCCGAGACAATCCGGCAGGCAGTTTACGTATATCATTATGGACATGGATGAAAAGGGATCGCTGCAGTTTTCCCTGAAATCGTTGTAACGAAAAATGCCTTGATTTTTGCGGGCAGTTCTTTTATATTTAATATGTTTGATACGGGGTGTGGCTCAGTTTGGCAGAGCGCCTGGTTTGGGACCAGGAGGCCGCAGGTTCGAATCCTGTCACCCCGATTTTTCTATGCCTGCAGACCAAGACGGCAGCAGTGCATATTTACAAAAAAGAGATGACTTTCCTATGAAACAAACCGTACAGGACAATACAGAAATATTTGAACGCATGCCGGTGCGCCGGGCTGTTCATACCATGGCTTTGCCCACCATTATCAGCCAGCTGATTGTATTGATTTACAATATGGCAGATACCTTTTATATCGGACGGACCAACAATCCCTATATGGTGGCGGGCGCATCTCTGATTCTTCCGATTTTCAATATTTCGCTTTCTATTTCAGGACTGGCCGGCATTGGCGGCGGCGCATTGATTTCCCGGCTGCTGGGTGAAAAGCGGCAGGACGAAGTACGCAAAGTTTACAGTTTCTGTATTTATCTGGGCATCGCGGTTGCGGCGCTTTTTTCTGCAGCTGTGCTCATTTTTATGAGACCGCTGATGCATCAGCTGGGGGCAGGAGAGGACACCTATGGTTATGCCAGCAGCTATGCCTTTTTTGTCATTGTCTGCGGCGGTATTCCTACAGTTCTGTCTAATATCCTTTCCACCTTGCTGCGCAGTGTGGGTGAATCCAAAAAAGCGGGATTCGGCATTACCATGGGCGGGCTCATCAACATTGCACTGGATCCGCTGTTTATGTTTGTGCTTCTGCCTGACGGGAAGGAAATCATGGGCGCCGGTGCCGCCACTTGCCTGTCTAACTGCATTGCCTGTGCATATTTCATACTTGTCCTGTTTCGGATGCGGAAAACCACTGTACTGCGATTGTGCCCGCCTGCGGCGCTTCCGGCGAAAAAATCCATTGGAGAAATCTTTTTTGTCGGCATTCCATCCTCCATCGCCACCCTGCTTTTTGATCTGGACTATGTGGTCATCGACCGTCTGATGTCCGGATATACGGATATTGCCCTTGCGGCTGTAGGAATCGTTTTGAAAGCGGAACGCTTACCGTTAAATGTGGGTATCGGTATCTGTCAGGGCATGATGCCCATTATTGCCTATAATTACTCCGCCGGGAATTACAAACGCATGAATGATACCAGACGGTATGCCATGAAACTGGGACTGGCCTGCGCACTGGGAAGTGTTCTTCTGTATGAGATTTTTGCCGGTCCAATTATGCGTGTTTTTATACAGGATGCCCAAACCGTGGCTTTGGGTACCACCTTCTTACGCATTCGCGTGCTGGCGACGCCCCTGATGTTTTTAAGTTTCTTTCATGTATATCTATTCAACGGATTCGGCAAGGGGGCTTACGCTTTGTTTCTGGGTGTGACGCGCTGGCTGGGATTTAATATTCCCATGCTGTTTGTGCTGAATGGGCTGGTGGGCATGTACGGGATCGTCTGGTCGCAGTTCGCGGCGGATATTCTGACCGTTATTCTTTCTTTTGCTGTTTACCGGCGTTATAATCGAAAGGCATTTTTGAAACATTCCGCTCAAACGTAAAATGGGGGATTCCTGCGTTTTATTTTCTTTAAAGGAGCATAAGATGAATCTATATTTACTTCGACATGGGCAGACAGATTGGACGAAAGAAGGCAGGCTGCAGGGGCATACGGATATTCCGTTGAATGATACCGGAAGAGAACAGGTACGTACCGCCGCAGAGGAGCTGCGCAGCCGGCACATTTCCGTAGAACGGATTTTATCCAGCCCGCTGCAGCGGGCAAAGGAAAGTGCCGAAATCATGGCAAGGCGGTTTTTCATTCCACCGGAGAAAATCATTGTGGAACCACTGCTGAAAGAGCGCTGTTTCGGAGAGGCGGAAGGAATCGTTATCAGAAAAAAGAAGGAGTATTATCTGAATCGAGATTTTAATTGCCCCGGGATAGAAAGCTATGATGCGCTGATCCTTCGGGCAAGAAAGGCCATCCGCCGTGTGCTGAAGACCTGTTCAGACTGTGAAAATGTCCTTCTGGTATCCCATGGCGCCATGCTGTATGCAATGATAACGGCGCTGTCTGATGAAAAAATCGTTTATTTCGGCGGGCAGGCCAGGCTTTCCGCAGGTTCCCTGCACCGCATCCGGATAGAAGAAAAAATGTTGAAAATCGAAGAATTTCAGCCGGAAACGGAATGGCATCTGCTTTATGAAAAATCGTAAAGTCTGATCAAGGGATTCAGGCAAACTGTGCGTTATACAGCTGTTTATAGAACGTATTTTCCTGCATCAGGCTGTCGTGTGTTCCTGATTCTACGACTTCGCCGTCTTTTACAACAAGAATCTCATCGGCGTTTCGAATGGTAGACAGCCGGTGTGCAATCACAAAACAGGTTTTATCCTTCATCAAAGCCCGCATGGCCTGCTGTATCTGCAGCTCTGTCCGGGTGTCCACATTGGAGGTTGCCTCATCTAAAATCAGAAGAGAAGCCGGAAGCAGCATGGCCCTTGCTATGGTCATCAGCTGCTTCTGGCCTTTTGATATATTGGAGCCGTCATCATCCAGAATCGTATCGTATCCTTCCGGAAGGGTGAGGATATAGTCATGGATTCCGCAGGCTTTGCAGACCCGCTCCACGTCATCTTTTGTTGCTGATTCACTTCCGTATGCCACATTATCATAAACACTTCCCTGAAACAGCCATGTGTCCTGCAAAACCATGGAATAGTTCAGGCGCAGACTGCGCCGGGTCAGATCGTAAATGGATTTTTCATCAAGGGTGATGCTGCCGCTGTTGATATCGTAAAACCGCATCAGCAGATTCACGATGGTGGTTTTCCCGGCACCGGTGGGACCCACAATGGCAACCAGGGCGCCTTTGGGTACGTGCAGCGACAGATCATGAATGATTTCCTGTTGGGGAAGGTATCCGAAATGTACGTTCTGCAGATCCACCGTGCCTTCTGCATGATGCAGATCCACGGCGCCGTCGGCATCCTTTGTTTCCGGTTCTTCATCCAGCAGGCGGAAGACCCGTTCCGCAGCTGAAAATGCGGACTGCAGCTCTCCGATGATATTGGCGATTTCATTGATAGGACCGCTGAATTTCCGGGAATACAGGACAAAAGAAGAAATATTTCCGATGGAAATCGCATGTTTCAAATATAAAACAGCTCCCAGAAAACTGACCAGCGAAAGCGACAGGTTGTTGACAAAGTTTACGGAAGGACCGGTGGTGCTGCCGTAATAATCTGCGCGGTAATAAGCCTCCACTGTTTCATCATTCTGACGGTCAAATTTCTTTACGGTGTTTTCTTCCTGGCTGTAAGCGCGCAGCGTTTTCTGACCGCTGATCATTTCCTCCACAAAACCGTTTAATTCTCCCAGCTTCGCAGAGCGTTTCCGGAATAAAGGCCGTGTAAAGCCGGTAATTTTTTTGGTCAGAAATACGGAAAGCGGAACCGTAAACGCAAATACCAGCACCAGAGCGGGAGAAATGACAATCATCATAACCAGCGCGCCAAGCACGGTTACAACACTGGCAAAAATCTGTACCATATCATGGGACAGCGACGTGTTGATGGTATCAATATCGTAGGAAATACGGCTTAAAATATCCCCGGTCTGATTCTGGTCAAAATATCCCACCGGCAGTTCGGTCAGTTTGGAAAAAACGTCCTCCCGCATCTGTTTCACGACACGGCGGCTGATGACTACCATCAGGCGGGTCAGGAGATAGGAGAGTAGAGCGGAAAGCAGAAAGAGGGCAGCCATAATACCGGCGTAACGCCACACGCCGGAGAAATCCACATGTTTACGATCCAGTTCAATGGCGTCAATGGCAAGCCCTGAAAAATACGGGCCGGCAAGTCCCAGCAGATTTCCGCCGATGGTCAGCAGGATACAGAGCACAAACAGGAGCCTGTGCTGCATCAGATAGGGCAGAAGCCGGATCAAAACGGCGCTTTTTTTCATTCTCGTGCGTTCTTCTTTCATGATTGACCTTCTCCTTTCTTCCATGGTTTCAGGGTGTTATTCGGTAACGGCACGCGCGCCCATCTGGGATTCCCCGATTTCCCGGTACAGCAGACAGCTTTCCATCAGTTCTTTGTGGGAGCCGAAGGCAGCTACATTGCCCTGATCCATGACCAGAATTTTTTCCGCATGCATAATAGAACTGATGCGTTGCGCAATGATGATTTTTGTGGTATGCGGATAATGTATGCGCAGTTCCTCCCGGAGCCGGGCGTCTGTTTTATAATCCAGCGCGCTGGAGGAATCGTCCAGAATCAGTATCTCCGGATCGCCGGCCAGTGCCCGGGCGATCAGCATTCGCTGTTTCTGCCCGCCGGAAAAATTGGCGCCCTTAATGGCCACCGGCGCATCGAATCCGCCCTGAGACATAATAAAATCATAAGCCTGGGCCCGTTTGGCGGCTTCCGTCAGCTGATCCTCCGGAATATCCCTGCCGAGTCGGATATTTTCCCGTACCGTATCTTTAAACAAGGTATCATTTTGAAATACGACGCCAAATTTCTTTCGCAGATCCGCGGTCGCGTAATCGCGGATATCCACGCCGTCAATTTCAATGGCGCCTTCTTTTATATCATAATAACGCATAATCGCCCGGATGACCGTGGATTTTCCGGCGCCGGTGGCCCCGATGATGCCCAGCGTTTCTCCGCGTTCCAGCGTAAAGTTCAGATGCCGCAGCGCGAAGCTGCCGCGGTCATAACGAAAGGTCACGTCTTTAAAAGCGATATGCGGCGCATGTTCCGGCAAAAATGAATAATGCGGTTCTGTTTCAAACAGTTCCACCGGCGTATCCAATACTTCCAGAATACGGGCAGAGGAAGCTGCCGCTTTCGAAAACATGGTAAACATCCGGTTGATGGCCATCAAAGCGTTGAGTACAATGGTAAAAAGATTCATAAACGCAATGATCTTTCCTACCTGGGTGTTTCCCGCCTGCACACGATATGCGCCGGCAACAATGACGGCGGCAATGCCCAGATTCAACAGAAAACTCATGGCAGGATTAATGAGGGCCATGGTATTTTCCGCCGTGCGTTCCCGCCGGGTCAGTTCGTCGTTGACGCGGCGAAACCGTTTGCGTTCATACCCGGATTTGGAAAGGGCTTTAATGACGCGCACCCCTGCGGCGTTTTCCCGAACCACCCGGAGCATGTCGTCGGAAGCATTCTGTACCTGCTGAAACAGGCGCGCGCCCCGTCTGGACACGAAAAATGTAATGACTGCCACCACCGGAAGGGTGGCAACCATGACCAGCGTCAACACCGGATCCAGTGTCAGCGTAACAATAATGCCGCCAACCAGCATAATAGGCGCACGAACCCCCAGACGCTGCATCATGCCCACGGTCTGATGCAGTACATAGGTATCGCTGGTGACACGGGAAATCAAAGAAGGAATCGTCAGCTGATCCACGCTGCGTTCCGAAAGAAAGGAGATTTTTCGGAACAGTTCATGTCGCAGTGTACCGGTAAAATCTCTTGCCACCGCGGAGGCCATACGATTGGCGATGATATTGCCCAGCCATGCTAGCAGAGAGCAGAGGATCATCAAACCGCCCCAGACAAGCACAGGCTGCATTTTGCCCAGGGGAATCAGATCGTCGATGATATAAGATAAAATCCAGGGGATCGCCAGCTCAACCAGCGTTCCAAAGACTTTTATAATAAACCCGAAGGACATTCTGGGAATAAATGGGCGCAAGAACACCAGCAGACGCTTCATGGCAAACTCCTTTCCTGACATTTTTTTACATAAACATTTCTATCATAAAATAAAGATTTGTCAAGAATCAGAAAACATAAGAAATGATGCGGTTCTTCGCAGAAAATTCATTGGACAGCGCATTTGATTCATGCTATGCTCATAAGAACAAACGATGCAGTTTTAAAAGGAACGTGTGTATGCAGGGATTCAATCTGATTGCAGTGCTGGATGAAAGCGGTGAAAAAATACTGATGTGCCGGCGTAGTAAAGCGCCGTATCAGGGACTTTATAACTTTGTGGGCGGCAAAATCAATGCCGGAGAAGAAGGATTTACCGCCGCGTATCGGGAACTGGAAGAGGAAACGCAGATTCATAAAACTCAGATTACGCTGACGCATTTGATGGATCTGTATTATTATCTGCCGGACTTTTATATGGAAGTCTATGTTGGCAGGTTGCAGCACTGTACGGAAGTGAAGGGAAGCGAAAACGCGCTTTTTTGGATGGATATGCAGCAGGATTTTTTTGATGCCGGACGATTTGCCGGGAACGGAAATCTGGGACATATTATGCACTATATCCATCTGTGGAAAGCACAGTCCGAACAGAAATTATAGTTACAGGAGGTCAGAATATGAACGAAGTATTACAAACCATGCAAACCAGAAGCTCGATCCGTGGTTATACGGATCAGAAACTGACGAAAGAGGAACTTGAAACACTGCTGTATGCCGGCCTGCAGGCACCTACCGCAACCAACCGGCAGGAAATCCATATCACGGTTGTGGATGGAGCGGATCCGATTTTAGCGGAAATAGAAGCAGAAAAAAACGCCCAGCGAAATATTTCAACCCCGGAGCAGAACTTCTATTATGCGGCGCCCACCGTACTTCTGCTCAGTGCGGAAAAAGCATTTAAATGGAGCCAGGTGGACGCAGGCATTGCCGTGGAAAATATCGCCCTTGCGGCGGAGTCCTTAGGCCTCGGCAGCCTGATCATCGGTTGTATCAAAGATGCGCTGCATGGCCCGAAGGCATCCTATTTTGCCGAAAAGCTGCAGTTCCCCGAAGGGTATGCATTTGTCATTGCTATTGCGCTGGGACACAAGGCAGTCAGTAAAACGCCCCACAGCTGCGATTTTGAAAAACAGGTTTCTTTCCTGTAAATGATTCAAAAAAAGACGGGATACAGCCCGTCTTTTTTCTTGCCAAATAATCAAGTGTCTCTCGAATTGTGAGATACTGAAATAAAAAAACCTTGAAAAATCAAGGTTTTTTATAAAGTGAGCGTGCCGGGGCTCGAACCCGGGACAACTTGATTAAAAGTCAAGTGCTCTTCCTACTGAGCTACACACCCGTATTAAATTTTTCAGGAAACTGGGCTAGCTGGATTCGAACCAGCGAATCCAGGAGTCAAAGTCCTGTGCCTTACCGCTTGGCGATAGCCCAATAAAGGGTGGGTAAAGGGACTCGAACCCTCGACCTCCAGAGCCACAATCTGGCGCGCTAGCCAACTGCGCCACACCCACCGCAAAGCGTGCTTGAAGGGATTCGAACCCCCGACCCACGGCTTAGAAGGCCGTTGCTCTATCCGGCTGAGCTACAAGCACATAACGTTTTGTACGAAGTACTTTTCTGGGCTACATCCAAGCATGTCAGGCGGAATTTGAAAACCCTCGAGTGACCTGCACGAAATAGATTACACTATTAAAAAGATAAAGTCAAGCTTTTTCTTTTCTCCCATTTAAAAAAGATAAAACCGCGTGATACGCGCTGCGGCTGACAGGAAGACGGCTCCCGTCACTGCAAAGAATGTCCTTTTGTTCGATTCCGGTCACATGTTGGACATTGACAATACTGGAAGCGGAGATTTTCAAAAAATCCTGCTGCGGCAGCACTTCATAAACATTTCGCAGCGTGTTCCATAACAAAGATTCCCTGTTTCCGGTCTGTATAATTTTCAGGCATTTCTGACCGCTTTGAATGGATATAATTTCTGTATAAGGAATTTTAATCTCAATGCCTTTGTAGAAGTAAAACAGGGTATTTTTTTCCTGTCGTTTCAGTACAATCAGTGCCTTTTCGAGAAAAGGCTTTACTTCAAGATGCATTCGGGCTTTGATGATAAACCCAAAGGGTTGAAAGGGCAGGGAAGGCAGAATCATTTCTTCATAAAGAGAGACGAAGATCAGCAGCGCATTACAGTTTTGTATTTGCAAATCCTGGGCGATCCGAAATCCGCTTGTGTTTTTCATCCGGGCAGCCAAAAAAATGATATCCGGTTTCTGCAATTCATCCTGAAAAAACCGAATCAGGTCCAAACCCTGATAAAAGGTTTCGATCCAGTAATTGCAGTGCAGTTCTTTCAGTGCTTTTTCAATAAATCCGTAAAGGAGATTGGCCATCGGACGGGAATCGTCGCAGATCCATATCTCGATCCGGCTGCGCTTGTTTTTTAATTCTGTCATGGGTTTTACAGGTTTCCTCTGTTGAAACATAAAAAAAATGGCTTCATGAAAAGCCATTTTTTCCGGAAGCAGGTGATGGGAATCGAACCCACGTATTCAGCTTGGAAGGCTGATGTTCTACCATTGAACCACACCTGCACTTTTGCAGAACAGTGTTTCCGCCGCACTCGCAAGCGTTATATTAACATATATTATTCTGCTTTGCAAGCATTAAATCTAAAACAAATTGAATTTTTGTGGCTTTAAGCCGCTGATTGCGGAAGTGTATCTGTCTATTGACAATCAGAGAAACATGTAAATATAATGCATAGTAAAGCAGTATACATTTCGCCGGAGGCCGTTATGAATTTTAAAAAAGAAGAGATTATCTATGACAGAAATATTCCTTTTGCCATGTACGAAACCAATGCGCGGCAGGTCATGATTCACTGCCATGACTGTCTGGAAATCAATCTGATCTTAAAAGGCGGCGGCCAGTATCTGATTGAAGAACAAAGCTACCCCATTAGCGATCATGATATTTTCATCATTAATAATCTGGAACATCATATGGCAGTCCATGAGGGGAATCTTTCCATGCTGGTATTTGTATTTGATCCGGCCTTTGTCTTTCGGAATCCGGAAGAATATGAATATCTGTCACCGTTTTTTGACCGCGGCATACGGTTTTCCAATATGGTGGATCAGAACAGCCCGTTATATCCGCGTATGCGGGAGCACCTGGAAAAGCTTGCGCAGGAATATGAAACCATGGAGGAGGGATGGGAACTGGCTGTAAAAGCCAACCTTTTGATGTTTTTAGCCTGCCTGAATCGTTATTATTATCATCAAAATGCGTTGTTTACCGACAATGCGCAGACACGGGGCTATTCCCGTATCCGGTCTGTGATTGCATACATTCATCAGAATTTTCAGCAGGATTTAACACTGACGGCGCTGGCGAAGCAGGCGGCCATGAGCAAAAGCTATTTTTCTTCTTTTTTTACAAAAATCATGAAAATGAGCGTTTCGGAATATATTGCCCATGTCCGGATCAACCATGCGATGCTTTTGTTACAATCAACTTCGGATTCTGTTTTAGACATTGCCCTGGATTCCGGATTTCACAGCAGCGCATATTTTAACAGGATTTTTAAAAAATTTATGCAAATGACGCCAAATGAATACAGAAAATCGAAAAATCGTACAATGATTGCGCAATAAGCTGCAAGACAGGCGCCCCGTTTTCACCTAATATGCTCTTAAAAGCTGAAAGGGGATATGCACTATGAATCAGAAACTGACCATGGGCGTTCTCGGTCTGGGAGAAGGACGCAGTATAATTTCCGCCGTTTTAAACAGCAGGTATTGGGAACTGGGCAACATCTGTGATCTGAATGAAGCGCTGTGCCAGGAACGCTGTCAGGAGTTTCATTTTGACAAATATACCACCAGCTACGAGGAAATGCTGGCGGATGAAAACATCGACGTCATTGGAATTTATACGCCGGACCAGCTGCATGCAGAGCATATCAAAATGGCGCTGGAAGCCGGAAAACATGTGATCTGTACAAAGCCGTTGATGGTTTCGCTGGACCAGGCCAATGAACTGCTCCGCATACAGGAAAGGACAAAAAAACTGGTTTTCGTCGGACAAAGCTCCCGCTATTTTGAACCAATGCGCAGACAGCGCAAAGACTTTGAACAGGGGAAAAACGGAGATCTTCTGACACTGGAAGCCCATTATATCAGCGACTCCCGCTGGTTCTTAGAGCGGGCATGGAGCAGGAAAGCCGGCTTTTCCTGGATGTATAACTTCATGATCCACGCGGTAGACCTGGCCGCATGGTATCTGCCGGAAATTGAAGAAGTTTACGGCATCGGCAGCGTCAGCGAAAACACCCGTGTGTATGGCCTGGAGGTGCCAGATACAATGAAATTTCTGCTGAAAGACAGCAGCGGAAGATTTGCCTCCGTTACAGGGGTCTATGCTGCGCCCACGCTGGGCAGTGCCGTACAGCAGAATATCAGCTGTACTTTACGCGGCACCAAAGGCATCAGTCAGGCCGGATATCCGAAATTGAAGTATTATACGAATTTTGAACCGCTGCAGAAAACCGCAGAGCTGCAGACTTTCGATGATCTGCATGATTATTATTTCCGTTTTGAGCAGGAAAATCATCACGCAGGAGAGTATCAGAATTATATTGAATATTTCGCGGAATGCCTGCAGAAGGGGAAAAAGCCTCTGCCGGATCTGCGGGAAGGGATCCACACGCTGGCCGTGATGGAAGCAATGGAACGCTCCCTGCAAACCCAAAACGTGGCACGGGTGCCAGATGTGCTGCGGGATTATAAGTTATGATTGTGTAAAAAAATCCAGTTGCAATATCAATGTCTTTGGCATATAATATGCTTAATAAGGTAGCCGGAAGGTGAGCACACACCCGTCCCGGCAAAGTAAGTTAAGGCATAGCCGTTCCTAAACTTTGACGAGAGCTGGGACGGCTATTTCTTATGTGTCAAATTCAGAACTGCATAATTTCCGGAAATAAAAGTTCACCCTTGTTTTTCTTTTCTGTTTCCGCTATAGTTAAAAGGATTGATGTTTTACCGGCCTGACATTTATGGGCTTTCTTGTTATATTGGAAACCGTGTATACCATGGTTTCCGGGGAGAAGGGTTATTCAAATGATGAAAACAGGATTTGACAATGAAAAGTACATTCAGCTGCAGTCGGAACGAATCAAAGAGCGCATTGCCCAGTCCGGCGGCAAACTGTATCTGGAATTTGGCGGCAAGCTGTTTGACGACTATCATGCTTCGAGAGTTTTGCCCGGATTTGAACCGGACAGCAAGATCAAGATGCTTCTGCACCTGAAGGATCAGGCAGAAGTACTGATTGTTGTGTCGGCGGCTGCCATTGCACAGAACAAGATCCGCGGCGATCTGGGCATTACCTATGATATGGACGCACTGCGTCTGATGGATGCTTTTACGGCCATCGGCCTTTATGTCAGCGGTATTATCATTACCCAGTACACTGCCCAGCCCCTGGCAGATGCATTTATTCAGCGTCTGCACAATCTCGGGATCAAAGTTTATAAACATTACCCCATCGAAGGATATCCTTCCAACCTGAAACTGATTGTCAGTCCGGAAGGGTACGGCAAAAATGATTATATCGAAACAACCCGCTCTTTGGTCGTGGTTACGGCGCCCGGTCCCGGCAGCGGCAAAATGGCCACTTGCCTTTCCCAGCTTTATCACGATTATACGCGGAACATCCGGTCCGGTTATGCGAAATTTGAAACCTTCCCGATCTGGAATCTGCCGCTGAACCATCCGGTCAATATGGCCTACGAAGCAGCCACCGTGGATTTAAATGATATCAATATGATCGACCCCTTCCATCTGGATGCTTACGGTGAAAAAACAGTCAATTATAACCGGGATATTGAAATTTTCCCGGTTTTGAATGAAATTTACACCCAGATCCAGGGTTCCTCTCCTTATAAATCTCCTACGGATATGGGCGTCAATATGGCCGGTTTCTGTATTTTTGATGATGAAGCGGTATGCGACGCTGCAAGAATGGAAATTCTCCGAAGATATTATCAGACGCTGGTGAATATCACCAAAGGATTTGCGGATAAAAATCAGGCCTACAAAATGGAACTGATTATGAAACAGGCGGAAATCGATATTGATTCCCGGAAAGTCGTTGGTGCAGCCCTGAAACGGGCAGAAGAAACCGATGCGCCGGCCGCGGCTATCGAACTGCCGGACGGTACCATCGTAACCGGAAAAACCACGCCGCTGTTTGGCGCCTCCGCTGCATTATTGATCAATGCGCTAAAGAGGTTGGGCGGCATCCGGAAGGATATTTATCTTTTCTCTCCTGTGATTATCGAGCCGATTCAAGAACTGAAAACCAAAGTCCTTGGCAATCACAATCCGCGGCTGCATATGAATGAGGTTCTGATTGCATTGAGCATCTCTGCCATTACCAATCCCATGGCAGAACTGGCTATGAGGCAGCTGCCTGGCCTGAAAAATTGTGAAGCGCATTCTACGGTTATTTTATCCAGCTCCGATGCGGATACGTTCCGGAAACTCGGCATTCACATCACCTGCGAACCGATTTATCAGACAAAAAAATTGTATCATAAATGAGCAAAATCCTTGACTTTGCGAATCCCTTATGATAATATAATTTCCGTGCCTTGAAAAAGCGCATGAGTGTGCTTAGCTCAGCTGGATAGAGCGTTTGGCTACGGACCAAAAGGTCGGGGGTTCGAATCCTCTAGCACACGGTAAAAGGGAATGCCGAAAAATCGGCATTCCCTTATTTTTGTTGATTTTACGCGGTTTTTTAAATTTCCGTAATAACATAATTATTGGAAAAAACATGCATTTATTGGCACTATGCAACACGAAATGCAACACGAAAAACGTCAAGAAATTCACTGTTTATCATATAAATTTGCAAAATGATTGTTTGCCAGTGCGTTCATTGCATTGGTCTGGTCAGATAATGCGTGCCGGTATACTGCTTTCAGGGTGCCGTCACTTGACCAGCCGCCACGCTGCATGATGTAACTGTCCGGGATCCCCAGCGCATGCTGGATAGAAGCAGAGTAGTGCCGGAGGTCATGGAACCGGAAGTGCGGCAGGCCGGCACGCTTTAATGCTTTCGCAAATTTCTTTGTCACGCTGTTCGGATTCAGCGGTACGATCCGTCCCTGGATCCCTTTCCATTTCTCGGCCACAAAATCCGGATAATCTATAAAACGATCTCCGGCATAACTCTTTGGCGCTTTCATTACCCATTCCCACTTGTCATTTAAAGTCATGCTTCGGCGGACATGGACGGTATTTCCGGAGATATCTGACGAAGCCAATGCGCAGATTTCCCCGCGCCGCATCGGTCCGAAAGCTGCCAGAAGTACCGGCAGTTCCATTTCTGAGCCGGAAACTTCACGAATCAGACGCTTGACGTCATCATCTGTCGGAATATACAGGTCAGCGCGTTTACGGGCTGGAAGCGTCAAATTCAGGGCAAATTCCGGCCGATATGTGCGTAGAACGGCCGAGATCAGGCCGTTGACGTTCCGCAGCGTTTTCGGCGAATGGGTTATGGACAGAGTATTTATAAGGTTTTGCGCATCATCGCGCCGAAGGGAATACAAATCAATTGGATACAACGGCGCGAGATAGTTTTTGCTGATTGCCTTGTAGGACACGATCGTTCCGGGAGACAGTACATTTTCCCTGGATTCGATATATTTCTGCACTGCGATCCCGAAGGTCATACGCGATCTTTTTTCTGTTTCTTTCGAGGCGGCCCACAGCGCCGCTTCCTTTTCACAGGTGCGTTTGCCGTGTGGAGACGGATCATCGCAGAAAAATGATTTGTAGATCCGTTTCTTTTTTACGGATCCATCCGCCTGCGGGATCTCTTCGGTGTGAGAATAGATTTGACAGCGCCATGATCCTGATGGAAGCTTCTTTGCCTTGGCCATAATATCACCCTCCTTTAAAGCTGGTATAAACCAATCATAAATAAATGTTCTGATTGACCGGGCGCCCGGAAGGATGATATACTTTACTCGTTAGGTTTGTTATCATCCTCCGGGTGCGTAACTCCAAACCGTCTCTGTTGGCGCAGGGGCGGTTTTTTAATTTTTTCTTGCAAAATAAATGCCTTTAGCATATAATGTGCTTAACAAGAGAGCCGAAAGCTAGAGTACACCTAGCCGCCGGTAAAATGAGTGTTACAAAAAGTAGCGCCTTAGTTTACCAGACCGAGGGCGCTACTTTTTGCGTGTTGTGTAAATAACAAGAGTTATAACGGCGCAAAGCATAATCACAAAGGAAAACAATTCTCCATATGTAACCATAGCACCAGCCCCCTTTCGTAAAGTACGGCGGCTGACGTAATCGCCCCTTCGGCTCTCCGGGTAAACACATTATTTTTCTATTGCAAAATCGATTTCGTTGACATATAATATGCTTAACAAGGCAGCCGATACGATAGCGTACACCTATCCGTTTCCGGCAAATATAAGGATTACGAAATAGCACCTTTACTTGACCAGAGCGGGGGTGCTATTTCTTGTGTGACAGATTCAGAATTGCGATAATCAACAAACCAATGGTCAGGATAATCATAAATTCTTCGTATGTACTCACGAGAACCGCCTCCTTCCTTCAAGGCTCGGAACGGAGGTATTCACACCCTATCGGCTGCCCGGTTAAGCATATTATATTTTCAATTTTCAGGCATCCCAGTAACTGCCGCAGTCCTGGCAGACGCACTGCGCGACATGCCGTTGTTTTAGCTTCTGCCGCTTCGGGATAAAGATCTTTGCAAACAGCGCGATCCAGAAGAAATAAAACCACTTTATCGGGATCCACCACCAGCTGACGCACAGCCACCACAAGCAGCCGTGGTGTTTATCTTTGAGCTGGGTTTCTGTTACCAGCTGCACATTTACATTTTCACTTCCGCAGTTCGGGCATTTCATGGCGATCAGTCCTTTTTGAAAGTAATACCAGTTTTGTTCATGGCGGGGATATTATTTCATATCCCCGCAAAGAATTTAAGTTCGTTACATCGCTGAATCCATGTAAGCAGATGTGATCGATTCTGCGCATTGCATATAGACGTCGTTCAGTTTGCCCGCCCATTCTTCATACACTTCAGTCGAATCTCCATTTTTCAACATCAGCGCAGCCATTTTTTCAGTTCCTTCGGTAGATATCTTTGCAAGTTCTTCCGTCTTTTTGGTGCTGATTTCTGCCAGTTCCTGAACATTTCCTTCATGGCCGGCAGCTTCGGCTTTGTATTCTTCAACAAGGCCCGGAGCGGCGTCATTCAGCTTTTGGGTGTACTCATCCAGAATGCTTTGATAGGTTTCGTCTGCAGCGGAAGCATCTTCTGTGGGTTCCGCGGCGGATGTGTCATCTGTAGGATCCGCAGCGGGCGCCTGCGTGTTTTGCTCCGTGGTTGTTCCGTTTCCGCTCTGGTTGTCATCAGATTTTGTTCCACAGGCAACGCACAGGAAGGACATAAGAAGGCACAGCATCATAGCAATATATTTTTTCTTCATTCGATTATTTCTCCAATCTGTTTAATATGATAAAAATTTGATGTTCTTTAATATGCGATTTTTGTATGCGGGGGGGGTGGTACGTCTCTATAGGAAAGATGGATTCGATCTTATGCAACATCCTTGTTTTCCTCCGGTTTTTATTAAAATTTTGCCCTTAACTCTACAACTTTTCCAATAATTCTGACCGGTTTACTTTCTATTTCTTCCGTGGAAAAATATAAAGGCTCATATTTCGGATTCGTTGATAATAGAACGATTCCGTTTGCGTATTTCTTTAATCGCTTGCAGGTGGCTTCATCACCATTGACAAGGGCGATTACGATTTCGTCTGATTCCGCATCGTTTTGCTGGCGGACAATAACGACGTCGCCGTCGCGCATTCTCGGCTCCATGCTGTCACCATGTATCTGCAGGCCAAAGAAGGAGCCGGTTTTTGCCATTTCTTCTGTAATTTCTTCTGTATCAACAATATCTTCAATTGCCTCAATCGGGATCCCGGCAGCAACACGGCCTAGGACATTTATGACAACGCCGTGGTTTAATTTGATATCATGAGAATCATTATGGTCATCCCAGCAGAGTATTTCGTTGACGGTCACGTTTAGAGCCTCTGCAATAGATTTAAGTTTAGACTGAGACACATCATTGATTCCCAATTCAATCTTGTTGATTGTGCTACGCGATGTGTACCCACTTTTTTTAGCAAGCTCATCCTGAGACATTTTCCTGTCTATACGAAGTTGTTTAATTCTTGTGCCTATTCGGATAAGATATTCTTTGCGTTGGTTTTCATTCATTTCTTTCACCCTTTCTTAATGTGGATTGTAACATAGTGTCCCCACAAAATCAACTTTTTTCAATTATTTTATAAAAAAGTGTTGACATTCAATTAACAAAGCTCTATTATACCATGTGTAGATAGAAAATCTACAAAAGCAAATCATATTGATAGGGGGTGAGATATTTGACTGACACAAAACTCTTGCGTGAAAAAATAGAAGACTCAGGATACAAACTGACTTTTATAGCAAAGCAGCTCGATATTACTTATGCCGGCCTCTTAAAGAAGATAAATAATGAAACCGAGTTCAAAGTAAGTGAAGTTGCGGTTCTTAGGGAACTTTTGAAACTTGGCACTGAAGATGTGCAAAAAATTTTTTTTGGCCTGAATGTAGATTGTAAAGGGACAAAATGATATTAAAAAGGGAGAATGTGAGATGAATAACATTTCAAAAGATCAGATCGACGATGCTGAAAAGCTTTGCCAGCTCATCCAGAAGGTTCCGGATGAGAAACGGCAAATGGTTGCTGCTGTTGTTACGGCCTATATCGAAGGGCTGGAGGCCGGCAGCAGGTTGGCAGAAGAGGAAAGGAAGGTGATGAAATGAGTTGGAGCGGACACAGTGGGACACCCGGGTTGCCATCATTAGAACCCGAGGAACAAAAGAAAATTTCGGTGTTTGTGACGAAATATCAGGAGATGGTCGATGACATAGCCGACAAGTACGGCATTGATCAGGAAGAAGTGTGCATGGGCACTTCAGATATTCCGCCCAATGACCCGACAATTTTAGTATACGTTCAAATAGGAGATGGCTATATGCTTATATCCGTGCGGAAAGCCTTTCGCTCAGATGGCCGCTGGATATGTAGGGGGTATTGGAGTTGCCCGCTGAATATATAGAGGGTATTGGGTGTGATGTCTTACGATAATCCAAATGTTTCAAGGATCAGATTCAAACCGGGATGGCTATCTTCTGGAGTAAGGGAAAAGAGGCCCTTTATTGCTTCACGAAATGAAAGTGAAGAATCCATTTTGGGTAAAAATTGAATGAAATGCCATGTGTCCGGATGCTGATTAAAAACTGAAAGTAAAGTTTGCGCCACTTGAGCGTTATATCCCCTTTGTTCAGGATTAATCGTCATACTTTCCAGAAGGTGCCGATATTCGTTTGAGAACAGTTTATCGACGGGAAATGGAATTGCTTTCTGTTTGTCCTTTTTAACGTATTGGCTGAATGTATAAAAATAAAACTGCTTATTTTTTGTTTTGCTTTCATAATACTTGAAAAAATTACCAGAAGAACGCCAATATTTCCCGACTTCAGGAAGAACATAATACGACGCCATTTCACAAATGGATTCTTCAAACCATCGGAATTTATCCGGAACATCTGATGGGATGACAGCATGGCAGAGTTCATGCGAAAACTGATAGGCTACACGGTTCCAGTCTCCCGGAGGCGACGTGATAATGATTTGTTTGTTCGATCGGTCGCATAAGGGATTCGTGTATTGATCTGAAAAACATATTTTCCATCTCGTGGGGTCAAAGGATGGAAAGAAAGCAAGGAAAATGTGGGCGACGGAATTGATGGTAAAAAACAGTTGTTTGATATCGGTTGGATCATTGTAAAAAGAAGGATACTCAACCTTAAATTTTCCAGATAAATTCTTCATGCTCATTTTCCTTTTAACCATTTTTCGATATGTGATGTAAGCATATTTAAACATAAGGCATTATTAAAAAATTGTCAAATGAAAGGAAGGGAATGAAATGACTGGTTTTAAGGATGGCGACAAGGTGCTTGTCGAGGCGATATTTTGCAAAAGTGAATTGAAGAACGGTAATGATTTTGTCCGTATAAAAGATGAACATACGAATGATTATTATTTGGTCCCCGTTCGGAGAGATGCGGTTCATCCTTTCAGGACTTACGAGGATGGGATGAATGAAGTGTGGGATTTTGTCACCACAGTTGCGCTTACCTGTGCAGAGTGCCGTTCCCATTGTGATCGCATTCTGGAAGATATTTTTGGAACGGCTGATCTGTTTGAGATTTTTGAGAATTACACAGCCGTTGATGCAATTGAAAGATTCAAAGAATGGGAAGATGAGGCAAAATTCAATGTCGGTGATGTGGTGACCACTGGGAATCGGGACGGGACAATAGTTGTTACTTACGATGTTATCGATCAGGATGGCGTTACGGGTGAAACCTGTATGGAATTTGAAATTTCCAAATCGCTGAAAATTGGGTGGTGTCAGGCTATTGAGTTATTCGAAAAGCTGATTGCAGGCGCAGAAACCTTAAAATGCAGAACTTACATAGCTGGATCCATTAAAGATATTCGTCTAAGGAGTGAATCAATATGACATCAATCGATCATGAAAAAGAACTGTATAAACGGGTTTCTGCCGGAAAAATCAGCAGGGGCGGCGCCGTAACACCGCATCCTACTGAAGAAGAGAATGAACAATTTTTCAATAAGATGGCTAAAGATCTGATTGATATAAACGTGGAATTGGACAGAATCCGGGCTGAAATGTCGTTAAATGAAAAGATTATGCAGAAACATTTGAGCCGGAACAAGGGGTTGATTTACATATCAGGCCCGATCACAGGGACATTGGATTATATGGAGCGATTCGTATGGGCTGAAGGCCAGCTGAAGGCGAAAGGATATGATGTAATCAATCCTGCAGCGATTTCGTCTATGTTCCCGGAAGGCCGCCTGACGCACCGACAATATATGAAAATCGATAAAGTGCTTCTTTCTGCTTGTGATGGAATTTTTCTGTTAAAGAATTGGAAACGGTCAAAAAGAGCGAGAAAAGAATTTAGGTGGGCACGAAGGAAAAGGCTGCGCATCATTTCGGAAGATATAGTTGTGAGGACATGTAATGACTGATGTTGAAATCTGCAAAATGTATAGAACGTCAAAATATCCGAACAAGATGATTCCTGTTCTTGCTGATTTAGCGATGAAAAGTCAGGTTCAAATCATTCTGATTTTGATCGAAAATGGCGAGGATGTTTCGGAGAGCCGTATTAATCAGTTGTACAAGCGTATGGATTACATTGACCGGAAGATTACAGAACTGGAAAAAGAATACAAGTCGATTGCGCGGGTAATGGGCGCAAAAATTTAGGAAGAAAGGATCTGATCATATGCCCAAAATAGTAAAAACACCACAGGAAATTCAAAATTCATTGCTCAGCGGAAATATAAAAAAGCGTATGAATGCGTTTCAGGTGACCAATAAGCAGATGGGAAACGCCCTGGGGATTCACCCGGGTACCTTCGAACAAAAGACGAATCATCCGGAACGATTTACATTTCCGGAGCTGCTGATCGTGTTCCACCGGCTGCGTTTTCCCGACAGCGAAATACTGGAAGTTATGCGCATGGGCAAATGACCGGCAAATAAATAAACGGCGAAAAAACGTAAAAATGGCCGGTAATTTGGCGGTTGAGCAAATGGCCGGCAAATAAAACAGGAGGTGACATTTTGGAAAACACGAAGGAAATTGAACTGGAAGACGCGATCCGGATTTCAAAAATACTATCAACGGCTCCGGAAGAACGGTTGCCGATGATTCTGTCCACACTGGAAGCGGCAGGTGTCATGATCGATGGTCTGGAAGCTCTGGCGGAATGGCGCTGTCTGTCCCATCCGTCGCGATTAATTGACCTGCATTCGTTCGTGAAAAATATCCTGACCCATTTCGATGATGGGAAAAATCTGGATTTTATAGCAATTCAGGTTAAGGCCTTCGACGCGTATTGCAGGGAAAGAAATCTGATGCCGCTGCTGGTAAAAAAAACGCTGTATGAATACGGGATTTTAGAGCATTCCTTTGATGGTTCGAAGCTGCTGTATTCCAAGGTGGTAAGGATTAACGGCGTTTTGATGCGCTGTGTCGTACTCAAAAAGAACGTCAAACTGAAAGGAGAGGAAAACCAATGATGACTGAATACAGAAATGGGAAGTTTCGGCCATACAGGCCGAAACAGAAGCGCAAGACAGCAGCTTTTATTCGTTCGATCTGTAATTTCAGGTGTCTTTCCACAGGATTTTTTGTGATCGCCTTCCTGCTGATTTTGACAGCATGGCTGATGCCGGTATCGGATGCGGATACCGGACCGGCCAAAAAACTGTATCTGGACTGCAATAGCTATCACCTGGAAGAGGATCAGCTGATCGAAGCAGAATCTGCCAGGATCAGTGCTGCTGTGGAAAGCTATACGGCGAAACAGGAAGCCGCTGCGCTTGCCTCTTTCGCGGAAGCGCCGCCCGCGGCGGAAACGATCGTTCCGGAGACGCCTGTACCGGAACCGTCCGTGCCGGAAACATCTGTGCCGACAGCTTACGATGACATTGATCTGCTTTGCAACATGGTGGAGGCGGAGGCCGGCAATCAGGACCTGATGGGAAAGAGGCTGGTTGCCTGTGTCGCACTGAACCGCGTGGACAATCCAAACTGGCCGGACACCATCACCGGCGTAATTACACAGCCTGGACAGTTTGCTTCATATGCTGATGGCGGTATGCAGCGTTTCAGTGTGATTTCTGATGCCACACGGGAGGCGGTTCGGCTGGAATTGCAGCAGCGAAGCTATCCGGCACTGTATTATTTCACGGCAGATGGCTACAGCGCGTACGGGACGCCTTACTTTCAATATGGCGATCATTATTTTTCAACGAGATAGGAGGTGGGCAAAATGTTGCAGAAAATAGAAAATGGCATGATGTTTGTGAAGACGGACAGCAAGGAACAGGATGCCATTATTAAGACATGGCGCCTGATGAAAAAGGATACAAAAAGAGGCTATTGGTACGGGCTTGTTTCAAAGCAGCTGCTGCTGAATCTGCAGCAAAACGGAGGATTGATCGCTCCGGCAAAAAAGCTTCTGAATAAAATGCAGGCCGTACAGGATGCCGTGGATGCGGAACGTGTAAAACCGGATGAGGATGTCATACCGATGTGCCGGTTTCCGGTTAAGGCAAATCTGTACAAGCATCAGATTCGGGCCGCCAATATGGCGCTGATCACCTTCGGCGCGGTGGAGGTGGGGCATACATATGTTTGAATCTTTGTTTAAACGCTATCAAAGGCTCATATTCTTTGATACGGAAACAACCGGATTAACCCCGGAAAAAGGGGACCAGATCATAGAACTTGCAGCTGCCGCACTGGATCCGGATGCGTCGCAGCAGTGCATGGATCAGTTTATTCAGCTGGAAACATTGCCGCAGCTGCCGCAGTCTGTGGTCAAATTGACAGGTATTACAGACTGGATGCTGTTTGATCAGGGCATTGCAGAATCCGTTGCGCTTGCTAAATTTATGGATTTGATGAAGGAAAAGACACTGCTGATAGCCCATAATGCGCAGTTTGATCTGCTGTTTCTGGCATATTCCTTACTGCGGCATCGAGACGATGACCGGGAAAAGTTTAAAGCAGACATGCAGCGCTTTAATTCCTGTGATTACCTGGACACGCTGACGGTGTACCGAGACCGGCGCCTGTATCCGCATAAGCTGGAGAATGCTATACGGGAATATGGCCTCGCCGGTAAGGTGGAAAATTCACACAGGGCAATCGATGACTGCAAAGCACTGTTTGAGGTGGCCAAAAGAATGGAAGAAGAAAGGGCGGATCTGATTCAGTATGTCAATCTCTTCGGATACAATCCAAAATACGGCCCTTCCGGAAAGCAGTTTAAGAAGATCGTGTACAGGCCGCAAATGGTGTACCGCACCAATTTTAATAATAAATTGTACGATTTGGAAGAAGGTGATTCCAATAGACATGCATAAAGGCTTCGGGTTCCTGTTCGAAATGGGGTGCGGAAAAACATTGACATCGATTGCCGTGATGGGCGCCATGTACCAAAAGGGAATAATTGATCGGGTTCTGATCGTGGCACCGACCTCTGTTGTGGCCGTCTGGCCGCGGGAGTTTATGGAATTTGCAGATTTTCCTTTTACCGTTCAGACCCTGCTGGGCGATAAGTCCAAGCGCCTGAAAGCAATTTCCGACCTGAAGCGGTACCGATACGAGAAAATGAAGGTGGCCGTGATCAATTATGAAAGCGTGTGGCGGGAAGGCATCAAAGAAGCGCTGCAGGATTGGGATCCGGATCTGATCATCTGCGATGAGAGCCAGAGGATCAAAGGACACGATGCGAAACAGTCCAAGGCCATGCATGAGCTGGGGGATCAGGCGCGTTATAAGATCATTCTTTCGGGTACGCCGGTGCAGAATAACGTGACGGATATCTGGTCACAGTATCGCTTCCTGGATCGGACCGTGTTCGGGGATCTGTACTATCCGTTTCAGAATCACTACTGTGTGATGCACAGTGTGTTCAAATCCAAGGTACTTCGCACGCTGCATGAGGATGAGCTGATCCAGAAAGAACATTCGATTGCTTTCAGAGTTACCAAGGCTGAGGCGCTGGATCTTCCGGAACAGACGTTTGAAGTGCGGTATGTGGAAATGACGCCGAAGGAACGCCGAATCTACGATTCTTTAAAACGGGAATCTGTCGCAGATCTGGAAGGAGAAGGAACGATTACCGCAACCACAGTTTTGACCCGGCTTCTGCGACTGCAGCAGTTTACCGGGGGTTTCCTTGTAAAGGATGGCGATTCTCAGCCGGAGCAGATCAGTACAACGAAACTGGATGCGCTGAAGGATATTATCGAAGATTATGTTATCGACGGCAGAAAGAAGCTGGTGGTATTTGCAAGGTTCCTTTCAGAGGTTAAAGCGATACTTGTGCTTGCGGAAAAGCTTCTTCGGCCGGCGGGGGAAAAAGTTGTCAGTATCTATGGCGCCATCAAAAAAGAAGACCGCGGCGATATCATTCAACAGTTTCAAACGGATCCGGATACGGTGCTGATCGTTGGACAGATCGACACGCTGGGCGTAGGAGTGACGCTGACGGCGGCTGATACCTGTGTTTATTACTCAAAAACTTACAATTACGCCACTTACGAACAGAGTCTCTCCCGGATCCACAGGATCAGCCAGCGGAACGTCTGCACGTATATTGATCTGGTCTGTGCGGATTCTGTGGATGAGAAGATCACCCAGGCTTTAAAGAAAAAAGAGGACCTAGCAAAGACCATTGTGGATAATTGGAGGGATGTTTTTAAATGACCGAAAACATAGATGCCTTAAAAAATTTTGGTATTTCTACGACGCAGGCAGTTGAAGTAGCTAATGCCATAGCAGATTTATTGCGCAGGCTGACACCGCTGGATCTGGAAAAGGAAATCGCCTGCATAACAATGACTCCGTCACTTCACTGGTGGCAAAAAGTATTTCTTATAAGGAAATTAAAAAAGCTGATAGCAGAAAGGAAGAATCAAAATGGCTGAAGGAAGGATCAGGGAACTTATTCAAAAGTATGAAGAGCTCAGAACAAAAAAGGAGCTTCTGACCAAAGAAAAATCGGAAACGGAAAAAGAGTTTAAGGATATCCAGTATGAACTGGCCACAGCAATCAGCGATGCGGACATGAGCACCGTCCAGTATGGAGAGTACAGTTACTCTCCAAACGTGAAACGCCGGTACAATTTCAAGTCTGCAGCTGACCTTGCAGAATTGGGAATTGATAAGCTGGAACTTTTCAGGTCGGATGACAGACTGGTCGATCTGATTCAGGAAACGATCAGCGCCAGCTCCATGAACTCTGCGCTCGCTGAACTGGCGAATACGGAAGACGGAATCCCGGATGAGGTGCTGGCAGCTGTAAATATTTACGATGAGATTACAATCTCCCGGACCAGGACAGACACGTCCGGAAAGAAAAAGGTCAAAGAAGCATTAATGAAACGGAGGGAAGGAAATGTATAAAGAAACCAATGAAAACGGCCAGTATCAGTTGGACTGGCGCCTGAACAGCGAAAGCTCGCTGGAAGAGAATGTAAACATTATGATCGATTTCCTTTGTGAATCCAAAAAACAGGAAATCGGAGAAAAGAGGATCAGAAACCGCCATGAAGGCTATGGATTCCTGGCCGATGCGTATCTTTCGGTCAATTTTGCCATGAAAAAAGTGAAGGACGGCATGGCGGATCTGCTGCAGGCACTGCCGGTACCGGACGATTCTGCTGCGGTTGACAAGGTGGAGTCATTAACCAATGCACTGACCGACGCCATCATTGCAATATCAGAAATGACAGCTGAAAGCAGGCGGGTCAGCAATGATCTGTTTGCGGAGCACTGGGATCCGCAGCCGGCTTCAGAGGATGGGTTCGAAACACCGGAAGAATAAGGAGGGTATCATGGCGAAAATAAATTTACAGATCAAACATGCAAAAAAAGAACAGATCTATGTTAAAGCATTGATCGGCGGTCCTTCCGGCAGCGGGAAAAGCTACTCGGCCCTTCGGGTGGCCACCGGCATTGCCGGCCGGGAAGGAAATGGTACCAGGATAGGATACATAGGTACGGAAGGCATGCGGGACAAGCTGTATGCAAATGAATTTGATTATGATCTGATCAGTCTGGAAGAGTACAGTCCGGAATACTATGAAGCGGCTCTGGATGCCTTTTTGGAGGCCGGATACAAGGTGATCATCGTGGATTCCCTGACGCATTTGTGGAGCTGGGTACAGGATCAGGTGCAGAAGGTAGCCAAAAATGACAACTCCACCTTTCAGGCCTGGGGAAAGTATAAAAAAGAAAATAAAAAGATCGTAGAGAAGATCCTGCTGGCGCCGGCGCACATCATCGTGACCGGCCGTGGCAAGGATGAGTACATCCTGGAAACAAACAGCAAAGGCAAAATGGCGCCGCGCAAGGTCGGCGTTGGCGTTCAGCAGGATAAGGACATCGAGTATGAGTACATGGTGACTTTCATGCTGGATCAGGAAACGCATATCGCGGAAGTAGCCAAGGACAACACCCACCTTTTTGAAAACAAACTGGACGCCCTGACCGAAAAATCCGGCGAAGCGCTGTATGACTGGGCCAATGACGGGGAGCCGGTCAAATCTCCGGCGGAGCGCGCTGCGGAAGTTGCCCGGGTGCAGGATGCGATTACCGCAAAATGCAATGAACTGGGCGGCACGAAAAACCCGGAACTGATGAAGTGGTATGGTGAAAAGTTCGGAAAAAATCACAAAGCGAACAAGGATCTGGATGCTCTGAATGCCGCTTTGGAAGAAATGCAGAGAATCCAGCCTGTCAATCGCGATGATAAGGAGGGCAATCATGAATAAAGTGCTTCTTGTCGGTAGACTTACGCGGGATCCGGATATTGGGCAGACAGCCAATAACATTACATACGCACGATTTTCTGTTGCAGTAAACAGGCGCTATACTTCCGGAGATCATCCGGAGGCAGATTTCCCAAGTGTCGTTGCATGGGGTAAAACTGCAGAATTTATCGAAAAATACTTCCAGAAAGGGCAGCGGATCGGCATCGAAGGCCGGATCCAGACCGGATCCTATACCAATAAAGATGGTCAGAAGATATATACAACGGACGTGGTTGCTGAAAACGTGGAATTTGTTGAAAGCAAATCCGGAAACAATGAAAACAACAGCCAGAATACGCCGCCGGCAATGCCTACCCGTAATGTGACGGAAGAAGATTGGATGCGTGTGGAGGATGGCATAGACGCTGAACTGCCGTTCAATTAAAAATTTAAAGTAAGGAGATGGGACGGCATGGTATCAAGGCTGGACATAGACGATTTTGTAAATTATGAAAAAGAATATCGCCCATATGTCAAAAAAGCAGTTGTAATCGCCGGGAAGATGACTGGCCTGTGTCCATTCCACAGCGACAGGAAGAACAGTTTTTCAGTTGATTTAAAAACCGGGAAATGGCATTGTTTTTCGGAAGAAATCGGTGGTAATTTTCTTGATTTTTACGCAAAAATTCATGGTACGGATACGACGACGGCTTATAAACAGATCCTGAAGGACTATGGCAAAGATGAGGATCATCCGGAGGATAAAAATTACAGTCTGGAACAATATGCAAAGGAAAAGCACCTGCCGGCTGACTGGCTGAAGGAATTTTGCCTGCTGGAAACCTGCAGGGACCGTAAAACCGGAACATCTTACATGAAAATACCGTATTTCAACGCTGCCGGGAAAAGCCTGGTGTATCGGAAGCGATATGCCAACAAAGAATTCCGCTGGTCGTATGGCGCCAGCGGGAAAATCGGTCTGTATGGAGAATGGCGGCTGCCGGGTGTAAGTGCCGGGGATCCGATGATTCTTGAAGAAGGAGAATCCGATGCGCAGAGCCTCTGGTTTATGGGGTTCAATGCGCTCGGTGTTCCCGGCGCATCCATGTTTAAACAGACACATGCAGCTATGCTTATGGGGCTGACGCTGTATCTGCATAAGGAAAAGGATGCCGGCGGGGATACGTTCTTTCGGAAAACCATGGATGGGCTTCGGCGCGGAGGCTATGAAGGAAATATCTACGTGTTTTCCTGCGGAGATATACCGGGCTGCAAGGATCCTTCAGATGTTTTGATGCAGTTTGGCGCAGAGACGGGACGAAAAAAGATAGAGCAGCTGCTGGAAAAGGCAGTTCTCGCGAATTTAAAAGAGCCGGATATTATTCCGGAGTTGATTCATGGTGCGCCGGTCAACCTTCGGGCGCCGGACGGATGGATTTACGATGACACCGGAATATATAAAATCGATTCCAAGACATATGAAGAAAATCTGGTGTGTGCAACGCCGATCCTGCTGAAACGGAGGATTAAAAGTCTGGACCTTGGGGATGAAAAGATTGAAATAACATTCTTGCGAACAGAACGGCAAGGGCGCGTCTGGCGTTCTGCGATCCTGCCCAGAAGCGTCATTTTTACGGTAAAAGGAACGAGTATTCTTTCTGATCTGGGATGTATGGTGACAAGCGAAAACGCAAAGATGGTCATCAAATTTCTTTCTGCATTGGAAGCTGCTAATGATGACGTGATCGAATGGTCAGAATCCACATCTTCTTTCGGATGGCAAACCGGCGGCAGATTTATTCCGGGAAATAGCGATGATATTGTGCTGGATATTGATCAGGCGCAGGGAGCCATCGCCGCAGCGTATCACACGGAAGGCACGATGGCCGGCTGGCTGCAGTCCATGCGCCGGCACCGTGAGAATAATAAATTTCGTTTTATTCTTGCGGCTGCCTTTGCGGCGCCGTTGCTGAAATTACTGCACCAGCGGACCTTCTTTGTGTATAACTGGGGTGACGCCAGAGGCGGAAAAACAGCCGCATTAAAAGCCGCGCTTTCTGTCTGGGGTGAGCCGGACGGTCTGATGATGAATTTTAACACTACACAGGTCGGTCTGGAACGAACGGCGGCGTTCTTTTCAGACCTTCCGCTGGGCGTGGATGAACGTCAGGCTGCCGGTACCGGCGTTTACGGTCAGAGTAAGATTGAAAATATAATTTATATGATATGCGAAGGCAAGGGGAAAACCAGAGGCAGCAAAGAAGGCGGCGTGCAAAAAGTGAACCGATGGCGAACCGTGGCGCTGGCCACCGGGGAAGAACCAATCACAAACGGCACATCGCAGACCGGCGTTTTTTCCCGTGTGATTGAGATCTACCAGGGACCGTTTGCCAGTGAATCAGAGGCCGGGCAAATGCATCAGGCCGCTGCGGCAAATTACGGACATGCGGGTCCCGCATTTGTCAAAAGCCTTACCCGGAAGGATCCGGAATCATTAAATCAGAAATATGCGGACATGGTGGCTTTTGTTAAATCCATCGGGGATGGCAAGGCCGGATCCCACGTGAACAGCATCGCATTGATCGCTCTGGCTGATGCACTGGCCAATGATTGGATTTTTACGGATTCGAAAGAACAGCAGGCAGAAACTGTGCCGGATCTGCTGCTTCAGAAAGAAGTCCTTATTTCATCCGCTTCCTGGGCAAAGGCCTGTGAAATGGCAAAAGAAATCATGCAGGAACAGATGTCAGCTGCAGCTGCAGACGTCAATGCAAATGCAACACAGTTTCTGGTGGACTGGGTGTCACAGAATCAGGCTTATTTCGGATCGGATGCCATCGGTACCTGCCTCGGCATGATGAGCGATGACGGAAATATAGCCTATATCTATACATCAGCGATGAATCAAGCCCTGCGGCAGGCAGGATACAGCGAGAACAAGACAAAGAAATATCTGGCGGATAAGCATCTGATCACCACGATAGAGCGGAGCGATCACTGCGGCGTTACCTATACGGTTGTCAAACGCTTCCATGGCCGGGCGCAGCGTTTCGTCGAATTCTTTGTCGGAAAGGCAAGCGGGCTCATGGATGACACCGATTCGCAGGATTTTTCGCAGATTGATGATGATTCGGAGCTGCCGTTTGAATAGGATTGTATACGGTAAAATGAGAAGGAGAGGTATATGAAAAACTATATCGTAGAGAAAGAGTTTGAACACGCAGGATTGAAATGCGTTGTTGTTATGCAGAGCATGGCGCACCGCTGCGGATATGTCGGTGTCGATAAAAGTCATACGTTGTACAGAAAGAAATTATCTGACCATTTAGATATCAAATTTTAGGACATTTGCGATAGGGAAATAGGAAAACGAGGGATTATCCCTTTAATTAGCCAAGCATTTGATGATTCTAAGAATGTGCGGATTGAAACATACTTTGACGTTCACGGCGGTCTTACATATGCGGGAGGTGGGAAGAACGGCGATTATCCGGTTGAAAGTGATTTATGGTGGCTTGGCTTTGACTGTGCCCATTATAACGACGGAAGGGATTTTGTGACTGCAAAGAGCCTGTTTACAGATGATGGAGAATCCATGAAAAGCATTGCATTTCTTGAAGACATAGAAAGAATGTATCCGACCGACAGAGAAATACGGACGCTTGATTATGTCGTAGACGAGTGCAAGAGTCTTGCTGAACAGCTTAAAAAATTTATTACACCCGCCCTCCCATGTTGATTCTGGCGGGTAGAAGGAAGAAAGGTAGTATTGAGCATGAGATTGATTGATGCGGATTCGCTTACTACAACGACAGTTGGAATATGCGATGCCAACGGAAACAGTTATGGATGTGCTGAGGTTGTTTTTGCGGAAGATTTGGAAAAAGCGTCAACAATAGACGCTGAACCTGTGCGGCATGGAAAGTGGCTTGACGAAAAGACTGGGGAACCTGTGCCTTTTGACTCAGAAGGATGCCCGACACGAAGTTGTCGTTGCAGTGTATGTGGTGAATGGCTAACCGCAAGTGATGAGTATCCGGTTACCGGAAAATATTGTCCTAACTGCGGAGTGAATATGGACTATGATTCACTTAAAAAAGGGAGAGATGTTTTTGCAAAAGAGATCGATAAAATGCAGAAAAAATCAGGCCAGCAATCTCATACCGAAATGGTGATGCTTGATGACGGAAATTTTGTGCCAAAAGAAATCTGCACATTCACAAATCCATTGACCAGCGGAGGGAAAAGCCGTATTGACGATGTGGATTTGCCGTGCGAATGTCAAGACAATTGCGATCATTGCATAATCCAGAGAGTATTTAATGAATACGCTGCGCTTATAGGCGGGCAGGTATTCACGAAGGAGGAATACCGTAAAAAATGAAAGCAGTCGTAAAATACCCAGGAAGTAAATGGTCGATAGCGCAATGGATTATCAGTTTCTTCCCGGAACATCACAGTTACGTTGAGCCATTCTTTGGGAGCGGCGCTGTTTTATTCAATAAGCATAGATCCCACATTGAAACGGTTAATGATCTGGATGGGAATGTAGTGAATTTGTTTGAGTGTATTCGTTCTGATCCTGAAAAGCTTGCGAGAAGTATATATTTAACACCATATTCCAGGGAGGTTTACGAGAGAGTATTTCGGGAGAATCCAGAGGATCCATTTGAAAAAGCACTTAATTTTTATATTCGGCTCAACATGGGACATGGTTTCAGAACAACCGGGGAAAAGGTCGGCTGGAAGAATGACGTACAGGGGAGAGCACGTTCTTATGCATCACAGGATTGGTGTAATCTACCGGAAAAGATTATAGCAGCGGCTGAGAGGCTCCGGGGAGTACAGATCGAGAACCGACCGGCTGTAGATGTGATCCAGCGGTTCAATTATCCGAATGTCCTGATTTACTGCGATCCTCCATATATGCTGCAGACGCGACACGGGAAACAGTACCGATGCGAGATGAAAGAGGCGGATCATATCGAATTATTAGAAACGCTGATCCAGCACAAAGGATATGTCATAATCAGCGGATATGAAACAGACCTTTACAATTTAGTCCTGAATGGATGGTATAAGCAAAGTGTGAAAGCTTATTCGCAGGTACACAGCCTGAAGAAGGAAACGGTCTGGATGAATTTCCAGCCACAAAACATACAACTTTCGATTTTTGAAGGAGGAATACAATGATAAAGATTGAACAAAGGAAAGTGGTCACTATTATTAAGAAAATCGCTTTGCTTCTTGTGGTTTTCTCAGTTTGCTATTTGATTACAGCCTGCACGTATACGGAGGAAAATTCTGCAGTAGGATTAGAGATGTTAGGCGGGACGCTGAAATGTGTTTCCGGGGACCGGTACTGTACAGAATGGGTAGATACAGAAACTGGCGTCCATTATTTTATGACCTATGAAGGAGGCGGACTGACTGTAAGGGTTATGCCGGATGGAACGCCTTATATCGATGCAAAGGAATCAAAGGGGGAATCAGATCATGAATGATAATGCTATCAAAGCAATGACAGACGCATACCTTGTTTCTTACATAAGGGCAATGGAGACAACAAGAAACTCGAATATTGCAGTACAGGCCGCTTCGGCGATTGTCCTCATTGTTTATAATCATATTCAGACAGAGATGAAGCAGCAGATTGAACAGAATCCAATGGAGATAGTATCGAAAATGTTTATGGATTTTGCAAAGGATATGTTCAATGAATCGAACGATGATCCGGATCCGGATGCGTAGTGCTGCAGTGGTAAAAAGGGCAGTGCGCTACCGGTTGAGGGGGTAAATCTACCATATTAGAAGCCGAGTGTTACACGTATTACACCTTTTTTAGAACCAAAAGTGCTGTTACACCATTACACCTTTTTGGTAGCGTTGTTACACCATTTTTTGATGGATCGCGACTCCGCAAACCCGCATAAAATAAGGCTTTTTAAAAAAGTGTTACACATATTACACGTATTACACCTTTTTTACACACTACGTATAGAAAAAAATGTTTAAAAAAAATTGTACCTTAAAAAAAAATGGGGTGTGTATTAAAAAAAAGGGGTAAAACGTGTAACGCTCCAAAAAAGCCCGGAAAATCAACGTTTTTTTAAGTAAAAAGTTACACTTCCGGGTCAGAAAAAAGTGTTACAGGGCGAATTTGTTTTGAAAAGTGTTACACATATTACACGTATTACACCTTTTTTAAACACTCATTTTACAAAAAAACATTAAAAAAAGAGGAATTGAAAGAATGGTGCAGGAAAAAACAGTTTTTTTTCGGTTATTGAATCGTCTGGGAAAATTGCAGAGAAATATGCAGCAGATGACACCGACGCAGCTGGTACAATACAAAAATCAGCTGCGGAAATTACGAAAGGAAATTATACATGATGCAGAAGAAGCAGTACGGGAATTTTTGTTGTCCGGATGGTATATTTCGGATTCCGCAAAGCAGCTGGCGGAACAAACGGAATATGTTTGTTCTGCACCGGATGCAAAAAAAACAATTCATGCCGCAGTAAACGTTCTGTTTTCGACATATGACATCTCAAGATTCCTGGCAGAGCTGCTGCCGTTAAAGAACAGGCTCAAATATGAGATTTACGGTCCATATTGGCTGCAGCACTGCAAACCTACCGGAGATCCTGTATATCCTTATCAGAATGAACTCACGGATATGTTCTGGATTCAGGATTTGAATTTATGGATGGAACAGCCGAAGGGAGTAGTAGCAAAAATGTTGCCGCCAACGGAAGATATGCTGCAAAAGGAATATGAAGAGGTTAAAAAGGAATGCTTGAAAAATTCGTAGAAAATCTGACGGAAGAATCGGGAATCCGTATGGCAAAACAGATCGCAGGCGTGCAGAACAAAGCGGATGCACTTGCGTACCTTCGGCGAAATATACCGAAAGAATCTTATTATCAGTCAAAAATCAAAAAGGCGCTGGAAAAGCGGTATCCGGATGCCGTGACAAAGAAGATTGCACAGGGATATTACAGCCAAAACGGAATCCCTGACATTATGTTTATCAAAGACGGTCATTACTTTGGATTTGAGGTAAAAAGACCAATTCTCGGAGAATTGTCCGGTATTCAGAAACAGACCATCACCCAGATCCGGAACGCCGGCGGCACTGCCGAGGTGATATCCTATCCGGAAGAGGCGATTCGAATCATAGATGAATTTTTTCAGGGGAGGCATAGAGCATGAAGGCAAAAGAGTATTTAAAGCAAGTGGAACGTCTGAATGTGATCGTGAATCAGAAAATTGAAGAGAAATCAAAAATAATTGAACAGATATTAAGCGTAAATTCCCCTGATCCATCCAAGGAATATGTACAGAGCAGTCCTTCCGGGGACGCTGCTTTTGTCAACCGGATATCGGAACTGGTGGAACTGGAAGCGGAAATTGATCATGACATAGATGCGTTGATTGATTTGAAGCATAAGATCATCGGACAGCTGCATGAGCTCAGCGAAGCAAAAATGATCCGGATATTGTACCGGCGGTATATTGATCTGGAACCGTTCGAAAAAATCGCAGCCGAATTGAATTATTCCATTCGAAATGTCTATAAAATCCATGGGTATGGCCTGCAGGAATTTCAGGAAAAATTTTTAAAAAACGAATAAAAAGTGTTGACATAGTGGGAACCCTATGGCATACTGTATACATAGAAAGGAGGTGAGAAATGGGTGAGCAAAAATAATAAGAGCCTGATCAAACTTATCATTGAACTGTTAATAGCAACGGGTACGTTTTTAACAGGGCTTTCAAGTTTCATTCAGGCTCTCAAGTAAGGGACGGGGCGAAAGCCCCTTCCCACAAAATCATTATAAGCTCATCTTTCAAATATGACAAGATTAAAATTTTCCAGTTTATTTCTGATCGCCGCTTTTATCATTTTTATTGGTACCAGAAATATTGCATCCAGTATTTTATTAATGCTGGCATCGGTCTACAAAATAATTGACACGGTATTTTCTTACAGAAAAAAGGGGTGAAAAAAATGCCGGTTGGAAATCCAAAACCGCAGACGATAGCGTCGGAAAAGTATCATAAAAAAGCCGGGTATATTTCAAAGGGGTTTAAACTCAAACGGGATTTGGTAGACGCCTTTGCAGATGCCTGTAAAAAAGCCGGTGTGAGTCAGGCCAGTCAGATATCGGAATTTATGCGTGGGTATATCGCCTCGCAAAATGAAGTGGGAAATCTGACAGAGAAATAATTTTTGCACTTTTTCCTAGGAAAAAGTGCAGTGAAGTGCAGTTAAAAATATGATATAGTGTAAGCAGTAAAGATTGACAGAAAAGGGCGCCTTTCAGAGAGCGTCCTTTTTTGATGCAATCAAACAACTTGTGCTGCGCTTAAAGAGCTCACATGCACCTGCTCATGCGGCCCATGCTTAGCATCGTTTACGGCCTTTGCAGAAGCTTTGCGATGCAGTGTACAATAAAGCAATGCAACAGATGTGCTTTCATGTTGTTGTGGGAAAGCGGAATAAAAACATTTGACGGGTCTGGTGGGTCTTCGCCGTAGGTACTTCCTTGGGGGACCGCGGGTTCGGGCCGAGGAAGGTCCGATATTTGGCCCTTTTTTTTGAAAAATTTTCGTCCCGTTTCGTTACGGCCGGGGCAATGGAGGATGTGTATGAATGATATTTTGGAATTGAAAACGCTGGTCCGTGTTGAAGTGATTGCCAAATTATTCGGGGTTACCGTCCGCCGGGTGCAGCAGATCACGCAGGAAGGGATCATTGAAACGGTGGAGGCAGCGGATGAAAACGGGAGAGCCTGCCGCCGGTATGAATTGATCCCGACGATAATGCAGTATATACAGTATCTCTCAGATAAAGCATACGGAAAAGCCCATAGAACAGACAAAGAGATTGAACTTCGGGAACAGAAGATGGAAGCGGATATTGCCCTGAAGGAAAGCCAGGGGGAACTGCACCGGCTGAAGACATCCATTGCCGCAGGGGACTATATCTCCATCGAAGAAGTTAAACTCGACTATGCAAAATTCTTTGTCGTATTCAAAAAGTTTGCAATGTCGCTGCCTACGCGAATCAGCGGAATGCTGTCAGGATCACTGGAACCGGTGGAAGCGCGGCGGGTGGAAAAGGAAATATCCGGGGAGCTTGCAGCCTTATTAAATTCTTTTGTTGTCGCAGGAATCGCGACACCAAAAATTGCAAAAGAGGTTTTAAATGCAGCCAAAAATCCGTAAATGGCGAAAAAATTACGAAACTGCGAGCTATATTTGCGAATGTTTGAAGCAGCTGAAACCCCCGGAAGATATAACAGTATCGCAATGGGCGCAGAAATACAGATTATTGGATTCGAAAACTTCTGCGCTTCCCGGTCCCTGGAGAAATGACAAGACGCCATATCTTATGGGGATCATGGACGAATTGAATAATTACGAGACGGAAGAAATCGTGTTCTGCAAATGCGCGCAGCTGGGCGGCACGGAAGCGGAGCTGAATATGCTCGGTTATGTCATACAGCAGGATCCGGCGCCGGCAATGGTGGTCTATCCGTCGGATAAATTGGGAGAATCCGTATCAGATAACAGAATAAAGCCTATGATCAAAAGCGCACCGACACTTCGGGAGCGCTTTTTTGAATTGCGTTCCCAGAAAATGGAAATGCAATTTGATGGCATGTACCTGACGATATCAGGAGCAAACAGTCCTTCGAACCTTGCATCCCGGGCAATTAAATATCTCTTTCTGGATGAGGTGGATAAATACCCGGGCGCCTCAAAAAAAGAAGCGGATCCCATTTCGCTGGCAAAGGAGCGAACCAAGACATTTGCAAACCGGAAGATCTACATGACATCGACGCCGACGATCAAAAGCGGTGCGATCTGGAAGAATCTGCAGGATTGCGATATTGAAAAGCACTATTTCGTGCCGTGTCCGCACTGCGGCGAAATGATCGAATTGAAATTTGCGAATCTTCGATTTCCCAATGAGGATGGCATGACTGCGTCTGATCGCGCGGATCAGGCGGTGTACGTTTGTCAGGAATGCGGCTGCATCATAACCGATCAGCACAAAGCGAAGATGCTGCGCTTCGGGGAATGGCGGATTGTGAGGGAAAGCACTGCCGCCAGAAGGAAAATCGGATATTGGATATCGGTCCTTTATTCGCCCTTTGTCCGATTTTCCGAAGTGGCTTTGGAATGGCTCAATGCGCAGGGGGATCCGGAGCGGCTGCAGAATTTTAAAAATTCCTGGCTTGCCGAACCTTGGGAAGATATGAAGCTGACTACATCGGCGGATATTGTCATGGAACGGCAGACAGAGCGGGAAGCCTTTGTGGTTCCTGCATGGGCAAAATTCATAACCGGCGGCGTGGACGTACAGGAAAGCAGTATTTACTGGTCGATTCGCGCATGGGGAGACTTCCTGACCAGTCAGAATATCTGTCATGGGCAGGCAACCTCATGGGCCGACATCGAACGGGTGATGAACTATGCATATCCGAAAGAAAATTCGCAGGAACAGCTGGTGGTGTCTCTGTGCCTGATCGATTCGGGATTTGATACGGATGCCGTGTACGATTTCTGCGCGAATAATTCCGACTGGGCACTGCCTTCCAAAGGATCCAGCCGGACCATGGACGCGCATTTCCATCTTTCAAAGATTAATAAAACGGATTCCAGAGCTTACGGCATGAATCTTGCCATCGTAGACGGCGGCAAGTACAAAGACATGATTGCCGCAAGGATGAAAAAAGAAAACGGCCGGGGCGCGTGGATGGTCTATGCCGGATGCGATATGGACTATGCTAATCAGGTTACGGCAGAGCACAAAGTGCAGGTGAAAGTCGGACCCCGGCTTGTTCAGAAATGGGAATTGAAATCTTCACATGCAGACAATCACTATCTGGACTGCGAGGTGTATGCGCTGGCCGCAGCAGACATTCTGGGCGTGCGCTCCATGCACTTGCTGACAGAGAATCAGAATGAACCGCAAAAGAGGATTGATAATACGCCTGTATCCCAGGAAGAATCCTGGATTCATGCGAACGACGGATGGATATAGGAGGAAGCCACAATGATTGAAGTAAAAACAGTAAGACAGGAACTTGAAGAAATAGAAAAAGCATTAACAGGCGTTACGCTTGGCGGCCAGAGTTATACGATCGGTTCCCGGAAATTGACCCGGGCGGATTATTCCGCGCTATTGGCCAGAAAGAAGGAGCTGCAGGCGGAACTTGCTGCCGGAGACGGGTCTTCAACGCATCTGTTAAACGATACATATGTCAGCGTGTTCGAAGGGAGGTAACGTAATTGGCTTGGTTAGATCGATTGATCGCTGCCATATCTCCAAAGAGAGCAGCGGAACGGATGGCATGGCGCAGCGCATACGATGAGATGCGCAACTATGACGCCGGCAATACCGGGAGACTGAACGCAATGTGGCGGGTAAGCAACAGTTCCGCCGAAGAAACGGATCGGACAAGCCGTGACCGTGTAAGGGCACGCGCCAGAGACATGGAGCGGAATTCGGATCTGATGAATTCCGTGCTTGGCGCCATGAAACGTAATGTGATCGGCGCCGGATTCCAGATTCAGGTGAAAACACAGAATGCTGAGCTGAACAAGAGTCTGGAAGGATTGTGGAAACGCTGGTGTAAAGCCAGAAACTGTGACGTGACCGGTGTACAGAGCCTGAATCAGATGCTGCGCATGGCGGTTGTCCGAAAAAAGGTAGATGGCGGGATCCTGTTCGTGAAACGGTATACCAGTGATGGTATGGTGCCGTTTTCCCTGCAGCTGCTGGAAGTGGACGAACTGGATGTAACACAGGTGGCGCCAAAGATAAAAGGAAACCGCGTTGTGGGCGGAATTGAATTCAATGCGTACAACCGCGCTGTCGGATATTGGATCCGGCAGTATTCTATTGATGGTTATACCATATCCGAGCCGGTGTACATCAAAGCCAATGATGTTATTTTTTATTACAGCAAAAAACGGCCGTCACAGATTCGGGAAATGTCGGATCTGTCTCAGACGCTGACGCGGATCCGCGATACCAATGAATTCATCACGGCGGTATCCGTGAAGCAGCGGATAGAAGCCTGCCTCTCTGTTTTCATCAAGAAGCAGTATCCGGTTTCAGGCATTGGCAGGACATCCACTGCAGAAAACAAGTTTTCATATGACGGCAAGACGCTTACACCCGGCATGATCCATGAAATGAACCAGGGTGATGACATCGAGGTGGTCAATCCTACGGGGCAGTCAGCGGACGCCACATCATTCGTGAAACTGCAGCAGCGCATGATCGGCGCCGGACAGGGCCTCAGCTATGAGGCAACCAGCCGGGATATGAGCGAGACAAATTATTCATCCGCAAGGCAGGGATCCATCGAAGACGAAATGACCTATCTGGAAGAAAAAGAACAGATTTTGGCTTTGCTGGATGAAATTTATGAAACATTTGTTATATCCTGCGTACTCTCCGGGATTGTCCTGATCAACGATTTCTGGGAGAAAAAGGAAGAATACCTTGCCCACGAATGGATTCAGCCGCCGAAAAAGTGGATTGATCCGCAAAAGGAATCCGGCGCGTTGAAGACAGCAATGAATACAGGGGTCAAAACGTACAAACAGATCGCCGCGGAAAATGGTACGGATTGGCGCACGCAGATCGACGATATCGCGGAAGTGCTTGCCTATGCAAAAGATAAGGGCATTGATCTGAGCGGCGTAATGTTTGACGGAAAAAATATCAGTGATGAGGAGGTGAATGACGGTGAAGGAGAAATCAATTCAGAAGACGAAAACAATCCGGATGGCGAAACGGAAGGTTCCGGAGAAGAGCATGACAACACGTGAACTGATTGATTGTTCTATCCGTGCTGTTGAAGGAAAGGACAGAACCTTTCGACTTTCCTTTTCATCGGAGATGCCGTATGACCGATGGTGGGGTACAGAGATTCTGGATCACTCCGAAGGCGCGGTGGATCTGACCCGGCTGAATACCATCGGCGTTGTTCTGTTCAACCATGATCGGGATGAAGTTGTCGGACGGGTGAACAAAGCATGGATTGAGAATAGCCGAGGTGAAGCGGAAGTTACATTTGATTCGGACGATAAAGCTGAAAATATATACCAAAAAGTCCAGAGCGGTACGCTGAAAGGCGTGTCGGTCGGATACATTGTTGATTCGTGGGAAGAGGTAATGACGAATAAACAGTCTGCTGATGGCAAATATACAGGGCCTTGCTCGATTGCCAGAAAATGGACGCCGCTGGAAATCAGCATTGTATCAGTGCCTGCTGATTCTACGGTTGGCGTCGGCCGTTCTGACGATGAAGCGTCAAAAGGTCTTGCCATGTATGAGACTTACGTTCGGCAGCTTCAATATAACAAAAACACACAAAAAATGTTCAAGGAGGCAAAAAGATGAACAGAAAACAGATGATTGCCCGTCAGCAGGAACTGCTTGATCTTGCAAAATCCGAGAAAAGAGCGCTGACGGAAGACGAACAGCGGGAATTTGATGGTCTGCAGAGATCCATTGAGGCGATGGACGCAGCCGCAAATCCCGGTTCAGGTGCATCCGGTGAACCGGGCAATGAACCGACTCCGGCGCCTGACAACAGAGGTGCAGATGGATTGGTCGGCCACGTAGGCTCCATAGGCCCAACAGGCCCTAGTGGTATACCTGATGATGATGCACGACAGAGATTCATTCAGGAAGAACGTCAGAGAATCAGCACGATCACGCAGATGTGCCGGAACTTTGGCATGGATCCGAAAGAATATGTGGATAACGGTACCAGTGTGGATGATGTCCGTGCTGCTGTCATTGAACACCTGCAGCGGAACAATGCGCCGATTCATACCGGTGTGCACGTTGAAGAAGTCGGCGAACAGCGGTTTCAGCGGGATATGTCCGACGCTCTGATGCTTAGAGCCGGTCTCCATGTAGAGAATCCGTCCGAAGAAGCTTCCAGACTGGTGGGCATGAGCCTGCGGCAGATCCTGATCGAGGCTGAGACGCTTCGCGGCAAAGGCGCAGGTCTGAACCGCGCTTCCAATGAAGAACTGTTCCAGCGGGCTTTCTTTAATCCGGAAAGTGCATTCCCGGCAATTCTGGATCAGACGATTGAAAAATCGTACCGTGAAGGTCACAGGACCGCGCCGGTTACATTTGACCGGTTTACCAAGAAGGGTACCCTGACCGATTTCAAGACACATGACAATAATTATCTTGCAGGCCCGGTAGGGGAATTTCTGGAAGTGCCCGAGAATGGGGAATTAAAGCATGACGTTTTCACAGATGCAAAGCTGCCCACAAGAAAGCTGAGAACATACGGACGTCAGTTTACCCTGTCACGGAAAGCCTTCATCGATGATGATATCGGCCTCGTAACAAGGGTCCCTGCCAAATACGCGGCCAGCGCACGGAAGACCATCAACAAACAGGTGTTCCAGATCCTGCTTGGCAATGCTGCCATCTATGACGGTGTGCCTTTATTCGATACAGCGCACAAAAACCTGCTGGCAGAAGGTACCGGCGTTACCCAGGATGCTATGCAGACTATGATCATGGCACTGGCTACCCAGAAGGATCAGTTCGGACAGGCGATTATCATCAATCCTTCCAAGATTGTTGTGCCGTCCGGCTTGAAGTTCGATATGTACACGCTCTTCAATAGCCAGTACATCGAAACCAAAGACAACACCCAGGCAGTGAATCCGCTCTACCAGTACAGGAATGAACTGGAAGTGGTCGAAGATCCTACCATCAATGCACTGTGCGGCGGCATGGGGCAGATCATGCCGTGGTTCCTGTTCGGTTCGGCTTCAGATACGGACGGTATCGAAGTAGATTATCTCAACGGTCAGGAAATCCCGACAATTCGCAGGTCCGAAGTGATCGGACAGCTTGGATTCGTCTGGGATATTTATCTGGACTGGGGTATCAGTGTTATGGATTATCGCGGCATCGTCAAGAACCCCGGCGTTGCTGTAAAAACAAAGCTGAATCTGGCTTAATTTCAGGAAGGAGGATACGACAATGGCAGAGGTAAAAACGAAAGCGATTTACTGGCAGAGAGGCGAAAACATCGACTTTCTGAACGAAACGGACGAAACCATTGAGGCTGGCCAGCTGGTGCCCTTTGGCGAAGCGATTGGCGTTGCCGGTGAAGATATTCCAGCAAAAGCAGTCGGCAGCCTGCATCTGGAAGGTGTCTATAAGATTCCCAAGGCAGAAGGCGAGATCGATAACGGTGTTCGCGTGTGCCTGAAAGACGGAAAAGCGCAGAAGCATACAGCAGGATCCGATGAAGGTTGTGCCTGGCTGGGCCATACTGTTGCCAAAGCAAAAAGCGAAGATGAATATGCCCTCGTAAAGATTAACGTATGAAACGTCTGATCGCCTTGCGCCCTGTGCTGTATCTGTCAAAACAGTACAGCATAGGGGATGAGCTTCCTGTAAATGACGCTCCGATGGTTGATGCCTGGATTCGTGCAAAAAGCGCCAAGTGGGACGAGGGCACAGGCGCTGCGCCGGATCCGGCGCCGGTAATTTCGGACATAGTTCCGGAAGCATCGGAACCTGAACCGGAAGTTGCAGAAGCGGTTCCGGAAGCAGTGGATCCCGAACCGGAAGTTTCGGAAACCGTTCCGGAAGCATCGAAACCTGAACCGGAAGTTTCGGAAACCGTTCCGGAAGCATCGAAACCTGAACCGGAAGTTTCGGAAACAGTTCCGGAAGCAGCGGATCCCGAACCGGAAGCTGCAGAGGCAATTCCGGAAGCTGCGGACTCTGAGCCGAAAGCATCAGAAACAGAACCGAAGGCGGAAGCAAAACAGCAGAAAGCATCATCCGGGAAGGATAAAAAATGACATTCAAAGAGATCATTGCGGATGACGTTCATCGGACATTCCTGAATGTTGAAGAATTCTCCGACATGCACGCCGTGAACGGGAAAGAAATGCCGGTGCAGATCGACACCAATGAACAGATCGAGCGTGAAAAGCGGATGAGCCAGAATGTAGACGGGGTTTACACGAACCAGAAACTGATCTATGTGGCTTCATCCGACTTCGGGCCTATGCCGAAGCAGGGCAGCATTCTGAATCTGGACGGGAAAATTTATCGGGTAGCGGATGCTGTGGATGAATACGGCGTGTATTCCATTACGATTGAGGCGAACAGAGCTTAACTGGAGTGATTGTATATGTATTTTGACTTACAACTCGACAAAGAGGATATCAAGGCTGTGGAAGTCGCCTTTAAGGGCATGGAAAGCAAGACGCCGGCCCGGCTGAAAAACGCTATCAACCGAACGGTGACCGCTACGATGAAGGCTGTTAAGTCCAGCGTCCTGAAAACGTATACGATCAAACCGGCGCGCTATAAAGAGGCGCAGCAGACTGTATACCGCGCAACAGTATCAAATCTTGGCGCTTCGATCCGCGTAAAAGACGAAGAGCCTACACTTGGAAACTACAAAATCACGCGTGGTAAAAAAAGCGGGATTAGAGCAACCGAGCTGAAAGGTGAAGATGTGAAAGCGCTTGAGGTTAAAGATTGGATGAGCAAAGCCTTTATTCCGACAGCGGGAAAAGCGAACGGATTGGTTACGCAAAGGCGTATCGCTCATGTTGGCCCCAAAGACGGTCATTTCAAAGTATTGCATGGTACGTCGGTCCCCAAAATGATGGAACAGGCATGGAATGGCAAAACCGGAAGCCAGGGCAAGTTGTCGGAGGAAATGCAGAAACGGCTTCATCAGGAAATCGATCGTGAGATTGAACGGATAATCACAGGGAGTTAAACAGATATGACATTCAAAGAATTACAGGATGATCTGATCGCCGAAATTGAGGCGCTGCTGAAAGACGTCCGGACAAAAAATACGGACGGTGAAGAAATCATCGGTATCAAAGGATATCCGCACATGCTGCCGATTCTGCAGTCCGATGAGGATGATCCGGCGCAGTATTTTCCGTACTTTATCGTCCGCTATGATGGCGGGCAGACGGAAGACGATGACGATTGCTGGCATGTATCGACAAATATCATTCTCGGAGTGCATGAAACCGCCACCGAAAACGGGCATGAGCATATCCTTGTGATGATCCAGCGGATTGTGGATCGCTTCGCGTGGGATCCGCAGTTTGCCGGGAAATACCGGGTAGATCAGAAAATCCAGTGGGCAGTGCAGGAAGACGATACATACCCGTTCTACTTTGGGGCCGTAGCGCTTACGATATCCGCGCCGAAAATCGGAAGGAAGAGTGATTATTATGTCTAAAAGAAAAGCGGCGGAAAAGCCGACAATCAAACCGCAGCCGCTGATGTATGTGGGGCCTACGATTCAGGGCATCGCGATACAGAACCGGGTATACACGGAGATCCCGGAGGGAGCCGCAGCGGCAATCGCAAAGGATCCGGAACTGGGAAATCTTTTTATTCCCGTCCGGGAATATCCCAAGGCGAACAGAATGCTCCGTGAAGAAAACGGATATATTTACAGCGCATTCACAAAAGCGCTGAAACTGAAGAAATAGGAGGAAAATCAAATGGCGAAACATGGTGTATTTATCCAGGAAGAGGCCACTGCTGCCGTAGTGCCGCAGGAAGCAAACGCCGGTCTGCAGGTAGTCATCGGTACCGCGCCTGTCAATATGGCGGAGGATCCTTCCGCTTGTGTAAACGTGCCGATTCTTGCAAATCGCGCGTCGGAAGCGATGGCTGCCCTGGGCTACGTGCAGGATTTTGAAAATTACACGCTGTGCCAGACAATGTACATTACGGAAAATATCCATCCGGTATCTCCGGTTGTGTACATCAATGTGCTGGATCCGAAAACCCACACAAAGGATCTGACAGATCAGACGGCGGAGGTTACCGATCTGCAGGCCGTTATTCCGATGACCGGTATTCTGAAAGAGGGTCTGGTTGTCAAAAACGCGACCAGTGAGGATGTGCAGCTGACCGAAGGCAGTGATTATACCCTTGGCTTTAACAAAGACGGTTATCTTACGATCACGCTGAATGCGTCCGGTCAGGGCAAAGATGCGAAATCCTTAAAGGTTACAGGCAAGCAGCTGGCGCCGGAGAAGGTGACGGAAAAGGAAATCGTCGGGGCCTATGATCCGGACTCCGGAAAGGAAACAGGCGCCGAAGTCATCCGGCAGGTATATCCCAAACTGGGCGTTGTGCCCGGCATTATCATCGCGCCCGGATATTCCCATCTTCCGGAAGTCGGTATCGCGCTGATGGCGAAAGCAGCCAATATCAACGGCGTGTTCAAAGCCATGGCGTTTCTGGATATCGATACGACCAAAGCGAAAAAGTATACGGATGTCAAAAAGGTCAAAGATGACAGCGGGTTCACCTCTGAATGCTGCTGCAACACATGGCCGTGCGCAAAAATCGGAGATCAGATCTTTTCCATGTCTGCAGTCATGGCTGCGCGGACTGCCGCCAACGATGCGGACAATGAAGACGTCCCCAGCGCAACACCGTCAAATAAGCCGCTTGCGATCACAGGTACCTGCCTGTCTGACGGAACGGAAGTCATTCTGGATCAGGATCAGGCAACGACAGTGGGTGAATATGGCGTAGTCACTGCGGTAAACATCAACGGTTTCCGGCTCTTTGGCAATCATACCGGCGCATATCCCGCGACGACAGATGCGAAGGATAGCTGGATCAATATCCGAAGAATGTTTAACTGGCAGGGTAATTCCTTTATCCTGACCTATTTTGACAGGGTGGATGATCCGATGAACAATGTGCTCATTGAAACCATTGTCGATTCGGAAAATATTCGGTGTGCTGCTTATGCACCGGCGCACTGGGCCGGCGCAGCCATTGAATATCTGGAAGAGGATAACCCGATTTCAGATATCCTTGCCGGAAAAATCACGTTCCGGCAGCATATCGCGCCGTATACCCCTGCGGAAACTATCCTTAATATCCTGAATTATGATGTATCTATGCTTCAGGCAGCACTTACGGGAGGTGAATAAAGATGTCAACAATCGGAAACATGGTACCTGAATTAATCAATGCCTATAATGTCTACCTCGCAGGAAAGCTGCTGGGCGTGTCCGGAGAGTGCGAACTCCCGGAACTGGAGGCGTTGACAGAAACCATCGAGGCAGCAGGCGTCCTGGGTGAGATCGAAGCTCCTGCAACCGGACACTTCGGATCTACGAAAGTGAAAATCCCGTTTGCAATCCTCCATGAAGACATATTTGCCCTTATGGACACGACCAAGGCGCTGGAGCTGACCTTGCGGGGCAGCGAACAGTTCCAGGACAAAAAGACGGGCAACACCGAGGATATCCCGGTGAAGATTGTGATCCGCGGCAAGGCTACGACCAATACGCTGGGTACCCTGTCGAAGGGCAAAAAAGGCGAGCCGGAAGTGGAAATCGAGGCCTTCTATATCAAAGTCGTTATCAAAAACGCAACGGTACTTGAGCTGGACAAGCTGAACTTCAAGTACATCGTCAACGGGAAAGACCTGATGGCGAAAATTCGAAAAAATATCTAAGAGGGGGTAAATAAAAATGGGAGACGTTACGAACCTCGAAGAGGCAAAAGGAAATATGACGGACGCGGCCAGAGAGGAATCTCTGGTCGTTTCTTTGTCGAAAACTTATGAATTTGAAGGCGAAAAGATCTCCGAGATTGATTTTTCCGGTCTGGAAGATGTGACCGCAAAAACAATGATCAAGGCCAATAAAGTGCTGGTGTCTTCCGGAGACGTGCAGATTTTGCCGGAAAATTCGCTGCATTATGCACTGATCGTCGCAGCGGACTGCACGGCGTATCCGATTGAATTCTACGAGCAGCTGAATCCGAAGGATGCGATTCGGGTAAAGAACACGGTTACCGGTTTTTTCTTCGGAGACGAATCCGATTAAACGACGCGAAGGAACTGCGGAAATTATGCGTGGTCATATCCATGAATCTGAATACCGATTATACCAATCTTACGGGCATGTCGGTATTTGATTTGCTGGATCTGTGTGACGACATCAAAGAAGTACAGCGAGAGACGGAAAGGAAGGTGAGACGGAAGTGAGCGTAGGAAATTATTCCATAGCGATTAAAATTGCAGGGCAGCTTGAAAACAGTTTTAAGAACGCGATCAAAGGCGCAACTTCCGGCATCAACAGCCTGAAAGTCGCCGGAAAGGTTGGATCGGCTGCGATGAAAGGCGTGGGCGTGGCCGCGAAAGCCACCGTCACTACGCTGGAGGCTGCCGGAACCGCGGCGCTTGCCGTCGGCGCATACAGCGCGAAAGTCGGTAAGGATTTCGAGGCGTCCATGAGCCAGGTGGCTGCTACGATGGGCACAACCGTGGATCAGATATCCGATCTGCAGTCCCTTGCGGAAGAAATGGGACGGACCACAGCATTTTCCGCAACGGAGGCGGCAGAGGCCATCAACAACATGGCGATGGCCGGATATGACGCCCAGAAAATCTACGCATCCTTACCTACCGTCTTAAACCTGGCTTCCGCCGGATCGCTGGATCTGGATTATGCCACACAGCTGGTAGCCAATGGATTAAACGTCATGGGTATGGATGCGTCGCAGGCCTCCGATCTGGCGGATAAACTGGCGGTCACATCCTCCCATGCCTACGGATCCGTTTCAGATTTCGGGGAAGGACTTCTGGTCGCCGGGGCTCAGGCGAAGCTGGCGAATGTAAATCTGGACGATACGATGACTGCGCTGGGTATCCTTGGAGACAACGGTATACAGGCATCCGAAGGCGGCACCTATCTGCGGAACACATTGAAGAATCTGTATACGCCTACCGCCGATGCGGCGAAAGCCTTAGGGGAGCTGGGCATTCAGACAACGGATTCCAGCGGTAATATCCGTGATTTCCAGACGGTGCTTTCAGAATTGGGATCATCTTTGGACGGTCTGTCGGAAGGCGACCGCATGAGCTACATGTCCCGGATCTTTGATACCCGGACCATTGCCGCAGCGAACGCGCTGATCGGAAACAGCGGAAAGCGTTGGGATGAATTATCGGATGCGATCGCAAATTCTGCGGACGCGGCAAAGGACATGGCTGCGACGAAACTGGATAATCTCGAAGGGGATATCACCCTTTTGAAGAGCGCAGCGGAAGGCTTCGGCATCACCGTGTATAAAAGCATGAACAGTCCATTGCGTAACGTGGTGCAGTTTGGCAATGAACAGCTTTCCATTCTGCAGTCCGCTTTGGATGCGGAAGGCTTTTCGGGACTGAGTGCGGCGCTGGGAGAGGCGCTGTCTAACGGGATCACAAAAATGGCCGAACACGCGCCGGAAATGATCGATATGGGCACAAATATGATCAATGCGTTTATCGACGGCGTTGATAACAATTCTTCTGCGATCGGATCATCCCTGGCACGGCTTGGGGAAGCGCTGGTGCGCGCTTTCCTTACGATCATGCCGAAAGTGGCCGCTACCGGTGGAAAACTGATTGCGGAATTTGCGAAAGAAATTTTGAAGAATGTTCCGGATGTTGTTCCGCCGCTGCTCGTCGGTTTTGCCGGATTGGCCATTGTAACAGGTATCATCGTCAATATTAAAAAGCTGACAGCATCCCTTACGAGCCTTGGCAAAAACGTGCCAAAGGTGGGCAAAGGATTTGGCAGCACAAATAATCAGATGTCAAAACTTGCGAAGAATGCGCTGGGACTGGGCGGTGGACTTGCGCTTGCCGGTATTGGGGTACTGATGCTGGTCAACGCGGCAAAACAGCTTGTTGACGCAGGTCCGGATGTGGCCATAGCACTGGCCATGCTGGCCGGTGGTCTTGCGGCGCTTATGGCGATTGCCGGAACATTAGGTCAGCAGCTTGCAACAGCGACGCCCGGCCTTTTGGCATTCGGGGCGGCAATCCTGATTTCCGGCGCGGGCATGGCGCTGATGGCGTATGCTGCTGTTCAGTTGTCACAGGCCGGAGGCGCAGCCATTGCCGTATTTGCGGGAATGTTAATAGCGATTGGTGCATTTATGGCCATCGCGGGCGCGATGGGTCCGAGTCTTTTAGCAGGCGGTCAGGGTATGTTCTATTTAGGCGCCGGTCTTCTGTTGGCGGCGGCCGGCATGGCACTGCTTGCAAATACAGCCATTCAGCTTTCTGCTGCCGGGACCCCGGCAATTATAACGATGGCTGCACTGGCCGTTGGCATCCTGGCATTCGGAGTGGTTGCCGGACTACTGGCCCCGCAATTGACTGCAGGGGCGGCTGCACTCTCGGCATTCGGTGATGCGCTGGCGATTATAAGTGCAGCGGCTTTGCTTGGATCCGTGGCATTAATGATTATTGTTTCGGCACTTCCGATGCTTTCCGCTTACGGCGCTTCCGGCGCAATCGCGCTCATGCAGCTTGGCACCGCGATGATTACGTTTGCCGGAGGGGCAGCTGCTGCAGGTCTGGGCGCCGGCGCTGCGGCTCTTGGATTCGGTGCGCTTGCGCTTGCGGCGGCAGCAGCGGATCTGGCATTTGCGCCGTTGGCTCTGGAGATGACTGCAGTATCTACATCAATTGTACTGATCGCAGGATCCGCGTCAAAGGCTGCCAAAGGGATCAAATCGATGAAGAAGTCATCTTCGGGGATGATCACCTCAATGGGTAAGCTGGCTCTGGCATTTGCCCCGGTGGCAGCTGCAGTATCGCCATTTTCCAAAGCTATAAATAAAGGCGCCAAGGCCATGACAGCATTATCGACTGCAGTAACGGCCTCATCGGCAGGCCTTAAGGCGCTTGTGATTGTTTTCACCACATCCGGAATTCAGATTGTGGCCATTGCGCGCAGCTCTGCAAACGGAATTATTGCGGCGTTTGCGATTGATCTGACCGGAAGCGGCCGGAACATGATGCAGGGCCTGATTGTCGGCATGAATTCCATGCGCGGCAGCATTATGGCAACGGCGACCAATATTGCCAATGCGGCGGCGCAGTCCGTGAACAATGCGCTTCAGATCCATTCGCCGTCAAAGGTTATGACCGAAAGCGGCGAGTATACCGGCGAAGGTCTTGCATTAGGTATGGAAAATCGGACATCCGATATCCGTGCTGCTGCAATGGCTATGACACAGCCCGTACAGGAAGAGTCGCAAAGAATGCGCGATCTGAATGCCCCTGTGAATTATCGCAGCGGCGTTATAGGGGATGCAATCGACGGCTTTTCCGGCGGCGGCAACACAACAAACAATACCGATTCTTCCAGTGTGAAGATCACCTACAGTCCGACGATTATCTTCCAGGGCGGAACACCGGATGAAGATACCATTAATCGGGCAAACAGATCCAGTCAGGATGAATTTGAAAAACGGATGAATGAGTGGATCCGAAAGAACAAACGCATCAATTTTGCGTAAGGAGGCGGCAGGATGTCAGGTACATATACAACCATTCAGGGGGATACATGGGACTTGATCGCTTACCGCCTTTTTGGCGCAGAGAAATATATGCGATATCTGTTTGAAGCGAACTGGCAATATGCGGACATAATGATTTTCCTGGCCGGAATTGAACTGGTGATTCCGGAACTGCCGGAGGAGCCGGGTGAAGATATGCCATTCTGGAGGGCAGATCATGAGTAATGCAAGAAGATCCGAAGCAGAATGCACTTTCAATGGACATAATGTTACTGCGCAGTTAAAACCATACCTTACAAGTATTACCTATACAGACGTGGCATCCGGATCCAGTGATCAGCTGGACCTTGCTTTGCAGGATAGAAATCTGGAATGGCTGCGGCCATCCTGGTACCCGAGAAACGGCGATAAGGTCAGATGCAGGCTGCTGTTCCATGACTGGACGAAAGATGGGGATGAACAGGCTATTGATTCCGGGATTTTTACGCTGGATGAGACCAGCTTTTCGGGCGGTCCGGCGCAGCTGAAGCTTGGCTGCGTCTCGGTACCGAACGACGAATCATTCCGTGTGCGGACCAGGACCAAAACATGGGAAAACATCTCGCTTGAAGGTATTGGAACGGAAATCGCAGCCAGATATGGCCTGTCCATCCGGTATTCCGGCGATTATATTTTAATTCAATCGCTGGAACAATCCGATCAGACAGACTGCGAATTCCTTTACAAGGTTTGCGAGACTTACGGGCAGGCCATGAAAGTGTATTCCGGTTCCATTGTAATTTACAGTCAGACGCTGCTGGAAAATGCGGCGCCGGTTGCCGCTTTAAATCGAAAATCTTTTGAAGATGACACATGGACGTACACGGATACCATTACAGGCATCTATACAGGCGCGCGTATATCCTATAAATCCAGCGACAGTGATGATGAAATCAATATCTACGTCGGCTTTATGGATGAGAACGCGCCCGGAAGCCGTGTGCTGAAGGTGACGGAAACAGCGAATAATCTGAACGACGCCTATTTAAAGGCAGCAGCTTCTGTCAATCAGTCAAATCAGGAAGCAACAACTTTTTCAGGACGTATCTTTCCGAATCCTGCCATCTGCGCAGGAATCTGTGTCACCATAACCGGCATGGGTGCAGCGGATGGAAAGTATTTTGTGGATCAGTCGAAAATCGAAATCGGAGATTCCGGAACGACACAGAACATCGAAATGCACAAGTGCCAGCAACGTCTGACAGTGGCGCAGGCTGCACCTGCACAGTCGGAAACACAGCCGGCAGCATCCGGAAATTATCAGATTGGTGACATTGTAAATTTCCACGGAGGTATGCATTACGTATCCAGTGATCCCGGCGCGAAAGGATACTCGGCCAAGGCAGGCCCGGCGAAGATTACGCTGGGTCCGGATTGTGCAGGAAACGGACAAGCGCATCCCTGGCATTTGGTTCACACGGACAACACCAGTAATGTCTATGGATGGGTAGACGAAGGCACATTTGATTAGGAGCAAAAAAATGGCTGAAAGATTAATCAGAATCGGAAGGGTATCATCTATCAATGCAGAGACCGGCATGATCAGCGTGACGTACCCGGATCTGGATGACTGTACCACAGCACAGTTTCCTGTGTTTTCCTTCGGGGATGAATTTAAACTTCCTGACATCGGCGACAATGTGTTGGTTCTGCATTTGTCCAATGGGCAATCTGCAGGAATTGTGCTTGGGAAATACTGGAATGCATCGAACCGGCCGCCGGTATCCAATGGGTTTCGCAAGGAACTGGGGGATACATTTGGCGAAGCATATATGGATTATCGCGATGGCGTATTAACATTACATGCCGATCAGATCAATCTGGATGGCGCTGTAAGTGGACTGGAGAATAAGACATGATAGCACAATGGGGCGATATCGTATTTTCTGTCAATTCGGATAAGATTTTTTCATTTCGAAACATGAAATATTCTTATGCGGGACGCTGGACAACGCATAACATATCCGGAAGCAAGCCGCTTTCGGAGTTTCTGGGCCCGGATTTGGACGAACTCAGCATGGAAGTAGTGCTGGATACAGAATTGGGCGTTGATCCCAGAAGCGCCATGGAAGCGTTTAAAACAGCCGCCAAACGGGGTACTGTGGCAAGCTTTTATATTGGCGGAAAGAAATTGTCAGACAACAGATGGATCTTAAAAAGCGGATCCGAACAATGGGATAAAATCTGGAACAACGGCGTATTGACGAAAGCGACGGCACAGCTTACGTTCCAGGAATATGCATAAATGGAGGGACAATCATATGAATCAGTTTGAATTGATCAATATGGATGGCCTGTCCGATTTTCAGAGGATCGATCAGAATTTAAAAACGCTGATTGCCTCTATGGAAGGAACCATTCCCGGAAGTCGTAATTTCGGCCTTCCGATCGAATGCATTGACTTGAATCCATATCAGGCACGAAACGCATTTTTGGCGGCGCTGGATGAAAAGGTCGCAGAGTATATTCCAGAGATCCGGATTTCGGATGTGACATTTGATAACAGCGGCGGCGATATGCATGTGTCGATTTACATAGAAAGCAGCGAGGGGGCGATATAATGCTCATCAATGAAATAGCGAATCTGCCGGATGTCAGTTTTATTGATAACATAACACTGGACGATGTTCAGGCCGGCCTGATCGCAGACTATGAAAAAAAATATAAGGAAATTACCGGAAAAGACCTGCAGCTCCACCGGGCCGATCCGGAAATGCTGAAGCTCTACGCATGTTCCATACAGCTGTATCAGATGTTCCTGCTGATTGATAAGGGCGGGAAGATGGGCCTGCTGAAATATGCGTACAGTGATTTTCTGGATTACATCGGAGCTTTTGCCGGCACATCCAGACTTCCGGCGCACGCGGCGAAATGCGCCGTAAAATTTACACTGTCTGCAAAACAGGCGTCTGTCATTACCATTCCGAAAGGTACGCGGGTATGTAATGGGGATGCGCTTTATTTTGCCACGGACGATATCGCGGAAATAGAAATAGGAAAGACGGACATTAATGTTCCGTGTACATGCCTTGTTGCTGGGGAAATCGGAAATGATATCGCCATCGGCAGCCTGAATATACTGGTTGACCGGCTGCCGTATGTTGATAATGTGTCCAATATCGAAATAACAAGCGGCGGGTCAGAAGTGGAGAGTGACGATGACTTTGCAAACCGGATCTATCTTGCCCCCAGTCAGTATTCCGTTGCGGGACCGGTCGATGCGTACATCTATCACACAAAATCATGCAATGCAGCGATAGGAGACGTTGCGGTCGCATCGCCTGAACCGGGCTGCGTCGATGTGCTCTTCCTGCTGCAAAACGGCGATATGCCGACGGACAGCCTCATCAATGAGGTGTCCGCATATTTGAGCGACAAAACAATACGGCCTTTAACCGATAAGGTGACGGTCAAAAAGCCGCAGGAACAGTCGTTAGATATTGATGTGAAATATTTCATCAATCAATCCAATCACGACACAGCGACAGCCATTCAGGAGGCTGTCAAGGCCGCCGTGGAAGACTATATCACATGGCAGACGTCAACCATCGGGCGAGATATCAATCCCTCTGTGCTGATCCAGCGAATGATGGCGGCCGGCGCCAAGCGGATCGAAGTCACGTCACCGGAATATACGGTGCTGGCAAGTGATTATGTTGCGCGTGTAAATGATCAGAACATCGTATATGGAGGGATTGAAGATGATTAAGTTTTCCGAAGGCGAACTGCTGCAGATGCTTCCGTCGCAGATGAAGAATGACATTGATATGATATGTCTTTCATACGCGATTAAGGAGTGTCTGGCAAAACTCCTGAAATATAATATAAGCACGCGGTCCGTGCAGTTTGTTGATCGGGCGCCGGAAAAAGTGCTGGATGTGCTTGCCGTTGAGCTCAGATGTCCATATTACGATGAGACCTTAGACATCGAAACAAAACGGGCGTTGATCAAAAATACAATGAAATGGCATTCCAGAGCAGGAACGCCTGCGGTTGTCAATGAGTTGATCGATACCTTATTTGACTATGGCGCATCAGAAGAATGGTTTGATTATGGCGGGAAACCATATCATTTTAAGGTGAAAACCACCGATCTTTTGAACGCGGACACGTTAAACAAATTTCAAGTCTTATTAAAAAAATCCAAAAACGTTAGAAGCCATCTGGATGGCGTTGAAATTCAGCGTGAAATTCATCCAAAGGCATATTGTGGCATTGGTATGTATGCACGGCACCGGCCTGCAGCAATCCACGCCGATTATGATTTCAGTTAGGGGAGGGGATGAGTATGCCGCAGCCATTTAAAAAAGCAGTAGTTACTGATGCCGGCATCGCTTTAATGGCGGCCGCACAAATGGTAAATGCAAAAGTAGAATTCACGAAAGTTGTGATCGGTAATGGCGTTTACAGCGCAGAAGAAAAAACGGATGAATATCTGCAGGCACAGACAAGTCTGAAATCTCAGAAAAATACATTTGGTATATCTGATGCATCGATCATTTCAGAGCATCTGATCAAAGTGACTGCATTGCTTACCAATGCGGACCCTGTTACAAACGCGCCGATCATCACTGAAGGATACTATATCAACGAGATTGGCGTATACGCTAAAATAGGTGATCAGGCAGAAGTGTTATACAGCATCGCTGTTACGGATTCTGATTCAGGCGATTTTATGCCTTCCAATGATTATCCGTCACAGATTATTCAGGATTTCTATATTTCAGTGGAAAACGCCGAGAATGTAAAAATCAAAGTGGTTATGAGTCCAGGGCAGCCATACATCAAGCCGATTACGATATCCAAAGATGCATGGGAAGATGACGGTACAGGATTTCATGTCGATGTATCGGTTCCGATTGCAAGCGAGGATCTATTTCCGATTGCATCGATTGCGAGTGATTCCAAAGATACTGCACAGACAGCCGGCTTGTGGAATGATGTTGAGAGTATTGACGGGGCAGTCAGATTTTGGGCTGATCAGCAGCCAAAATCTGATATTAATGCGATTGTTGTGCTCTATGAAGATCGCAGCAAAGAGGGAACCGATTATGTTCTCCCGATTGCCGATGAAGATACGCTTGGCGGTGTTATGCTGGGTACCGGAATCGAAGGTACGGAAGACGGTACTATTTCAGCACATGCCAATCCGGAGGATATTGCTGATGATGCGGAAGTTTCCGCAATGATAAAAGAAATCTTTGGCTTGTAGGAGGTGAACGTCATGGAGGATAAGCTTATTACATATCTCCACCTGCAGGAACTGACAGAACAGACCAAAGAGTTGATAAGCCAAGTTGCGAAAGCTGCTGCTTTGGCAATAAAAAATGTACAGAATACGGTACCGAAGAATGTTTCAGAGCTTAATAACGATGCGGAGTATCAGACTGACGCCGAAGTTAAAAAATTGGTTGATGCGGCGATAAATGCCTTTGCGACGGATATGTCGGATGACGGTGTCGTGGACACATTCAAGGAACTGGTTGATTATGTGGCCGAACACGGTGGAGAGGCTGCGGATCTTGCAAAAGCAATCGAGGATCTTTCCAAGCTGGTTGGAAACACATCTGTATCAGATCAGATTGCAGAAGCACTGACGCGTGCTGTAAGCGGTCTTGAAAAAAAGATCCCGAAAAAAACCTCAGAACTGCAAAATGATTCGGATTTTACGGCTCTAAGCGGTGAAGAGTATGAATTATTAAATCAGGCACTGGCGGAGGCATAATAATGGCTAAAACGAAAATTGCTGTATATACGATTTGCAAGAATGAATCCAAATTTGTCAGGAAATGGCTGGAATCTATGTGGTGTAACGGTCATGGCGCCGATAAGGTTTATGTGCTGGATACCGGATCTACGGATGGCACGGTTCAGTTATTCAAAAAAGAGGTCAAAAAACTTGGTGCACCAAAGAACTGGTTGCTGATCGAAAGAAAACGGTATCGAAATTTCCGGTTTGACATTGCCCGGAACGACAATCTGGATATGATCCAGCCCAATGATATATTTGACGCACTTGTATCCGTTGATCTTGACGAAGTATTCATCCCAAAGTTTTGGGATGATTTGCGGAGAACTGTTTCAGAACACCCTGATTTTTCGCGTATCAATTACCTGTATGCATGGAATCATGATGAAAACGGATTCCCCGGGAGGATCTTCTGGTATAACAAGATCCACCCTCAAATGGGGTACAGGTATAAGGGAGCAGTACACGAGTGGAGTGAAAATGTGGCACCTGAAAAATACTCCTATGGCGGAGAATATAATCTGGCCGAAAATACCGTATATCTGCATCACTATCCAGATCAGGAGAAATCTCGCAGTCAGTATCTTCCGTTGTTAATTCAGCGTGTAAACGATATGCCGGATGACATCAACGCTTATGTGTATCTGGCAAGGGAATATATGTGCAACGACAGGAAAATGGACGCGTTGCAAACTGCGCTCGAAGGCTGCATGAAATGCGTGGACAATCCGGATCATACAATCAGTTTCAATTATGAAAATTATGCATGGTTTTGTCAGTTGATCGCAGAAATCTATGCGGATAAAGGGCTCCGGGATGAAGCGGATTATTATTACATAAAAGCAATAGCAGCCAATCCAAAGGCACGGGACGCGTATCTGTCCTATGCCTTTTTTAAAAGCTACCGCTGCGGTGATGGTAATTCGGCGTTAAAAATCCTTAAAAATATGGAGTCGGATGCAAAAGACAGGCTGTACACATGGCACGAACTGGATTATGACTGGACATGGCGGCCGCTGCACGCGGCTGCGGTTGCATTGTGCTGGATTGGAAAATACGATGAAGCGGTCTCTGTGTTTTCCAAAGCTTTTGAATTAATAAGATCCCAAAAAGATAGGAATGAAGCGTATGCGCTTGGATTTTATTCTGACGTAGATTGGCTTGTGCAATATAACAAAAGGAGGCTTGCGGAACATGAGCAAACTGTATGATCTATTAAGTGGAATCATAGATAAAATAAATCATATCAGTCTTACTCCTGGACCTAAAGGTGACAAAGGGGAAACTGGCGCCACGGGAGCTGTTGGACCTACAGGTCCTTCCGGTGCTACCGGATCACCGGGCTCCGTTGGACCTACCGGCCCCCAAGGCGCGAAGGGCAACACCGGCGGAGTAGGAGCCACAGGAG
>CANRIM010000009.1 GCA_947630695.1 uncultured Lachnospiraceae bacterium
GGGTCTACGGTGTTCCGCACCCATTCCTGGCAGAGCTTCAGCCCGTCCCGTTCAATGTGGCCGGAGAAATTCACCATGTAAAATACCAGCCGTTCCATAAAGGGGCCGTCATGGGCCTGCGCTTCCTCATAAATTCCCTGATACATCTCCTGGCTCAACGCAAAAACCACGTCTTCCTTGCGTTTGAAATAGGTATAGAACGTGCCGTTTGATACGCCGCAGGCTTGTGTGATTTCTTCGATTGATGTGCCTGCCAGGCCTTTTTCACATACCAGCTTTTTTGCCGCCTCCAGCAGCTTTCGCCTGGTTTCCAGTGCGGCAATCTGCCGGTTCGTCATTTTCTTTTCCACGCCATCACCTCCCTTTGCATGGCTTCATTGTATCGTGTTCACTGAATTTAAGTCAACGACTTTTAATCAGTTGTTTTCCGGTTATCGGTTAGATTTTTTTCTTCCAAACTATAATCCCTTTTTACCGTTTTTGAAAATGAAAAAATCGCCAAAAACCTTGAATTTACAAGGATTTCTGACGATTTCCCTTGGCAAAGATTGCGCTATTTGATACAATGCAAAACAAATCACTGTGGCGTTGCATTTTAACGGCTAACTCTGGTAGTTTTAATATTCTTAGCCGACCAGAGCTATTGATTATCAATGGTTGCCAAGATTTCCGGGTATAGTTTTTGCATTTTCATTATGCGATTTTCCTTATCGATCTTTTCCGGAGATTGGTCTATAGAAATGCGATGAATTTCCTTGCCAGTCTCAAGGGAATAGATAATATACGCATGATTATGATGTTCCATATACCAGCCGTTTCGTTCAATACGCTGACCTTTGTCCTTGCGGGACACTTCGTCTATTTCTTTCAGGAACGGAGAATATGTGTTTTCAGACCAATACAGCCTTGTTTGCATGACAGACAGTTCATACGGCTTTCTCTGATAATCAAGCCATGAATACTTTCCATAGCTGTTAGGACGGAAACTCGCATATTTGATAAAGTAATAGCGCCAATCATAGCTTGATTTGGCCTCACAATCAGCAATATAAAAATCCTTTATTTCGATGTGGAGGTTATCCGTAAACGCTTCCGCATAGGAAAGGAGAGCGTTCAAAGCAGCTTTTGTTTGTTCAAATCCTGCGTTGGCGCTTCTGTGAAATAGTAGTCTCCAGGATTCGGTATGGGTTACGGCACCCAGCTGGTAACGCCAATCATTCCGCTCTTGCTGAGAATAGTTCCCGAATGTCAGCAGTGCGCAACTCACTAAATCCTTGTTACATTCCATAAGGGAAGCAAATCGAGGAAAGTATTCAGGGTGTTCCAATCCTACAACACCAATCTGCCCATATAACAAAGGATGATCTTCCAGACGGTACAGTGATTCGGCAAAAGAAGTATGTTCTGTGGTCCACTTCAGCTTGATCACTTCCTCTTCCAATTGATTGCCATTAAGGGCCTGAGGAATGGTTGTATCAATCACGCCATTCATGATAATCTGTTCTATCTGGTGTAGATCGGCAGGCATGCGATTTCTCTGAACGCTGTTACTGATTTGATCCTCAGAATTTTGAACCAAGTTGTTGACGATGCGAAGTCGCCGAACAAACTGCTCTTCCGTGATGGACGTTTGGTTCTGCAAATATACTAGCACTGCATATAGGATCAACACGCGGGTCAACGGGAATTGGCGACCTCGACTGGAATAATATCGCAGACAGTCTGCAAAGATATCCAAAGAATACCTACCAGTGTCAACGATCACTTTGCCTGGTGTGGATACATCTGTAAAAAATTTATTCAGGAATTCCTTAGGCGAACTGTTATTCGGCAAATCACACCAGCAATCGAAAAAATTCTCCATCATAGCAATATTTTCGCGCGCTTTCGGAGTATTCGATGAAAAGTAAGTCGTTAAAAGCTGGAATTCATCCTGCTTGTTTTCTTCAGGAGTTCCGCCGTTTTTATAGCAAAGAATATCGCAGAGGAAACGGAAGTAGCGAAGAAACTCGTCATCGATAATATTATCCTCTCCCCGGTATTGCCAAAGAAGATATGTCCATTTTCGATCGATTTTCCCAAGAACTTTTTGAGCCAGACTTTCATCTATGGCTTTCAGTTCCCGTTCCAGTTCTGCCTTAAAATGTTCAAATCTTGTAAGTGGTTTTCCGCGAGAGTTCATTTTGATATACAGCTCGTCTGTTAGACCCATGTCTTGAATGGGCAGAAAATAGAAGGAGATCGCCCCCTCTTTTAACCGCTGCCACAGGTGTTCTACTTTGCAAAATCGCCGATCAATAGCATCTAACATGACCAGCATGGATTGGATTGTAGGATCCTTATTCCAATCCAGTGGATACCAATACTGATCTTTGATCTCTTCGGACAGGGATTCAGAGAATGTAGGAGTGAAGGAAACAAGTTTTTTGCAAAAATCCCTGGCACTGTAGCGAGTCTCATAACTGAAACTCGCTAAAAATACATATTCCTCCACTGGGATATTTCCCTTCTTTGCCGCATACCAGTGGAGTAAAAACAAAGTAGTCAGACGCTGTTGACCGTCTAACGGGGTAAGTTCGCCATCGGCGTTTATATCCCCATAGATGAAGTCCAGAGTAATTGGAGTTTGCATAACGGCGACATACAACGCATCCAAAAAACGTGTCCGTATGCGGACGACATTCTTGTCGACACGCCCTTGTGCGTAGTCTCGCTGGATTTTGGGGATGATGATTTTGTTGACTTGAGATTCCGGATTGGAAAAGATGTCTATAAAGGTATGTAAAGATGCGCCCATATTATTGGTACTCCTTTCCAATGATTATGTCCTCATCCAGATAGTCGCGCAGGACCGTGTTCATTTTAGCAATATAGGCAGCCCGGTCGCTTTCTCCCCAAAAATGGATCTGATTATCTTCTGATCTCGTATAGTATTTCAGGAAAACCATGCGTGTGCAAAAGGGAATATATTTTCCTTCCTGATCCATCTCCACAATAATATTTCGTTTCACATCAAAGGTGGCGTTATTTAGAGCGACATTGTCCTCAATGCTCAACAAAGCCAGATTGGCAAGGGTATGCAGATAGTCATCACTTCCTTTGGGAGATAGGACGGATACGGCACATTGATGCAACTTCCTAAATTCATCTTCCGTTAACTTAGGATTATCAATGGCTTCTTGCATATCCGACAGAAGGGTGGTATCCTCAGGAGCAAGTACACGGAGTGATTTCAAGTGGTATTCCAACCACAGCTTCCATTTTTCCTGTGTACGCATACCTTCCGAGTGCTGAGCATGAATATGCTCTAAACTCCAGGCTTTGGACTTAAAGCGGGAAAATGGGAACCACTGTACATCCCCTTGACTGCGCACCGACTCTACGTTAAACAATAGCAACAGCTTATGAATTATTTTCTGATCCGAAATGCTGTCATAGCGCAATTCCCCATAATTTTTTTCCGCAGAGATACTTTCCTTAATACATCTTCGTAAGCTTTCGTGAAATTGCCGCTTTGTTTTTCCTTTGGAGAGGGCAAACAGATCTTCCAATTGGTTTCCTACCGCTATCAAATATCCGATTTTGTGGTAAAGGTCATGATCTTCGTACCAACTTTTCAGAATCAAAAACGTATGCCGAATCTCTTCCCAGATATCTTCCAGGGTTCGATTTTGTGTCATTCGATCAAAGCAGAAAAAAGTATGGTAGGAGTCGCGGGAAGATGGCTCTGCACTGGCGATTAGATCCAGAATTAGGTCAATATGCGTTTGAGACGCTCCCGCATTTCGGTTTGTCAGGAAATCCCACAGTGAACGATTTTGTAACTCTCGTTCGATATTGTCCCATTGCAAAGCAATTTCATCTTGCTTTTCACCCGTCATGCCGCTTGTGTCACGGTTTAAAAACATTGCCTTGACCAGTTCTGCATTGGTTAGAGGAATTTTCCCAATGTTCAGACGGGTAAATAATCCGATAGCGTCTTCCGCTTCCCCTACCTCGTACCAAATGATCTTTACATTTTCCTTTAAGTACTTATTGATATTTGTTGCCGCCTGAACCTGATCGCGCTCCAAAAACCAACTTTCAATGGTTGTGTAGGCATTTTTCATGAAACAATAATCGATATCATCAATTTCTCGAGTGAAATCCATTTCCGCAAGATAGTTTTGCGAACTGGTTCGAGTCTCATAGAACAGTGAAAACTTAGGGGCAGGAATCCAACCATGACTGGATGTGTGCATATAAGCATAGAGCAGAAATAGTGTCGTTAATCGTTGCTGCCCGTCTATCAGTTCAAACCGCTCTCCATCTTTTCGAACTACGATGGGCTGTAAACAGTATGGTTTTTCACCGTTGGATAAAAGGTCATCCAGCAACCGTCTTACTTCAATCTCGCCCCACCGATATCCCCTTTGGTAAGACGCGACGTAAAAATTGCCGGTGATCTCTGCTACATATTTGTCGAGTAGTTCGATTTTTGTACCGTTGTTTTGCATACTTTTACCTCTCATAGTCGGTGACCTATTAATGTGCCATAATCATTACAGTTTTATATAACTCGGAGCCATAGAGATTGGGTATTATACAATTTTCCGGAATTATCAATCCGTACTTCAATCACAAATCGTTCCAAAAACCCATTTCGGGATTTTCATATGTACCGACGATCATTCCACGATCCAAGAAAGCGTTCCGTTCTTCGCAACAGGTTTCAGGCAGAAAGCCACAGGCATGACACGCCGCTAAGTTCAGAGAATCACGCCCCTGACCTCTGCTCATGATACACACGGGATCATTTGAGCAGGTTTTTGCGCTGGCAATGGCTTTCTTAATAATTCTCGGGAAAGCGTCGGGTTGTCCCTGCCGAACAAGACCTCCCAACGTGCCTTCGGCATCTCCGCTGGCGGTATATATAAAGATACCGGCCATCTTCTTGCCGTCCGACTTTTCGGAACAATACATCCTTTCGCTCAACGATGCAATGCTGTATCCGCACTCAAAACTCAGCTGAGAGATAAGCAGATGGGAAAGCGTATGTAACATAACGAATTTGGGTGTGATCGTGCGCGGATGATTTTTACCGATGAAAGAAACGGCATAGTTTGTATTCAGCCGTGCAGCTCTTTCAACCACCGAAAGATTGGCTGCGATCCAAGCATCGATTTCGTCCTGATCAAACTCAATGAAAATCCCTTCGCCGCGTACTTCATAAGCCGGATACCATCTGGTAGCGGGCTCTTTCACATCCACAAAGCCGTTATCGCCGCTTGTCATGGCAGGCTGGATTCTGGAAAAACCAATCAAAGCATTAACCACCCGGACTTTGTCAATAAGTGAAATCGCTTTTATGTGCGGGATATTATATTCGGCAACATCCATCTCCTCCCGCGAGAAATCACCCAGCCCGGAACCCGAGGAAGGACCCATTTCACCGGAAAGCGCAATATACTCCTCAACACGATATTGGATGTCGGTAACATTCGCATTTTCGGATTTCGGCTACAACCACTTATGAATCAGATCTTTTCCACTTCGTCGCGCGGCGCGCCAATCTCAAGTGCTATTCTATCCGCCCACTTGGGGAGCCGCTTTGTAATAGTAGCAATTTGATCCTCGGGATCTTCATCACTGATAATGGTTATACAATCTTCAAACGCTTTACTTTGCTCAATTTTTGCATTCAATTTGTCCGCATAAGGCGGGATAACCAGTGAACTGTGAACAACGGGGAAATATACGGAAGAAACGCCGCGCTGTACGGTTTTAGGATAGCAACCGCATTTTTCCTTCGTGTGTCGGAACGGATGGTTTCCGTCGCACCGAAACTGATTTGTTCCGAGATCGTTATCCAATTTTTCAAAACAATTTATAGTAGATTGGCTGCATCCGGGGTGGTTTGGATGCGCTTCATATTGACATCACAGTTCCGAAAGATAGCGTAAAATTCAGAAAATGCCGTATTTACGATGGTTTTGGATATAAAAAAGCAGATACTGTAATCGACGCAATTGTATCAATTACGGTATCTGTTATACTGCCGGTGGTGGGACTCGAACCCACACACCCTTGCGGATAACAGATTTTGAGTCTGTCTCGTCTGCCAATTCCGACACACCGGCATCTGCAAAACAGTGAAATTATAAACGTTCCCCATCGGAAAGTCAATAGATTTCACTGCTTTTTTCAACGATCACTGCACATGTGTATGCGTATAAATATGATCCGAGCAGTACTCATAGTTTCCGTTGCATTTTGAACAGAACCGGAAGGTCAGATCACCGTCCCGCTCCGTGCGGCCGCAGACAGCGCATTTATGCCGGGTAATATTGGGCGACTGCCGTGTCTGGGACTGAAACTGTTTTTTCCGTTTGATCTCCGAAGGCCGGATATGCCGTGTCTTCCTTCCCGTCAGAAGGAAAATCAGGAAATTGGCAAGCGAAGACAGGATCATGATCCGAACGGAAGCCGTGCCGCTGTACAACGCCAGAATCAGCATCGCCGCGTAAATCCATGCCAGCCATTTGATCTTGACCGGCAGAATGAAAAACAGATACACCCGCATTTCCGGATAAGTCACAGCGAAAGCAAGGTACACGGACATGGCCAGATAATAGGTGGTCGGTGATCCGTAATAGCGAAAATGAAGCAGCGGTGCGATAAAGTACATCAAAAACGTGGTGAGAATCGTGATGATAATACCGCTGAAAATATAGAGATTATAGGCAAAATCCCCCATGGCATTTTCCAGTGCCTTGCCGATGCTGTAATAAAAGAACAGCGTGATAATCGTAAAAATACTCAAACTCGTGGGCGGAATCAGCAGCCATGTGATGACGCGCCACACCTGTCCCTGCAGGACATATTCCGGAATCAGCGTCATATAGCTGATCAGCTGGGGCGAAATCATCTCCAGCAGATATCCCAGGATATAGGTAAAAATCACATAAGTCGTTAAATTGCGAATCGCATATCTTCCGAACTTGCGTTCCAGTTTTTCGTACATAAATCTACTCCTGTCAATACAGCAGCCCGAACTGGCAGCCTTTTTGTTTTACATTGGAAATAAATTGATTCAATACCGAAAGATCGGTTTCCGAATCGGTCCGCAGATCATAAATGATTCCATTAGAAACCGCGGCATTCATTGCATCCAGAATCTCTGCATCGGAAAATCCGAGGGCAGTATAATCATTATAAGAAAAACTCCAGAAAATGCTGATATACTGGTAATTGTTCAGCATGGCCAGCAGCTTCTGGCTGAAATGGCCGTTGGGAAACCGAAACAGCGACATACAGTAATTATAATGGAACAGCACATATTCATGCAGATCAAAGATCTGTGCAATCTGCTTCTCTTCCTCCAACCCTGCAAATCCGTTTACGGGAAAATCCCGGGATCCGTTGCCGATGGTATGGCCTTTGGCAATCATTTCCCGCATCAGATCCGGATGATTCACGGCAAAAGTATAATTGACAAAGAATACCGCCTTCACTTCCTGCCGGTCTAAAATATCCAGAATTTCCCGCACATTTCCCGCGTCGGTCCCCACATCAAAGGTCAGATAGACCGAATTTTCCGTGCTGTCAATGATAAACTCAGATGCAAATCCGCCGTATTGCGTCTCAAAATTGCGGATTTCCGGCAGATAACTCTGGAAATCGGTTCTGTCGGAGGGCTCTACCGCATAAGTAATATCTTCATCACTCAAAGAAGCATAATCAAAGATCAGGCTGTTTTTCCGAATATGCCCTGCCGGTTCGGCCGTTTGCCCCACCAGGTCCGGCGCATACTGTTTTAATATGCCGTAAGCAATGGCAGAGGCGTACCGTTCCTTGTTGATATCAAACAACAGGTTGTCCTCTTCATTGGAAATATACCCCAGCTCGATCACCACAGAAGCCATGGCAGTATCCCGGTTCAGCTGAAAATCATACTGTTCCGAAGTCACGGAACCGTAATGGGTGCCGCCGTTTTGGGAAATTCCCATGGCGTCCAGATACTGCATAATATATTCGCCGGTCTGAAAAGATATTTCGCTGTTCTCCAGCTTTTTGGAGGGCACATAGATTTCAACGCCCTTTTTTGCCGGATCATCAGACTCATTATTGCGGTGCAGCGATACAAAAAGATTTGCCCCATTCTGATTGGCAAATTCGCAGCGTTCCTGATTGCTGTGTTTCGTATCGCCGGTTCTGGTCATAATGACATTGACGCCAGCACTTTTCAATCTTTCTTCCAGCAGCTGCCCCAGTTCCATAGTGTCCATTTTTTCCGAACGAATGATGGTTCCTTCCGCATCTTCCAGCACTTCGCCGGGTTCCTCCCCGCCGTGTCCCGGATCGATGCAGACGGTAAACGAGGTGCTGACTTTTTTATTATCTTCTCCGTACAGCTTGACTTTTTCAGGATTGACACTTCTTACATTTAAAATGGTATCGCTGACGGCAAAATTCGACTTTTCTCCGGAAAAATGCCGGATCAGCCGTACTGCGCCAAAGACAAGCAGCGCAAGAAGAACCAGTCCCAGCACCGGATAGAGCATCGATCTGCGGGATCGATGGATCTTTCTACCTGGCATTGCGTTCTGCTTCTGTTCTTTCGGTATAGGATTCTCTTTTCTCTGGGGAACCTGACGAAATAAATCCTTCATGCACAACCTCTTCATGCAAATTTCTTTGCCGTAATTTTCTAACATCATATAATATTTCTCCCATTCTGGCAAGTCCCGGCAGTTTTTTCTGATTTTGCTTGACCTTTGTTCAGGGAATAGGTAATATATATTTTGGTAATTTATGAGTTGTTATACAGATCTTTCGCCAGTCTGCCGTTTTGACATGACTATCGGAAATCTTATAAAGCTTAAAAATTCGAAGGAGGAATTTTGTAACATGAGCAGATCTATGAAAACCATGGATGGTAATCATGCAGCGGCCCATGCGTCCTACGCATACACCGACGTTGCAGCGATTTACCCCATCACCCCTTCATCTGTTATGGCTGAGGCAACAGATGAGTGGGCAACCCAGGGCCGTAAAAACATTTTCGGGCATACCGTACAGGTAACGGAAATGCAGTCCGAAGCCGGTGCTGCCGGTACGGTACACGGTTCCCTCGCCGCAGGTGCATTGACCACCACTTATACGGCGTCTCAGGGCTTGCTTCTGATGATCCCCAATCTTTACAAGATCGCCGGCGAACAGCTTCCGGGCGTATTTAACGTTTCCGCCCGTGCACTGGCCAGCCATGCGCTTTCCATTTTTGGAGATCATTCCGATGTTTACGCATGCCGTCAGACAGGCGCTGCAATGCTCTGCGAATCCAGTGTACAGGAAGTTATGGACCTGACGCCGGTTGCGCACTGCGCTGCCATCAAAGGCCGTCTTCCTTTCATCAACTTCTTTGACGGATTCCGTACTTCCCATGAAATCCAGAAAATCGAGACATGGGATTATGAGGATCTCAAAGACATGGTGGATATGGATGCCATCGACGCATTCAGAAAAAATGCTTTAAATCCGAATCATCCCGTACAGCGCGGTTCCGCACAGAACCCGGATATCTTCTTCCAGGCAAGAGAAGCCTGCAACAGCTTCTATGATGAAATGCCTGCCATCGTACAGGAATACATGGATAAAGTAAACGCCAAGATCGGTACCGATTACAGACTGTTCAACTACATCGGCGCACCCGATGCGGAACATGTCATCGTAGCAATGGGTTCCGTATGTGATACCATTGACGAGACCATTCAGTACATGGTATCCGAAGGCGAAAAAGTCGGCCTTGTCAAGGTTCGTCTGTACAGACCCTTCAGCGTTGACGCTTTTGTAAAAGAACTCCCGAAAACTGTAAAACAGATCAGCGTTCTTGACAGAACCAAAGAGCCCGGCGCTATCGGCGAGCCTCTCTGGCTGGATGTTGTTGCAGCTCTGAAGGATTCCGAATTTGCAAATATTCCGGTCTTCTCCGGACGTTACGGACTTGGTTCCAAGGATACCACGCCCGGACAGATCATCGCTGTTTACAGAAATACCGAAAAGAAGAACTTTACTATCGGTATCGTGGATGATGTGACCAATCTTTCTCTGGAAGTGAAGGAAGATCCCATTACCACGCCGGAAGGCACCATCTGCTGCAAGTTCTGGGGACTGGGCGCGGACGGTACCGTCGGAGCAAACAAAAACTCCATCAAGATCATCGGCGACAATACGGACATGTATGCGCAGGCATATTTCGATTATGATTCCAAGAAATCCGGCGGCGTGACCATGAGCCACCTGCGTTTTGGCAAGAAGCCAATTAAGTCCACTTACCTGATTCATAAGGCAAACTTCGTAGCCTGCCACAATCCTTCCTATGTTGACAAATACAACATGGTACAGGAGCTGGTTGACGGCGGCACATTCCTGCTGAACTGTGCATGGGATATGCAGGGACTGGAAGAGCATCTGCCCGGACAGGTCAAAGCATTTATCGCAAATCACAACATTAAATTCTATACCATCGACGGCGTGAAGATCGGTATCGAGACCGGCATGGGTCCCACCCGTATCAACACGATCCTGCAGTCCGCATTCTTCAAGCTGGCAAATATCATTCCGGAAGACCGTGCCAACGAGCTGATGAAAGCTGCTGCAAAGGCCACCTACGGACGTAAGGGCGATGATGTCGTAGCCAAGAACTGGGCAGCCATTGACGAAGGTGCAAAGCAGGTGGTTGAAATTCAGGTTCCGGAAAGCTGGAAGAACGCAGCGGATGAAGGCCTGACTCTGACCCATGCGGAAAAAGGTGATAAAGAAGTCATCGATTTCGTCAACAACATTCAGGCAAAGGTCAGCGCCCAGGAAGGCAATTCTCTTCCGGTTTCCGCCTTCAAGCCGTATGTTGACGGTACAACACCGCTGGGCACCGCTGCTTATGAGAAGCGTGCCATCGCAGTCAACGTACCGGTATGGAATCCCGAAAACTGTATTCAGTGTAACTTCTGTTCTTATGTATGTCCGCATGCAGTCATTCGTCCGGTTGCCATGACTGACGAAGAAGCTGCTGCTGCACCTGCACAGATGAAGACATTACCGATGACCGGTATGCCGCAGTACAAGTTCGCGGTAACCATTTCCGCATTTGACTGTACAGGCTGCGGTTCCTGTGCAAATGTCTGCCCGGGCAAGAAGGGTGAGAAAGCCCTTGTCATGGAAAAATTCGCCGCACACGAAGACGAACAGCCGGTATATGATTATGCCGTTGCGCTTCCGAAGAAAGCAGATGTCATCGAAAAATTCAAACCGCTGACCGTAAAGGGCAGCCAGTTCAAGCAGCCGCTTCTGGAGTTCTCCGGCGCATGCGCAGGCTGCGGCGAAACCCCTTACGCAAAACTGGTAACACAGGTCTGCGGCGAAAGAATGTACATCGCAAACGCAACCGGATGTTCTTCCATCTGGGGCAACTCCTCTCCTTCTACGCCTTATGCGAAGAATGAAAAGGGACAGGGTCCTGCATGGAGCAACTCGCTGTTTGAAGACGCGGCAGAGTTCGGTTACGGTATGCTCCTTGCGCAGAATGCACTGCGTGACGGTCTGAAAGCCAAACTTGAGGCAATGTATGAAAATGCCAAAGACGAAGGCAAAGCGGTCATTAAGGAATATCTGGATACCTTCCAGGACGGCGTCGCCAATGCGGCTGCTACCGATAAGCTGATTGCACATCTGGAATCCTGCGGATGCGCTGCCGGCAAAGAGATCCTGAAAGACAAAGATTTCCTTGCCAAGAAATCCCAGTGGATCTTCGGCGGTGACGGCTGGGCTTATGATATCGGCTTCGGCGGTCTGGATCATGTACTTGCCAGCGGTCAGGATATCAACGTCATGGTATTCGATACCGAAGTATATTCCAATACCGGCGGACAGTCCTCCAAAGCAACACCGGTGGGCGCTACGGCACAGTTTGCTGCAGCCGGCAAGGAAGTGAAGAAGAAAGACCTTGCTTCCATCGCTATGAGCTACGGTTATGTCTATGTGGCACAGGTTGCCATGGGCGCAAACTACAAGCAGACCATCGACGCCATTGCGGAAGCGGAAAGCTATCCGGGCCCGTCTCTGATCATCGCGTATGCGCCTTGTATCAACCACGGTATCAAAGCCGGTATGGCCAAGGCACAGACCGAGGAAAAGAATGCGGTAGAGGCTGGTTACTGGCATCTGTTCCGTTACAATCCGCTGAAAGCAGCTGCCGGTGAGAATGCATTCACACTGGACAGCAAGGCGCCTACAGCCGATTACAAGGAATTCATCAACGGTGAAGTCCGCTACAACGCACTGGCCCGCTTCAATCCGGAGCGTGCCGCTAAACTCTTCGACAAGTCGGAGCAGTTTGCGAAAGAGCGTTATGAATATCTGAATAAGCTGGTCACCCTTTACGGCACTGAAAAATAATCTGCCACGGGACTGTACCTGCAATATCGGATGACATACAAAGGGAGATCTCCTGCAACAGGGGATCTCCTTTTTCCATGAAAAAAACTCCGGTGTCACAGCGACGTCCGGAGTTTTTCTATTCTTATGAATTTATATATTTTCAATCTGCCAGTCAATGGGCGTCATGCCGTGTTCTTTCAAAAACGCGTTGCACTTGCTGAAATGCCCGCAGCCGAAAAAGCCTCTGCTGGCTGACAAAGGGCTGGGATGGGGCGCCGTCAGTACATAATGGCGGCTGCGATCTACCTTTGCCGCCTTTTGAATGGCAGCATTGCCCCAGAGCATAAAGACCACCGGCCGGTCCAGTCCGTTCACAATATCCACCGCGGCATCCGTAAACGCTTCCCACCCGATATTTTTATGGGAAAATGCAGCATGTGCCCGTACCGTCAGTACGGAATTCAGCAGAAGCACGCCCTGTTTCGCCCATTTTAACAGATAGCCGTTGTTGGGAATATAACAGCCCAGATCGTCGTGCAGTTCCTTGTAAATATTTACCAGACTGGGCGGAATCTGTACGCCCTGCTGTACCGAAAAGCAAAGCCCGTGGGCCTGTCCCGGCTCATGATACGGATCCTGTCCCAGAATCACCACCTTTACAGCAGACAAAGGCGTATAATGAAATGCATTGAAAATATCGTTGGCCGGTGGATAAACCGTATATTTACGATATTCATCATTGACGGTCAGATACAGTTTTTTGTAATAGTCCTTTGCAAACTCAGCTTTCAGCGGCTCCAGCCAGTCATTCGTGATTGCTGCCATCGGTTTCTCCCTGTTGTTCGTTTTTGATTTTTGCATCCAGTGTAAACCAGAATTCTACGCCGTTGTCATAATTCTTGACGCCGCACTCCTGTCCGAGAGAAGTAATAATCGCCTTTACAATGGACAGGCCGATGCCCGTACCGCCGTAATCCCTGCTGTGGGCCTTGTCCACTTTATAAAACTTCTGCCAGATATTGTCCAGCTCCTCCTCCGGAATCGGATAGCCGGTATTAAAGACGGAAATATAAATATCCTTTTCCCGTTTGTACGCCCGGACATCGATTTTGTTTTCCCCGGTCACATGGTTGATTGCATTGCTTAAATAATTGGTTACAATCTGCTGGATTTCAAATTCATTGCCCCAAACGAAAATATGGGGCTCATAATGCCGGATAATCTGCGCCTCTTTCTGCTCGGCCAGCAGCGTAACCGAGGTAATAACATTATCCAATAATTCAGACAGATCCACCCGTTCCATGGTGGTGGTGCTGCTGTCGCCAAATTCAATTTTATTCAGCGTCAGAAGCTTGCGCACAAGAATATTCATCTTCTGCGCTTCATCCATAATGACGTCGCAGTAAAAATTCTTGCTTTCCTCATCGTCATTGACACATTCCTTCAAGCCCTCTGCATAACCCTGAATTAAAGCAATCGGGGTCTTGAGCTCATGGGATACATTGGAAAGAAAGTCCTTGCGTACTTCATCGATCTTGGTTTTCTTTTCGACTTCAATCTGCAGTTCCCGGTTGGCGGTTTTCAATTCGCCGATGGCCTTTTCCAGGGTTTCCGACAGAAAATTCATATGATCGCCGAGAATGCCGATTTCCGTATCGTCCTCGCCATCATATCTGGCGTCAAAATCCAGCGCCGCCATTTTATCGGAAATTTCCACCAGCCGGCGGATCGGCGACGTGATCCGGTCGGATATCACCCAGGCCATAAATCCGCTGAACAGTATCAACACGATGCCGATAAAAGCCAGAAACCGGTTGGTAATCGATGCGGTCTGCTTAAAGCTCTGCATCGGCGAACGCATGACCAGAAAATAATTGGAAGTCAGCACAGCGCCCAGCTGAATGTAGTTTTTGCTGAACCGCACATCCGTGGTCTTGACGATAGTATATGTCTTTCCTTCCTCCAATACCTCAGTATTTTTGGTGGTGCTGCCGTAGGTATCGCCATACATGTCATAGATGGCTTCCCGCACCTGCAGCAGAGAGACGAACTGTTCATTCTCCGTGGAAATAACGATATTCATGCCGTCGTCCAAAACAAAAAGAGAAATATTCTCCTCATCCGTCAGTTCCTTGATACGGTTCTGAAAATCCGGGTTCTGAATCGTTCTTTCCTCCAACGCCGTGGTAATCATTGTGTAAATGCCTTTAATGGCATTGACTTTGTTGATCTGATAATATTTATCCAGAAAAATATTATTGATCATCCAGCAGACCAGTATCGTGAATGTCAGCAGTCCGACACAGAGAATCGCAAATTTGTATTTGATTGATCTTCGTTTTTTGATTCTGCCGTTTAACATAGTCGTTTATCCGATATCAAATTTATAACCCATTCCCCAGATGGTATGAATATATTCGCCCTTCTCTCCCATCTTGGCCCGCAGTTTTTTCACATGGGTGTCAATGGTTCTGGCGTCTCCGAAGTAATCATAGTTCCAGACATTATTCAATATCTTTTCTCTGGAAAGGGCGATGCCTTTGTTCTCCGCAAAGTACGTCAAAAGCTCAAACTCTTTGAAACTCAAGTCCAGTTCTCTGCCGTCTACTTTGACGATATGGGCCGCCTTGTCGATCTCTACGCCGCCGACGGAAATCACATCGTCGTTTCCGATCAGGTTGCTTCTGCGCAGAATCGCATCCACCCGTGCTACGAGAATTTTCGGACTGAAGGGTTTGGAAATGTATTCGTCCACGCCAAGTTCAAAGCCGGTGAGTTCATCCCGTTCCTCCGATTTGGCCGTCAGCATGATAATCGGAATATCACTCAGCGAACGGATTTCCTTACAGACTTCCCAGCCGTTCATTTTCGGCATCATGACATCAAGAATCACAAGGGATATTTTGGAATCACTGTAGAATACCCGAACCGCTTCTTCACCGTCCGCCGCTTCCACGACTTCATAATCCTTCTTAATCAGGAAATCTTTGACCAGCTTTCTCATACGGCATTCGTCGTCAACCACCAGGATTTTCACTTTATCCATATGCTCCACCTTCCCGTCTGTAATTTAACAGTAACTTTATCAGTTTTGTATGTTGAAAATGTGAAAATAGGGTACGGAAATTGAATCAATCCCCGTCTGCAGCAATTTTTCCGTATACTTCGGATCCGAGGCGATTTCTCCGCAGATACAAACCGATATTCCGTGCTGTTTTGCTGCCTGGCAGACATGGGCAATATAGGAAAACATTTGATCCATCGAACTTTCCGATGCCCTCCGATAACTTATTCTTTCACTGCCGCTGATACTGCAGATCAGATCATTCGTGCCGACACTGATAAATGCGCTTTCGGAAATGATTTCTTCTAAAGTTTCATCCGCCATCCGCGTTTCAATCATCGCACCCACAGGAACATCCAGCGGTGCAAGCAATGTTCGAACCGCGATGATCTGTTTTGCATTCTGCACAAAGGGAAGCAGAAGCCGCAGCGCATTAAACGGACTGCAGGCTTTCACCGCATCGATCTGCTGCTTTAAAATCCGTTCTTCCGACAAAAGAAATCCGATACCGTTTTCCGAAGCCGGATTGCTCAGGTAAGCAGGCAGTTTGTCCCTGCCGAAATCCGGCAGCCGGTAATCGAAAATATTACCGGCAAAATGTCGGGTCAGCCCCTGCAGATACAGAAAAACCTCCCTGTCATCAGGAAGTTTTTCTTTTTGCAGATAAAAATATTCGCTTCGATACAAACCGATATTCCGGCCGGATTTGCTGATTTTTTCAAGTTCCTCCGGACAGCCGGCATTTCCCCGGACTTCAATGGGAAAATCCCTGAAATCGGCAGATTTTCGCCTGATACGGGTATTGATTTCCAGCAGACGGGCATAGTCCGGATGATCCGTGATGCAGCCGTTTTCCCCGTCAACGATCAAAGGGGTTCCGTCCGGCAAATCAAAGCCGAAAACAGACATCATCGGTATCTGCGCAGTCCGGGCAATAATTGCACTGTGGGACAGATCTGAATTATCCCGGCACAGCACAGCGCTGACTTTCGTCTCTTCCAGAAGCTTCAAAAGAACAGAAGGCAGCACATCATCCGCATACAAAACCACGGGTGCTTTGTACTTTTCCTGTTTGTTTCCGGCACTTGCCGCGTCCAGCATCTGGTATGTGATATCCATGATATCCTCTGCAATGTGCACCAGATCCGGATCCTTTCCCTGGAGAAAAGGAAGAGCCTTTTCCTTTCCGTTTTCCAGAATGGCGTTTCCAAGCGTCATGCCGTCTGCGATTCGTTTTCTGATGCCGCTGATAAAATTTTCATCCTGCAGCAGCGTCTGATGTGCGTCAAAAATCATGGACTCCGTTTCGCTGAGATGCTGACTGTTTGCACAGGTCAGTTCCAGATCTTTCCGCACCGTTGCAACGACCTGATCTAAAGATATTGCCTGCGGCAGCACTTTCGGATCCGTACACTGATATCTGTACAGATATCCGAAGCCGACGCCATCGGACAAAACCTTTCCCTCCAAAATTCCTTCCCCCATTCAAGTTTTATTTTCCGGTCAGATACGCATCAATTGCCTTTGCCGCCGTCTTTCCCGCCCCCATTGCGGAAATGACCGTGGCCGCGCCTGTGACGGCGTCTCCGCCGGCATATACGGCTTCTCTGGATGTCAGCCCGTCTTCATTGACGATGATACCGCCCCGGCGGTTGACCTCCAATCCTTCTGTCGTATTTTTAATCAGCGGATTCGGCGATGTCCCGATGGACATAATTACCGTATCGACTTCCATTTCAAATTCGGAACCCGGAATCGGGATCGGCCGGCGTCTCCCCTTTTCGTCGGGCTCACCCAGTTCCATTTTGATGCAGCGCATGCCTTTGACAAATCCGTTTTTCGGATCTCTCGGGTCTTCCGGATTCTGATAACCTAAAATTTCCACCGGATTGTTCAGAAGCAGGAAACGGATGCCTTCTTCCTGCGCATGCTCCACTTCTTCTTTTCGGGCCGGCAGCTCTTCCATGGAACGCCGGTATACGATGGAAACCTCCTCTGCCCCCAGACGCAGCGCGGTTCTCGCCGCATCCATGGCCACGTTGCCGCCGCCGACCACCGCGACTTTACCGCCTTTCATGATGGGCGTGTCGGGATGTTCCCGGTAGGCTTTCATCAGATTGCTGCGGGTCAGAAATTCATTTGCGGAGTATACGCCTTTGAGGCTTTCTCCCGGAATCCCCATAAACCCGGGCAACCCTGCGCCGGAGCCGATAAACACGGCTTCGTAGCCCATTTCAAACAGCTCGTCCACGGTAATGGTCTTTCCTACTACAATATTGGTTTCAACGGAAACGCCCAGGCTTTTCAGCGTATCGACTTCCTTGGATACAATGGCTTTCGGCAGACGAAATTCCGGAATACCGTATACCAGTACGCCGCCTGCCGTATGCAGTGCTTCATACACCGTCACTTCATATCCCTTTTTGGCCAGATCGCCTGCACAGGTCAGTCCGGAAGGGCCGGAACCGACAATGGCCACCTTGTGCCCGTTGGAGGCCGGCCGCTTTGCAGCTTCCTCTGCATGGGCATTGTGCCAGTCTGCGGCAAAACGCTCCAGTCTTCCGATGCCCACCGGCTCAAAACGTATTCCTAAAGTACATTTGCATTCACACTGGGTTTCCTGGGGGCAGACACGTCCGCATACCGCCGGCAGGGACGAGGTTTTTGTAATGATCTGATAAGCCCCTTCAAAATCTTCCTCTTTCATCCGTGCGATAAAGGCGGGAATGTCAATATTTACCGGACAGCCTTCCACACAGGGCTTGTTTTTACAGTTTAAACAACGCTTCGCTTCTTCCACGGCGACTTCTTTCGTATAACCCAGCGCCACCTCCTGAAAATTGCGGGCGCGCACTTCCGGCGCCTGGGTCGGCATTTCATGTTTTTTCGGATTCACAGGCATAATCAAGCTCCCTCCCCGGTTTTTTTGAATAAATTGCAGGTATCTTCATAGGCATGACGTTCGAAATCGCTGTACATCCGTCCCCGGGACATAGCTTCATCAAAATCCACCTCATATCCGTTAAAATCCGGTCCGTCTACACAGGCAAAACGAACGATTTTCTCTCCGTTCCTGGTCAGGGTCAGACGGCAGCCGCCGCACATCCCGGTACCATCGATCATGATCGGGTTCATGGATACTGTCACGGGAATACCGAAAGGACGGGCGGTTTCTACCACAAATTTCATCATAATCAGCGGGCCGATGGCAATAATCATGTCAAACCGTTCCCCTGCATCCAGCATTTCCTTTAAAGGAATCGTAACATTACCCTTTCGTCCATAGGTTCCGTCATCCGTCATCAGGATATTTTTCCGGGAACAGGCCTGAAACTCTTCTTCCAGAATCACCAGATCTTTGCTTCGAAATCCCGTAATACTGGTAACGCTTGCGCCCAGTGCATGAAACTTCTGTGCTACCGGCATGGCAATGGCACAGCCGACGCCGCCGCCTATGATACAGACTTTTTCGATTCCGTCTGTATGCGTCGCCACCCCCAGCGGTCCCACAAAATCTTCGATGGAATCTCCGGCCTCTTTATGACGCAGGCGTTCCGTGGTGGCGCCGACGACCTGGAAGATGATTTTCACGGTGCCTTCCTTTGGATTACAGCCTGCCACAGTCAGCGGAATCCGCTCTCCGTCCGCATCCACTCTTAAAATAATAAACTGCCCCGGCTGTGCTTTTTTTGCAACCAGCGGCGCTTCGATTTCCATTTGAATCACTGTGGGATTCAGTTCTTTTTTCGTGACAATTCGATACATAACACAAGCTCCTGTCATTTTTGAGATATAAAACAAACAGACGCACGAAAACGAAACCGTTTACAGGCGTCTGCGCAGGTACCAAGGCGTCTTCCAAGGCTTTGCCGGATTCTTCCTTTGTACAAATATGGACCCGAAGGGATTCGAACCCTCGGTCTCTGCGTTGCGAACGCAGCGCTTTCCCAGCTAAGCTACGAGCCCAATTCATATCATGTCATCTTTTATACAATAAAACGAAACGTGGGAAAAGTCAATCATTATTTCTCTGCATTCCAAAAAAGATAAGCATGTATGATGCAATCGATTATTTCTTTTTCTTCCGCCTGCGCTGCTTTTTATCCTTTGGCACAGGTTCCTGATGGAATGTCTGTTCATACTGTTCAATCAGCGAAGCGCTTTCATGTTTATGCAAGCCGATATAAATCAGTCTGCGAATAATATCATACAGAACCGCAAACAACGGAACGCCGATGATCATGCCAAGCAAGCCCCAGAGACCGCCAAACAGCAAAATGGAAAACAGAACCCAGAAACTGGAAATGCCCGTGGTATTTCCGAGAATCTTCGGTCCGATCAGGTTGCCGTCGATCTGCTGCAGTACAACAATAAAAATCAGGAAATAGAGGCAGTAAATGGGACTTTCCAGCAGCAGAAGCAAGGCGCAGGGAATCGCCCCGATAAAGGGCCCGAAAAACGGAATGATATTTGTCACGCCCACAATCACACTGATCAGCGCAGCAGACGGAAAACGAAAAATCGTAGTGACAATAAAACAGATTTCACCGATTATAATGGAATCCACCAATTTGCCAATTAAAAATCCATTGAACATTTTATCCGTATAATGTATTTCATCTTCAATGACTTTCGCCGCCCGCTTCGGAAAGACAGCATAGAGCAGCATCTTTGCCTGAACCGCAAAGCGCTGCCGGCTCAGCAGAAAATACACGCAGATCAACAACCCGATAAACAGATTTTTTATCACCGTCACAAAAAGCGCAACGGAAGACCCCAGATTGACGATCACCGTTTCCATGGTGGGCAGCAGGTTTGTTTTCAGCCACTGGGTAACGCGTGTGTATACGGTATCTGCGAAGGAATCCCAATAGTTCTGCATTTTCGGACGGTTCTGCAGAAAATCATGGAGCCGGTGATTGGCTATGCTCAGCTGTCCCGGAATTGCGTTGGCAATCACAATAATACTGTTGACCAGCTGCGGGATCAGCAGAATGATCAGAAACCAGATCACCGCCAGTGCCAGAATCATGGAAATCACAATGGAAATATTTCCCAGCAGCTTTCCTTTATCTTTTGCCTTCGGAAAAATCTTTCCCAGCAGACGCTCCAGACGATTGCAGATCGGCGTTAAAATATAGGCAAATGCCGCGCCGTAAAGGAAGGGCTGCAAAATTTTGAAGATCATGCCCAGGCCGTCGGAGATTTCCTTCAGGCGAAACAGCAGGAAAAAGCAAAGCAGACTTATCAGAACCACAGCGATCGCAGTAATACCGGCTTTCACATATTTTTTATTCTCCTCGTTATTCATAACTGGCTCCTTTGTGTATACGAAGCGAACGCCTCCGAACATTGTTCGGAAGCGGACGCATTATCAAGTATGGAGCAGATGGGAATCGAACCCATGTCCGAAAACCGATTCCCCGTCCTTCTACAGGTTTAGTTGATTCTTAACATTCCCTCCTCCGTGCGAAAATCAACAAGCGCGCGGATTCAGTAGCTTTTGATACGCCCGTATACTAAAAGCATCATATACGTCGTTTCCCGCATCGATGATGCCCCGGCCCTTCGCTGCAGGTGACGAAGGCGGGACAGCCGCCCTTAGGCAGCGTATGCTAAACGATTATTGTTTGCATTTATATTTAGGTTTGAAATTTAACGCAATTTCATTCGACCTGCTTCTCCGGCTGCACGATCCCCGTCGAAACCTTTACTGCCCCTGATTATATTTTCCGGACTTCCCGGATTATGAAAAAGCAACCACCATGGAAGCGCTGCTTTTCATGCATGTTACTGTACCCCTGCCAGCGCTTTCATCAGCCCTGTACTCAGGTGGTAGGTAGATTCCTGATCCCAATAGGGACCGGTTTTTAAAAACGCGTAGAGCTGCTGCTCATCCTGCATATTCAGCTCCGTCCTTGTGATTGTATCACAAAAACCGTAATATGTCATGTCCATATAGCTGACATATCTGGGAACTTTATTGCCCGCAGGATCGGTATATTCGGTGAGAACCAGATACACCGGTACCTGCACATCATTATTATACGCGTACTGATAGCATCTGACCTCCTTGATATCAATGGCTGCGCCGTCAATTTCGAATCTGCCTTTTAGTTCCGCAAGAATGGGCGCGCCGTGGGTACTGAATTCGTAAATCCGCTCCGCTTTTGTCCGCAGCGACTCCTCTGTGATATCCGCTTTAATCGCATCTGCACCCGCCGTATCATTCTGCTCCAGAGCGTCCAGATATCGCAGATACAGAATATACTGCCGCTGATAGGGCACATCCTGATACTCCGGGATACGTTTTGCATAATCTTCCGCCTCCTGCAGTGCATGGGCGTCGATGGCCGTTTTCATCAGTGTATACAAGAGCTGATCCCGGTACGCTGCGCTGTCCTGGTATTCTCCGATTTCATCAAAAACCGCCAGGGCCCCCTCCGGATCCGCTTCCATGGATTCGATGGCATAACGATACCGGGATTCCCGGTACAGATCTTCCGAATCCAGATATCCGTTCAGCTGCGAAAAACAATCTGCAGCCTTTGCATAATCCGCACTTTCGATATAAGCGCAGCCCTGTACATACAGGTTGTTTTTTCGTCCTTTTTCCGCCGAGTAAAGAATCACGGCCACCGCGGCAGCCGCCACCACCAGCACAATAATCAAAAAATACTTTCGTTTCATATCTTATCCTTATATCTTCAGCTGACTGTTTTTGAACGAACGCAGCGCGTCCGTCTTCATTTCTTTTTTCGCCAGATCCTGCCGTTTATCATAGAGCTTTTTGCCCTTTGCCACGCCGATTTCCACCTTGATCAGACTGCCTTTCAGATAGACGCGTAAAGGAACGATGGTATAGCCGTCTCTGTCCATCATAAAAGAAATGCGGCGGATTTCCGCGCGGTGCGCCAGAAGCTTTCGTATCCGCAGCGGGTCCCGGTTAAAAATATTGCCTTTCTCGTAAGGCGATATATGCATTCCGTAAATCAGCAGCTCTCCGTTGACGATTTTTACAAAGGCTTCTTTGATACTGCATTTTCCCATGCGCAGCGCCTTGACTTCCGTTCCTGCCAGTGCAATCCCGGTTTCGATTTTCTGTTCAATGAAATAATCATGATATGCTTTTTTGTTGTTCGCAATCAGTTTGAAATTTTCATCGCCCATAATATGCTCCTGTCAGTCCGTCAGTTCGAAATCAATGGTTCTGGTATTCATATCCGCAGCGCATACGAGAACATTGACCTTCTGCCCGATCTGAAACGTCCGCAGAGAATGTTCTCCCACAAGTTCCAGTCTGTCCTCGTTAAAGACATAGTAATCGTCCTTCAGCGAAGATAATCTTACCATGCCTTCCACCGTATTTTCAAGCTCAACATACATGCCCCAGCCGGTAATGGATGAAATAATTCCGGGGAAGGTCTCTCCCAGATGCCGCTGCATGTACTGCGCTTTCATCAGTTTATCGCATTCCCGCTCCGTTTCTTTTGCGGTACGCTCCTTCCGGCTGGACAGCGACGCCACCTCCGGCAAAATATCCAGATAATGGCTGACACGTGTTTCATCCAGCTTTCCATGCAGTGCTTCTTTGATGATCCGGTGGATCTGCAGATCCGGATAACGCCGGATGGGTGAAGTAAAATGAGTATAATATTTCACCGCCAGGCCGAAATGGCCGATGCTTTCTACGGTATAGCGCGCCTGTTTCATGGAACGCAGGACAAAGCGGGATACGAAAGCTTCTTCCGGTTTTCCGTGGATTTCCAGCAGCAGCTTCTGCAGCTCCTTCGGGTGCACATTTTGTCCTTTCAGGGAATAACCCATGCTCCGCAGCAGGATCGACAGCCGTTTCATCTTGTCGTCGTCCGGCGTTTCATGGGTCCGGTACAGAAAGGGAATTTCCATCCAGTAATAGGTTTCCGCCACGGTTTCGTTGGCCAGCAGCATGAAATCCTCAATCAGCATACTGGCGTCGTTCCGGAAGCAGGGATCGATCCGCACCGCCCGGCCCCGTTTATCCAGCACGATTTTGGCTTCCGGAAAATCGAAATCAACCAATCCGCGGTTCATTCGTTTTTCCCGTAAAATCTTTGATAAGCTCAATGCGTTTCGCAGCAATTCCGCAGTTTCTGGCGCTACTTCGATTTCTTCATCAAAGAAACGCTGTACCTGGGTGTAGCTGCATCGTTCCCTGACCCGGATCACGGTTTCCGCGATCTCGCTTGTCCGCATATTGCCCTGCAGATCCACGGTCATGATACAGCTTAAACACAGCCGGTCTTCGCCTGCGTTCAGGGAACAGATCCCATTGGACAGCGCTGCAGGCAGCATCGGTATTACCCGGTCAGGCAAATAAACGCTGGTACCACGATGAAGTGCCTCAGTATCCAGCGCGGAATTTTCCCGCACATAATGGGACACATCTGCAATATGCACCCCGAGCCGGTAGCCGTCTTTGACCGGTTCCACGGAAATCGCATCGTCCAGATCCTTTGCGTCCTCTCCGTCAATGGTAATGGTATATAAATCCCGCAGATCTTTTCTGGCGTCAATTTCCTGCGCCGAAACACCCTCTGCGCATTTTTTATCCGCTTCTTCCTGTACTTCCTCCGGAAATACCATGGGAATACCGTAGCTTTTCGCCACACAGTAGATGGCGGCGCCGGGACGTTTGATGTTGCCAATGACTTCCCGGACCCGGCCTTCCGGATTGGAATTGCGGCTGCCGTAGCTGGTAATTTCCACCTCCACTTTATCATTGTGCCGTGCGCCGTTGAAGTTCTCTTTGGAAACAAAAATATCTCTGGTATATCTTGGATTATCCGGAATGACAAAAGCATAGTTTTTACAGGCATCAAAGGTTCCGATCAAAGCTTTTGTACCCCGTTTTGTGACCTTTACGATACTGCCCTCTTTTTTTCCGTCATAGCGTACTTTATTGACCAGCGCTTCCACCGTATCGCCGTGAAACGCGCCGCCTGTGGCGGATTCCGGTATAAAAAGATCCTCCGGTTCCTCTTCGCTGACAATAAAGCCGTATCCGTTTTTTGTAGAATGAAAAATTCCACTTACTCTGTGTTCTGCCATAAATTCTCCCGGTAAACTGTTTTCAAAATCCTATCATTTCATCATGCGTCTGCGAATGATCAGATAGAACAAAAAAACACTCTTTAATACTAAAGAGTGTTCTTGTCGTTCTTTCGGTGCATACGTCTTTTACACTGTATACAGGTCAGAATACATTCAGATTCAAAACCAGCGCCAGCACAAGGAACAGAACCGCAAAAATCTTTGTCCATTTGATCAGCTTTCCTGTCTTTGTACGGCCTTTGTTTTTATCCATATAAGTTGTTCCGGCACTGCCGCCTGCAATTGCGCCCAGGCCGGCATCATTGCCTTCCTGCATCAGTATCACAACGCTCAATAAAATACATACAAGAACAAATACTACTGTTAAAACAATCTTTAGTGCTGCCATATCACACCTCCTAGACCAAGCGAAGTCGATTATATCATAAGTAAAAAACGATTTCAATACTTATTTTAAATACTTTTCAGTCGCCTTATTCAAAACATTTGTAAACCAGACATAGACGATAATCAAAAAAACCAGAATAATCAGCTGGACATATTTGGGACCGTTAAAACCGGCCAGCAAAATCAGCGCGGCTGCCGCAGCCACCACGGAAATACCGAAAATGATGATCGGTGTCACCGTCGCTTTGATAAAGCCCGGAATATCCCGGCATTTTTCTTTTTTCATCGCCTGCCCCACGAACCAGCCAATTTTCAGATTTCCGTTTGTTTTCATATCATAGGCCTGATACAGACAAACCAGTCCTACAATGGCAAGTATGATATAGAAAATGATCGATATTGTAAATGTCATTGGTCCATCCTCAGAAACTTTCTTACACAGTTTTTCATTTCCCCGGCTTCACATACCTGTTTGTGCCGCACGGGTGCGTTTTGAATTTCGGAAACAGCTTTCGGCACTGCAACGCCCGACAACTGATGCAGCGCGTCGATTTTCTGATATACGTCGCCTTCCGTATTGCCTGCAATGGCTTTCATCACTGCCGGCGCAAATTTGTAAGGACTTGCCGTGGAAACAATCACCGTGGGACGCTCGTCTGCCACCTTACGCAGATATTTCTCATAGGCGGCGCTTGCCACTGCGGTATGGGTATCCTGTACATAATGGCAGGCATGGTATAATGCGGAAATCGCGTGGAGTGTTTCCTGTTCTCCCGCATACGCGCCGTAGAATGTGCGCAGTTTTTCCCGCATTTCCGACGTGATTTCATACCGGCCCTCTGTCTGCAGCGACGCCATCAGCCGCGCCGTTTCTGCTGCGTCATTTCCCGTAATATGATAAATCAGGCGTTCCAGGTTGCTTGACACCAGAATATCCATGGAAGGAGAATTGGTCAGGAAAAACTTTCTGTTTTTATCATAAACACCGGTGGAGAAGAAATCATACAGCACACGGTTTTCATTGGATGCACAGATCAGTTTGTGAATCGGAAGGCCGGCTTCCTTTGCATAGTAGGCTGCCAGAATATTGCCGAAATTGCCGGTGGGAACCACAAAATTGATCTCCTGGCCGCTTTGGATCGCGCCGCGCTTCACCAGCGTCACATACGCATAGACATAGTAAACGATCTGCGGGACAAGCCTGCCTACATTGATGGAATTGGCCGATGAAAAGACATAGCCCTTCTCCTGCAGTTCCTGCCGGAATCCCGGGTCATGAAAAATATTTTTGACCGCCGTCTGACAATCGTCAAAATTTCCGTTGACCCCCACCACCAGTGTATTGTCTTCCGCCTGGGTCACCATCTGCTTTTTCTGAATTTCACTGACGCCATCCTTCGGATAGAAAACGATAATTTTTGTCCGGTCCACCCCTGCGAAACCCGCCAGCGCAGCTTTTCCGGTATCACCGGAGGTTGCGGTCAGAATCACGATTTCCTCTTTCAGGTGATTCATCCGGGCCGCCGTCGTCATGAGATACGGCAGAATGGAAAGGGCCATATCCTTAAAGGCAATGGTTTTTCCGTGAAACAGCTCCAGATAGTATGCGTCGCCCTTTTTTACCAGGGGGGCAATCTCTTCGGTATCAAATTTCTGATCATATGCGTGGAAAATGCAGTATTTCAGATCCTCGCTGCTGTAGTCGTCCAGAAACAGCTTCAAAATTTCGTAAGCGATTTCCCCGTATTGCATCTGTGCCAGCTGTGTAAAAGGCACATCAATTTTCGGAATTTTTACCGGCACAAACAAGCCGCCGTCGTCTGCCAGCCCCTTTAATATAGCCTCGGAAGGACTGACCTCTATGCTGCTTCTTGTGCTTTTATACTTCATCATATCCCGTCTCCTGCCTGATTATCCGTGTTTAAGTGTTCGCATCCACATATTCGATGATAGCGGAGGCCGCATTGACCCCGGTCACATCGTAAAGTTCCTTAAAATGTGCATTGGAATTGACCTCGCAGAGAATCAATTCCCCGTTTTTTCCAAACAGAAAATCAATTCCTGCAAAGGAAAGTCCTAACAAATGCATGATTTTCTGTGCCAGCTGAATCTGCAGCTGATTGGGCTGATAGATACTGCCGTGGCCACCCAGATATATGTTGGCCCGAAAATCCCGGGGATTTTCCCGGGTCATGGCCGCAACGCAGCGTTTTCCCACCATGTACATCCGCAGATCTTTACCGCCGGGCTTTTCCGCCGGAATATATTCCTGCATCAGCATGGGCTGTCCGGCATACCGGTGCATCACTAAAATTGCCTCCTGCCGGTCTTTGACCAGATGTACCTGCTCTCCGAAAGAACCTCTGGTACATTTGATGACAAAGGGATAAGCCAGCTGCGCTTCTACCGCATCCAGAAATGAAAAATCCAGCAGATCCATTCCCTCGTATACAAAAGGAACACAGAAACTTTGCGGCATCAAAATATCGGTCCCGGCCAGTGCTTTCAGCGTTTCAAACTTGTCGTCACAGACCGCAATGGCCCCGGCACTGTTAAATACCGGAATCTGCATGCTTTCAAAGGCTTCCGCCAGGGCAATATCCTTGTCCCAGAAAATAACAAAATCCGGGATTTCCTCTATCCCGGCGACACTTCCGTTTCTGACGCCAACGGAAAATCCGGTATTGTATTTTAAGTGCAGACGGATATTTCTTTTCTGCGCCGCCTCCGTCAGCGTCCGATACAGCGCTTCAAACTGTTCGGATTTCAGTGAACCGCTTACCAGCAGCCAGCCTGTTTTCATCTGCCCGGCCTCCAGTGGAAAAACATCTGTGTTTGATATTCTACCGGCTGCCGAAAGGTACGGCAGCCGGTATCAGATTTATTTGTTGTAATTTACGATCTTTCCGAAATCTGGTTTCAGCGAAGCGCCGCCAACCAGACCGCCGTCGATGTCAGGCTGTGCAAACAGCTCCGGTGCGCTGGAAGCAGACACGCTGCCGCCGTACTGAATCCGGATCGCTTCTGCGGTTTCTGCACCGTAGAGTTCTTTGATGCAGGCACGGATGGCCGCACAGACTTCTTCCGCCTGCTCGGTGGTGGCAACTTTGCCGGTACCAATGGCCCAGATGGGTTCATAAGCGATGACCGCCTTCTTTGCCTGTTCCTCAGTCACATTCAGGAAAGCAATCTTGATCTGCTGGCGAATCCAGTCGATGGTGATACCCTGTTCGCGCTGTGTCAGGGTCTCGCCGCAGCAGATGATGGGGGTCAGTCCGTAAGCAAAGGCCTTCAGAACTTTTTTGTTTACGGTTTCATCGGTTTCGGCGAAATATTCTCTCCGTTCGGAATGGCCGATGATGACATATTTCACGCCGGCATCCACCAGCATTGCAGGGGAAATTTCCCCGGTATATGCACCCTTGTCTTCAAAGTAAAGATTTTCCGCGCCGATGGCAATGTTGCTTCCTTTTGCAGCTTCCATGGCGGGGATGATATCGATGGCCGGTACACAGAATACAACGTCTACATCGTCATTGACTACCAGGGGTTTTAACGTATCAACAAGCGCAACCGCCTCGGTAGGCGTCATGTTCATTTTCCAGTTTCCGGCAATAATTTTTCTTCTGGCCATAACAAGTTCCTCCTGATTCCTTATTTGTCATTTGCAGCAGCAACGCCCGGAAGTTCGATGCCTTCCAGGAATTCCAGAGAAGCGCCGCCGCCTGTGGAAATATGGCTCATCTTCGGGCCAAATCCCATCTGGTTCACTGCAGCTGCGGAATCACCGCCGCCGATAATGGTGGTTGCGTCCGTATCCGCAAGGCTTTGTGCCACTGCTTTGGTACCTGCCGCAAGAATCGGGTTTTCAAATACGCCCATAGGGCCGTTCCATACGACAGTCTTTGCAGATTTCACTTCTTCCGCAAACAGTGCCGCAGTCTTCGGGCCGATATCCAGTCCCATGCTGTCCGCAGGAATCTTGTCGGCGTCTACATATGCCACATCAATGGGTGCATCAATGGGATCCGGGAACGCTTTTGCAATGGTGGCATCGATGGGAAGCAGCAGCTTTTTGCCCAGCTTCTCCGCCTTGGCGATCATTTCTTTACAGTATTCTACCTTTTCATCGTCTACCAGAGAGGTGCCAACTTCCAGGCCTTTGGCTTTCTGGAAGGTATACGCCATACCGCCGCCGATAATCAGCGTATCGCATTTTTCCAGCAGATTGTTGATTACATTCAGCTTGTCTGCCACTTTTGCGCCGCCTAAGATGGCAACGAAAGGCCTGACGGGATTTTCTACAGCGTTTCCGAGGAAATCGATTTCTTTCTGCATCAGATATCCTACAACCGCCGTATCCACAAGGCCTGCAACGCCTACGTTGGAGCAGTGGGCTCTGTGGGCGGTTCCGAATGCGTCATTGACAAAAATATCGCAGACGGAAGCCAGATCCTTGGAGAAAGCTTCCCCGTTTTTCGTTTCTTCCTTGCGGTAACGTGTGTTCTCCAGCAATACCACGTCGCCGTCCTGCATTTTCGCAAGTTCGGCTTTGACTGCGTCGGAAATCACCTGATCATCCGGCACGAATTTCACTTCGGTGTTCAGCAGTTCGGACAGTCTCTTTGCCACGGGCGCCAGAGACAGAGAAGGAACCGGCTCCCCTTTGGGTTTGCCAAGATGAGAACAGAGAATCAGCTTGCAGCCGTCGTTCATCAGTTTTTTAATAGTCGGAAGCGCTGCTACCAGACGGTTTTCATCCGTGATCACGCCATCTTTCAAAGGTACGTTGAAATCGCATCTGCAAAGGACACGTTTTCCCTTTACACAAATATCATCCACTGATTTTTTGTTTAACATGAGTGATTTTCCTTTCCTGAAAAAAATAACGGGTCCGGGCCGAAAGTGGCCGGACCCGTATGATCATTGATTATACTGCATTTTGTTCCGCAGAATTATGCAAGCTCTGCAAAATATTTGATGGTACGAACCATCTGGCTGGTGTATGAGTTTTCATTGTCATACCAGGAAACAACCTTTACAAGGGTTGTGCCGTCGCCCATATCCATAACCTTGGTCTGTGTTGCGTCGAACAGAGAACCGTAGGTAATGCCGATGATATCGGAAGAAACGATCTCATCCTCTGTGTATCCGAAGGAATCGGATGCAGCAGCCTTCATCGCCGCATTGATGTCTGCCTCAGTAACCTTGCCTTCACAAACCGCAATGAGCTGTGTCAGGGAACCTGTCGGGGTCGGAACACGCTGTGCGCAGCCGTCCAGAACGCCGTTTAATTCCGGAATAACCAGACCGATGGCCTTTGCAGCACCGGTGCTGTTGGGAACGATATTGACTGCAGCCGCGCGGGATCTTCTCAGATCGCCTTTTCTCTGCGGGCCGTCCAGTGTCATCTGATCGCCGGTGTAAGCATGGATCGTGGTCATATAACCTTTTTTGATCTTTGCCAGCTTGTTCAATGTATCAGCCATAGGGGCCAGACAGTTGGTGGTACAGCTTGCAGCGGAAATAACGGTATCTTCCGGTGTCAGTGTGTTTTCATTTACACTGTAAACGATGGTGGGAAGATCATTTCCTGCAGGAGCGGAAATAACAACCTTCTTGGCGCCTGCTTTCAGATGTGCAGAAGCTTTTTCCTTGGATGTATAGAATCCGGTACACTCCAGAACTACATCGATATCCAGCTTGCCCCAAGGAAGATCTGCGGCGTCCTTCTCCGCATAAATCGTGATTTCCTTGCCGTCTACAACAATTGAGTTTTCCTTTGCTTCTACCTTATCGCAAAGTGCATATCTGCCCTGTGATGAATCATACTTTAAAAGATGAGCCAGCATCTTGGGGCTTGTCAGATCGTTGATGGCTACGACTTCGTAACCTTCTGCCTGAAACATCTGGCGGAAAGCCAGGCGACCGATACGGCCGAATCCGTTAATTGCAACTTTAACTGCCATGGTTAAAATTCCTCCTAATAATATTGTTAACAGTTTATCAACCTACAGGTATTTTAACCATTTTTTAGTAAATAATCAATCATTATTTTCACAAATATTGTGCATTTTTTCTTTTCTTTCTTATACATTTTTCTCAGTTCGCCAAAATGCGGCAAAATAAAGGGCTTTTAGCCTCTTTTCTCATAAAACGGCGAATACATCCGGAGTTTTTTTACGCTTTCCTTCACCTGTTCCACAACATAATCCGTATCCTCCTGCGTGGTATCGTCGCCGATGGTAAAGCGGATGGTGCTCCTTGCCTCCCGGTCGGACAAACCGATGGCTTTCAGTACATGGGAGGGCGCATCCGAATGGGCGCTGCAGGCGCTTCCCGTAGAAACGCTGATCCCGCAGGCATCCAGCAGAATCAGCAGTGATTCCGCTTCCACGCCGCCGAAAGAGGCGCTGATATTGTTGGGCAGCCGTCGGTAAAGATCGCCGTTGATTTTCACATTGGGAATTTCCCGTGTCAGCCGCCGGATCATGTGATTTCGCAGCGCAGTTTCACGATGCATCCGCCGGGAAAGATCCGCTGCACAACAGCGCACAGCCGCCCCCAGTCCGACGATCCCCGTTACATGGGAGGTCCCCGCCCGCAGATTCTTTTCCTGTGATCCCCCGAAGATCAGCGGATCAATGCTGACACTGTCCCTCTTGTAAAGGATGCCCACCCCTTTCGGCCCGTAAAATTTATGGGCGCTGGCGCTTAAAAGATCAATGCCCAGTTCATTGACGTGGATCGGCAGATGTCCGAACGCCTGTACCGCGTCCGTGTGAAAAAAAGCGCCTTTGGCATGGGCGACCATGGCCAGTTCCCGGATGGGTTCAATGGTTCCGATTTCGTTATTGGCAAACATGATGGAAACCAGCACGGTGTCGTCCCGAATCGCTTTTTTCAATTCAGATGGACTGACAAAACCATTTGGCCTGACAGGCAGATAGGACACCTGATATCCGTGTTCCTCCAGAAAATGACAGGTATTTAAAATCGCATGATGCTCAATGGCGGAAGTGACCAGATGTTTTCCCTTCTGCCCATTGGCCAGCATCACGCCCCGCAGCGCCCAGTTGTCGCTTTCCGTACCGCCTGAGGTAAAATAAATTTCCGATTCTGAGGCATGAATAAACTGTGCAGCCTGCTTTCTTGCATCATTCACGGCATCCTGGATATCTTCCGCAAATGTATAGGAACCGGAAGGATTGGCAAACGCCGCATGAAAATACGGCAGCATTGCTTCTACAACACGATCGTCCACCGGCGTTGTAGCAGCATGATCGAAATAATACTGTTTTTTCAAAACAAAAAAAGACCTTTTCGATATCCTTATTTACAGAATACGCGCAAAGGCCTTTTTTGTGCCTGATTTATTCGTTTTCCGACGTTTCCGGATGCGCAGCAAGATACTCCTGCAGCATTTCCTTTATGGTTTTCTGGTACACCGGATGCATGATGTAGGGTGCGATCTGATTCATCGGCTTCAGAACAAAGTCCCTGTTTTTCATATCCGGATGGGGAATGATCAGTTCTTTTTTATTTAAAATAATATCGTCATAGAACAAAATATCCATATCCAGCGTTCTGGGGCCCCATTTGAATTCCCGTTCCCGCTTCATGGAATTTTCTATCTTATGCAGCATTTTCAGCAGTTCATGCGGATTGTAAATCGTCCGCAGGGAAAGACAGCCGTTCAGGAAATCATTCTGTTCCACATACCCGTAAGGCCTGGTCCAGATCCAGTCGGATACCTTCAGTACTTCGCAGTTTTTATCCGCTTCCAGCATGGCCACGGCGTCCTCAAGGAACATTCTGGAATCTCCCAGATTGGACCCCAGCCCCAGGAAAGCAAGATGCCACCCCCGGGTAACTACCACGGAAACATAATCCAGGGACATATGGATCGGCGCCCATGGCTTTTTGACTTCAATTTCCAGCTGCTTGATTCTCGTATATTTTCTCAGCAAAAAACACGACAGGTTTTCCGCCAGCGCTTCAATGAGGCGATAAGTATGATTTTCCGAAAAATGCTTAATGTCTCTGCACAGCTCGCCGTAATTAATGGTTTTGGTGATATTGTCCTCTTTGCCGGCACGCTGCAGATCCACATCAAATTCCGCCGAAATAATAAATTTCTGTCCGAGGGTATTTTCTTCCTCGTTTACCCCATGATTGGCAAAAACTTCCAAGTCTCTGATAATAATCTTATCCATTCGTATTACCTCCCAAGATAGCCTTTGTCATTTGAATTACCTGTTTGTTTTCCTTTACCTGATGCACCCGCACAAACGCGCATCCGGACAGAACGGCCCATACGGTTGTGGCAAGGGTTCCAGCCAGCCGGTCATTTACATCCGTCTCCAGAACAGCGCCGATAAACGACTTGTTGGAGGATGCATAAAGCAAAGGGTACCCCAGTGATTTTAGTTTTCCCACCTCCTTTGTCATCTGCAGATTCTGCGCCGGATCTTTTGCAAAACCGATTCCCGGATCCAGCAAAATCTTCTCTTTTGCAATTCCTGCCCCAAGGGCAATCTCCACGGATGCTTTCAGATCCTTTTTTACATCCGCAATCAGATCTTCGTAAACGGCCTGTTTTCTGTTGTGCATCAGGCAGCAGGCAGCCTGATATGACGCCACAAGGGGCGCCAGCTGCGGGTCGTCTTTCAGCCCCCATATGTCATTCAGCATATCTGCGCCGGCGTCAAAGGCCGCTTTCGCCACTTCGGCTTTATGGGTATCCACCGAAATCGGAATGTCAAATTCCCGCCGGATGGCTTTGATCACCGGTAATATCCGCGCAGCTTCCTCTGCGGCACCCACCGGCGTATGACCTGGTCTGGTGGATTCGCCGCCAACGTCAATGATATCCGCGCCTTCTTCGATCATCCGCGCCGTATGCTGCAGCGCCGCCGTCAGCTGATCATGGGCCCCGCCGTCAAAAAAAGAATCCGGTGTAACATTTAAAATACCCATGATATAGGTATTGTGGTCTGTGTCAAACTGTCTGTTTCCTATAATCATGATATGCATCGCTTTCCAGAAGTTCAAAAAATTCCTGTACTCTGCTCTTCTCCTGAAATACGCCGCGTTTTGCGTAACTGACGGTTTTGCTGCCGGGCTTTTTGATTCCCCGCATACTCATACAGAGATGTTCCGCCTCTACCATAACCATAACGCCCCGGGGAGAGAGCTCCTCCATCAGGGCATCCGCAATCTGGGCGGTCATCTGTTCCTGAATCTGCGGGCGTCTGGCATATACCTCCACGGTGCGGGCCAGCTTGCTGATGCCAACCACCTCTCCGTTGGGCACGTATGCGATATGTACTTTTCCGAAAAACGGCAGCAGATGATGTTCGCAGACAGAGTAAAACTGTATGTCCCGTTCCAGCACCATTTCCGGATGATCCGCCGGAAACCGTTTGGAAAGAATCTCTTTACAGTCCTTCCCAAGGCCCGAAAAAATTTCTTCCGACATTCTTGCGATCCGGTCCGGCGTTTCCAGAAGTCCGGGCCTTTCCGGATCCTCGCCGATGGCCTCCAGAAACAAGCGTACCGATTCTTTGATTTTATCCTGATCAATCATATGTAAAACATTCCTTTATCTGATATAAAAATGAAAATGAACCGCAGCAGATCACCGGCGTCTGATCCTTACGCGCCAGACACTGCCGCAGCGCCGTTTTCGGATCTTCGATCACAGTGGCCGAAAAACCGGCCTTTCCGGCAATTTCAGCCAGTTCTGAAGGTTTTCTGCCTCTTTCTGAGGGCAGACGCACCAGAAACAGTTCCTTTGCAAGGGGCGCCAGAACAGAAAGCACAGCGCCGGCGTCTTTATCCTTCATTGCACCGTAAATCAAATACAGTTTTTGCCCGGGAAACCGCAGCTGCAAAGCCTCGGCCAGCACTGCCGCTGCCTCCGGATTGTGGGCGCCGTCCAACAGCACCGGCGGATTGTCACAGACCTGTTCAAATCTGCCCGGGATTACGGCTTTTTGCAGGCCCTCCCGCATCTGGGGTTCCGTGATCCGATACCCCAGAGAGTTCAGATAATAGCAGATATCCACCGCCAGCCCGGCGTTACGGTGCTGGCATGGCACCGCAAAGGGAATCTCCCGATATTCTTTCACATAAAACATATAGCTGTGATGGAAAAAGGCAGATTTACGGATCACCGCAAGCACGCTTTCCGGCAGCGTATCCGGTACAAAAACCGGGGAACCGTCCTTGATAATACCTGCTTTCATTTCCGCGATCTCTTCCATACTGTTTCCAAGATAAGCGGTATGCTCCAGGCTCACTGAAGTGATGGCGGCACACAGATTGGAGGAAATGATATTCGTTGCGTCCAGCTGTCCGCCCATGCCGCATTCCAGCAGCACGATCTGTACATCCTGTTCATGAAACCACACAAAAGCCATAGCGGTTTCACATTCAAATTCGGTAGGCAGAAACCCGTACTTCTCCTGAACTCTTCCGGCGGCCTCCTGTACGATTTCTTCCACCCGGACAAAATCCTCGTCACTGATCGGCTGTCCGTCCACTGCAAACATTTCATTGATACGATATACCGCAGGCGTACTGAAGCCGCCGCAGCGGATACCGGCCTGTACAAAAACCGAAGTCAGAAACATGCAGAGGGATCCCTTGCCATTGGTTCCCGCCACATGAATACACTTCAGAAACGACTGGGGATCGCCAAGCTCGTCCAGCAGCTTTCCGATTCCGTCCAGTCCGGGGCGAATCCCCTGCGTCCTGATATGATTTAAAAAATCACCCGGCCTTGCCTTCGTGAAAATCATCTTCTTTCTGTTTCCACAGAAAAAGCCCGCGCTTCTCCTGTGTTGTCTTTCTATTTTACCAAAGCCCCGCGTGAAATGCAATAATCCCGCTGCGCTTTTTACGACGGAAACGCGGCGACGTTGGTTCCGGCATAGAAATAAGTCAGAATTTCCTGATAATTTTTCCCTTCTGCCGCCAGTGCTTTCGCGGCATTCTGGCTCATGCCCAGCCCGTGCCCGCAGCCGCCGCCGATGACTTTACATGACGTCAGCATTCCGTTTTCATAGGCCGGTTCCAGACGATAATACGAGCTGGGACATTTTTCATATCCGTGCAGTACGGAGCCGTCATTGCGGGTGATGTCCGCCTGTTTCGGGATAAATATATTCCGCACGTCTGCTTCCCTGGTCAGATCGTAGACCTGATCGCCGGACACCACCTGCAGATCACTGACGCTGCCGCCCGCCCGGCGCTGTTCCACGGACAGGGACTGTATGGAGGATACGTCAAAATCCAGACAGGTATTGATATTTTCGATAATTTCATCCGCACTTAAAGTATAGGACCAGCGATACCATGGTTCTTCATGTTCATAGGTATCTGTATTGTCCTGCAGCTGGGCGGCAAATACTGCCTCATCCGTCAGATCCATAAATTCGTGGGCTTCGGAAATTTCTTTCGACTGATAATAGTCACAGGCTGCGCCGTTCCAGATGGAAGGATCGGTGGAATATCCCCAGGACGTGGAAAAATAGTAAGTGGAAATCAGGGTATCCTGATATTCCAGCACCATATCTGCGGTATCTGCAATTGCCTGGTCTGTGTTCGCATTGCAGTCCTGATTGTTGTAAACCTGATACCGGATACTGTCGTCCAGATTGGCATGATACTCCGGATATGCCGGATTTGAAATATGCTGCATCGCAAAGGTTCGGGCGCAGACCGCCTGGGCCTTTAAGGCCTCATTCCCGTAATCTGAAGGCATTTCACTGGGCACCACAAAACGCAGATAGGTTTCCAGCGGCAGACAGTTGACGATGACGTATCCGTTTTCCGTCCCATACAGATCAATGGAGCCAAAATAGGAAGGGCAGCCCTGGGCCCGTACAAGAGAATCAATTTGCAGCTTTGCGTCCTCTTCTGTTTCAATATGTAAAACGCTTCCCGGCACGCATTCGTTTCTGCTGAAAGCACAGTTTTCCTTTTTCGGGACAATCTCGATTTCATTATCCCGCCGGATCCGGATCTTTTTTTCTGAAGACAGAATCACATTATCATGATAAATGCCGGAATAATCCGAGGTGGAAATCACCACGGAAATATAACGGCTGCCAAAACGCTCCTTTTCCGTGATCTTATCCTGATAATGCACAGACAGAAACGAAATAAGGGAAATCAGTATAGAAAGCAATAACAAAAACAAAATTTTACCCGTCTTTTTCATATCTTCCAGCTCCCGTTCTTTTTGTCCAATATATGAGGGTGGCGGAAGCAAATATGCGTAAAACGTGAAAAGCGGCCTGCATAATGCAGACCGCTTATGAAAACCCCGAAATGCCGTTTCCTACGATTTGACGCCTAGCCTAAGCCAGGTGGGTAACCGCAGATTGATCTTTTGTCTTCCGCTGCAAACGGCGGCCTGACATATCTCAATACATATAGGAATCCCGTCAAAAAAATGTAGGTTCAAAACAGTAGGATTGTCGAACATCCCAGGAATCATCTCTTGTATTTAGTTTACTCTAATCTATGCCCAAATACAATGGTATATACTGGATTCTTTTTAAAAAATTTATTTTTTCCCGTATCGTCCTCCATGTATCTCAGGCAGCGATTGAATTACAGCTGCGGGCCGGCAGCAACCAGTGCCTTTCCTGCGGCATTGCCTTCGTATTTCGCAAAGTTCTTGATGAATCTCTGTGCCAGATCCTTTGCCTTGGCATCCCATTCGGCGCCGTCCGCATAGGTATCGCGGGGATCCAGAATGTTGGTATCCACACCGGGAAGCTCTGTCGGAACCTCAAAATTGAAGTAGTCGATCTTCTTGGTGGGCGCTTTGTCGATGTCTCCGTTTAAAATCGCATCAATGATGCCGCGGGTATCCTTGATGGAAATACGCTTGCCTGTGCCGTTCCAGCCGGTGTTGACCAGATATGCTCTCGCACCGTTCATTTCCATTCTCTTCACCAGTTCCTCTGCATATTTTGTGGGATGCAGTTCCAGGAAAGCCTGGCCAAAGCATGCGGAGAATGTAGGTGTCGGCTCTGTAATGCCGCGCTCGGTTCCTGCAAGCTTCGCTGTGAAGCCGGACAGGAAGTAGTACTGTGTCTGCTCCGGTGTCAGTACGGATACGGGAGGCAGTACGCCGAAAGCGTCCGCTGACAGGAAGATCACGCTCTTCGCTGCGGGTGCTGCGGAAACCGGGCGAACGATATTCTGAATATGATTGATGGGATAAGATACACGTGTGTTTTCGGTTACGCTCTTATCTGCAAAATCAATCTTTCCTTCCGCATCCAGCGTTACGTTTTCAAGCAGCGCATTGCGCTTGATTGCATTGTAGATATCGGGTTCGGACTCCTTGTCAAGATTGATAACCTTGGCATAGCAGCCGCCTTCGAAATTGAATACGCCGTTGTCGTCCCAGCCGTGCTCATCATCACCGATGAGAAGGCGCTTGGGATCTGTGGACAACGTTGTCTTTCCTGTGCCGGAAAGGCCGAAGAAGATGGCAGTATTTTCACCGTTCATATCTGTGTTGGCGGAGCAGTGCATGGAAGCGATGCCCTTTAACGGCAGATAGTAGTTCATCATGGAGAACATACCCTTCTTCATCTCGCCGCCGTACCAGGTATTGATGATGACCTGCTCACGGCTGGTGATATTGAATGCAGCCGCGGTTTCAGAATTCAGACCCAGCTCTTTGTAATTGGTTACTTTTGCCTTGGAAGCATTGTAAACTACAAAATCCGGTTCGAAATCCTTTAATTCTTCTTCAGAAGGCTGGATAAACATATTCTTTACGAAATGTGCCTGCCATGCAACTTCCATGATGAAGCGGATCGCCATACGGGTGTCTTTGTTTGCGCCGCAAAATGCGTCTACAACGAACAGCCTCTTGTTGGAGAGTTCTTCCTTGGCAATATCTTTGATCACTGCCCATGTTTCTTCTGACATGGGATGATTGTCGTTTTTATACTCTTCGGATGTCCACCAGACGGTATCTTTGGAGTTTGCATCCATAACGATGTATTTATCTTTCGGGGAACGTCCCGTATAAATACCCGTCATTACATTGACCGCGCCAAGTTCGCTCACCTGGCCTTTTTCGTAACCTTCCAGATCCGGTTTGGTTTCTTCCGCAAACAGCATCTCATAGGAAGGATTGTACACGATTTCCGTGGTACCGGTAATGCCATACTTTGTTAAATCAATCTGTGCCATCTTATCATCTACCTCATTTCTTCTTTTATAGTTTGGAGCAGCAAAGCAAAGTACCCAACTTTCTCTTTGTTATTATACATGATTCATCAATAAAATCAATCGAAAGTTTTTTTCTTCGCCACAATTTCATTTTTTCCTTTGTAAATCGAATCCGCCGGAATCACGCCCCGCAGCATGGAAAGCGGATAAACGTTCGTATGTCTGCCGACGATGGTGCCCGGATTACATACGCTGTTGCAGCCGATGTCTGTGTAATCTCCCAGCATGGCGCCCATTTTGCGAAGGCCGGTTGCAAGGGCATAGCCGTTTCCTTTGACCACCACATTGGTCTTATCAGCTTTGATATTGGAGGTAATGGCGCCGGCGCCCATATGTGCCTTATAGCCCAGTACTGAATCTCCCACATAATTATAATGGGGCACCTGTACGCCTTCAAAAATCACTGCATTTTTTACTTCGGTGGAATTGCCCACCACCGCATGTTTTCCGATCAGCGCGTTTCCGCGAATAAAAGCGCCGGGCCGTACTTCGGTCCCTTCGTCAATAATACAGGGGCTGTTGATGGTTGCCGTGTCCGCAATCTGCACCGAACGGTGTATCCACACCTGGGGTGCGCGTTCCACAAACTGCGCCGGATCCAGGATTTTCCCCAGTTCCAGAATATAATCATGAATATATGGCAAAACCTCCCATGGATATGTATGTCCCGCAAAGAGGTTTTCCGCCAGTCCCGCCTTTGACAAGTCAAACAGCGACGGAATTGTAATTTCCTGCATGGTGTCCTCCTGTTATTTCTGATAATACTGCCGGATCCGGCCGTAAAACTGCCGTACCATTGCCTGATTGTCCAAGTCGATGACTGCAGCAACTTTTTTGGCAATATAGGCTTTCAATTTATCTGCGTATTCCGTACCAGTGATCTCCCCGGAGGCTACCAGCTGCAACCCCTTTTCCCAGCTTGCAGTCAGTTCCGGATTCAGCAGGGAGCGCACAGAAACGGCCACAGTATCACAGATCAGCTCGCCCAGAAGGCAGGGAGAAAGAATCTGCGTCCGTTTGTTCAGTTTGATATATTTGTTGGCAATGAGCTTTTTTAAGATTTCCGCCCTTGTGGCGCTGGTGCCGATGCCGCAGCCTTTGATCTGGGCCCGCAGCTCCTCGTCTTCGATCAGCTGTCCGGCGTTTTCCATAGCCAGGATCATGGCGCCGGAATTATACCTTACCGGCGGTTTAGTCTCGCCGGTTTTAATGGAAAAACGATTGACGCCCAGCAGCATGCCCTTTTTCAGCGACTGCAGAAGATCCAAAAGTCCTGTGTCCGCCACTGCGTCCTCATCTTCCTTTTTTCCGAAAAAGCCGCCGTACACTTCCAGATAGCCGGGGGTTTTGAGCACCTTACAGCCTGCGGTAAAGGTTTCCGTTTCCCGTTTCATAGTCAGATTTGCCTTCTGATACACCGCGGGCGGATAAAAGATCGCCAGAAACCGCCGGCAGATAGCTTCGTAAACCTGTTTTGCGGTATCGCTTAAGGATACGTAGCGCTGGGTCTGCCCGGTGGGAATGATGGCATAATGGTCGCTGATGGCTTTATCATTGACATATCGGCTTTTGCCCAGTGTCTGCCAGAGATTTTCATCCAGAATATACGCCGCTGTTTGTGCAAGGGGTGCAAAGTGACAAAGCCCCGACAGATTTTTATTGATTTCCGCCGCCACGGCCGAAGAAAGCACCCTGGCGTCGGTTCTGGGATAGGTCGTCAGCTTCTTTTCATAGAGTTCCTGGGCGATTTTTAAGGTTTCATCGGGACTCAGTTTCCAGAGCTTCGACGCTTCATTCTGCAGTTCCGCCAGATTGTATAAAAGGGGCGGATTCTTTTTTTCCTGTTTTTTCTGAACCGCCGTCACTTCCAGCTGCAGCGGTTTCTTTTCGGAAAGATATTTGACACAGGCCTCCGCATCCGCCTTCTCAAGAAAACCCACATTTTTGTAAAGCTTCGGACTTGCGAAATACCGGCTGGTTTCGTCGATTTTCATTTCGGCATCAAAGCGCTGCTCTCCTGCCTGTACCTTGGCAATGATCCGGTAAAACGGGGTTTTCACAAAGCTGCGGATCTCCCGCTCCCTTCGGACGATCATGCCCAGTACGCAGGTCATGACCCGTCCCACGGCCACCACCGTGTATTTCTGATCGGTCAGTCCCGCCAGCACACGGCCGTATTTTAAGGTCAGAAGTCTGGAAAAATTGATGCCCATCAGGTAATCTTCCTGTGCCCGCAGATAGGCCGAGGCCGCCAGCGCATCGTATGCCGACAGGTCCTTTGCCTCCCGGATCCCCCGCAGAATTTCATCCTGGGTCTGGGAATCGATCCAGACCCGTTTCCTGCTTTTTCCCTGTACGCCCGCCATCTGCTCCACCAGGCGATAGATATACTCTCCTTCCCGTCCGGCGTCGGTGCAGACGTAAATGCAGGAAATGTCTTTCCGGTTCAGCAGTTTTTTGATGATCTTAAACTGTGTGGAAGCCGAAGGAATGATTTCGTACAAATAGGTCTCCGGCAAAAACGGCAGGGTTTCCAGGCTCCATTTTTTCATGGCCGGATCGTACTTGTCCGGATAGCTCATGCTTATCAAGTGCCCGTAACACCAGGTCACCACATACCGGTCGTCCTCCAGATAGCCGTCTTTTCTGCTGCCTTTTACCTGCAGCGTTTCTGCAAATGCAGCGGCCACCGAGGGTTTTTCCGCAATAAACAAATCTTTTGCCATAATTTCCTTCCAAAGGCTGCTTATGACAGTATCGAAAAATGATACCGGGTCGTGGAACGCATCGTCTCATTGGCCGCATAAACCGGCTGCTTAAATTCCGGATGATGGATGGCGTCGGGATAATACTGGGTTTCAAAGCAGACGCCGCTTCTGCGCGGATAGCAGACCCCGCCCTTGCCGGTCTGATTGCCTTTGATAAAATTGCCGGTATACAGCTGCATGCCGGGCAGATCGCTTTCCACTTCCATCAAAATACCGCTTCGGGCCGATCGCAGCGCCGCGATTTTTTTCATTTTGCCTGTATCATTGACACAATAATTGTGATCGTAGCCATTGCCATACTTTAATGCCGTATCCTCCTGATCAATGCGTTCGCCGATGGTATGGAAGCTGCGGAAATCCATGGGCGTTCCTTCCACGGAAACCAGTTCACCGGTGGGAATGCTTTCCGCGTCCGCCCAGGTAAAGGCGTCGGCGCAGATCATCACTTCCTGATCCAGAATCGTTCCGGACTGGTGCCCGTTCAGGTTAAAGTAACTGTGATTGGTGGGATTGATGATGGTTTTCTGATCCGACATCGCCGCATAGGAAAGCTGCAGCGTATTATCCGCCGTCAGCTGATAGGTAATACAAAAGTCCAGATTTCCCGGAAAACCCTGATCCATATCCGGGCTGTGCAGAGAAAAACATACGGAAGGTGTGTCGTTATCCTGCATCTCACGTACCGTAAACATCCGATGCTCATAACCGGCGAAACCGCCGTGGAGATTGTTTTTTCCGTCGTTGGCATCCAGCGGATAGGTTTTTCCGTCCAGTACAAACTGCGCCCCGGCGATGCGGTTGCCACAGCGGCCGATGGTTGCGCCGTAATAGGTATCATTGTGATCTTCATAGCCTTTCACGCTGTCAAAGCCATGTACCACGTCCAAAAATGCGCCGTTTTTGTCCGGCACTTTCAATACACGCAGAATCGCGCCGAAATCAAGCATTTCCGCCTCCATGCCATTGGCATTTTTCAGCAGATATGCAGAAACACATTCCCCGTTTTTGGTTTCCCCGAATTTTCTTTTTGTGATCCCCATGTTTTACACCTCATCTGATTATTTCGCGCTGATATAGCCCTTTGCGGTCAGCAGCTCCGCGCAGAGCACGCCGCCGCCTGCCGCGCCCCGCAAGGTATTGTGGCTGAGGCCGACAAACTTATAATCATAAACCGTATCTTCTCTCAAACGTCCGAGAGAGATACCCATGCCGTTTTCATAATCCCGGTCTAACTGCACCTGGGGACGATTGTCTTCTTCCATGTAACGCAAAAACTGCTTCGGCGCGCTGGGAAGCGCCAGTTCCTGCGGAAGGCCGCGGAAACTGTTCCATTTTTCAATGATTTCCTCTTTGGAGGGTTTCTTTTTAAAGTTTACGAAAACCGCCGCCGTATGTCCGTCCTGTACCGGAACACGGATACACTGTGTGGTAATGACCGGCGACGCGGCGGGAACGATCACGCCGTTTTCCACCTTGCCAAAGAGCTTTAAGGGCTCTTTCTCACTCTTCTCTTCCTCTCCGCTGATAAACGGAATCACATTGTCGATCATTTCCGGCCAGTCACGGAAGGTCTTGCCAGCGCCGGAAATGGCCTGATATGTGGTGGCTACCACGACTTCCGGTTCATATTCCCGCAAAGCAAACAGTGCCGGCGCATAGCTTTGAATCGAACAGTTGGGCTTCACTGCCACAAAACCGCGTTTGCAGCCCAGACGCTTCTGCTGCGCCGAAATGACGTCGATATGCTCCGGATTGATTTCCGGCACGATCATGGGTACATCCGGGGTCCAGCGGTGTGCGCTGTTGTTGGAAACCACAGGCGTTTCCGCTTTCGCATAGGCGTCTTCAATTGCACGGATTTCATCCTTGCTCATATCTACCGCGCTGAATACGAAATCCACCATGGAAGAAACCGTTTCCACCTCATTGATATTATAAACAACCATATCTTTGACGCAGTCCGGCATGGGGGTGTCCATTTTCCATCTGCCGCCGACGGCTTCCTCATAGGTCTTGCCCGCAGAACGGGGCGAAGCCGCTACACATGTGATTTCATACCAGGGATGCTCCGCCAGAAGCGTAATGAATCTCTGTCCTACCATACCTGTCGCGCCTAAAACGCCGACTTTCAGTTTCTGATCTGCCATTTTTCTTACCAACTTTCCTTTTCTTTCATGTTTGCACATATATTTTAGACATCATAGCATAATGTTTTCCCGGTTTCAATCCAAAGATTGCCCCTTGGAAAAGCTGCATCCGCAGTAATTCTGACGATACAGCCCGTATTCTTTGGACAGGGCAATGGAGCGTAAATATCCGTTATTCTTTTTAAAATCCGAGGGAAGAAAGGATACCTGATACTTTTCGGCCGCGGCCTGTCCGATTTCATTTAAAAGCGCCGCGTTTTTTAAGGGACTGATGGTCAGGGTCGTCGTGAAATAATCAAAGCCGCCGGCTGCCGCGGTTTTTGCAGTTTCCTCCAGCCGCAGCGCGAAGCAGCGCTTACAGCGGGCGCCGCCTTCCTTTTCAGATTCCAATCCTTTCGCGATCTGTAAAAATGCAGCACTGTCGTAGGGCGCCTCCAGCACAGACACTTCCCGTTCCATGGGCATTTCTGCAATCAGCCGCAGCAGTTCCGCCTTTCGGCGGGCATACTCTGCCGCATCGTCAATATTGGGGTTATAGAAAAATACCGTGATCTGAAAATACCGGTTCAAATATTCCAGACAATAGGAGCTGCAGGGCGCACAGCAGGCGTGCAGCAGCAGGGAAGGCACCCGGTTTTCCGCGCTGTTTTTCTGAAGCACTTTTTCCAGTTCTTTCTGATAATTGACCTTGTTCATCCTCTGCTCCTGTCTGAAGTTTCCGGATATAAAAAAATGGCCGAACCGACCATTTTTTTAAGCTATAAGCTGGAAAAGGGACTTGAACCCTCGACCCCTTCATTACGAGTGAAGTGCTCTACCGACTGAGCTATTCCAGCATGTCCGCGTGTGGTCCTGCGATCACACGCAGAGTATCATATCATATCTTTTTTGATTATTCAACAGAATTTTTCAGTTTTTTATTCGTAGATTTCCGCTTCTGTATCTACCACATCTTCCTCGGAAGAAAAATACATTCTCCGGTCTTCCTCGCTGAGATTATCCTTCAGCCGCAGGTACAGATTGGCGTAAGCGGCGTTGATAAAAGGACTGATAAACAAGGCGCCGATGCCGAAGAACAGCAGTCCTAAAATGGCCCAGCCGATAAAGGAGATGCCGAATACAAAGATCCGCCATTTATTGCCCCGGGTCATTTCCTTGCTGAGACGAAATGCCTCTTTATAATGCATATCCGGATGCTCCGCTAAAATATACTCTACCATGCTGTACTGGAAGTTCTTGATGATACCCGGGATCACAAACAGCAGCGACCAGAGGAAAATAAAGAGTTCTTTTAAGAACATCACAAGGCAGAGATTGCTGAAATGCCCGTCCCGGAATCCGAAAAACAACTCGCCAAAGGATGCGTTTTCCCGCATGCTGCACACAAAAAACCGGCTGCACCCAACATTCGCGATATTCACAATGAAAATCGTCACAAGCAGGGCAATCACGGAAAAAATAAAAAACCGGGAAGAAGTGATATAAGACAGCGTCTGCTGAGAATATTGTGAAATCGCATCTTCATAAAGCGTTCCAATCTGATCGTAGCCCTCTTCCAGTATATCGGGCAATCTGTATTCCACCCGGATGGCCGTCAGATTGGAAGGAATATTGGCGATAATCGAAAAAATCGCCGACACGGCAAACGCCGCCCAGTAATTGGGTTTGATGGCAGCCCACCCGCTTTGCTTCACTTCCCGCCGCGTAAATCCTTTAAACTGGGTAAAGCCCAGCGCCACAATCAGGAAAATAATAAATAAAAACATATAGGACATCAGTCCGATGACCAAAAACATTTGTATCCACTCCCTTGTATAATATGTAGCGGCACGCGCGCCCAAAGAGCGCACCTGCCAAGTCGTCGGAAGGCATTGAAAGTTATGCTTCGCATAAGCCTTCCCCTCATCCTGTGTTGTTTTATTATACTACAAAGTAAATCTATTTAAAATACTTTTTTCCAACAATTGTATGGCCTGATAAAACAGAATGGTCAGAATACAGAGCAGGGCAATGCTCATTACCACCATATCCAGTTTGAAAACCTGGCTGCCGTAAATGATCAGATATCCCAGGCCTTCGCTGGCGGCAAAAAATTCGCCGATGACCACGCCCACCAGGCTTAAGCCGATGTTCACCTTCATCACACTGATCAGGATCGGCAGGGTGCTGGGCAGCACCACCTTGGAAAGCACGGCTCTGCGGCCGCCGCCTAAAGTTTCGATCAGTTTGATCTGTTCGGGATCCACTTTTAAAAATCCGGTATGCAGATTTAAAATAACACCGAAGACGCCAATGGAAATACCTGAAACAATAATGGTCCGCATGTTTGCCCCCAGCCATACCAGAAGCAACGGGGCCAGCGCCGATTTGGGCAGGGAATTGAGAACCACAAAATAGGGTTCGCAGATCTTCGCCAGCCGTTCAAAACGCCACAGCAGCATGGCAAAGGCCGTACCTATGCCGATCATCAGCAGAAAACTGATCAGGGTTTCCTTTAACGTAATCCACGTATGCCGCAAAAGATCCTGAGAGCGCAGCATCCGGCAAAAGCACTGTACGATTTTAACGGGGCCGGAAAAGATAAAGGTATCGAGCCAGCCCATTCGTCCTGCCAGTTCCCAGATACCAAGCAGAAAAATCACACCGGCCACCCGCCAGAAATTGATCATGCGCCGGTCTTTTTTCTGTTTCCTGATATAGCGTTCCTGATTGCTGCATGTATCCTTATGCTTTGCCATTGTTGAGCACCTCCCAGACGGTCTGAAAATAATCTTGAAACTCTTTCGTATTGCGCTTCTGCAGTGCGCTTAAGCCTTCCGGAAACTGGATCCTAGCATCATAAATGATCCGGGTCGGCCGCTTCGACAGTACCAGGATCCGGCTGCCCAACGTAATGGCCTCCGACAGATCATGGGTTACCATAAGCGCGGTTTTGTGCTCGTTTCGAATGATTTCACAGATGTCGCTGCCCACCGCCAGCCGGGTCTGGTAATCCAGCGCGCTGAATGGTTCATCCAACAAAAGCATCTGCGGATTTAAAGCCAGCGTCCTGATCAGCGCCGCCCGCTGCCTTAACCCCCCGGACAGTTCGGATGGCCTGGCATTGCGAAAAGGCATCAGGCCGTACTGAATCAGCATATTTTCCACCCGCATCAGATTTTCTTCCGTCTTCTGTTTCCGGATTTCCAGCCCCAGAATACAGTTTTTGTAAACACTGCGCCATTCAAACAGATGATCCTTCTGCAGCATATAGCCGATGCCGGTATTTTCCCCGTTAATGGAAATACTGCCTTCCTCCGGCACGAGCAGGCCGGCAATCAGGGAGAGAATCGTCGATTTTCCGCAGCCGGAAGGACCCACCACCGACACAAATTCCCCCTCTTCGACCTGAAATGATACATTGTTTAAAGCCGGCGTTTCACCGGCTTTTGTATGATATGCAAAGGATACATTGGAAAAATCCAGAAATGCCCCCATATAATATCCATCCGATTTCTTTTGAGATATTATATGAGGGCAACTCGAAATTTGTTATTTTTCAGGCGTGATTATTATTTTCCCGTCCACATATTCCATCTTGACACGCTGGGACTTGATGCCCATCTGTTCGATCATATCCGACGGAATCTGTACACGGCCGAAACGATCCAGAATCGCATACTCTTCATGGACGAAATGCTGCATTTTCTGTTCCTCCTCACTCTGTTCGGAGAACAGTTTCACCTCATCCAGCCTGCGCCGGTAACTTTCCTTCATGATTTTTTCACTGGAAATCTTCCCGTCCCGGATGGAGACCACCCGGCTGACCTTGTCCGCCAGATCCGGATTATGGGTAACAATGATAATGGTCGTATGCTCTTCCCGGTTGATTTTCCGGAAAATATCCAGAATATAGTTTCCGGTTTTTAAGTCCACCGACCCCGTAGGCTCATCCGCCAGCAGGATCTTCGGCCGGTTGGCGATGGCAATGGCAATGGCAATCCGCTGCTGTTCCCCGCCGGAAAGCTGACTGAGTTTGCTGTCTTTTTTATCCCGCAGCCCCACCAGTTCCAGCAGTTCCAGCGCCCGGGCGTCCCGGTCATTTGCGTTGTCCAAAAGCAGCGGCATCTGTACATTCTGCAGCGCCGTCAGATACGGCAGCAGGTTTCTGGCATTGTTCTGCCATACAAATCCTACCGTATTTTTTTTGTAGGAAATCAGGCTTTCCTCATCCATGGAAAACAGATTTTTGCCATCCACATAGAGTTTTCCCGCCGTGGGTTTGTCCAGCCCGCCGATCATATTCAGAAAGGTACTTTTTCCGCTTCCGCTGTTTCCGACAATGGCCAGCATTTCCCCAGCCTGAATGGTAATATCCAGTCCCTGCAGCGCCATGACTTCAAAATCCCTGGTCTTATAGATTTTTACCAGATTGTCACAGACAATCAGCGGCATATCCTGTTTTTCTTCCAATGCGTTTTCCTGCATTATGCATCCGCCTCCCTGTCATTGTGCGTGACCGAGGTAATGGCCCCGTCTTCCAGTTCGTATACCAGATCGCCGACTTCCATCAGCCCTACGTCGTGGGTGGTCATGACAACCGTATCCCCTTCTTTTTCCACCAGCTCCTTGAAAATTTTGACCACCTGCAGTCCCGTATTGGTGTCCAGCTCTGCCGTGGGTTCATCCGCAAATATGACCTTGGGCCGATGGGCAATGGCCCTGGCAATGGCCACACGCTGCTGCTCGCCGCCGGACATTTCTTCCGGCAGATGATCCGCCCGGTTGGCCAGTCCGACCATCTTCAGACATTCCATGACCCGCGCAGCATAATCTCCCTCGTAGTTTCCGAGGCGCAGCGCATATTCCACATTTTCATAAGCCGTCATCATGGGGATCAGCGCCACCGACTGAAAAACAAATCCGATGCGGTCTCTGCGAATCAGGGAACATTCATCTTCATTTTTTCCCGTCAGATCGATTCCGTCAAACAGTACAGTCCCGCTGCTGGCCGCATCCAGCGCGCACAGCACATTCATCAGGGTGGTTTTTCCGGAACCGGAACGTCCCCGGAAAATCGTCAGCTTCCCCTTCGGGATCGTCAGTGAAATATCTTTCAGCGCGTAAAAATCCTCTCCGGAAGGCATGGGAAATATTTTGGAAATATGATCCGCCTGAATAATTGCTTCCGCCATTTTAATCCTCCCCCAGTTTCAAAGCCTGTGATATATGGATCCGGTTGATCATCCTGCCGATCATCCAGGTACATGCGCCGATTCCCAGGAATACAACGATAAACATCTTGGAAATGTCCCAGAAGGCGCCTGCCATGGACAGCGGCAGCGACAGATCGCCCGAGCTGTATGCAATCTGAATCAGCGGTACAAACAGCCTTGCCGCCGTCAGTCCGCAGGCAACGCCAAGCAATATCGACGGCAACGTGATGATCGCCTGCTCGCAGATCAGCATCCGTAAAATTTCTTTCATGGTCATGCCCATGGCACGGAAAATACCGAACTGAAGCGCTCTGGACTGCACGGAGATGACCCAGTAAATCAGCAGACCTGTCACGGCCAGAATCAAAATGACGATAAAGCCCATGGTCAGTATACCGTTGGTTCCCTGGATCATCGGATCGTTTTTCATGTCGATCTGCGCCGCGTAACTGTCATTGAAGTAATCCAGTTTAATGTTTTTTTCACCGATAAAATCATACACACACTGGGTGGAATCCTCCACATCCAGCCAGACCTGATACGGCAGTACCCCGTCCACTGCCTGCAGCCGGGACAGATTGGCCACAATCAGGAAGTTCGGCATACTGGTTTCATTGCCGCTTTCGTCCACCACCTGCGTCTGGGGATTATAGGTGGGCCAGTAATCCACAAAGCCGAAAATGATACCGGTGATATTTTCGCCGGTGGCCGTGATATAAGACAGCTGATCGCCCAGCTGATATCCCAGCTGATCATGGAAATTTTGCGAAACCAGCACCGCGGTACTGTTCTGAGAAATCGCATTCAGATAATGATACCAGTGCCGGGGCAGCAGCCGGGTATCAAACCGGGCCGATTGCCCGAAATTCTTTGTATGAATGCCCATCAGCTGCACTTTCTGACTGACGGCATACTCTTTGATCGTCCCTTTGGAATCGTAGTAGGCTTTGATGACTTCCTCATCGTAGGATTCCATATTTTCCTCAATATCGCTGATATCGGTCATGACGGAAATCGTTGCGTCGTCCGTCACATATACCTTCGCAGCATGTCTGACGCCGTCAATCGTCAGATACTTATCAAAATCAGGTTCGATATAATCATCTGCGGAAACCGGTCCTTCCTCCGGCATTTGGGCATTTGCATTTTCCGCATCCTGTCCGGCGCCTGCTGCCTCATCTTCATTGACGTTGATCCATTTTTCCTGCAGTACTACGTCGGCGCCGACCTGATAATCGATCCGTTTTTCCTCATTGCTGTTAATGGTATGGGCCGCTTTCGCATTGAAAATGCCCAGTGCCAGCGTCAGGATCAGGAAGATCATGATGAAATTCTGCTTGTGAAAACTCCGGACCATCCGCAGGAAAGCCGCGTATACCGCCGGATCCAGCTTGTTTTTGATCACGCGAAACAGCAGCTTCAGCAACAGCGGCAACAGACGCAGAAGCAACAGTCCCACTCCAATGATAAACAAAGAGGAGCACAGGTAAAGCAAAGGATCCAGCGCCGCGCCTTTCTTTACGGCGGCGGCCAGCGTATCCTGCTGCCGGTGGAAGGTGAACAGTCCGTAAACGGATATCGCCGTCACCAGCACATCCAGATAAAACTTTTTCCAGATTGGCTTCTTTTTCAGAGAATTTTTATTCTGCTTATGTTCCACAATCGAAGTATTTGCATAGGAAAATACCGGAACGATCATGGCAATCATACACAGAATGACAGAAGCCAGGCAATATCCCAGCACACTCCAGGTGAGTCTGAGGGACAGCGCGCCTCTGGACACAAAGCTTAAGAATGCATTGGCAGACCCGAACAACTGACACAGCAGCGCCGCAAAGGGCAGGCCGATCACCACGGCAATGCCGGCGATGACGGCGCTCTGCAGGAAATAAATCCGGAGAATCTGTTTCTTTCCGGCCCCGCGGCTCTTTAAAATGGCAATATCGTTTTTCTCGATTTCCAGAATCTGTCCGGAAACCATGCAGATAAATGCAATCAAAAGGATCAGAATGGGCACCTGCAGAATACGCAGCGTCGCCCGCACACGGGACATCATTTTGACATGGTCTTCCAGCAGCGATACAAAATTCGCCCGAAATACCTGCCCGTTTTCCTGACTGTAATAATTTGTGTACCATTTTGCCTGTTCCAGCAGATGGCTGATTTTATTTTCACGCATCTGGGTGCAGTCAAGAATCAGATAAAAGGCCGCCCGGATTTTATTTTGGGGATCGTCTTCATTCATTAGCTGTTCTTTAAACAGATTTTCATCGATGAACAGCTCCGATGCCAGGGCGTTGGGGGAATTCACCCAGTACAGATCATCTTCTCTGCTGTTTTCAAAAACGCCGCTGATACGAATTTTTAAAGGATTTCCGTCGGTCAGTTTGATATCGTCAAAGGTCAGAATCTCCCCGAGAATCAGCCGCTGGGTCACCAGCCCTTTCTGGGAAATCACCGCGTCGATGATGCCGTCATCTGTCACCTTGCCGGCATACATTTCTCCGGAAACCATCTTCGTATGCTCCGGAAAATCGCTCATATACCCGATGGCAAGACTGACTTCCTTCTGCGCATCGCCGTAAATATTTTCTGTCAGCGCCGGCATTTTTTCAACGTAATAATGGCTGACTTCCTCCAGGCTGTCCAGTTTGAATTTCTTCTGCATGCCCTGGAAGGTTTCCCGGGCTTTGACAAAGCTTTCCGTGTTCGCCGCGCCGTTTTTGGATTCAAGTACCGCATCTACGGTAACGGTACCGGGATACGCATTGTTTTCTTCCACGTAATCACTGATCTTGCGGTTCAGGGATTTGATCTGTATCGCATCCGTATACATGGGATTAGCACAGGCGACGGAAACCATGAAAATATTGCCGATCAGCAGGCAGATCATGATCCATTTGCAGTTCAGCATTTTTTGAATAACAAAATCAAACATATGCGGTCCCCTCCTTACTGCAAATATACGACGTCATGTTCATCGATACCCTGCAGAATCCATGTATTTTCCCCGTCTGACCCGCCGGTCAGCACATGGCGGCGCCTGAGCTCGCCGTCCTCAAGAATAAACACATAGGATTTGTCCTTAATCGTAAAAACACCGGAACTTTTTGTCATCAGCACCTGGCCCGCACGGTAGGTCGCAAGTTCTGCCTTCAGGGGATCCAGATTGTTTTTGTCGTATTCTCCGTCCAGACGCACGTAAACTTTGCCCTGCTTTAACATATCCGGCAAATAATGATCGGCACAGACCACGGTTCCCTGTATTTTCTGCTGCTTATCTCCGGAACCCGCCAGAATGGTAACGGTATTGCCAAAGTAAGTATATCCCGGATCGTCAAAATAAACGACTACCGTATCGATGGAATGCATACGCAGTACCACAGACTGGGAGGTCAGCACCGTTCCCTCCGTCCGGATAAATACGTTGTCCACAACGCCGTCAAAAGGTGCGTAAATATTGCAGTCTCCCTGAACGGCTTTCATGGCTTCCAGTTCTTTTTTCATCTGATCGATTTCCGTCTGATTTTCCGTTGCCATATAATTATTATTGATTTCATTGGCTGCCAGTTTCTGTGTAATGATGGCACGGTCATAGGCGTCTGCGGAAGCATACTGTGCATTCAGCTGGTCCCGTTCCTGGGCATAATATGCCGTCTGCCGGGTATACTCCGCTTCCTTTGCCGCAATGGCCTGCTCCTTTTCGGCGATTTCTTCTTCCGAATACGGCCGCAGCTTTACAAGAAGATCCCCTTCCCTGACAACATCGAGATTATCCACTTCCATGGATTCCAGCACCACAGCGTCCGCTGCGGGCGTCAGGTCCTGCACGACAGGATAATAAGCTGCCGCATCCACCGTTTCCTTTTTTTCCAGATCGCCAATGACAGCCTCAGAAGAAACATACGCATTGTCTTCGATGGGCAGCAGTTCCGAACGAAGCAGATCCTTTTTGGAACCGCAGCCGGAAAGAACTAGGGAAATCACTATCAGCAGCATCCATGTCATTTTACGTTTACTTGCCATAAATGATCTCTCCTTCCTCCAGCCCGCTGACGATTTCCACCGCAGTTTCCCATCGGGTGCCGACTTCCACATCTTTTCTGACCTTATTGCCCTCTTCGTCCCGGATATAGACATAGGTACCATCCACATCCTCATAAAGGCCGTCGTCCGGAATATAAAGAATATTTTCCTTACGGTCCGAAATAAGTACTACATTTACCGGTGTACCATATGGAATCTCCTCTGCGCCTTCATTGATGTAATAGGTATTCTGCAGCACGGTTTCCTCCGTCAGATTTGCCATTTGTAATCCCTGCGGCGGATCATAGGTAATATTGTACTTTTTCCCATCCACCAGCGCATAATATTCATCACAGGCAGTCATTTCTTCTTCTTCAATATAATCCCCCTCAATTACTTTGGAATCTGCAAGGCCCAGCACCGCCAGCACCGTACCGCTGCTGACATTTCCCGTGCTTATCTGTCCCATATACATGATCACGCCGTCTGAAGGCGCTGTAATATCCGTATCCTGATTGCCCGAATTCATCTTCTGCATCGTCAGTTCCGCAAGTTCCTGTTCTTCCTTGACTTTGGTCTGATAATAGGTGTTTTGGAGCTCAACGATTTCTTCCTGTTTTGCATCGATTTCCTCTGCTGCCGCCCCCTGTGCCTGCAGTTTAGACAGCTCTGCCTGCGCTATGGCGATATTCACTTCACTTAAGGAGTCCAGATATGCGTGATCCCGCTGCATCTGGGCGATCTGTTCATCGATCTGGGCCGCCTGCGAAGCTACGGAACCGCCGTCTAAAGCAAACAGAACATCTCCTGCCTTCACTTCATCTCCCAGAGAGACATTCACATTTTTAATGACCACATCCGTATCCACTTTAATGTTGACCGTTTTACGCACCGTCACATTTTCCGTCAGACGGATATTGTACATGTCGCCCCGCTTCACCGTCATTGCATTTTCCTCAAATCCCAGCGGATCCAGCAATTCCGGGGCTTTCGAACAGCCTGCCAGCAGCAGGCAGAGAATCAGCAAAAGCCCTGTTGTTTTTTTTCGCATACTTCCACCTCTAATCCACAATCACTTTATCTCCGAGAGACAATCCATCGGTAATCTCGATATATTTTCCGGCGTCCATGCCTGTCTTGACCGACTGGATCGTCCGGATGCCGTCTGCGTCTTCCACATAAACAATTTCTTCTCCATTGACCAGATTGACCGCTTTGGACGGAATATAAAGTACATTTGTCCGGGTGTCCAGCGTAACATCCAGGGAACCCGGAAGACCGGAATGCAGCAGCAGTCCCTCATCCTGCGTCAGAAAATAGACACGGGCAGGCGCACCTTCTTCGGTGGGCGCAGGGAATTTCTCAACGCCGATTTCCTCTTCCTGCACCACTTTCAGACGGACATCCTTGCCCTGGATCGTTGCGGTATAAAGATCCCCGGGATGAAAAAACGACCAGTATGGCGTATAGGCGCTCACCACATACTGACCTGACTGACTGACAATCACTACCGACTGATTCGCTACGGATTTTTCTCCTTTTTCCTGCTGCAATGCGTAAGTCACTACGCCGTCAAAGGGTGCTGTAAGCTGCAGTGTAGCGGAATCGGCAACCATACGTTCCTTTCCCTGGGGTGAAAGCTCTGCCAGCAGTTGTCCGGCACTGACCCGGTCTCCTGTTTTTACATAAATCCCCTTATAAAAGAAATCATCATAAGAAAAAGACAGGATTTTTTCCCCGTTATTCAGCACACTCAAATCAATGGTCTCTCTTTTGGTCAAATCTCCCTGTCTGACTTCCTCCATTTCAAAAGCATCATTCTGATACGCTTCTACCACCGGCGTGGTATTGAGTTCTTCCTCTTTCGGAAGCAGCAGGACGATCAGTACCAGCAGGCAAACCGCCGCCAGAGAAATCATAAGATACTTTTTTTTCTTCATTTTCACCGCTCCTTTATCAAAACAGGGAACTGCAGCTGCCGCAGTTCCCTGTCTCCCTCAAAAATATGTGTTATTATAGCACGAAAGCCCGCCGGATGCAAGCCATACCGGCCATTCTCCTTTACGTAAAACTGTAGAATTCCATGGGCATTTTTTGTAAAATACGCCATTGATTTTACGGGCCGACATGAATGTTTTCCGTACGCTGCTGGCCGAATACATCTGTAATCGTAAGGATATAATCGCCGTCATCCAGCGCAATATCATATTTGCCTTCTGCATCGGTTTCCCCGATATAAACGATGCGGCCGAGGGTATCCGTAATCAGAAGTTTACAGACCTTGGATGCCACGCCGGATCCCACCACTTTCGTTTCTCTTTCCTCAGTTCCGTTAGAATAGCTTCGTATAATTTCGTAGGTACCGTCCGGGAAGGGGTAACTCCAGTTTCCGCCGTCATCCGTGTCCTGATCGAAAATGGTTTCGCCGTATTCATTCAGAATTTTTACATGATGCTTGACGGTCCGGGGTTCCGGAGTTGGCTCCGGCGAAGGTGTCGGCGGCTGCGTGGACGTAGGCTGCAGGACGTCGATCATCTGATTTCCGTCATCTCCCGTTTTCAGATCCACCATCCGGCACATGACGCAAAGCCGGGTGGAACCGCCATTTTCACAGGTTAAAAGCACCAGCGTGATCTGCCCCGGAATCCAGTCCTGAATCGTCCAGTCTTTCGGTTTGATGACCTTCTGCTCATACACCTCATAGGTATACTCCGTCCCGGTGAGATCCGTCACCGTCACCAGATCGCCGCTTGCCAGCTGATTGATGTTATCAAACATCTCCCCGTACATGCCGCCCCGATGCCCCGCCAGAATACAGGTGCCGTCTGCGCCGATGGCAGAGCTGGTGGAAATATGTCCGATAGACGCCTTGATATTAACGCCGTTGGTACCTTCCACCACCGCATACATGAGGTTCAGCTTTTTGATTTCAATAATACCGATAATATTCTGATCCGCCACCGTCATCATGGACATCCGTTCCTTGCGGATCTGGGCGTCGATTTTTTCTTTATCGGAAACGGAAAGCGCTTCGTATTCCGCCTGGGACATGCCGGAGTTCATGTAGTTGTCCGTTTCCGTTTCTTCCTGATTGTCCCGCAAAAAACCGGAGATCGCATTTCGCACTTCACTGATGCGCTGATCATTGAGATAATCGTTATACAACGGAATCAGCACCGCATACGCCACAACGCAGAATCCGCCGATAATGATCCACAGGCCGATCTGCCGGCGCAGTCCCAGCCCCCAGAATTTATCTGCGGTTCCGGCGAAAGATTCCTGCAGTCTGCTCCGCAGTTTATTCAGTTGCAACATATCTTTTCCAGATCTCATCGTATGCGAACTATCCCCTTTTTAAGTTTCATTCATACTGAGTGTTTCCCATTCTTCATACAGACTGTCTTCCTCCAAAGACAGCTGCTTCAGTTGGTTCCCAAGCGCATTCAGACGATTATAATCCACTGCGATTTCTTCCTGCTGCATCTGCTGTTCCAGTTCGGTTTTCTGTTCTCCGATTTCCTCCAGACGCAGCTGGATCTTCGCAATGCGGTTTTCGATCCTCTTTCTGGTGCTGTTTTCTTCTCTGCTTTTGCGCCAGGCCTCTTTGGCACCTTTCGGCTTCGTTTCGGTTTCTGTGATCTCATGATGCGACAGATCATCGACCTTCTCCATGAAATCATCATAATTTCCCATAAACTGCACCAGTTTTTTATCATTGAGATAAAAAATCCGCTGCGCTGTTTTGTTGATAAAATACCTGTCATGGGAAATATACAGCACAGTTCCTTCGTAATTGCGGATGGCCTCCTCCAGAATCTCTTTTGAAATAATATCCAGATGGTTGGTGGGCTCATCCAGAATCAGAAAATTGGCGTCGGACAGCATCAGCTTGGCCAGTGCAACCCTGCCCTGCTCGCCGCCGCTTAACGTACCAATCTGCGAAAATACATCGTCTTCCGTAAATAAAAAGGCCGCCATGACGTTGCGAATCGTCGTCTGTGTCAGATGCGGATAGCTGTCGGAAATTTCTTCAAAAATGGTTTTTTCCCGATTTAATACCGCATGTTCCTGATCAAAGTAGGCAATGGCCACGTTCGTACCGAAACGAACCAGTCCGCCGTCCGCCGCTTCCTCTCCCAGCAAAAGACGCAGCAGCGTTGTTTTTCCTGCGCCGTTTTCACCGATCAGTGCAATTTTATCTCCCCGGTAAATATCGAAGGAAAGCCCCGTAAACAGGGATTCCTGCTGAAAGGATTTGGAAAGATGCTCCACATGCAGCACATTTTTGCCGCTTTCGCAGACCGGTGTAAAACGAATCCGCATATGGGCGGGATCCTCCTCCACCTTTTCCAGCCGCTCTACTTTGTCCAGCATTTTCTGACGGCTTTCCGCCCGTTTGACAGATTTTTCCCGGTTAAAGCTCTTTAAGGTTTCTATCACCTTTTCCTGCTTTTCGATTTCCCTCTGCTGATTGTTGTATGCTCTTACGGCGGCTTTTAATACCGCTTTCTTTTTTTCAGCATACACATCGTAATTGCCTTTATACACTTGAAGCGCACCGTTTTCAATTTCAATCACCTTCGAAACCAGCTGATTCAGAAAATATCTGTCATGGGAAACTAAAAGCAACGCGCCCTTGTACTGCAAAAGGTAGCCTTCCAGCCAGCGAATTGCCGCAATATCCAGATGATTGGTGGGCTCATCCATAATCAGCAGGTCCAGCGGCATCAGCAGCAGCTTTCCAAGGGCAAGCCGCGTTTTTTCCCCACCGGACAACACCGAGACCTTTTTTTTATAATCACTTTCGGAAAACCCCATGCCTTTGAGCACACCTGCCACACGGGACCGGTAGGCATAGCCTTCTTCCCGTTCAAAGGTTTCATTGATCTGTGCGTAACGGCGCATCCGTTCTTCCAGTGCGGAACCCTCCGCTGTTTTCATATCCAGTTCCAGCTGCCGCAGGCTTTCCTCCGCTTCGATCAGATCCTTTCTGGTAGAAATGATTTCCTCATAAACGGTGGCGTCGGAATCCAGTGAAGGATTTTGTGTCAGAAATCCGATTCTGATATTTTTGGGAATAACGATAGAACCCGCATCCGGCTGCAGCGCGCCGTCGATCATCCGCAGCAGTGTGGTTTTGCCGCAGCCGTTGGCGCCCACCAGCGCCGTTTTTTCATGCTCTTCCAGCCGAAAGGACGCATCCTTTAAAATCGTATGCTCTCCAAAAGATTTTTCAAGATGTATACAATCCAGTAACATATTTTGTGCCTCAAATACCAGCGCAATGACTAATACATATTTCCATTGATATAGATTTCACTAAAAAAGATCATGACGAACAAAAGCAGCAGCAGGATCACCGTTCCTGTTTTTTTATGCTTTGCCGCAAACAGTCCCGGAATCATAAACACAGGAAACGCGCCCATTGAATAACGGGGGCCACTCAGAAGCCAGGACGCCGAATAACAGACATAAAAGTAAACCAGCGTATAGATCCCGTAGGATAACCTGAAACGCAGGCAGGCATACAGTCCCGAGAAAAACACCACCGCCATGGAAATCAAATTGGCAATTCCCACGCCGATGATAAATCCTGTTTCACGATTTTGCAGCTGCTGCCGCACAATCATCTGTACCACATAAACGGGATTTTCCGCATGCTGGAACCAGTTTTCCTCCTGCAGGCCAAAAAATGCAAAGGGATTTTTATGCAGTTTATAATTAATCCAAAGATAAAACAGAAATCCGGAAAGCGTCAGAAGCATCATGGCCGCGGACAACAAATATTTTCGCCAGGCAAAGGTTTTCGCTTTCCGGTCTTTACAAAGCTGAAGTATCGTTTCGGTCAGCATGATGACGCCCACCGCCAGTCCTGGCAGTCTGGTCATGGACAGCATACAGCCCACAACTCCGGCAGCCAGATATTTTTCTTTTCGCAGCAGCCAGATATCGCTGAAAAGCAAAAAGAGGAACAAAGCTTCAGACATTCTTGTAAAGAGAAAAAAGGAAAATGGATAAAACACCAGAAACAAGGTGCAGTAGCATGCCTTTTCTTTGGAATAATCCAGCCGCATCAGCTGATAAAACATTACCATCGCCAGATAAGCGCAGACAATGGAAATCAGAGAAGCGCAGTACACGTAATCCAGCGTGGTCACCATATGCAGCAGGCGGATACACAACGGATAAAAAGGAAAAAATACCAGAAGAAAACGGTCATCTCCTGTCGCCGTGTAGCCGTCCTTTGCAATCGTAATATAATGTTTGACATCCCACATGGTGGTAAACTGCCGATAATAGTCCAGAAAACCCATGGGCGTTTCCTGGAGATGATTGTGGAGCAGATAGGTCCCGAAAACCAGAATCGACGCGACTGCAAGATATACTGCCGCAAACAGGATATAAGGGTAATATTTTTTGTTTCTGAGTTTCATGAAGAATCTCCTGTCATAAAGCAGGTATGCCGGAGACGAACCGCCTGTGTGGCATACCTGCTCTGCAGTGACTTTTTAATCTTTAGATCTCTTTTGCATGCTCCAGCAGATATTTCTCTGCTTCCGCATTCCAAAGCCCGTTGTGCTTTTTCACCAACGCATCCAGTTCCGCGAACATGGGATCGCTTTCACCCAGTTTTTCAAAATCCGCAATGGCTGTCAGCGGCATGGAAACGTGGGTGTAAACCAGCTTTTTGCCACCTTTGATATTCGGCAGATTTTTTGTCGTTTCTACCACGCAGTCCAGGCCGCCCACATGGGTGACCATGGCGGAAGGATTGATCTTTCCTTTGGACATCATATCCAGCGCCTCGATCAAATCGTCGTTATTTCCGCCGGAATTGCCCGCTACATGGGTTGCCATATAATGGACGTTATAGAAATTAAACTCCGCCGCAAATTCCGTATTGGAGGGGCCTGCAAAGAAGTTGAGGCAGCCGTCGTAGCCTAAGATGGCGCTGGCCTGCTCTACCACCGGGCGTACCGGCGCATAAACGTAAACATCGTCATAGCCGGTGCCGCCGGAGGCTTCCATCAGCGCCGCCACCGCGTCACCCGCGCCGGTATTCAAATATACCAGCTGTACGCCGTTTGCCGCCGCTTCTTCTACCGTATAAATCGAAGCCGCGCGTTTCAGACGGTCGTCGTCAATATCGGTAACTACCAAAAGTGAAGGCTTTCTGTCACAGTGCAGCGCATAGTCGATGGCGCCCAAGCCCATGGGGCCTACCCCTGCCAGCAGAGCCATTTTGCCGCCTTCTTTAATTCCCATTTCATGTACATAGCTGCCGGCTTTCGTATGATAATTTACATGATATCCGCCGATGATGCAGCTCACCGGTTCTGCCAGAGAGCCGGTATAAAAGGCCTGTCCGTTGTAATGCAGCAGGCAGTTGTGCTCCATGACCGTGGCCGGAATGACGATATAGGTGGCGTCGCCGCCGATATAAGGGAACGAATAACCGGGGGCCGCATACACATTTTCCTTTGCGTTGATGGCCGGCTGAATCGCAAACTTTTCTCCGGGCTGGAATTTGCCGCTCCACTTTTTGCCGACTTCCAATATTCGTCCGCAGAACTCATGTCCGATAATCACCGGATGTTCTGCCACGTCATTGGGCACCCGTTTATGGGCCGGACCCTGAATCGTCGCCTTGTAAGAGGACATGCAGATGCTGTCCGAAATGACCTCCGCCAAGATTTCATCATCCTGAATCTGCGGCAGTTCAAACTCTTCCAGACGCAGATCGTTTACTCCGTAAATTCTGACTGCTTTTGTTTTCATAAACTACTCCTCCTGCATTTGTCCCGCTTTCGCGTAATATTGAATTCTTTCCTCAATGGAAGGCATCTTTTTCTTCGTTTCTTCCGTAAACATGCCGTTTGCCAGATCTTTGGTCGCTTCTTTTTCATGTCCGATCAGCGTCCAGGTGGCGTCGATGAGATGCGCGAAGGCAGGCTCCTTGATCTTGTCGTTGATAAAGGCCTGTCTGGGGGAATTGATATCTTCTCCGCTGATTTCGAAGAGATCATTTTCCTTGCAGAGCTTCATCAGCCGCTGCAGCTGCTCCAGCGTATTTCTGGAAGGCATATAGGCAATGGAGTCAAATCCCAGCTCTTTCAGATAGGGAATCAGCTGATCCAGATAGTCATCTTCGAACTTCTGGGTCTTTTTGTCTCCCGTCACACTGTCGCCCACGTCACCCAGATATGCATAGGCCGTGACAGCGCCGATTTCCTTAATCGCTTTTAAGAATTCCCGTACCGGCGGGCATTCGTCAGTAGCAGGCACATAAATCTTCTCCACCAGGGAGGATTTTAAGATGCCCAGCAAATCATAGTGATAGTAAGGATATTCCGTATCCAGCATCTGCGCAGTCTGCTTCGCGGAAAGGGAAAGTCCCAGCTGCTCCTGCAGAAAATCAATCAGTGGCTGTCCTTTGCCGGTTTTGTCCGTAACCTTCTGTGCCAGCACATACAGGATATGCCGTTCCGTCACGGAACCGCCTTCTGCCCAGTTGGACGCGGGAACCACGTCTTTCTCAAAATCCATGCAGATACCGGCAGAGGCGACAAGGGCATTGATATTTGCCACCATTTTTTTGTTCCGTTCATTCCGCGCCTCCCGGTAGGGCTGCATAAACGCCGCCAGCCGGTCAATATTCTGATGGGGAATGCCGTGAGCCAATACATAGGCGCAGCCGATCTGATCCGGATTGTTGAGGCGCAGATCCGCGAAAGGCGTATCTGCGAAAGATACCCGGCACTCCATGCCGATGGTGGTAATCATTCCGGTGATTTTGCCCGCTTCAATAAATTCCCGGGTACCGCCCACACTGTCATGATCCACGATGCCTGCCGTAGTCAGTCCATTGGTCCAGGCTGTATACACAGCTTTGGTGGGCGAATAAGGTGAAAAGGAATAGGTGGTATGGATATGGCTGTTCACATATCCCTTATCCTCCGGCATGGGCAGCGTCCCATTTTGATGCAGCTGCACCAGTTCTTTTAACGCTGACAGACGTTCTTCTTTTGTCCCAGCGTTCAGACCGCAAATCAGTTCTTCTGTAGTCATGGATCCGGCCTCCTAGTTCAACATGGTCTGTCCACCTGTAACGGGAACAGCCTGTCCGGTTTCATATTTCTGCTCAATAATATAAAGGATCGCAACCGCAACATCCGATTCCAGACAGCCGCGGTTCAAAGGAACCTTCGATTCGTAAAAACGTCTCACATCTGCTACGGTTTTCGCACCCGGAACTTTTCCGGCGTTCAGATACTGTACGAACAGACCCCGCACGGGATCGGACCACAAAGGACCGTCCAGCAGATTGCCGGGGCAGATGGCATTGACCTTGATCTGATACGGCGCCAGTTCCATTGCAAAGGACTGGGTCAGACCGATGCCGCCGAACTTCGATCCGGCGTAAGCAAAGTTTTTGTTGCTTCCGGCCAGTCCGGACTTGGAATTGATTTCGATAATATCCATCATATAATCCGGTGCCGCTTCATGCTGAATCTTCATGATTTTGGACGCATACTTCGCGCAGAGGAAGTACGCCGTATAGTTGATAGAAGTAACCAGCTCGAAGTTTTCCTTCGTCATTTCGTCAAGACTTCCCGCCCGGGCAATGCCCGCATTGTTCACCAGAACATCCAGTCCGCCGAAGGCAAGCACCGCCGCTTCAAACATCTCCTTTACGCTGGTTTCATCGCTGACATTTGCCTTCACGGCAATGGCGGTGTTTGCGCCGTACGTTTCATTCAGTTCATCGGCACAGGCCACGGCGCCTTCATAGTTCAGATCGGCAATGATCAGATGCGCACCATGCTCCGCCATAGCCAGGGCAATGCCTTTGCCGAAGCCCTGGGCACTGCCGGTTACCAGAGAAATCCTGCCTTCCAGCCGTCTTTCCTGTGCACCGGCGCCGGAAACCTTTGCACGGTAGCTTTCTACTTCCCAATTGACAATAAAATCAATCAGTTCCTGCGTCATATGTAAAGGACCGCCGAAGGCTTTGGCATATGCCGCGATTTTCAGTGCGTCAATCAGCAGCAGTTTCGCCGTCTGCGCTTCCTTCATCTGATCGCCCGAAACAAAGAAGCCCAGTTTTTCCACTGCAATCACACGGGGTTTGAAACCGTTTTTCTCCACATACGCCGTAAAGGCTGCCTGAATGGCTTCTCTCTGGGCCGCAGGATCTTCACATGCAGGCACAAACAGGAAATATGCCTTGCAGTATACGATATGGTCCGGTGAAAAGGGCGCAGAAAGTGCCGCAAATGCAGCTTCATCCTGTACGTATTCCGCTGCTGTTTTTGATGTATAAAACAGGGTGATTGCGGGCTTCTCCTGATTGTAAAGCATACGAATCAGAGGACTGATGGCCACCACTTTTTCCCGGTCATAGGAAACTTCCGAGAAATCCGGTTCTTCCGTTACTGCGGATTTTAATGTGGCAAAGGTTTCTTCACACAATGCATCGATTTCTTCCGTGGTATCTGCCGCAAAGAATACGCCGTGATTTTCCAGAAACAGCAGCTTCGGTGCGGCGCCGTTTTCCGCCGCATACTGATCCATGGCTTCTTTGCAGACCTTTGCCAGAATATAACCGGGTTTGGTAATGGGAATCCATACGGCTTTGCTGCCGAACAATTTTTCACAGGCTGCCTTACCGTCCTTACCGCAGGTCATGCCATTGACCAGCGAAGGATGCAGATGCAGTACAAAATGATACGGAAACAGGTCGTGCAGCAGCGTCTCCACGCTGGGTCTCCTGTCTCTGTGGGTGATATGTCTTGCATTCATCAGATCTTCCAGCGCAAGGCTTTCCCGCAGCGCATCATCCTCCGGATAGGACTTCTGCATAATTTCCGCCAGGGCAGCACGCTCCATCATAACAAATTCTTCGGGTTTGATATTTGAAAGCTGTGTTCCCGAACCTTTCACATAGAGATATGTCTCGTCTTTATAAGAAGTATTGCCTCCGCCGGCAAGTACATATTCCGGATTTTTTCCGTATTTGTTGGACATTTCAGCCAGTTTCTGTAAACTCATAAGCCTTCCTCCTTTAACTAATAATAACCTAATGATATAGTATCACTTCTCAATTTTAGAGTAAAGTAAAAATATGGCCCGCCGAAAAAATTTTCCGGTGAAATCACACGCGGCCCTTCCGGCGCATAGGTTATAGAGAAAATAAAATATATGCAGAAAGGAATCTGATTATGCCTTGTTGCAATAACAATGATTATCAAAGCATGCGTCAGGCACAGGTATTTGCCGGCAGACGGGAAATGCCGGCCGGCAGAGGCCTGCGCAGCGACTGTGCCATGCCATTCCCCGGCCCTGTCTGCGGCGACGACACACAGTTTCCGCCCGGCATGGCCTATGTACCGTTTCAGAAATGGCAGTACATCTATGAACCGGAACAGGGATTGATGGAAGGCACCATTTTCAAGGAGCTGAATTTACAGTTCTGCGGCGTCAGGGGGTGCAAAAAATGAAAACAGATCAGAAGAAAGCGCTGATGTATGTGGACGCGGTCAGCTTTGCCGCTTTGGACAGCGCCATGTTTCTGGATACACATCCTTTAGACGCGGAAGCGCTGGAATATTTCAAGCATTTCAACCAGCTGAGCAATCAGGCCGTGGCTGAATATTCCAAACGCTATATGCCGTTGTCCGTCTCTCATGCGGGCTGTGTCAAAGACTGGAAAGCCTGGGCGGAAACGCCGTGGCCATGGGAAGGGGGAAGCTGTTAATTATGTGGAATTATGAAAAAAGACTGGAACATCCCATCAACATCACGAAACCAAACGCGCAGCTTGCACAGATCATTATCAGCCAGTACGGCGGCCCCGACGGCGAGGCAAACGCATCACTGCGCTATCTGTCCCAGCGCTATGCACAGACCAACCGGAATGTTGCCGCTGTGATGACCGACATCGGCACGGAGGAATTAAACCATATGGAAATGGTCGCCACCATCGTGCATCAGCTGACGGCCAATCTCAGTATGGAAGAAATTGCCGCCTCCGGATTTGATAAGTATTATGTTGACCACACTCTGGGAATCTGGCCCCAGGCAGCGGGCGGCGTGCCGTTTTCCGCAACCATGATGCAGTCCGTGGGCGATCCCATCACGGATCTGACAGAGGACCTGGCGGCGGAACAGAAAGCCAGAACAACCTATGATAATATCATCCGGTATGTCAGGGACTTTCCGGAGATTTATCAGCCGATCAAATTCCTGCGGGAAAGAGAAATCATTCATTTCCAGCGTTTCGGCGAGGCAAACCGGAAAGATTGCAGTAAAATCTCAAAGGTGCAAAAGCCCACAACTACGGCACTTTTGGGGGACGCTATTAATCAAACATTTTGCAGGATGTAGTCATGAGCCGCCCTATTATCTGCACAACCTCAAAGAAATTACGGATACATGAGATTGGACAAGCCTTTCCAACAACTGAATATCGAGCGTAAAGGCGGCGTTTCTCAATCCCTAACCGGGAGAACAGGAACGCTGCTTTTTTATGCCCTCTGTTGCGCAATAGTGGCGAAAAACCTTGATTTATGTGGCTTTGCAGGCACAAAAACCGAGGGACAAGGGATTTATACCTTATCTCCCAAAACCACGTTTCTACTGCGTAACAAATCCACGGCAAAGGAGTGATGAAACAATAGCAGTATTCCGGGTGGAGCGAAACAAAGGCTATACCGTAATAAGCAACCCCAGACGCCTACATTGGAAAATTCAACGAAATTAAATAAAGATGTACAAAGAACTGACTTACCAAATACCCAAAAATCAAATACGGATTTACCAAGTTCCCGTTGCATTCCTATTTCCCTTCATCTTTCGGCGCTATGACTTTTATAATTGTTATTTATTTTTTGCACAGAATGTGTTATACTTAAACAAGAATAATGGTTTGGGTGGTAAGGATGGTAAATACGGTTTTTACAATAGGTTATTCGGGTTTTCAATTAAATGATTTTATTAAGATACTAAAAGATAACGGGATTATTCTTGTGATTGATGTTCGAAGTTTACCGTACTCTCAACACTATGCTGGTTTTAACAAAGAAAATATTAGTAAGCTGTTGGAGAGTTCTCAGATTTATTATAGAAATTACGCATCAGAGTTTGGAGCCAGGCAAGAAGAAAAAAAATATTATCCAAATGGTTATCTTGATTTTAACTTGTTTTCAAAATCGAAACAGTTTTTATCTGGAATTGAGAAATTGAAGAAATCTATGCAACAAGATTACACATTTGCTTTAATGTGTAGTGAAACAGACCCTATAATGTGTCATCGCACAATTTTAATTGCGCGAGCTTTTTATTTATCTGGTTACAATATTATTCACTTATTACCAAACGGAAAAACAGCAACACAAGGCGATGTGGAGGAGCGATTATTGAATAAGTTTTTTCCAGACAGAAATCAAATCCATTTGTTTTCAAAAAATCTTTCAACACAAGAATATATTGAAGAAGCCTATAAAAAACAAAATGCCATTATTGGCTATACTATTGAGGGGTAAGTTTAATGAACTTATATACAGTTGGATTTACAAAAAAATCAGCCAAATTTTTTTTTGAGTTACTTAAAAAAAACGAGATTGAGTTATTACTTGACATTAGACTAAATAATAAATCCCAACTTGCAGGTTTTACTAAGGGAGAGGATCTTTGTTATTTCCTATCAGAAATTTGTAATTGTAAATATCAGCATTGTTTAGAATATGCACCGACAAAGGATATTTTAGACGGCTATAAGAAAAAAAGCATTTCTTGGGATGAGTATGAAGAAATGTATACTAATCTTATCCTAAAACGTGGTGATTACAAAAATTTTTGCAGTAAGTTTGCAGATTTCCAAAATGTGTGTCTATTATGCAGTGAGCCTACTGCTGCTCAATGTCATCGCAGATTAGCGGCTGAAATTATATCCCAAAATAACCCCCAAGTAATTGTAAGACATATTTAACGGAGGTAAAAATATGAAATATACAGTTGCAGTTTTAACGATGTCCTCTAAGAATGGCGGCTATTGTGTTGCTGGAGTAGATGTTAAAAATGGAAATTGGATTAGACTTGTATCTGATAATGTTTACACACATGGAGCCTTAAGTAGCAATAATATTAAATATCAAAATGGAAGCTCCTGTAAACCTCTTGATGTTGTACAAGTTCCCATTATAGGAGCTACGCCTTTAGAATATCAACCTGAAAATGTTCTAATTGATACAAAAGAATGCTGGGAAAAAATAGATACAATTTCATTAAAAGATATTCTTAAAATACATCCACTGGAATACCATGCTGTTTTATTAGGTAATCAATATCCCTATATTACAAATGCTGGAATTGGGAAAGTGGGACATTCCCTTATTCTTGTAGAAGTAACAGATTTAACAATTAACCATCAAAATGAAAGAAGCACAAAAGCAACCTTTACATATTATGATACTCAATACATTGATATATCCGTAACCGATCCAGATTATTACTATGTTCAAAATCAGTGGCATACTGACAATGCTATTTTAGTGATGAGTTTGCCGGATAGCCCGTATAATGGAAATTATTATTACAAGTTTGTTGCTAAAATTTTTCCATATAATAATAGTGAAATTAGCCGCGATACATAAATGGTATCCCAGCTATTATTTAGCAGAAAATCGTCGTGCCCTCATACGGCGGCTTTGAGAAATCAAGCCGCTGTTTCTTTTTGTCCCCTGTGGGCGGTAAGATGATTTTGCCACCACATGGTAAGGAGTTTTTTCGTATCACGGTAAGCAGTTTTTTACATAAC
>CANRIM010000010.1 GCA_947630695.1 uncultured Lachnospiraceae bacterium
GCACGTTACACTCTTGACCGTTGGGCAAAATTGAAGCAATATGGAAGCATGGATAAAACACGCAACCAACTCAAAACTATGAACCGGCAGTTCGGTTTCTACATGGCTCAGAAGACCGCTATGAAAAACAACCTCATTGCCCTGCTCGACCAGACCTATCCGGGCGCGAACGACTTCTTCGACAGCCCCGCAAGGAGCGACGGCAGCCAGAAATGGGTGGATTTTGTCTATACCTACTGGCATGTGGACTGTGTCCGCAGCAGGTCACTGGCAGCTTTTACGGAACACTATCAGAACTGGTGCAGACGCAAGGGCTATAACTTCAGCGCCGGTAAAGCGGAGAAGATCTATCAGGCCTCCTCTGACCTGATTGCCGTATTCCCTAAGGATGACAGTACAAAACTGCTGATCCGCCAGGCCGTGGCCTTGCTGAATACTACATCTGAAACCGTGGAATCCCTGCGCCGGAAAATGGACGAAGCTGCCTCCACACTGCCGGAATACCCGGTTGTCATGGCGATGAACGGCGTCGGCCCTACCCTCGGTTCACAGCTCATGGCTGAAATCGGGGATGTGACGCGTTTTACGCACCGGGAAGCGCTGACTGCTTTTGCAGGCGTTGATCCCAGAAAAACCAAAGATTCCGGACAGTATATCCAGAAAAGCGTACCTACAACCAAGAAAGGTTCTCCAAGTCTGCGTAAGACTCTCTTCCAGATCATGGACGGTCTTATCAAGCGGTCGCCCGCTGATGATCCTGTGTATGCTTTCATGGATAAGAAACGGGCAGAGGGCAAGCCCTACTATGTCTACATGACTGCCGGTGCAAACAAGTTCCTCCGCATTTATTACGGTCGGGTAAGGGAATACCTTGCCTCCCTGTCCGAAACGGAAGAAAACTAAAGAGAATACCAGTTCCTTTATCAGGCCGACGCTCTGCGGTGGTCTGGTTTTTGTGCTTTTCGTTCAACCTGTATAAATTTTTCAAAGTTCACAAATTTCTGCTTGACTTTTTATTTGCAGACTATTTTACCATGTACGAGCCTTTTCCTCAATTCGTTTTTCTTCTCAGTTGTCTTCCGCAAAAATGTATAGTAAGATACAGGTATCTCAGCAAAGAATCGACGGAGGCCGACAGATGGCATCTCTTCTGGAAAAATTACAGCAATATACCGCATCCGCTGCCCTGCCCATGCACATGCCCGGGCATAAGCGCAATCTGCGCGCCTTTCCCTGGCTTTCCGCCCTCGGCGGAGCGCTGGACATTACCGAAATTGCAGGGTTTGACAATCTGAATGCGCCGGAAACCTGCTTTCTGGAACTGGAACAGCGCGTTGCGGCGCTCTGGGGTGCAAAGGCAAGCATTTGCCTCGTAAGCGGCAGCACCGCAGGGATACTGACGGCCGTCAGCGCGGCGCTGGAACCGGGCGGCGCACTGCTGATTTCCAGAGCCTCCCACAAATCCGTCTATCACGCGGCAGAGCTGAACCGGGCCGAACTGCATTATCTGCTTCCGGCCATGGATATGCAGCTGCAGATTCCGGTTTCGGTTTCCCCGGATCAGGTGGATACGGCATTGTCTCTGTACCCGCAGGTAAAACTTGTGGTAATCACCAGTCCCACTTATGAAGGGATTCTGAGTGATATTCGCGGCATTGCCGCCGTCTGCCACGCCCATGGCGCGCTGCTTTTGGTGGACGAGGCCCATGGGGCGCATCTGGGATTCGGCCGTTTTCCGGAAAGCGCCGTGTCCCTTGGCGCAGACTTAGTCGTCCAGAGCCTGCACAAAACGCTGCCGGCCCTGACCCAGACAGCGGTGCTTCATATCTGCAGTCCACGAATCGACCCCGCCGTTGTCCGCCGCTATACCGCCATGTTTCAAAGCAGCAGTCCTTCGTATCTGCTCAGCGCTTCCATAGACGGCTGTGTGGGGTATCTGGAACAGGAAGGCACTGCCGCGGCAGAAGGCTGGCTTGCCGCTCTGGAAAATTTTTCCCGGCGACTGCGGCATTTGCAACAGCTGCAGATTCCGGAAAATTTCCCCGGTGCCTATACAAAAGATCCGTCCAAGCTGCTGATTTCCACGGCAGCATGCGCATTGAATGGCATGGAACTGGCTGAAATGCTGCAGCGTCGTTTTTCCATTGAAGTAGAAATGGCCTGCCCACAGTTTGCCCTTGCCATGACCGGAATGGGGGACGATGAAACTTCCCTGTCTCGCCTTGCCGAGGCCCTTGTAACCATCGACGCGCTCGACCTGGGGAAACCTAAGGCCCCCGCACCTTCGAACTTTCATCTGCCGGAATCTGTCCTTTCCCTGCAGGAGGCCGTGAAAGCGCCCCGTATTCCTGTCCCGCTTTCGGAGGCAGCCGACCGCATCAGTGCGGAATATATCTGGGCGTACCCACCCGGCATTCCCATTCTGGCGCCCGGAGAACGCATCGACGCGCAGCTCCTGCAGACGGTATTGTCCCGGACAGATCTGCATTCTACATATCACGGACTGCCCGCGCATATTTTTTGTATCGTGAAATATTGACCTGTGTCAAAAAATGATGTAGAATAACGATAATCAGATAAGTATTTAAAGAAAGGGGACATTCCCATGAAACGTATTCAGACGATCGATACTCGTGATTTAAAAGAAAGCACAGTTTCCGGCGGCTGCGGCGAGTGCCAGACATCCTGCCAGTCCGCATGCAAAACCTCCTGCGGGGTTGCCAATCAGATGTGCGAACACAAAGACGAGGAATAATTTCAAACGATCGATGCCGCTTGCGCAAAGCGCAGGCGGCATTCTTTTTACTTATTTTCAAACAGCGACAGGAGATTGTTTATGATTCACCAATACCAGTTAAACGGTTACAATATTGTATTAGACGTTTATTCCGGTTCCGTGCACTTGGTCGATGAAGTGGCTTACGACATGATCGCCATGTATGAAACCAACACACCGGAGGAGATCATTTCGGCCATGCTTGCCAAATATGCCGGCCGCCCGGATGTGACGGAAGCCGAGCTGCGGGAATGCCTGCAGGACATCGATGCGCTGAAACAGGCCGGAAAGCTGTTCAGCGAAGATCCTTACCGGGATCTGGCACAGCATGTCAAACAAAAATCCGACGATATCAAGGCACTGTGCCTGCATGTGGCGCACACCTGCAATTTAAACTGCAGCTATTGCTTCGCCGCCCAGGGGAAATACAAGGGCGAGCGGGCGCTGATGTCCTTTGAAGTGGGCAAACAGGCCCTGGATTTTCTGGTGTCGCATTCAGGAAAACGCGTTAATCTGGAAGTGGACTTTTTCGGCGGCGAGCCTCTGATGAACTGGGATGTGGTAAAGCAGCTGGTGGCTTACGCCCGCAGTATTGAAGAAACCGTCCATAAAAAATTCCGGTTTACCCTTACCACCAACGGCGTGCTGGTGGACGATGAGGTCATCGATTTTGCCAACCGGGAAATGCACAACGTGGTCATGTCCATTGACGGCAGACCCGAAGTCCATGATCGATTCCGCGTTGACTACGCGGGGAACGGCAGTTTTGAAAATATCCTTCCGAAATTCCAAAAATTTGCCAAAGCCCGCAGGGACAGAAACTATTATGTGAGGGGTACTTATACCCATTACAATACGGATTTTACCAATGATCTGTTTTATCTGGCGGATCTGGGATTTACGGAGCTGTCCATGGAGCCCGTCGTCTGCGCGCCGGACGATCCCGTTGCTTTGACGGAAGAAGATCTGCCGAAACTGTTTGCACAGTATGAAATTCTTGCAAAAGAAATGCTGAAGCGGGAAAAAGAAGGCCGTCCGCTGACCTTTTATCATTATATGATCGACCTGACCCACGGCCCGTGCATCTATAAGCGACTGGCAGGCTGCGGTTCCGGCACAGAATATCTTGCCGTGACGCCCTGGGGCGACCTGTATCCCTGCCACCAGTTTGTAGGCGACGAGAGCTACCGGATGGGCAATGTGTGGGACGGGGTGACCAATACCGAACTGCGCGATACCTTCAAACGCTGTAATGTCTACGCCCGCCCGGACTGCGCCGACTGCTGGGGCAAACTTTATTGCTCCGGCGGATGCGCCGCCAATGCGTACCATGCCACGGGCAGCATTACTGGCACCTACGAATATGGCTGCAAGCTCTTTTTGAAGCGTATGGAATGCGCCATTATGATGCAGACGGCACGCTGCCGGAAGGATGCGGAGTGAATCGGTTTTTCCTTCACTCCATATCTTTATGTAAACCAGCTGTCCGGATCAGCGAAACCAGATCCATGACCGCTTCCACGATCAGTACGATACCCGCCAGCTGCCATACGGAAAATGCCGCGTCTTTCGGATAAGCCACAATGATCACTCCCAGCAGAATGGCCAGCACGCCGCTGATCATGCTCAGGGCGGATACCGGAAATTCCGCTTTTTTCATCAGAAAGTAATTCTGCAGCTTATAAATGCCGCAGATAATCAGCACAACGCCGTAGATCACGGCAACTGCAGCCAAAAGGCCGATGACCGCGCCGGAAGCAAAGGTGCAGACCGCGCCGATGGCCAGGGTGACCACCGCAATCAGCATGGCCAGGGCGTCATTGATGCCTTCTTTTCTGGCCCGCAGATAACGAATCAGATAGGTCACGCCGATAGTCAGCAGGATAATGCCAAACAAAGTCACCACCACTTTTGTGAAGGTTTCCGGGTCCCGCAGCAGAAAAATGCCCACGGCCGCCTCAAATAAAATCAGTAAAATCATGGGAATGTTCATTTTCAGGGATTTCATGTCTTATTTCCTCCGTTTCATTTTGATTGTTATTCCCCGTCAAACAAGGGCGTAGAGAAATACCGTTCCGCCGTATCGGGAAGAATGGTGACCACGGTTTTCCCGGGGCCTAACTTTTTGGCCAGGGAAATGGCCGCCGCCACATTGGTGCCGGAAGAGATGCCGCACATCAGGCCCTCCTTCCGCGCCAGATCTCTGGCGGTGGAAAGGGCTTCTTCATCCGAAACAATGTAGATATCTTCATAAATATTCTGATTGAGAATTTCCGGAATCAGGCCGTCGCCAATGCCCATCTGCAGATGCGTGCCGACGGTTCCGCCCGCAAGGATCGCCGCATTTTCCGGCTCCACTGCCCAGATCGTCATCCGGGGATTTAAGGCCTTCAGGGTTTCTCCGATACCGGTCAGCGTGCCGCCCGTACCGATGCCAGAGCAAAAACCGTCGATGGGGCCGCCTACCTGCTCAAGGATTTCCAGACCGGTCTGATGCCGGTGGATCATGGGATTGGCGGGATTGGAAAACTGCTGGGGTACAAAGACATTGGGATCCTCCCGCTCCATTTGAAGCGCCATCTGCAGGCACTCGTCGATGGCCGCGCCGATATTACCCGCGTCATGCACCAGAATCACTTCCGCGCCGTAATGCCGCATCAGTTTTCTGCGCTCTAAGCTAACGGAATCCGGCATGATGATCCGTACCCGGTATCCCCGCACCGCGCCTACCAGCGCCAGCCCGATGCCCTGATTGCCGGAGGTGGGCTCTACAATAATCATATCCGGTTTCAGTTTGCCCTGCCGTTCCGCTTCCAGGATCATGTTATACGCCACACGGGTTTTGATGGATCCGCCGACGTTGAGCCCCTCATATTTGACCAGCACCCGGGCCGCGTCTTTTCCCACCATGTGATTCAGTTGTATCATCGGCGTATGGCCGACTGCGTCCAAAACATTCTGATATATCATATTTATTTCCTTTATCTTCTATTTTTACAATTCCTATCCATCATAGCGAAAAATAGACCGCACTGCAAGCCTAAAATATGCTTTCCGCGGTCTTTCCTGTTGTGAATTGCTGCCCTTTGGTGTTACAATACAAACAGGTATTTTTTATCTTTATGGCAGGTGCGCCCCTTCGGGCGCGCGTGCCGCTACCTGTTAAGGAGGCTTGTGCTATGGATATCAAATGCATCGCGCTGGATCTGGACCGTACCACGCTCAACGCCAAAGGGCGTCTGTCCGCCGGCAACCGCGCCGCGCTGGAATACGCCATTTCCAAAGGCGTGCACATCGTCATTGCCAGCGGCCGGGGCTTTGCCTCCCTGCCGGAAGACGTCGCGGCCGTTCCCGGCATCGAATATGCCATTACCTCCAACGGCGCTGCCGTATATCATCTGCCTACGGCCCGCAGGATCCACGCTTTCAGCCTTTCTCCGTCCGCCGTCCGTTCGATTTTAAACCTCACCGAAGCGGAGCCGGTACTGCTGGAGGCCTTTGTGGACGGCATCGCTTATGCTGATGCCGCGTACATAGAAAATCCTGTGGCCTACGGTGCCTCCGAACAGGCCGTGGCCTATATTCAAAGCACCAGACACCCGGTTTCCGATATCCGCGCCTTCCTTCTTTCCCATATCGACAATCTGGAATGTATCGATCTGCTGGTGGCGGAAGAATCGATTAAAACCCGGCTCTGGGGCATTCTTGACCAAGCCATTCCCGACATTTACATTACCTCCTCCGTGCCGCATCTTATTGAGATTTCCGACCGGCAGTCCGGCAAGCACGCCGGGATCCGCTATGTCACCCAGCTTCTGGGACTTACACCTGCCCAGACCGCGGCCTTTGGGGACGCGGACAATGATACGGATCTGCTTTCTTTCGTAGGCTGCGGCATCGCCGTAGAAAACGCCACCCCCGCCTGCAAAGCGGCGGCGAACGCCATTACGAAAGATTTCGATGCAGACGGCGTCGCCTGGGGAATCTATCATATATTAAACCTGTAATTACAGCGTCAAAAGCTCGAAACCACGGTATGCTTGCATACCGTGGGGTGAGAAGCTTTATGACGCGCCCCAACATGAGGAAGAAGTGGGGCTTAGGGCCCCATGAATTCCGAATGTTGGGCAGGATTGTGAGAGCTGCGAAGCAGCGTAACAATCCGTAATCATTTTTACAGCGTAAAAAAAGACCATTCGATCCTCCGAATGGTCTTTTTGTGTTCCGTATCATCCGTTTCATTATCCCAGTTTCCGTAAAATGTCCGGGAAAGGTTCCAGACTGCGGCGTAAAATGCCGTGCATCTGGGCAATTGCCACGCCGTAATTGGTCATGGGCACCGTCTGTTCTTTCGCATGGGCCATGCGGCTTTTCATTTCTTTTTCATTCAGCATACAGCCGCCGCAGTGAATCACCATCCGGTAAGGCGTCAGGTCCCGGGGAAATTCGGTTCCCGAGGAAAACGCGAACTGCAGTTTTTTCCCGGTATAGGCCAGCAGCCATTTCGGCAGCTTCACTGTTCCGATATCGTCGCACTGTCTGTGGTGGGTGCAGCCCTCGGAAATCAGCACCGTGTCGTTATCCTCCAGCCGGTCCAGCATGGCCGCGCCCTCTGTCAGGGTTTCCAGACTGCCTTTGTACCGGGCAAACAAAATCGAAAAGGAGGTCAGAAGCACCGTTTCCGGCACGATCTTTGCCACCTTTCCAAAGGCCTGGGAATCCGTAATCACGATTTTCGGCGGCACCGTCAGTTTGTCCAGGGTTTCGGCCAGCTCTGTTTCTCTGCAGACCACCGCCATATTTCCATGATCCAGCAAATCCCGGATCGTCTGCTGCTGGGGCAGTATCAACCGTCCTTTGGGGGCGGCGGAATCGATGGGCACCACCAGCACTGCCATTTCTCCCGGCGACAACAGATCCGCGGCAATGGGTTTGTCCTTCTGGACTTTTTTCTGCAGACTGCCGATCATTTCCTTCAGTTCATAAATATTTTGTCCCTGCAGCGCGCTGATATAGATGGTTCCGGGCGCAGCCGCCGGGATTTTCTCCAGCAGCTCCGCCTTGTTATAGGCAATGATATAAGGCGTCTGTTTTTCCTGAAACGCGCCGATCAGCATTTCGTCCGCGGCGGACAATCCCTTCACGGCGTCGGCCACCAGCACCGCCACATCGGTATAATCCAGCGCCTGCTTTGCCTTCTGCACCCGCAGCTGTCCCAGCGTCCCTTCATCGTCGATGCCGGGCGTATCGATGATCACCACCGGCCCCAAAGGCAGCAGTTCCATCGTCTTTCGCACCGGATCCGTGGTAGTTCCCAAAATCTCCGATACCACCGAAAGTTCCTGTCCCGTCACCGCATTGACCACGCTGGATTTTCCGGCGTTGCGAACGCCGAAAAAACCGATGTGCAGCCGCTCGGCCGTTACTGTATCATTCAATCCCATGTTGCATTTCCCCCTCTTTCTGATAAAAAGATGGCGGGGCCAAATGGCATTGACCCCGGCGTCTGTTTGTTTCTGTGATCAGAATCTGAAATCCCGGCGATTGCTGTTTTTGATATCCGCAATGTTCTGCCGCGCGATTTCCCTTACCTTTTCCTTCGGAATCTTTTCCAGCTCCCGGTCAATCAGCGCAAAGCCTACCCGCTTCGTTTCCTCGGACGCATAGTCCACCAGATACTCCGTCAGCGTCATCAGCGCGTTGGGATGGCAGCAGTTTAAAATCTGTCCGTTCTTGCACAGGCTCATAAACCGGTCTCCGGTGCGCCCTTCCCGGTAGCAGGCCGTACAGAAGGAAGGAATATGCCCGTTTTCCATCAGCCAGCGAACCACTTCATCCAGGCTCCGCTGATCCGAAACGTCAAACTGCTCGGTGTCGTGGGGGCGTTCCTCTTCCGCGTAACCGCCCACGGAGGTGCGGGAACCGCCGCTGACCTGGGAAATGCCGAGACGCAGCAGCTTGCTTCTGACCGCTTCCGATTCCCGGGTGGAAATGATCATGCCGGTATAGGGCACCGCCAGCCGGATGCAGGCAGTAATCTTTTCAAAGATTTCATCGGAAATGGAGTTGTCAAAGGCTGCCGGATCGATATCGTCGGCATGCTTGATTCGCGGCACGCTGATGGTGTGAGGGCCGACGCCGTGTACGGCTTCCAGATGCTCCGCGTGCATGATCAGTCCGGCAAATTCGTATTTATACAGTTCCAGTCCGAACAAAACCCCCAGACCCACATCGTCGATGCCGCCTTCCATGGCCCGGTCCATGGCCTCGGTATGGTAAGCGTAATCGTGCTTCGGCCCCGTGGGATGCAGCTTCAGATAGCTTTCTTTATGGTAGGTTTCCTGGAACAGGATGTAGGTGCCGATGCCCGCTTCTTTTAATTTGCGGTAATTTTCCACTGTGGTGGCCGCGATATTGACATTGACACGGCGGATCGCGCCATTTTTATGTTTAATGCTGTAAATAGTTTTGATACATTCCAGAATATATTCGATGGGATTGTTTTTCGGATCCTCGCCCGCTTCAATGGCCAGACGTTTGTGTCCCATATCCTGCAGGGCGATGACTTCCTGACGAACTTCTTCCTGGGTCAGTTTCTTCCGAGGGATATGCTTGTTCTTCATATGGTACGGACAGTAAACACAGCCGTTCACGCAGTAATTGGACAGATACAGCGGCGCAAACAGCACAATACGGTTGCCGTAAAACGCCAGCTTGATTTCCTCTGCAATTTTGTAAATTTCCTCGATTTTCTCGGGAATATCGCAGGCCAGCAGCACCGAGGCTTCCCGGTGGGTCAGTCCTTTGCAAACCACGCCGGTGGCGGTTTTCTGGGGACGGGCCTTTTGCAATATTTCATCGATCAAAGCCACGTTGTGCTTGTTTTCCTCCGCGTAGCGCAGGGTTTCTTCGATTTCCTCATGGTTAATAAATTCTTCTGCTTTTAAAGATTTTGGATCATAAATTGCCACAACTTTTCTCCTTCTCGTTCTTTTATTTTCTGATGTCTCCCCGGTCCGTGACGATGCTGTAACCGATGGCGGAAATCCGTGCCTCCAGACAGCCGCGGCACTCCGCAGCTTCCTCCCCGGTACAGATTTTGTTGTCATACAGATCATATTTTTTCCGCACGGTTCGCGGGGACAGATTGGGCATCAGTACATTTGCACCTGCCAGAATGCCTTTTTCTCTGCCTTTCGGGTCGATGGTGCCCAGCGCCGTGGTGGACGGCAGCAGCACCGGCGGATAAATCAGCCGCAGAATGGACAGCAGGTAACAGGTCAATTCCACCGTGCCTGCCGCTTCATTGGAAAAAGGCGTTTCATGGTGCGGGATGAAAGGCCCGATGCCGCACATGTCCGGCCGAAAGCTTTCTACGAATTTCAAATCTTCGGCCAGGGTATGGGGCGTCTGCCCCGGCGATCCCACCATAAATCCGCAGCCGGTCTGGTAACCGATCTGCCGGAGGGCCTGCAGGCATTCCATTCGGCGGGCAAAGGACATTTCTTTCGGATGCAATGTTTCATAATGGGCCTGGTCCGCGGTTTCATGCCGCAAAAGATACCGGTCAGCGCCTGCCTGATACAGCTTTTCATAACTTGCAAAGCTGCGTTCGCCGATGGAAATGGTTACCGCGCAGTCCGGATGCGCCTCTTTGATCCGGCCAATCAGCACGCACAAACGCTCGTCCGAATACGCGCCGTCCTCCCCGCTCTGCAGCACAAAGGTACGAAATCCCAATCCATATCCTTCCTCGCAGCAGGAAAGAATCTCTTCCTCCTGCAGCCGGTAGCGCTCAGCCGACCTGTTGCTTCTGCGGATACCGCAGTAGAGGCAGTCGTTTTTGCAGTAGTTGCTGAATTCGATCAGCCCCCGTACAAAAACCTCGTTTCCGTAGATTTCTTTTCGAACCTTCACTGCTTCTTCGGCCAGGTACGCCGCCGCTTCCGGCGTCCGGTATCGAATCAGGGTTTCATATTCCGCAAGGGAAAGGGCATGGGTCTCTTTCAGCCGTTTTGCCAGCGGCATCACCGCTTCATGCATGGGTAATGACATTGGAATAGGCCGCCTTTGCGCTGACGCCCTGCAGATTTCCGATTTTGCCTGACAATGCCGAGATCATGTCCTGGGGCGCGTCCACCACCACGCTGATGACATTGATGTTTTTCTTGCGGTAGGGCAGACCCATTCGCCCGATAATGATATCACTGTATTCATGCAGCAGGCTGTTCAGGGCTTCCACCGAACGCGGATCCTCTACGATAATGCCGATGACAGCAACTCTTGTTTCCATTTGCAGCACCTCTCTTTTTATGATTTCACTTGCGATTTAAAAAATCGAAAGCCCCCGGTTGACACAGCAGTCGGGGGCTTACATACGAAATTTCAGCACCTTTCCTTCGGATCGCAGGTCTCCTTGTGTCAGGTTCTTTTTATTATAATCAACCGGCCGCCGCGTGTCAACCAAGGCAGCGATAATTTCCGCGTTTTTCCTTCGGCCTTCCCAAAGAACGCCGGAACAGTTTTTGCTTGACATCATACGAATAAAGTGTAAAAGTAGGAATAAATGTAAGTTTCTGTTCTGTATCTCCGGATTTTCCGGCGAAATGGAGTTTGCCATGAAAGAATCAAGAGAAACAAATCTCCGCCTTTCGGCGGAGGATGCACATTATGAAAAAACGGCCGTCAAGGTGTCTCTGGTCAGCATCATCGGAAACGCTGCTTTGTCGGTATTCAAAGCCTTTGCCGGCATATTCGCGCATTCCGGCGCCATGATCAGTGATGCGGTACATTCCGCTTCCGACGTGGTCAGCAGCATCATTGTGATCATCGGCGTCAAACTGTCTGCGAAAGCCTCCGACAAGGACCACCCTTACGGACATGAACGTTTTGAATGCGTTGCCGCCATCGTGCTGTCTGTACTGCTTCTGGTCAGCGGCCTCTTCATCGGCGACACTGCCCTGGAAAAAATCAGCGGAAACAGCCGGCAGCATATCGTCATTCCCGGCGTACTGGCGCTGGTGGCCGCTTTAATTTCCATTGTCTGCAAAGAAGCCATGTACTGGTATACCCGGTTTTACGCAAAGCGGCTGGATTCCGGCGCGCTGATGGCCGACGCCTGGCATCACCGCAGCGACGCCCTGTCTTCCGTAGGTGCGCTGGTGGGCGTCGCAGGCGCCCGGATGGGATATCCGATGCTGGATACCATTGCTACGCTGATTATCTGCCTGTTCATTTTCAAGGCAGCCTATGATATTTTCCGGGACGCCATTTCCCAGATGGTGGATCACGCCTGCAGTGAAGAAATGGAAGCCGCCATCTGTCAGTGCGCGGCGGAACAGGCGGACGTCATCCGTGTGGATCTGATCCATACCCGGGTCTTCGGCAACAAAATCTATGTGGACATCGAAATCAGCGCCGACGGCAGCATGCCCCTGCGGGAAAGCCACGCCATCGCGGAGCGTGTCCATGACGCCATCGAAAAACGGTTTATGAAAGTCAAGCACATCATGGTGCATGTCAATCCCGCCGATCCTGACAAACCTTAAAGCACTTCTCCCCTACCGGCGTCTGCGGCGCACCAGCGCTTCGCATACATAGCCTCCCATGCCGCCGATGCCAAACACCGCCCCCCTCTGCTTTATAAAAAATTGCCGGATAGAATAATCTGTTCATATGTGCAACCTCCATTTATTTTTGCGGGCTTTCATTGCAAGCAGATACTTGCAATGATGCGTTTAATGTGATAGAACAATTATATTGCAGCAGGCTGCCTGCGCGACCGGAAGAATGCGGAAAGAAGGGATTTTTGGTATGGTTACATTTATTATTGGTTTGCTGTTGCTTGTGGGCGGCGGCGTGGCATACGGTGCATTGTGTAACCGGATATTCCGCCCGGACGACAGGCAAACACCTGCGGTGCGTTTGCAAGACGGTGTAGATTTTGTTCCTATGAAAAAATGGAAAAACAGTCTGATTCAGCTTTTGAACATTGCGGGAACCGGTCCTATTCTTGGCCCGATACAGGGAATTTTATTCGGTCCGATCGCATTTATCACTATTCCGATTGGCTGTGTGATCGGCGGAGCGTTCCACGACTATATGAGCGGCATGATCTCCGTAAGGAACGACGGAGCGCAGATGCCGCAGCTGATCCGGCAGTTTCTGGGGAAGCACATTTATGCGGTCTACAACGTTTTCGTGGGACTCCTCATGCTTCTGGTCGGAGCCGTGTTCATTTATACGCCGGGCGATTTGTTTGTTGTGCAGATTCTGGGCGCAGACAACGGAATCACCAATCCCGTAGTGTGGATTGTATACGGCGCAATCTTCCTGTATTATATTGTTGCAACGCTGTTCCCGATTGATAAGATCATCGGAAAGGTATATCCGGTTTTCGGTGCGGTTCTGGTGCTGTCTGCTATCGGGGTGTTCATCGGATTGTTGATTAAGGGCTACCCGCTGGATGAACTGTGGAACATCGGCGTCCGGGGCGTTCACCCTCAGGGACTGCACTTTATTCCTGTGTTCTTTGTGACAGTTGCATGCGGTATTGTTTCGGGCTTCCATTCCACGCAGTCCACCTTGATTGCACGGACAATGGAGCATGAAAAGGAAGGGCGGATGACCTTCTACAACATGATGATCGCCGAGGGCTTTATCGCCATGATCTGGGCGGCTGCCGCCATGGGTGTGATAAATCTGGGACTGGCAAATGCAGATACTTCTGCGACGGAAGTAGTCGGAATCGTTGCAAAGAACCTGCTCGGTACGGTAGGCGGAATCGTCGCGATTGTCGGCGTCATTGTGCTGCCAATCACATCGGGAGACACGGCGCTCCGCTCCCTGCGGCTGATGGCTGCGGATGCGCTGCACATTGACCAGGCGAAAAAGAAAAACCGCCTTACTGTGTCGCTGGTGATCTTTGCCCTTGTCGCGGCGCTCCTGCTTTTCTCCAAGATGAATGCTGGCGGATTTAATGTGCTGTGGAGGTACTTCGCCTGGGCAAACCAAACGATTGCGGTATTTGCTTTTGCCATGATCGCCGTTTATATGATGCAAAATAAGCAGCCGTATGTCATGGCGTTCGCGCCGGGTATGTTTTATATGTTTATCATTTCGAGCTTTATCTTAAACGCTGCCATCGGCTTTCATCTGCCGTGGACGGCAAGCTATATTCTTGCGGGAGTTCTGACGGTCGCCTACGGCGCAGTGATTGTGTTCTACGGGCAAAAAAGCGTAAAAGAATTGAAAGCATAGAGGGGCGAAACGGCTGCATCCTTGTGCAGCTTGCGAAAGAACAGTAAAAATCGGCAGAGCTGATGCTCTGCCGATTTTTGTCCGGAGACCACAAAAAATTTTTTAGGCTTTTGGGCGGGAGGACTCGAACGATTGCGCGTGTAATGGAAGCCGCATACAGGAAGTAAAAACGGCGAAAAGCTGATGCCGCTTTTACATAGCCGAGAGGTTTCGGTGGTTTGTGTCGAACGGTGTTATGTAAGCAGAAATATTCATGTTATTTAATGTGAATATTTACAGAAAATACATTGATTTTTGCATGAATATCTGCTATGCTATAAGTAACTTCTGAAAAGGAGGGTCATTTATGTACCGAAAAATCATGACTTTTTTAGAAGCATGGAAAGAAAACGAACACCGCAAGCCGCTGATCCTGCAGGGAGCAAGGCAGGTCGGTAAGACTTATTCCATTTTGGAGTTTGGGCGCGCACACTATGAGAATGTGGCGTATTTCAACTTTGAAACCAATCCGAAGCTCTCGGAAACCTTTGATGAAAATATCAGTCCCGATTATCTGATCCCTATTCTGTCGCATATCGCAGGGCAAACCATCGTCAAGGAAAAAACGCTGATCGTCTTTGACGAGGTGCAGCTCTGCGAACGGGCGTTGACTTCTTTGAAGTATTTTTGCGAGGACGCTCCCGATTATCACATCATCGTGGCGGGCAGTCTTTTAGGCGTTGCGGTAAACCGTGCAAAGTTCTCTTTTCCCGTGGGCAAGGTTGATATGAAAACGCTTTACCCAATGGATATGGAGGAATTTATGCTTGCGCTGGGTGAGAACGCTCTGGTAGAGCAGATCAAAAAGTCTTTCCAGACCAACACGCCGATTCCTTCCGCTTTGCACGATGCGGCGATACGGCTTTACCGACAGTATCTTGTGGTGGGTGGTATGCCGGAGTGCGTCATGCAGTTTGTGCAGACAAAGGATTATGTCCTCGTGCGCCATATTCAGGACACCATTCTGACCAGTTATCTCAATGATATGAGCAAATATAACAAGTTAAACGAAATCAAGAAAACGCGGCTGGTCTACGATAATATCACTGTACAGCTTTCTAAGAAAAATACACGATTTCAATATAAACTGATTAAAAAAGGCGGGCGGGCTTCCGAATTTGAAAATGCGATTGAATGGCTGATTCTCTCAGGAATTGTGTCACAGGTATTCAAAGTGGAACAAGTGAAAAAACCTCTGGAAAACTACCGCGACATTGATGCCTTCAAGATCTATGTTTCCGATCTTGGTCTGCTGGCTGCCAAGAAGGACCTGGCCGCGAATGATGTTCTCTATATGGTGGAGGAACTCAATGATTTTAAGGGCGGCCTGACGGAAAATTATGTGAATGTCCAACTTCTCATCAACGGCTACCGGACTTTCTACTGGCAGTCCGAGCGGGGCGCGGAGATTGATTTTGTCATTCAGCGGGAAGGCAAGCTCATTCCCATTGAGGTCAAGTCCGCGGACAACACCAAGGCTAAAAGTTTAAAAATCTATATGGACACTTTCCGGCCCGCTTATGCCATAAAACTTTCTTCCAAAAACTTTGGGTTCGAAGATGGAAAAAAGATCGTGCCGCTTTATGCTGCATTTTGTATCTGAACAGTGAGGTAAACAGTACCGTTTACAGGAAGGGCTATATTTGAGTATATTACGGCGCAGGGAACTGCCGATGAAAAGGTTATCAGGACACTGGATCGCTCTGCTTTAGCCCGTGTGTTTTCTAACCTTCTGAATAATGTGATTAAGTATAGCGATGGAGATTTGGATATTACATTATCCAAAACAGGCACGATCATTTTTGCAAATACGGCATCCGGATTAAATGAGGTGCAGGTGGGCAGATTATTTGACCGTTTTTATACGGTTGAAGCTGCGAGAAAATCGACAGGTTTAGGCCTGACGATTGCCAGAACGCTGATAGAACAGATGCATGGGGCTATTTCAGCCGAATACCAAAACGACAGGTTAAGCATGACTATTGTGCTGCCAAAAGAATAGTTAAGTCAGGAAGTTTTTGCACAATTTATACCCGATAGGGTATACAAAAAAGCAAGAAACATAATTTTATACCTTATAGGGTATAATAATAGCAAAAGCACTTGTCTTTATACCCGTTAGGGTGTAAAATTCATATAAAGATTACACGAGGAGGCAATGGTTCAATGAATAAAATTGCCGTGTTTATCAAAGAAAACAGAAGGGCGGCAGGTCTGACCCAGGAAGAGTTTGCGATGCGCTCCGGGCTGGGACTCCGCTTTATTCGGGAACTTGAGCAAGGGAAAGAAACCGTCAGGATGGATAAGGTCAATATTGCCCTCTCGATGTTTGATATGGAAGCCGTCCCCGGCAGAAAGGAGAAAAGATAATGGATGCTTTCAAAACAGCCTGTGTCTATATCAGAAATGTTTTTGCCGGAGAACTTCGCGAAACAGACGAGGGATATACGTTTTCCTATGATGCACGGTATTTGAACAGTGAAAATGCAAGCGCTGTATCGCTTACTATGCCGCTTTCAGAAAAAACATACACTTCCAAAACCTTATTTCCGTTTTTTGATGGGTTGATCCCCGAGGGATGGCTGCTCAGTGTAGTAAGCCGAAATTGGAAAATAGATACGAAAGACAGGTTTGGATTGCTGCTTGTTGCCTGCAAGGATGGAATCGGAAATGTCAGCATTAGGAGGAAGGCCTGTGCGAAGCATAATTAAAATGCCTTCCGACGACATGGCAGGTGCGCCACGGGCGCGCGTGCCGTTACCTTAAGGGAGGATCGTATATGAACTGTTACTGCTGCGGAAAACCGCTTCCATCCGAGAATGCCGGGTTTGGCTGGCACAAAAGCTGTATCAAACGATTTTTTGGAACTACTGCGCTTCCTGAAATTTCAATAGACGAAAAGACTTTAGAACGCCTTGCTGCCGAAAGCATCAATAAAGGCTATACCGTTCCCGGTGTTCAAAAGAAGCTTTCTTTGCATCTTTTCTCTGAAAAGGGAAATCCGAGACTTACGCTGGTGAATTATCCGACGGGATACATTTTGAAACCGCAGGTTGCTGAATTTGAAGCGCTGCCGGAAGCCGAGCAGCTTGTTATGACGATGGCCGATACCGCAGGGATTTCCACTGTTCCCCATGCACTTATTCAAGGGAATGGCAGTCGGGCTTATATTACCAAAAGAGTAGATCGTGTATTTCAGAAAAATGACGTGCAGATGCTGGCAATGGAGGATTTTTGTCAGCTTGATTTGCGCCTGACACAGGATAAGTACAAGGGGTCATACGAGCGCTGCGCAAAGATTATTCATCGCTATTCCTCCCGAAGCGGACTTGACATGACGGAGCTTTATTTGCGTTTGCTCTTTTCATTCGTTGTCGGCAATTCCGACATGCACCTGAAAAATTTTTCTCTCATTGAGACAGCCGAAGGAAGCGGAAAATATGTGCTCTCTCCCGCATACGACCTGCTTCCGGTGAATCTCATCATGCCTGAAGACAAAGAACAATTTGCTCTTGCTATGAACGGCAAAAAGATGCATATCCGCAGGAAAGATTTCCTTGTCTTTGCGGATGAATGCGGCATCCTGCGCAGCTCCGCCGAAAAAATGATTGAAAAGATCGTATCTCAAAAAGGACATTTCATTGGTATGTGTAATGATTCATTTATGCCGGATCATCTGAAAGAAAGATTTGTTTCCCTCATGGAAGAACGAATGCGTGTGTTTGAGCCTTAAAATGTGCGTGAACCATCTATGATTCGCCCATGAAATGTGGGATTTTGATTGATATTGCCCATCTTTTGTGCATGATCACGCTGCGGAAGAATCATTTTAGAAACGAAAAAAGCCCCCAGAAAGAACCGCCTGGGGGCTGGATTTTCTGACGGAGACGGTGGGATTCGAACCCACGTGCCCAAAATTGGACAACCGCATTTCGAGTGCGGCTCGTTATGACCACTTCGATACATCTCCATATCATACGCGGACTGCTGTCTTTTTACATGGCCCGCGCAGCTTTTTCATTATATCGCCGGATGCTTCAAATGTCAATCTTCAGCTATTCCGTTTTTTTCTTCTTGATTGGAAAAGGCCGTTTCCCGCCCCGTATAATACACGGTCATGCCACTTTCCACGGAATGGGTCAGCCAGACGTTGCCGCCGATCACCGCATGATCCCCGATTTTCGTGCTGCCGCCCAGAATGGTGGCGCCGGAATAGATGACCACATGACTGCCGATGTCCGGATGCCGCTTGATGCCCTTGACGGGATTGCCGTTTTCGTCCAGCTCAAAGCTCTTGGCTCCCAGCGTCACGCCCTGATACAGCTTCACATGATCCCCGATGGTACAGGTTTCCCCAATGACCACCCCGGTGCCGTGATCGATAAAGAAGTACCGGCCGATGGTGGCGCCGGGATGAATATCAATGCCGGTGATCTGGTGCGCGTATTCCGTCATCATCCGCGGCAGAAGGGGTACCTGCAGACAATGCAGGCTGTGGGCGATGCGGTAAATGCTGATGGCTTCAAACGCCGGATAGGAAAGCATGATTTCCTCCTCCGTCCGGGCCGCCGGGTCGCCTTCATACGCCGCCCGGATGTCCGTTTTCAGCGTTTCCGTGATTTGCGGAATCTCTGCCACAAACGCCCGGATAATGCCGTCAATGTCCTGCCCTTCTCCCATCAGCGCGCCCAGCATGTCATAGAGCATGACCACGGCCTGCTGCAGATACTGACTGATCAGGGTGGGCAGAAACTTCACGTCGTAAGTTTTTCTTCCAAATACATTGGGATACATGGCGCTGCGAATCAGCAGCAGCAGCTTTGCGATCTGTTCTTTCAGCCCCGGCCGGTCAATCCGTTCGCCAAACCTGGTCTGCTCCATTCCCGCCAGCTCTTCTGCGGTTTTTGCAATCCATGCATTGATATTGTTTGTTTCACGATCCAAAGATGCCATAAAAACGCATTCCTTTCACGTCGTTTAAGTTTAATAAGAAAATTCTCCTTCAAATACCAGATCCGCGCTGCCTGTCAGCAGGATCCGCTCATCGGAATAATTGACGATCAGATCGCCGCCCAACAGCTTCACCGTGATGTCGGTATCCTTCTTACAGTATCCGTTCCGGCATGCCGCCGCCACCGCGGCGCAGGCGCCGGTGCCGCAGGCAAGGGTTTCTCCGTTTCCGCGCTCCCAGACCCGCATCCGGATGGTCTCTTTGTTGACGATCCGGACAAACTCCGTATTGATCCGTTCCGGGAACAGCGCATTGTACTCAAACAAAGGTCCCAGGGTGCTTAACTGCAGGCCGTCGATTTTCTCACAGAAAACCACGCAGTGGGGATTGCCCACCGACACACAGGTGCCTTCATAGGTGCTGCCCCCGGCCTGTACCGGATAATTGATCATTTCCGGCACCTTCACGCTCTCTGCCGCCGGCAGGGATCCGGCGGAAAAATCTGCCTTACCCATATCCACGGTGACGGAGCTTACCTTTCCGTCCCGGATATAGAGCTTCAGCCGGTAAATGCCGCTGCCGGTCTCCACCGTCAGATAATCGCTTCTGACGTAGCCTTTGTCAAACATATATTTGCCGACACAGCGGATATTGTTGCCAGCCATTTTGCCTTCGCTGCCGTCCTTGTTGAAGGTACGCATCTTCACGTCCGCCACGCCGGATTTTTCCATCAGGACGATGCCGTCCGCACCCACTCCGTAATGCTGGGTACACAGGCTGACGCAGAGGGATTCCGGACAGGTAATGGTGTCGTCAAAATTCTCCATGAAAATATAATCATTGCCGCAGGACTGCATCTTGGCAAACCGGATTTTCCGGCGCCATTTACGCATATCGTTGATATCGATCAGTTCCGTATTGCGGTCATTGAAACGGCTTTCCATAATCTCTGCCAGCGCATTGGCCGTATCGATGGAAGTGAGACACGGGATCCCCAGCTGCATGGCCAGACGGTGCAGCTTCGTATAATTTCCGATGGTGGCGTCCTGCACTGCGCCGGTATACACAATGTAATTGAGGGTTCCGGCGTGCATCAGATCCGTGATTTCGCTGCTTTCATTTGCATTGGCCACAATGTGTACCGGAATGCCCAGAGTGCCGATTTCCTCCGCGGTATGCCGGGTGGCGTAAATCTCGATGCCCAGGTCATACAGCCGCTTCGCCAGGGAAATGATTTCCTGGGAATCTTTTTCTTCCACACTTATCAATATGCCGGCAGGGCTGCTTCCGTGAATACTGGGAACCTTAAAGCCCGCGGCAGTCAGTCCCTTGTACAGCGCTTCCGCCATGGTCTTGCCGATGCCCAGCACTTCGCCGGTGGATTTCATTTCCGGACCCAAAATGGAGTTAGCGTCGGTCAGTTTTTCAAAGGAAAATACCGGTACTTTCACCGCATAGTAGGGCGGCGTCCGGTGCAGTCCCGTGCCGTATCCCAGCTTAGCCAGCTCCGCCCCCAGCATGACTTCCGACGCGATATCCACCATGGGCACGTCTGTCACCTTGCTGATATAGGGCACCGTCCGGGAGGCTCTCGGGTTCACCTCGATGACATACAGTTCATTTTCAAAAATCAGGTACTGGATATTGACCAGGCCTTTGGTGCCCAGCGCAATGGCCAGCTTTTTGGAGCAGTCGCAGATCTTCTCCAGGAATTTATCGTTGAGATTGTAGGACGGATAGACCGCGATGGAATCCCCGCTGTGTACCCCTGCCCGCTCAATGTGCTCCATGATGCCGGGGATCAATACGTCCTTGCCGTCAGAAATGACGTCCACTTCCAGTTCCGTACCGGACATGTACTTGTCGATGAGCACCGGATTTTCGATGCCGCCCGCCAGAATGGATTCCATATATTTTACGGTATGCGCGTCATTCCGGGCAATGGTCATATTCTGGCCGCCGATGACGTAGGAAGGCCGCAGCAACACCGGATAGCCCAGCCGGTTGGCGGTTTCAATCGCCTCTTCTACGGTGAGCACCGCCGCGCCTTTGGGCCGGCGGATATTGAATTTCTCCAGCAGCGCGTCAAAACGGCTTCTGTCCTCCGCGATATCGATGCTTTCCGCCGAGGTTCCTAAAATCGGAATGCCGTGGGAATCCAGATAATGGGTCAGTTTGATGGCGGTCTGGCCGCCGAAAGCCACTACGACCCCCTCCGGCTGCTCCACCTGAATAATATTCATGACGTCTTCCGGACACAGGGGTTCAAAATACAGCCGGTCCGCCGTATCGTAATCCGTGGATACGGTTTCCGGATTGTTGTTGACAATGACCACCTCATAGCCCATCTTCTGCAGGGTCCATACACTGTGTACAGAGCTGTAGTCAAACTCGATGCCCTGCCCGATCCGGATGGGACCGGAGCCCAGCACCATGACCACTTTTCTGCCGCTCCGCCTGAAAGTTCTGGCTTCGCAGACCTGATCATAGGAAGAATAGAAATAAGGCGTTTCCGCGTCAAACTCCGCGCCGCAGGTATCTACCATTTTATAAACGGCGTCCCTGTGGGGCAGGCTTTCCGCCTTTGTAATCCGTTTCAGCGCGTCGTCCGTATAGCCCAGTTTTTTCGCCTTCAGATACAGTGGCTCCGAAAGGGCGCCTGTCCCTTCGATCTGCTGCTCAAACTGCGCCAGATTTGCAATCTTATATAAAAACCACCGGTCGATTTTGGTGATTTCATGAATCCGGTCGATGCTGACACCTTTTTTCAGAGCCTCAAATACCGTAAAGATTCTGCGGTCGTTCTGTTCGCCCAGCCGCACTTCGATATCCTGATCGGAAAGGGGCGGTGCATTTAAGGTGTCAAAGGATATTTCCGCGCCCCGGACGGCTTTCATCAGCGCCGCCTCGAAGCTCTGGGCAATGGCCATGACCTCGCCGGTGGCCTTCATCTGGGTGCCCAGCTTTCTTGTAGAGCCCGCAAATTTATCGAAAGGCCATTTGGGGAATTTCACAACCACGTAGTCCAGCGTTGGCTCAAAGCAGGCGCAGGTCTTGCCGGTAATATCATTTTTGATTTCATCCAGCGTATACCCTAAGGCAATCCGCGTGGTGATCTTGGCAATGGGATAGCCCGTGGCTTTCGACGCCAGCGCCGAAGACCGGGAAACCCTGGGATTTACCTCGATGACTGCATATTCAAAACTGTCGGGATTCAAGGCAAACTGACAGTTGCATCCGCCTTCAATACCGATGGAGGAGATAATGTCCAAGGAAGCGCTGCGGAGCATCTGATATTCCTTGTCCGCAAGGGTCAGGGCCGGCGCCACGACGATGGAATCGCCGGTATGGATGCCCACCGGATCCAGATTTTCCATGGAGCAAACGGCAATGACGTTGCCGAGATGGTCCCGCATGGTCTCAAACTCAATCTCTTTCCAGCCGGAAATGCATTTTTCCACCAGAATCTGGGTAATGGGCGAAGCGTCCAGTCCGCTCTGGGCGATCACTGCCAGTTCTTCTTTTGTTTCCGCGATGCCGCCGCCGGAACCGCCCAGGGTATAGGCGGGACGGATAATCACCGGGTAGCCGATTTCCTCCGCGATCTGAAACGCCGTGTTCAGGTCTTCCGCGATACCGGAAGGAACCACCGGCTGTCCGATGCGCTGCATGGCATCCCGAAACAGCTCCCTGTCTTCCGCTTTTTCAATGGCGTCAATGTCAGAACCCAAAAGCCGCACGCCGTACCGGTCCAGTGTGCCGTCCCGGGAAAGCTGCATGGCGATGGTCAGGCCGGTCTGGCCGCCCAGTCCAGCCAGCAGGCCGTCCGGCCGTTCTTTTTCAATGATTCTGGCGACGGTCTGGGCATTTAAAGGCTCCAGATAAATTTCATCCGCCAGATTTTTATCGGTCATAATGGTGGCGGGATTGGAATTCACCAGCACCACGTTGATGCCTTCCGCCCGCAGTACGCGGCAGGCCTGGGCGCCGGCATAGTCAAACTCCGCCGCCTGTCCGATGATGATCGGACCGGATCCGATGACAAGCACTTTTCTTATGGTATGATCTTTCGGCATCAGGCTTTCCCTCCCATCATCTGTATAAATCTGTCAAACAAAAAGCCCGTATCCAGCGGTCCGCCACAGGCTTCCGGGTGGAACTGCACGGTAAAACAGTTTTTCTCTTTGTATTCCACGCCTTCACAGCTTCCGTCATTTGCATTCTGATAAATCAGAGACGCACCCTCCGGAAGGCTTTCATTTACCACTGCGTAACCGTGGTTCTGGCTGGTGATATAGGTTCTGCCGCTTTTTAAATCCCGGACCGGCTGATTGGCGCCCCTGTGGCCATATTTGAGCTTCTCGGTTTTCGCCCCCATGGCCAGGGCTGTCAGCTGATGTCCCAGGCAGATGCCGAAGATGGGCAGCTTGCCCATCAGCTTTCGGATCTGGGCGATGCTGTATGCATTGTCGGTGGGATCTCCCGGCCCGTTGGACAGCATGACGCCGTCCGGCGCCATGGCCAGAATCTCCTCCGCGCTGGTGTCATACGGAACAACGCACACTTCGCAGCCCCGTTTACAGAGGCTGCGAATGATATTTCTCTTTGCGCCGTAATCAATCAGAACAACGGCATATTTTTTTTCATTTTCTGCGGGATAGATTTTCTTTTCCCTGCAGCTGACTTCTTTGACGATCTCTTTGATCCGGTATTCCTGCACATTTGTAAGATCCGCAGGCAGCGCCTCGCAGATCACGGCATTCATGGTGCCTTCCTGCCGGATGATTCTGGTAATCTCTCTGGTATCCACGCCGCAGATACCGCAGATGCCCTTTTCTTTCAGAAACTGATCCAGGGTATACTGGCTCCGGAAATTGGACGGCGCATCGCAGCATTCCCGTACCACGTAGCCCTTGACTGCGGTTTCTCCCTCAAAATCCGCTTCGATCATGCCATAGTTTCCGATCAGCGGAAATGTCTGTACCACAATCTGGCCTGCGTAGCTGGGATCTGTCAGCGTTTCGATATAACCCACCATGCCGGTGGTAAATACCAGCTCACCCGTCACGTCTCCTTTGACGCCGATGCGCTCCCCCTCGAAGCAGGCGCCATTGCTTAAAACTAAATATGCCATTGGTTTCTCCTTAAAGTGTGGCTGCCATGACGGCTTTTATGGTGTGCATCCGGTTTTCCGCCTCATCAAATACAATGGACTGCGCACCTTCAAAAACCTCGTCTGTAACTTCCATACAATCGATATGATATTGTTCGTGAATCTCCCTGCCGATTTCCGTTTTCAGATCGTGGAAAGCCGGCAGACAGTGCATAAATCTGCATTGCGGCCCCGCCGCTTCCATCAGAGGCTGATTCACCTGATAGGGCATCAGATCTGAAATCCGTTCTTCCCATACTGACGCAGGTTCTCCCATGGACACCCATACGTCCGTATAAATCACGTCCGCATCTTTCACGGCTTCCTTCGGATCTTCCATAAATGCCAGCGTCGCGCCGCTTTCCGCGGCAATTTTTTCGCACTGCGCTACCAGCGACGCATCCGGGAAATATTTCTTCGGCGCACAGGCCACAAAAGACAGGCCCATCTTAGCGCAGCCGATCATCAGAGAGTTACCCATATTATAACGGGCGTCTCCCATATAGACAAGCTTAATGCCTTTCAGTTTTCCGAAATGCTCTCTGATAGTGAGAAAATCCGCCAGAATCTGGGTGGGATGAAATTCATTGGTCAGTCCGTTCCAGACCGGCACATCCGCATATTTCGCCAGTTCCTCCACGATTTCCTGTCCGAATCCCCGGTATTCGATGCCGTCAAACATCCGGCCCAGCACCCGCGCCGTATCGGCAATGCTCTCTTTTTTGCCGATCTGGGAGCTTTTCGGATCCAGATATACCGGATGCATGCCCAGATCTGCCGCCGCCGTTTCAAAGGAACAGCGGGTACGGGTGCTGGTTTTCTCAAAAATCAGCGCCACGTTTTTGCCTTCAAACATTTTATGCGGAATCCCCGCTTTTTTCTTTGTCTTCAGATCTGCCGCCAGATCCAGCAGTCCTTCGATTTCCGCCGGCGTAAAATCCAGCAGCTTCAAAAAATCCCGTCCGTGTAAGTTCATGCCTCTTCTCCTGTGACCACTGTCAGTATCGTATCTATTGCTTCTTTCAATTCTTCAAAAGAGATATTCAAAGGCGGCAGCAGCCGAACCCGGTTCTTGGCCCGCAGCACCAGAACGCCTCTGTTTCTGCAGCCTTCCATCACTTCTTCCACCGGCCGGTCGGTTTCGATGCCGATCATCAGTCCGATGCCGGTGACTGCTTTCACACCCTTTGCGCCCTGCAGCCGGCTGAAAATGTATTCCGATTTTTTCCGGACTTCCGCCAGAAATCCATCGTCCAGGCGCTCTACCACTGAAACGGCCGCCGCGCAGCTGATGGGATTGCCGCCGAAGGTGGAGCCGTGCAGTCCCGGCTCATACACATTCTGCGTTTTCTCCCCAAACAGCGTGGCGCCGATGGGCAGTCCCCCTGCCAGTCCCTTGGCGGTACTGACAATATCCGGTGTAAATCCGTAGTTCATATAAGCGTACATCTGTCCGCTTCTTCCGTTTCCGGTCTGCACCTCGTCATCGATCAGCAGAATGTCTTTCTCTGCCGCAATCTGCCGCATGGCAGCCACAAAGTCCGGCTCCAGCGGAATCACGCCGCCTTCGCCCTGCACCAGTTCAAATAAAATCCCGGCAACCTGATTTTCTTCGGTCAGCTTCTTTAAAGCTTCGATATCATTGGCCGGACAGTACAGAAATCCTTCCGTCAGCGGGAGAAACTGCTGATGGAAACTCTCCTGTCCCGTTGCGGCCAGCGTTGTAATGGTTCTGCCGTGAAAACTGTTGCTCAGGGTAATGATCCGATAACAATCGCTGCCCTTTTTGTCCGCCGCATATTTCCGCGCGGCCTTGATGGCGCATTCATTGGCCTCCGCGCCGGAATTTGAGAAAAATACCTTCTGCATACCGGACTTTTCGCACAGCAGCTCGGCCAGCCGAATATAGGGTTTGGTATAGTAATAATTGGACACATGCTGCAGCGCGGCGGCCTGCTTTGTCACCGCTTCCAGCCATGCTTCGTCACCATAGCCGAAGGAATTGACCGCGATGCCGCTGCCCAGATCAATATAACTGTTGCCTGCGTCATCCTGTACCCGCGCGCCCTTGCCGTTCACCAGCACAAGGGGAATCCTTCCGTAGGTATGTGCCACATAGGTATTGTCTTTTTCAATCCACTGATTCATTTTTTTCTCCTATCACCATGGTGCCCGCGCCTTCGTCCGTCAGCAGTTCCATCAAAATGGAATGGGGCACTCTGCCGTCCATAATGACCACATTTTTCACGCCGGCTTCGATGGCTTTCACGCAGCATTCCACCTTCGGAATCATGCCGCCGGTCACCACGCCGTCTTTGTACAGTTTTTCAATCCTGGAAACAGGAATCTCCGGAATCAGCGTATCCGGGTCGTCCTTGTCCTGCAGTACCCCCGCGATGTCCGTCATCATAATCAGGCGTTCCGCGTTCAGCGCCCCCGCAATATAAGCCGCCGCCGTGTCGCCGTTGATATTGTAGGTATTGCCGTCTTCATCGCATCCCACGGTGGAGACCACCGGAATATAGCCCTTTTCCAGCAGATCGGTCACCGGCTCGATGTTGATTTTTGTAATGGAACCCACATAGCCCAGCCGTTCATCCTTGACTTCGGCCTCGATCAGCCTGCCGTCCATACCGGAAATGCCCATGGCCTTGCCGCCCTTCATTTCCAGCATGTTGACCAAGGTTTTGTTCACCTTGCCGGCCAGCACCATCTGCACGATATCCACGGACTCCTTGTCCGTGACCCGCAGGCCGTCCACAAACTCCGGTTCTTTTCCCAGTTTATTCATAATGTCGGTGATTTCCGGACCGCCGCCGTGTACCAGCACCACTTTGATCCCGATGAGCCAAAGCAGCACGATATCCTGCATGACCTGCTGCTTTAACTGTTCGTTCAGCATGGAATTGCCGCCGTATTTCACCACAACCACTTTATCATTATAGCGCTTGATATGCGGAAGCGCCTGGGTCAGCACCTCTGCGCGCTGTGCGTTTGAAAAATTCTTCATACCCTTCTCCGTTCCTGTCATGTCCTGTAATCGCCGTTTATTTTTACATAATCATAAGTCAGATCACAGCCCCACGCGGTAGCTGCGGCCCCACCGTCGTTCAGTTCAATCAGAATGTTAATTTCCTCTTCCAGCAGGATTTCCTTCGCCTTTTCCTCTGAAAAATCCACGCCGGCCCCGTCTTTGCAGACCAAAATCGTTCCCTTGTCAGAGGCAAAAGACACATCGATTTTCGTCACGTCCACATCCGCACCGCTGTAGCCGATGGCACAGAGTATCCTGCCCCAGTTGGCGTCGGCGCCGAACATGGCCGCCTTGGTCAGCGAGGAACAGATCACGCTCTTGGCCACGCACTTTGCGGTCTGCGCATCTTTTGCACCCCGGACTTTGCATTCCAGCAGCTTCGTTGCGCCCTCACCATCGCCTGCGATCATCCGGCACAGCCCTACCGTCACCGTATTTAAGGCCTTCATGAAAATCTCAAAATCTCCGTTTTCCTCGCAGATGCACGGGTTTTCTGCCATGCCGTTGGCCAGTACGCAGACCATGTCATTGGTAGAGGTATCTCCGTCAATGCTGACCATGTTGAAGGTATTCTGAATATCCCCGGACAGCGCTTTCTGCAGCAGCGTATCGCTGATGGCGGCGTCCGTGGTAATGAATACCAGCATGGTAGCCATATTGGGATGAATCATGCCCGATCCCTTGGCAATGCCGCCGATCTTACATTCTTTTCCACTGATCTGAAAGGAAACGGCAATCTCCTTGACCTTGGTATCCGTGGTCATAATGCCCAGCGCCGCCTCCCGGCTGCCGTTTTCATCCAGCGCCGCGATCAACTGGGGGATGCCTGCCGCAATAGGTTCCGGATTTAAAGGCTGCCCAATGACGCCGGTGGACGCTACCACCACGTCATCTGCGTCGATGCCCATACCATCGGCCAGAAGCACGGACATCTGCTCCGCGATTTCAATGCCGTTGCTGTTGCAGGTATTGGCGTTGCCGCTGTTGCAGATCACGGCCCGGGCCCTGTGATTTTCCAAATGCTTTCTCGTTACCTCCAGCGGCGCGCCCTTGACTTTATTGGTGGTATAAACCGCCGCCGCCGTGGCCGGAACTTCACTGACAATCAAAGACAGATCGTTTTTGGTCCGGTTTTTCCGAATTCCGCAGTGTATGCCGCCGGCCCGAAAGCCTTTTGCCGCGCATACGCCGCCGTTTACAAGTTCGTACATATATTCTCCATTCCGCCGCAAACGCTTTGCGGCATTTCCCATTTACAAAGCCTTCAGCTGCAGTCCGGTACATTCATCGGCGCCCATGACCAGATTCATACACTGAATCGCCGCGCCGGAAGCGCCCTTGCCCAGATTATCATACCGGGCGTGGAGACTGATCCGCGCATCGTTTCCGGAAACGCTGATTTCCATATCGTCAAATCCGCTGTAGATACCCGCGCTGTAAAATCCGTCTTCATCACAGTTTCCGCGGTACCGGACAACGGGACCTGCATAAACATCCTGATACAGCTGCCGGATGGCGCCGGCAGGATCCGCCGCCTGTACCATATCGGCAAACAGCGGGATCATCACCGACATACCGCTGTAAAACGGCGCCACCACCGGTGCGAAAAACGGCGCTTTCTGCAGTCCGGTGACATGGACCATTTCCGGCAGATGCTTATGCTGCTGGGCGATCCCGTACTGCCGCGGCGCGTCATACGCCGCCGGACGGTCCGCCGCTTCATATTCCGCAATCATTTTCTTTCCGCCGCCGCTGTAGCCCGTCAGGGAAAAACAGGAAAGGGGCGTGTCCGCCGCCAGCAGTCCGTTTTGAATCAGCGGTGCAATCAGCGCGATAAATCCGCTGGCATGACAACCCGGCACCGCAATACGCTTTGCATCGGCGATGCTGCTGCGCTGTCCTTGGCACAGCTCCGGGAAGCCGTAAACCCAGCCTTCTTTGGTCCGATGGGCGGTGGAGGCGTCCAGGATCACCGTATCCGTACCCTCCGCCAGTTCTGCCGCGGTCACCGCCGCCGCATCCGGCAGGCATAAAAACGTAATGTCGCTTGCCGCGATTGCCTCTTTTCTTGCCTGTTCGTCCTTGCGTTCTTCCTCAGACAACAGAATCAGGGAAACGTCCTCCCTCGTTTTCAATCGTTCATAAATGCGAAGGCCGGTCGTACCGGCCTTACCATCGATAAATACTTTTTTCACCCGGATATCCGCTCCCTGACCGCCGCGATCTGCTTTTTCACGGAGGCGGGAGAGGTTCCTCCTTCCGAAATTCTCTTTTCCATACAGGTTTTCAGGGAAATGGCATCGTAGAGATCCTCCGCAAACAGATCGGAATACTTCCGATAGTCTGCCAGCGGCAGATCTTCCAGCACCTGATGAGACCGGATGCAGTCCCCCACGATACCGCCCACCAGCTTGTAGGCGCTGCGGAAGGAACTGCCCTTTTTCACCAGATAATCCGCCAGGTCCGTGGCGTTGATAAAGCCTTCCTTTGCGGCTTTGAGCATGTTGTCTTCCTTTACGGACATGGTTTCGATCATCGGTGCGAAAATGTCCAGACACAATTTCAGAGTGTCCACACTGTCGAAAATCGCTTCCTTATCCTCCTGCATGTCTTTGTTGTATGCCAGCGGCAGACCTTTGAGCACGGTCAACGTGCCCATCAGGTTGCCGTAAACTCTGCCCGTTTTGCCCCGGACCAGTTCCGCCATATCGGAATTTTTCTTCTGGGGCATGATGCTGGATCCGGTGGTATAGGCGTCCGAGAGCTCAATAAACTGAAACTCCCAGCTGGACCACAGAATCAGCTCCTCGGAGAACCGGGACAAATGCATCATGCAGACCGCAATGGCGCTTAAAAGCTCCACGCAGTAATCCCGATCCGAAACGCCGTCCAGAGAATTGAGTGCGATTCGCTCAAACCCAAGCTGTTCTGCCTCCCAGACCCGGTCCGTCGGGTAGGTGGTTCCGGCAAGGGCGCAGCAGCCGATGGGGGAAACGTTCATCCGTTTCACCGCGTCCGCAAACCGGTCCATATCCCGAACCAGCATCATGGCATAAGCCATCAGATGGTGTCCGAAATTGACGGGCTGGGCCCGCTGCAGATGGGTGTAGCCCGGCATGATGCTGTCCGCGTAGTGCTCTGCCTGATCGCAGAGGATGCCGGTCAGTTTTTTCAGCCGCCGGATGATTTCCGCGGCTTCGTCCCGCAGATACATTCTTAAATCCAGCGTCACCTGATCGTTGCGGCTTCGGGCCGTATGGAGCCGTTTCCCGGCTTCCCCGATTCGCTCCGTCAGCACCTTTTCAATAAACATGTGAATGTCTTCACATTCCATGTCAAACTGCAGTCTGCCGCATTCCAGATCCTCTAAAATCCGGCCCAGTTCTTCCGTAATGGCGGCTGTATCTTCCGGCGAAATGATGCCCTGCCTTCCCAGCATTGCCGCGTGGGCAATGGATCCTTTGATATCCTGCCGGTACATGCGGCAGTCAAAATGAATCGAAGAATTAAAATCATTTGCTTCCTTTGCCAGTTCCTGTGCGAACCGGCCGGCCCACATTTTTTCCATGCCTGCTCCCTCAACCTGTCTGTTTTGCCCTGCTCTAACGCTTTATTTGTTCAGCTTTTCCTTCATCTGCGCCTGCACCTTGATGGGCAGACCATACAGATTGATAAAGCCGGCGGAATCCTTCTGATCATAGCAGTCGTCCTCGCCGAAGGTGGCGATTTCTTCCGAATACAGCGAATAATCGCTCCATACGCCTGCTTTGATGATATTGCCTTTGTATAATTTCAGTTTTACCTTACCGGTTACGGTTTCCTGGGTCTTGTCCACAAATGCCGACAGTGCCTCCCGCAGCGGTGTGAACCACTGACCGTTGTAAACCAGCTCCGCGAAAGTCAGGGCCAGTTCCGCTTTCTTGTGGGCAGTCATCTTGTCCAGACAGATGGTTTCCAGATATTCATGGGCTTTATAAAGAATGGTTCCGCCCGGTGTCTCATAAACACCGCGGCATTTCATGCCCACCAGGCGGTTTTCCACGATATCCAGCAGGCCGATGCCATTCTTGCCGCCCAGTGCATTCAGCTTCAGAATAATATCCTTGGCGGACATCTTTTCATCGTTTAATGCAACAGGAACGCCCTGTTCAAATTCCAGCGTGATATATTCCGGGGTATCGGGTGCTTCCAGCGGCGATACGCCCATTTCCAGAAATCCCTTCTTTTCATACATGGGCTCGTTGCCGGCATCTTCCAGATCCAGTCCTTCATGGGACAGGTGCCAGAGGTTCTTATCCTTGGAATAATTGGTCTCCCGGCTGATCTTCAGCGGAATGTTGTGTGCTTCCGCATAGTCGATTTCTTCTTCTCTGGATTTTAAATCCCACTCTCTCCAGGGAGCGATGATGGGCATATCCGGCGCAAAGGCCTTGATGGCCAGTTCAAAACGCACCTGATCGTTTCCCTTTCCGGTACAGCCATGGCAGATGGCGTCCGCACCTTCTGCCTTGGCGATTTCCACCATTCTCTTTGCAATGGCGGGACGCGCAAAGCTGGTACCCAGCAGATACTCCTCATACATGGCGCCGGCCTTCATGGTAGGAATAATATAATCATCCACAAAGGTATCGCTGATATCCTCGATATAAATCTTGGATGCGCCGGTGGCAAGGGCCTTCTCTTCCAACCCTTCCAGCTCGTCCGCCTGTCCCACATTGCCGGATACCGCAATGACTTCACAGTTGTTGTAGTTTTCTTTCAGCCACGGAATGATAATGGATGTATCCAGTCCGCCCGAATATGCCAGTACTACTTTTTTGATGTCTTCTTTTTTCATAATTATTTATCTGCCTTTCTTAAATCATTTTCTTTGGATGTTTTATTTGCATAATTATACATATTTGATGCATAATTGTAAAGTTTTTATTCATAGAAAACCTTTGCTTTTTTCCGGCGTCTTTTGTAAAAATTGTATAATTTATTGAAAATATACGATTCAGAAAAAATTCGGACTGCCTGAAACAGTCCGAATCATTATTCATATTTTTCTGTATAATGCATAATTACACATCATACCTGACCATATCCTCAATGGTTTCTCTGCGCACCGCCAGATAATCCTGCCCGTCTTTGAGCATCACGATGGGCGGTTTCGGCAGCCGGTTGTAATGGGACGCCATGGCATAGTTGTAAGCGCCGGTGGTCAGTACCGCGATGGTATCTCCCCGCTGAATACTTTCGGGCAGCCGTACATTTTTCTGGATAATGTCCCCGCTCTCACAGCAGCGGCCCACGACGTCGCAGAGAAAGGTCTTTGCTTCCCGCATCTTATTGGCGACCTCTACGGTATATTCGGAACCGTAAAGGGCAAATCTCGGGTTGTCCGTCATGCCGCCGTCGATGGACACATAGTTTTTATAGCCGGTGATTCGTTTCACCGTCCCCGCCGTATACAGCGTCATGCCGGCATCTGCCACGATGCTTCTGCCCGGCTCCATCAGGATATCCGGCACGGCAATTCCAAGGCTTTCGCACTCTGCTTTGATGCAGGCGGCAACCTCTTTGATATTTTCAGCGATATCGATCACAGGATGGCTTTCCACGTAGCGCACGCCGTATCCGCCGCCCAGATCCAGTTTTTTCGCCACAAAGCCCAGATCTTTTTTGACCTCGGCAATAAACCCCAGCATGATCTTCGAACTGCGGATAAAGGTATCGGAATCAAACACCTGGGAACCGATGTGGCAGTGGAAACCGGACAATTCGATGTTTTTCAGCTGCAGCGCATGGCGCACCATTTCCTTTGCCTGCCCGGTTTCAATGGCAGTGCCGAACTTGGAATCTACCTTGCCGGTATTGACCGCTTCATAAGTATGGGTATCGATGCCCGGGGTCAGGCGCAGCAGCAGCTTCTGGGTGAGATGCTTTTCTCCCGCGATTTCCGAGATCCGCTCCAGTTCTTCCGCATTGTCCACGACAAAATAGCCGATGCCGTTTTCCATGGCATAGGCAATGTCTGCATCCGTTTTATTGTTGCTGTGGAAAAATGCCTTTTCCAGAGACACGCCTGCCGCCAGTGCCGTGCAGATTTCTCCGCTGCTGACTACATCCAGTCCCATGCCCTCTTCCGTCACAATGCGGCAGATCTGCTTGAAAGAAGCAGCTTTGCTGGCATAGCAGGCAAGAGAGCCTTCGCCAAAATATTTTTGAAACGCCTCCACATAGGTACGGCAGTTCTTCCTGATCCTGTCCTCATCCATGAGATACAACGGCGTCTGATACTTTTCCGCCAGCGCAACGGTATCCATTCCCGCAAACAACAGATGTCCTTCTTCGCTGACAGAAATGTTTTCGCAAATCATGTATGTTCTCCTTTGTTAAATCAAACCTTCGTTTCTCATCAGTTCAAACAGCACGGTTCTGTGCTCCTCTTCCATAGGGGTCAGCGGCATTCTGAGATAATCCTCACAGAATCCCATCTTTGCCATGGCCGCTTTCACGGGAATCGGATTGACCTCGGAAAACAGCGCATGAATCAAAGGCAGCAGCCGCATCTGCAGTTCGAGGCTGCCTTCGATATCCTTGTCAAAGAAACGATGGCAAATCTCGGACGCCTGCCTCGGCATAATATTGGAAAGTACCGAAATCACGCCTTTGCCGCCCAGAGAAAGAATCGGCAATATCTGATCGTCATTTCCCGAATACAGATCCATCTTGCCCCGGATCAGGGAAGCAGTTTCCGCTACCTGGGAAATATCTCCGCTGGCTTCCTTGATGCCTGCGATATTCGGATGCTCCGCCAGCGCACAGGCGGTCTTCGGCAGAATGTTGCATCCGGTTCTTGAAGGTACGTTATACAGAATCACCGGAACGCTGCTGGCGTCCGCAATGGCTTCGAAATTCCGGATCAGGCCTTTCTGCGTGCATTTATTGTAATAAGGCGTTACAGTCAGCACCGCGTCGGCGCCAACCTCGCCTGCAAATTTTGTCAGGCTGATGGCATAGTCCGTATCATTGGATCCTGTACCGGCAATGACAGGAACCCGGCCGTTTACATGCTTTACAAGGAAACGGATCGCTTCTTTGTGCTCCGCATCGTTGAGCGTCGCGCTTTCTCCTGTTGTACCGCAAACCACAAGGGCGTCGATACCCTCCGCGATCTGCCAGTCCGCCAGCCTTGCGAAATTGTCAAAATCAATTCCATCCTGCGTCAATGGAGTAATCAGCGCTGTTGCAGCTCCCTTAAACACCGTCTTTTTCATGGGTCTCTCCTAATCTGTTTTGCCTGTTTTACGAAATCTTATCTTAATATAAATCATTTTATGCCCTGCAGGGCATACCCAATACATAAAATTTGAACACACTTTAATTCTTTTGTCAAGATATTTTCATCAGGATCCCTTCCTTTTTTACGGCTGCGCAGGAAATATGCGCCATCCGTTTTTTTCCAAAAAAATTTCTTTGCTAAAATTTTCAAAATCTGTTAAATTATATATATAGAGGGCAGATTAACCATTTGTATGATCATGCTTAATTTTAATGAAAGGAGTCCGTATGTACCAGGTTGGAGAACATGTGCTGTATTGCCTGCACGGAGTTTGCAAAATCAACTCCATAGAAGATGTTCAATTCGGAGATGTCAAACAAAATTACTATATCTTAAAGCCTGTTTTTGACAGCGGAGCGACCGTATTTGTTCCCACTGATAAAGAAAAGCTTGTATCGAAGATGCTGCCGCTTCTTTCAAGCGAGACAGTTTTGGAACTGATCGACGGTCTCCCGAATCAGAAAGGCTACTGGGTTGAATTTGAACCTGACCGTAAAGAGCAATACAAACAAATCATCGAAGGCGACGATCGGAAATTACAGCTCAGCGTTTTAAAGGGAATCCTTCTTCAGAGAAAGAAACTGCTCTCTGTGAAACGAAAAATGCACTCCTCTGATGAAATGTTCCTGAAAAACGTTGAAAAACGAATCTGTGAAGAATTCTGCTTTGTACTGGAAAAAACCAAAGACGAACTTTCTTCTATCATTCATGATAACCTTGGCTTTTCACTTGCCGAATAGTGGATTGACATCATACCGCACTGTGATAAAATGGGGATCAAAAGAGATCTTTTGGTCCCCGTAATTTATGAAAAGAATCAGATTGGAGAAATGATACGATGAGTGAAACCTGTACCCATAACTGTGATACATGCAATCAGAAATGTGATGCGGCCACCCAGGACCTGAAGGCGCCCGCAAACCAGTATTCTCATATTAAAAAAGTGATTGCCGTCATCAGCGGAAAAGGCGGCGTCGGCAAATCCCTCGTTACCGCCATGCTGGCTGTACTCGCCCAGCGAAAAGGGCTCAAAACCGCCATTCTGGACGCGGATATCACCGGGCCTTCCATTCCGAAAATGTTCGGCATCCATGATTCCGCCATGGGCAGTGAGCTGGGCATCCTGCCCTCTGTTACAAAGACCGGCATCGAGCTGATGTCCGTCAATCTCCTGCTGGAGCACGACACCGATCCGGTAGTCTGGCGCGGTCCTGTCATCGCGGGCACTGTAACCCAGTTCTGGACCGACGTGCTCTGGGGCGATGTGGATCTGATGTTTGTGGACTGCCCGCCCGGTACCGGCGACGTGCCTCTGACGGTATTTCAGTCGCTGCCCGTAGACGGGATTGTGGTGGTCACCTCACCCCAGGATCTGGTTTCCATGATTGTCAAAAAAGCTGTCAATATGGCAAAACTGATGAATATTCCGGTGCTTGGCATCGTGGAAAATATGTCATGGTTTGAATGTCCCGGCTGCGGCAAAAGACATTCCATTTTCGGGGAAAGCCATATCGACGCCATCGCCGCGGAACAAAAGATTCCCGTGGTTGCAAAAATCCCGATCCTGCCCGGTCTTGCAGGCGAAAGCGATGCGGGCACCTTCGAGTCCTTCGAAGGCGACTGGCTGGATGCACTGCTGGCGCAGCTCACCGCCTGATCCGCGGATGGTTTACGACCCACTGCCGTTTTCCCGCTTTGCCCGGATCACCAGCCGTTCTTCGGTTTGCCGTCCCGTATAGGGATAGCAGGTAATCAGCGTAATGCAGTCCGCGTTTTTTTCTATGCGCATGACGCTGTCGTCCTGCGCCGTTGTAATATAATGATCTGTCACCTGATAACAAAGCGTTTCATAAAAATTTGTGATGTAAATGCGGTCATTTTTCCTGAGTGCTTCACATTTTATGAAACGCTTTGTTCCGTTCCAGCCGTTGTGTGCAGCAATGACCGCATTGGTGCCCATACCGCCGATGGGCGCGGAAGTTTCCCGGATCACAGCCGCGCCGGTACGCAGATATTTTTCTTCGCTGCCGAGATATAAAGGCAGTTTCAGTTGAATCGCCGGAATATCGATATACCCGAACAGATTGTCTTTCAGACCATACGCCGTCAGACGGATTTCAAATTCAGGATGCTCCGGCTGACAGGTAAAATCCTGCCCCTTTTCCAGCAGGCACTGGTTGTATGCCTGTAAATTCGTATACAATCCTTCAAAATCAATTTCTGCTTTTTCAAAGTCCGCCCCTTTCTCTGCTGAAGGAGACGCCGTATGTATCTTGGGATCTTCTTTTCCTTCCGCCCGTGCGGCCATTACATCCACACGCGCCACGGCATTTTTATTTCGGATGCAGACCGACAAACCGCTGATCAAGGGATATGCTGCGATCAGGATACCTGTCAGCACAAGGGCGATTCCTATCTTTTTTCGTCTTTTCTTTTTCCGGAGGACTTCCTTCATATGCTTCATAGATTCTGCGCAGCCGTATTGCGCGCCTGATTCGTTTATAATGCACGAACAAACGTACCCACCATGCCGCCGCTGTCAGTACCAGAACGGCTTCAATGCCGTTAATGACGGTAAATACATTCTGTTTCTGCTCTTTGATAAATGTGGCGGCAGACTTTTTTTCTCCCTGTGCGGGAAAAAACCGCAGGGCATGGACCAGCAGGCGATGAGAATTGACCCCATAGGGCGTACAGGTAATCAGCGTCAGCCGGTCTTCGTCTTTTTTGATCTGCAGTTTGTTGATTTCCGAAGGCATCACCACTTCTTTTTCCTGCACTTCGTAATAAATGGTCCGATTATACACAGTCACTGCGATCATATCACCCGGTTCCAGCAGATAAAGATTCGTAAACAATGTTCTGCTCTGTATCCCGGAATGCGCCATGAGAATACAATGGGTGCCTTTTCCGCCCACCGGCAGAGAAGTGGAACTGACATGTCCCACGCCTTTTTGCAGCACCGTATCCGATACCCCATGATAAACCGGCAGCCGCAGATCGATGGCCGGGATTTCTATGGTCGCCATGATTTCCGTCAGATTCAGCATCTCCTGGTATTCCACATCCGACCGCTCAGCTGCATCAAACCGAAACGCGTTTTCCACCGTGGTCCCGGTTTGAAACAGCTTCGTATTATAGCTTTCCGCTTCCCGCAGCTGACGCTCTTTTTCTTCATCCGGCATAGTTTTGCTTTCTGCCGCATATTCTGTGGCATCTTTTTTCTGTGCATGATCTGTCCATAGCGCGCTCAACGGCGGATACAGGAGCACTGCAATTCCGATCATTAAAACGGCCATCCCTGTCTGATAGATTCTTTTCAATTTCAGTGCTTTCATATTTTAAGGTTTATCCTTTATTATCCCCTGTCCCTGTCAGGAACGCAGCTTCTTTTCTCCCCGGCAGATCAGCAGCATACCGCACACTGCAATCAACGCGCCTGTCCCCAGAAACAAAAATGCGCCTGCACCGCCGGTGCGCGGCAGATTTATTGTGACAGGATCATTTTTGATGACAACCCTGCACGCGCCGTCTTCTGCTTTATCCGCTACGCCGTCCTGATTGGCGTCTGAAACCGTCACCTGCGTTGTCCCGGAAAGCAGCGCATATCCGGAAATTGTCGCAGTTTCTCTGATCTGGTATGTCCCCAGGTCCAGTCCGTCCAGGCTCAACACCCCGTTGTCCCCGGTCACAACCTGTGTTACCGCCCCCGATTCTTCGGAAGATGCCGCACGACGATAAAATCCATCCTTTCCCTGCGAAATAAAAGAAACTATTTTTCCCGCAGCATCCTTTACTTCAAAACTGACTCCCTGCAGCTTGACGGAAGCATCCTTTGCCGACTGCTTATCAACCAGTATTTTATAAGTATACACAGGCACCGGATCAGAGGATATCGAGGGAATCTCATCGTGGCCGCTTGAAATAAACGGATCGGACGAATACTGCAGCGTTGCGGTATTGGACGCGGCAGCATCTCCTGATGCCTCCGCTGCTTTTGCTTCTGCCGTCAGCGTCGCCGTGTAACGAATCATGACTTTCGCATACCCCCGAAGAACCGAATATGTAAATGAAGCGGAAAACCCATTGGTTTCCGTAACAATATCCACACCGGAAGGAAGCGGTACCCATGCTGTCGCCGGATTTGTGCCGATATTCTCCGTAGGGTTGCCGGTCAGTGTCTGATTGGCTGTATAGTACACCTGTATGGACGACGCCGCCAATGCCAGTCCCTTTGACATATGATCTCCAACAATAAATGTAGTTCCCGCTGCATGCTCCGGATATATCGGAATGTCTGCAGTAATGGAAAACGAAACGCTGTCTCCGATTGCCGCATGATTGTCCGTATCAATGATTTCCTTGGTAATTCCGGTTTCATCATATTTCGGCGAAAGATCCACCTGTTTTTTCAGCATATAAACGCCGTTCATTATGTAAACCGGAAAGGAAGCGGTCATATACTGATAAATCCGGTTGGGCTGTGTGGCCCTGCCGGTCAGCACATACTGGCCGGGTACCACCGCAGCAGCTGTATCGGCCGCGATCGTATATGCCTGCGGCACATGATTCGCCGTACAGTATGCCGCATAACCGTCAAGTACCTGCTTTACCCCGGCAGAATCCGGTTCCAGCTTCTGGTATGCCTCCGTGGTCTGCGGCGCTTCCTTTCTGGTTTGCAGGTAGGATTTAAAACTTTCATGAAACACATATTCCAGTGCATTTGCTTTCTGATTGTATTTGATCTGCATTACGTTATATGCGTAAAATGTATCTCCCGCTTCTCCATCTACGCGGATGGTTCCGTTTGTCCCTTCCGCAAGTACTGTTTCACCGGAAGCCTGCTCTCCCGTCCCGCTGACGCTGGCCTGTACCTGTACCGACAGCAATATGCATAATAAACACACCATTCCAAAAAAACGGTATAATTTCATTTTTTTCCTGCCTTTCCTGTAATGGATTTCCTGTATCTGCGTTCCATCCATATGGTTATTAAAAATCCGGCGGCTGCCATCAGAAGTCCGCCTGCCTCCGTTCTTAAAACACCTTTGCTGCCTGCCAGCGGAAGCGCCAAAACAAGCGCTTTATCCTCTACAAGCACTTCAATCTGTGCATTTTCCGGCGTAATATCCTTTACCTCTTCCTTTGAATGAAGCAAAACGCTGCCGTCCTTCGAAAAATCCAGCTGTATCACCTCCGGATACAAATCGTATCCCGAAGGCGCCCGGACTTCTTTGATGTAATAGCTGCCGGGCTGCAGTCCATAAAGATGCAGCACGCCGTTTCGATCTGTGGTTCCATTGGATTCCGTCAATTTCGTTTTGCTCTGAGAATCTATATAGGCTTCTGCAAGCGTTTTTCCGGCGGAATCGGTATATAATGCAAATCCTGCATTCTGCAGAAAGCTTTCCTTTCCGTCGGATTTCCGGATCAGCAGCTCATGAGGCTTTAATTGATATACATAGCATACCGTTACAGGCTCCATTGTACGAATGGTGCCTTCCGCGTTGGATGGTCTGCTTTGCAACACATAGCGTTCAAAGGTCTTTTCGCTGGTCGTATAACTGTCCAGATAATGCAGCGTTCGTTCTTCCGGCGTGATCAGCTGATTTCCCTGCGTGTCCACATGTTTTATAGTCAGAAGCACCTCGGCAGGCGCATAAATATAATAAACATCCGTATCTTCCAATGCAGTGCCTTCGGTATTTCCGGAATCATCCTCCTGTGTATATCCGTAGATTTCCACAGGTTTCGTCGTATAATGGGACTGATATTTATAATCTTCTATGACGGAAACAGCAAGTTCTTTGTTGTCCCGATCTACAAAATGCGTTGTAATCCGGATATCTACCAGTACATTGATTGCCGTAAATGTAATCCTGTCCTGTGTCAGCACCACATTTTTGACATCGCTGCTGCGCATCAGCGTTCCGCTTTTGATGATACTGCCGTCCATTAACACGACGTCGCTGTCTGCCATCCACCCGGAAAATTCATACCCCTGACTCGGAAGTTCCTCACTTCCGGAGGGATTTCTGCCATACAGCTGCTTTTCCGACGAGATCCCGGATATTTCCCCGTTTCCGTCGGTTTTATATATAACCTCCACTTCTTTGAGCTTCACCACCGCGCTGTCTTCCTGTACCACATTCTGCGCAAGATTGCTGACTGTCGCCGTATTGACCAGATCCTCCGTACATGCTGCCGTGTCCACCTTATAAGTAAAAACACAGCGCTGATCTGCGGTATTCATTTTTTCTACATCAATGCTGCGGCCCATACTGTAACTGATATCATCCTGGGATGTGATCCAGATATTATCCCCGAAAGGTCCGGTCCCCTTAAGGCTTCCCGCAATGATTTTTCCACCTTCCGTACGCAAAATGTCCGACAGATCAAACTGGATTCCGAAGGAATTTTCTACCGGATTCCAGACTTCCACCGTATAGCTGATCTGATCCCCCGGCGTATACACCGCCCGGTCTGCATTTTTTTCAATCGCCAGGCTGCCGAGAAACGGCGGCACTTCTACCTTTACTTCATCAAACCCTGCGTTTCCGCCGGCATAACTGTAACTTCCGGATACCCTGTTTTCTACTGTTTCGTATACTTCATTCAACATAACATCGTAGGTAATGACAAAACTTTCCCCATATGCCAGTGGTTCTTGCACATTGATATCTATTGAATCCTCAAATGTATCCTGTCCGATATATTCTGTATCGACATAAACGGCGGCCTGTCTGTCTCCTTTGTTTTTATAACCGTCAAACATTTCGCCTCCGGCATAAGACCATTGTTTTAAAACCACGCCGCTGCTTCCGATTTTCTGAATAACCAACGACTGGATATCAAATGCATAAGCCGTATGTAAAGCCCCCAACGTATCATGCAGCCGGACACCGGTTGCAATTCCGTCCGGCGTCAGTTGTCTGCAGCATATGGTATAGCTGATTTTCTGATCTTCCGGTCTGTATGTCTCCTTATCCGCTGTTTTTGTCACTTCTAATTCACACGGCGCCTCCGGTCCGAGGGTTTTTGTAACTTTGACTTTACCTGCGTTATCTGCGGAAGCACAGGCTGTATTTTGAATTCTGGGAAGCTGCCTTGCATCAAACGCCGCAGTAGAAACTGTATACTCCAGAGCAAGTGTACTTCCCGGTTCCAGACTCTGCTTTGTCGTAACTGTAAAGCGTTTCCGGTCCGTTTCTATCTTCAGATTAGACGTGTTCAATGGAATGGCTGTTCCATCCTTTTTCAGAGATGTCACATTGACAACAGAGCCTTCTGTAATTTCGTCCTCGATAATCACATTGGAAGCTGCGGCACCCTGATCCGTAACTGTTATTGTGTAAGTGATGGTATCGCCCAACCGATATCTGCTTTTGTCCGCTGATTTGTTTATACGAAGCCTTGCCTCCCCCAGGGGTTCTGTCCGCACCTCATTGGTCACTGCAGATTCCCCGTTTATCCGCACCTCAGCCGTATTGGAAAATGCGGTTCCATAAATCAGGCGATCATTGATTTCACCTGTCACCACCAGTTCAAAGTTGCCGCCGGAGACTGGCGTTTCCGCCAGATACGACGGGTCGATCACCACATTCAGCTGTGTTCCGTTGTTCTGCGCTGATTTTGTAACATGATACTGATCCGATGTAAGAATCTTTCTGCTTCCGTTTTTTACTACAGATGCAATAATACCGCTGATTGTCAATTCCTTTGGAATCATATCCGCCACAACAAATGACTGGTAATGCATATGATGCGCGCTTAAATCCGCCATATTCTGACGGATGACATATGAAATTTCATCTCCGATTTTTGCTCCGGTGCTGCTTGTCACCTCTTTGGAACCAGAGCGAATCTTTTTTTCCGGCGGCGGGTCCACATTGACCTTTACTTCATTGGATGAAAAACTTTCTCCGTTGATCCGTGCAATCCCGGTATTTGAAATCATATGGGAAACTGCAGTCTGACTGACGCTGACTTGAAAAGACAATGTGATCATCTCCCCTGTATAAGTCAGAGATTTGTTTGCCCCGCCGGACAGACTGACATTTTTCGCCGTGGCTTTCAACAGCCGGTTTCCTGCATCATATGTAATAGTATACGCATCAGAAATATCATTTCCGTTGGCATACACCTTTGCAGAACCGACAATATATTCCGTTTTGTCCGGAACAGAATCTTCTATGGAAAAAGATTTGTACAATACAGAGGAATCGGTATTGGTATCTTCAATCTGTTGATTGATATGAAATTCCAGCACATCTCCGGATTGTGCATGGGAAATCTCCCGTACTTCCTTTTCCAGTATCGTTTTTCCATCCTGCATATAGTGGTTTACGGTTTTCTCCGGTTTTTTCGGAATAACAGGATTGAAACTTACGCCGATTTTCGGTGCAAACCAGTAAGATCCGCTTTTTGAAAGCATCGTAAAAACCGGGGTTTCCTCCGGACTGTTGAAAATGACCGCCGATGCCTCAAAGTTTTTCCCGCCGATTTTATCTTCCCAGACTGGCGTATCGCGGGTGCCCTGAAACTTATACATACCTTCTTCAAAACCATAAGTTACAATCGTATTGTCCGTCAAACTTACCGTATAAGCCTTATCCGTTCGAAGGGCCACCCCCTCCATAGGTTCCCCGGAAGCGGCAGGATTCAGCGAATAAAACCCTATATTTGCATTTTTCAGAGAAAGCTTCTCTCCGTCCGAAAAAAACTCCATCTTCATATTGACTGCAGCAATATTATGCAAAAAGATACCTGTCCAGAAATTGTTGTGCAGCTGTATTGCACTCCTGGACGGACTGGTAATAATTCCCGGATATTTTTCAGACAAATTATCTATAAGACCGGTTCCTTTTTGAAAATCCGTAAATGTAATTCTTGCGGATACCGTTTTCAACCGGCTTCCATCCTTGATGATGCCCACCCGGTTATAGAAAACCACTACCTTATCGCTTGTTTTCGCCGCCTGCGGCGCCACTACAATTTTGGAATTATTGGTTTCATACCCGGCATAGGAAAACCCGCTGGCGGATTCAATATTCACTTTTCCGTCGGATACGGCGGAAAACAATGCCGGCTGCACCAGAACATTTGCGCTGGCAATACTGACCTTACGGATCTGTGGCACGGAATCGGCGTAAACCGCTGTCATCAGCCGCGGCAAGTTCGTACAGACAGCGGCGAAAATCACACAAAATGTAATACTGAGCCATCGTTTCATTTTTTTCATTGATTCCCCGCCTTTCTCACTTCAAACTCCAGCCTGCCCAGTCTGATCCAGTCTCCATATCGGATTGCCTCCGATATTCCGTCTTCCAGCCGCACACCGTTTAACCACGTTCCCTCTGCAGAATGCAGATCCGAAAGCCGGATTTCTCCTTTGACCAGATCAAACTTTGCATGAAATCTCGAAATACTTTCTTCTTTGATACAGGCATCCGCCGCATATGGTATGCTGCCGATCAGGAACGGAAATGTCCCGACTTCAAATGACGGCTGTCCTTTGTTCAGCGCCGTCAGGGCAAACTGCTGTGAAATATTTCCGTTATCTCTCCATCCTGCAAGATGCGCCGGATCCCCACATCCGGGCATTGGCTGAAGCAGTTCCCGCTCTTTTTCTGTTTTTGACCTTCTGCGTTTTGCTTTTTTTATTTTTTCCGGCTTTGCTTCGCTATAAGGAACCGGCGGCAGCACCTCTTTTTCCCAATCTTCCTCTTCTTCCGCAAACAGCTTAGCTATACCTCTTTGCACCGGCCGCTTTGCTTCTTCTTTTTCTTTTTGTACATCCGTAAGGAACTGCACGGTTTCATTCACCGTCTGTACAGCCGGCTCCGTCATCAGATACGCCGGCGCCGCTTCCTCCGTCTGCGGCTGTCTCAGACTGTCCAGGAGTTCCTCCAGCCGCACCGCTTCCTCTTTGACCATCCGGAAAAATAAACAGGCAGTTTTTAATGCCGTTGCATCCTCCGGATCTATGACAGCCAGAATCGTTTCACACAGAAGATGCAGACTGCCTCCGTCAAAATCCGTAAACGGATCATAACAGAAAAAAACCTGTTCTCCGGCTCTGTCCCAGAAAATACATGCCGGATCCAGTACAATATGATTCGCATCCAGAAAATACGCCTCCAGGGATTGCGACAAAACATGCAGCGTATCAAACAAAATCTGCAGATACCGCCGGGTCATGGGTTTTCCTTCAAACATCGCAGGCATGGGCTGCATTCTGCTGATTTCATACGCAAATTCGATTTTTGCACCGCTTTTGGATATTTCAGGGCGCAGCATCCCTTCGACCCGGTTGTTTTGCAGCATGGAGACGGTCAGCATATCGAAGGTTTCGCTCTCTTCCTCAAAAATAAGGTAATTGTTATTCAGATTTCTTACATACTTTCTCATTGGTATTTTTTCTTACTCCGTGACTGTATTCTTGATTTCAATAAGGCCAAGGGCTTTTCGGATCATTTCCGGTGCATAGCAGCCGGTACCGGAAAATTTTTCCCGAATCACCATTGTCTGATGCAAAAACGGAAAGCGGATACTTCCCTTTGTCTCTGCCGTCCATGTAATGCTTCCGGCATCGGTTTGCATCTGAATGGCTTTGGCCGATACACATTCCTGCTGCATCTGTGTCAGACAGGCATCGTCCTCTGTTCTGCCAAAGGTTCTTTCCCGCACGCAGCGAAACGTCTTTTCCGCAATCACCGCCCTGTCATGTTCATAAAATCCAAGAAAAATCAAAAAAAATATGACACACAGCACCACCGGCAGCAAAAGCGCCGCTTCAATGGTAAAACTGGCTTTCCACCTCATGATATCGCCTCCGTTAAAAACAGCAGAAGCTCCGCCGCAAGCAGAAAGGGAATCCACGGCATGCTGTATCGGATCGTTTTCTTTCTGCATTTCATCAAAGCGACGCCGGTAACTGCAGACAGTATGCAGGCAATCAAAAGCAGCTGCATACAGGCCAGCCACCCGGTCAGCATGCCTACGCCGGTCAGCAAAATGCCGTCGCCGGTGCCGATATGTTCTTTTACCGCACGTGAAAGTACAATCAGCGCAATGCCCGGCACCATGCCGATTATGCCGCTTTGCACTTCTCCCGTGATCAGAAGCCAAAGCAGGCCTGCAAAAGATCCTGACAGCAACAGCCACAGCGGAACCGTTCCCGTTCGAAAATCACTGAAGGCCGCAAGCCCGGTATAGCCTATGCAGATAATATGTTTCATGTACTGCCTCCAAGGTATCGGCACGCGCACCTTAAGGCGCACCTGCCATGTCGTCGGAAGGCATTCCGACTATGCTTCGCATAAGCCTTCCTCACAGGTTTTGCAGACAGGCATACCCACCACTTCCGAAATTGGTACCTTTCTGATATTTCTGGTGATTTCCGGACAGCTTTCGCTGCTGTGGTATGCCGTGCCATAATCCGTAATATAAACCGCCCCTGATGTCCCTTTTGCACCGCATATCCGGCAGGGATAATACTTCGCGCCATCCCGGTTGCGCAGGGTTGCTGCCGTCTGTATAGATGTTTTCCGTAAATGAATGTTCAAATGCCTGCAGTTCAGTGTCAGATGATAGACCGTCCCTGTTTTTGTCAGATATACATACTGTATACTTTCATTTCCGGCAAACGCCTTTTCACCTGTCCACGCATGAATCCGAATCCGCTGTACGACCTTGCATGCGGAAAACGGCCAGAAAGAAAAGGGCAGTTTTGTTTCATATTCCGCAATCAGATCCATGTACTGTGATTCATCCGGAAGAGCGGAACAGGAAAAATGAATGCCCCGGCTTCCGTCTACGATACAGGAACGATCCAGCGCATCCCGGTCTGCTTCCTGCAAAAACAGCTGCTTCGCTGTCAGCTGTCCCACACCGGAAAGCAGAAACTGTTTCCATTCCTCAGTATCGACCTCCTCCTGCCCGAACAGTTCATAAACAAACGCATCCTGTGCCAGCTTGCTGCAGGTGTTTTTCAGCGGTACCATCATATTTGTCTGTACCTGAATCATTTCGGCAAACGACAGCAGGCTTAAGCCCGCAAGCAGAAACAGACTCAGGCAGACTGCAGCTTCAATACTGAAAGAGGCGCGTTCCGGAAAGGCGGATGCAGATGTCCTTTTCGTCGGAAAATGATCCGTAATTGACTGGGGGAGAAAAAATTTTCGCAAACCGGGGAACTTCTTTTTTTTATTGAGGGCTTTTTCCGGCTTTTGAAAATACATATTGGGAAAATCGCGTATTTTGGATGGTTTCTTTGAAAAGGACATGTGCATCCGCCTTTCGGTTTTCGTTACAGATAAGAATATCCGGAAGTGATTCGGATCTCCGGACGCAGCGCATCCACAAATCCGGCAAATACGGAACTGCTGTCAAAGGAGACCTGTACCGTCAGTGCGGTGATTACCTGATCCAGACAATACCGGTCTTCCTGATACACTTCCCGCATCCGCATTTGGGCAACATCCATTCCATGCAGGCACAACGTCTGTCCATCCTGAAACATCAGAAGCAGTTTTATATAGGTTTCATACTGCAGTCCCCCATCTTCCTGTTTTGCTTCCGTCTCATAGGAAGCCGGATCACCGATTTTTTCCAGGGACAGCTTCCAGTTGTTTTGTGTCTTGATCAGTGCGGAACTGCCTCCGTTCAGCAGATTTCTGACATCCAGAATACTTTCCGCATACGCCCAGGCCAGCAGGATTGCATATTTCGTAATCTGAACCAGCGGTTCGATACCGAATGCACCGGTGAGTACCATTGCTGCGGCCAGTGCCTCCGCTTTCTTTCCGGCATCCGTCATCAGATATGCCATATTGGCGGCTTCCTTCCACAGAAGCAGGCGATTTACCACGTATTTCAGATTTTCCGTATCCGTTGCTTTTCCGGCAAGACAATACTCCAGTTTGCACTGCAGTCCCGTACTTTCCTCCCGATCCGTAAAAGACGGAAACCGGTCTGCCAGATACGTTACAAATATGGCTTTCTGCCCAAGGCCTGTGTCATAGGCCGGCGTTTCTTTTGTTTCCAGCTGCAGCCTGTGGGACACACAGTCCTCCGGCGACACCGTGTAATCCGATATCTTTCTGTCCGCCGGCAGTACCAGGGCCAAAATGCCCTTTTCTTTCAGTTCCCGGATCGTATCCATCGGCGATTTTTCCATGACCGGCTGCCCGGAAGGGATCGGCTGGCTCTCCGAAAGTTCCTCCTGCCCGGCTGCTTCTTCCAGATACTCGTTCGTTTTATCTTCTATGCTTTTTTCTTCATTTTTGTAATAGGCTTCCAGTTCCTCCGTGCTTTGACTGCCTTCCGCATAGTTTTTCAGAAAGGCCAGCATATGTGCCGGCGCCTGATCCTTCATAAAACAGACCGCCTGTTCGTAAAAGGCTTTTCCACCCTGATCGGTCAGATATGTGCATTCCGTGCATTCTGCCTGCTGCAGATGCAGCCGGTAAAAATCGCTTCGCCGGGGCAGCACATATTCCTGCTCAGGGGACAACATCCGTTGTATTTCATCGGAAACCGTCTGTGCCGCTGCCGTCGTATCGCTGCAGTAATGCCCGAAAATTCCCAGCTGATCCAGCATCGGTCTGTCATACGCTGCCATAACGGATTCCGCAGCCGCGTCTGTAAGTACCGCCGCGCAGATCCGGCATCCCCGGATGCGGACCGTCTCGCAAATGACCGATATAAACGTCAGTACCGCAACCAACAGAAGGCTGATAAACACGGTCATACTTCCTCTGCAGCGCATCTTATATGGAATTTGCGGAACTCCTGATCTTCGAAAAAATCGTCTGGATCAGCGAGTTCAGCTGTGTTTTAAATATCAGCACCAGGGCAATCAGTACCACCAGAATCAAAACAATTTCAATTACGGCAACGCCCTGTTTTCCTTTCAATATACTTTTTATACGTTTCATTTTCCCCCTCCTTCAGATGTTTCGTCCGTCCCGGCAATGTGTTTTTTCATATGTTCATTGACATAAAAGCCGGCACCAGCAATATGCCCATCATTACCATCAGTTCCAGCATCATCGGCAGCATCAGTTTTTCCGAAGCCGCTTCCGACTGCTGCAATGCAGCGCTTTTTCTCTCCGCCATGGCTTCAGCCGCCTCTGCTTTCAGCAGGTCCGACAAATCCGCCGTGCCTTTTCTGATGTTGGAATGGATCAGCATACCCAGTTTTTTATAAGGCGCAAGTCCGCAGCGGTTTCCAAATGCTTCGAATACCGCGCCGTTTTGCATACCGCTTTTCAACTGCCGATAGGTATAGATCACTTCTTCCCGGCAGCCGCTGATTTTCTTACCGTTACTCCTGTTAATATAAGACAGGGCGATCCGTTCCCATGCCCGGGTAATATGCATCCCGGCGCCCAACAGCAGGCTCAATGCGCAGACCAGCTCCGGATATTCGATCAGCATCTGCGTTTCCTTCTTTTTCCTCTTTCTTTCTGCTGCCGATTTTTCTTCCAGCGGCATCAGCAGAACCAGCAGAAGTGTCAGCACCATGATCACGGCGGCGGAATCGGTTTTTCTGATCCGGTAACGCACCTTTACTCCGTTGATTTCCGAAGGCAGCGTATAAACTGCTTTTTCGGTTCCTTTTGCTTCTTTTTTCTGAATTTCGGTTTCCAGCTGTTCAAAATCCTTTTCCGTCCCGGACAGCGCCTTTTTCCGGACACGGACTTTCAGTTCCAAGCGTTCCTCATAATTTCCATACCGCAGTATGGCTGTGAGCAGCACCGGCGTTCCGGTTTCTGTCAGATGTTCCGTCTGCAGTGTTCCGGAAGATGACAGCAGTTCCTCGTGATCCGACTGCCATTCTACCTGAATGGCTGAGCCCGGAATGGTACGGATCAGATGCAGATCAGAAGTCACCGCATCCAGAGATGTGTTCTCTCCTAATATCAGTGTCCCGAGATGGGTTTTTGCATAGGAAAACCAACGGTTTCGTTCCTGGCTGCTGTACGTTTTTTCATTGACCGTCACCGGAAGCTGCTTTCGAATGCCGTTGATTTCCGTTTCCAGTTCATACAAGATGCTTCCTTCCCCGGCCTCTTTCCTTGGCAGCGCCGTCACGGTTTCGTCCTGTTTTGACACATACCATGCGGCAAACGCCAGCAGGCTCCCGGCAAGCAGAATCAGCAGCATTTCAGCCATGCATCTGACGCATCGCTGTTCTGCCGCGGCAAACACGCTGTGTCCCGGCGGCAAATCTTCTGTCTGCTTTTGTATCCAGCGTTTACAGATCTTTGCAAAGGGGCGCATCCGCAGCAGCCGTTTCCCGGCTTTTTCAAACGCGTCAGACAAAAAATTGCTTCTTTTTCCCGGTTCTGCAGGCTCCTTCCGGGCAGATACCAGAAACAGGAGGATGCCTGCCGCAGGCAGCAAGTATAAATACCCCATTGTTTCACACCTTTATATCGATTATCATTCCGGACCACAGCCATGCGCCTGCATAAATCAGCAGAAACACCGTCATAATGACCGCTCCCGGCAGATTATTGTAAAGCGCATCAATCAATGTCGGGCAGCAAAGCTTAATGTATCCAAGGATTCCCATCGGAATCAGACTCATAATCTGCTGTTCCATCCTTTTTGCGCTGATGATATTCGTCATTTCTCTGTTTAGTTTTATTTTGTCAATCAGGGTGGTGGCACTGAAGGCTATGGTCTCCACCAAATCCCCGCCGCTGCGTTTTGCCGTGCCGAACACAAATGAAAATGTCCGGATTTCTTCATGATCTGTTTCCTCCGCCATGGCCTGTACCAGCTTTTCCACCGGTATATTGATCTGCAAACCCTGTACCAGATTCCGGAGGGCCCGCATAAAGGCTGTTTCGGCGGAATACAGCTTCGCGATCTCTTTCTGCGCATTTACAAACGCATTTTCCACTGCGCTGCCTGCCTGCAGATTCTGGGAAAGCAAAATGAGCATATCCTGAAACTGCCGTATGCAAAGCGCTTCCCTTTGCATCCTGTTCTTTTTGATATCCCGTCGCATCAGCAAAATAAATCCCGGAAACAACAGAATGCCGCAAAACAGGTGATCATAAAACAAATCCGCCAGCAGGAGGATGATTCCTGCATTTTTCAGGGCCTGCAGCAGCAGCCGGCGGTCCGGACACTTTTCCCGCAGAAGGTTTTTCCTGCGCCCTGTTTGTTTCAGCATTTTCATCCGTTTCCTTCTTTTTTTCTTTGATAAAGGGGTTTCAGGGTAAATTTTCCGTTTTCATATGTTTCAATTTCCACGATCTCGCTCAGTTTTCTGCTTTTGTCCGGTTCCCGCTCCAGATGAATCAGAATCTGCAGTGCGGAAGCCATCTGTCTGCGAATTGCTTCTACCGGAATATGGATACCGGTCAGTACCATAGTTTCAAATCTGCTGAACACATCCGCACAGCTGTTTGCGTGAATGGTCGACAGAGAACCGGCATGCCCTGTGTTCAATGCCTGCAGAAGGTCCACTGCCTCCGCACCCCGGACTTCACCGATAATAATTCTGTCGGGCCGCATCCGCAGGGCGGTTCGTATCAGCGTTCGAATGCTGATTTCCCCGATTCCCTGCGTATTGGCATTGCGGCATTCCATGCGCACGATATTGGGCATCGCGCAAAGCTGGAGTTCAGCGGAATCTTCAATTGTGATCACCCGTTCGTCTGACCCGATAAAATCGGAAAGCGCATTTAAAAAAGTGGTTTTCCCGGTACCCGTTCCTCCGCTGATCAGCACATTTTTCTTTTCCTTGACGATGGTTTTAAGCAAGTCTGCTTCCGCATCGGACAAAGTACCGTATGCAATCAGCTTTTTCATATCGATCCGGTCTTTCGGAAAACGCCGGATGGTCACAGCCGGGCCGTCTAAAGACACCGGCGAAAGCACGACGTTGATTCTGGAACCGTCCGCCAGTCTGGCATCTGCAATCGGAAAACGTTCATTGACACTGCGATTTGTGCCCGAAATCACCCGCTGGATAATATCTTCCAGATGCTCCGATGTGCCAAAATGCCTGTCCCAGCAGTACATGCACCCGTTTTTTTCATAAAAGATATTCCGGGTGCCGTTGACCATAATCTCTGTCACGGAATCGTCGTCCATCAGTTCCTGAAGAATATCGTAGCCTCTGAGGGAATTGAAAATATCTTTTCGGATCCGCTGCTTTTTCTGCAGTCCGATATGCGCTTCCTCGCTTCTGCAAAGGATCCTGTCATCAATGATGCGGAGAATCTGCGCGTCATCCACTTCACTTGAACAGTCCAGCTCCGCAATCACATCTTCCTGAATCTCAGCAGTCAGCGCTGCTTCCGCGTCAGATATTTCCCGCAAGCAGTTCTCTGACATAGATTTCGCCGTTTCCCTCTTTCAAAGTCTCCAGAAAATGATCCATGGGTATGTCTTCTGTTTGCGCCGGTACAGGAAGCCTGATCATTTTTCCTGTAATTCTGTCAAACCCCAGTTTTTCCGCCGCGTCCGCAAAAGCCGGAAAGGCTGCGTCACAAAACGCATTTTTCTCCGAAAAGCTGTAGATCGTATCACAGCGGGCCAGCAGTTCAAAGCACGCTTCCGTACTTTCATCAATGTCCAAAATGATACAATCATATCTGCCGCTTCGGATGATTGCGTCAAGTAGCGCCATCCAGTCTTTTGTTTCTGCAGACTGCAGATCTCTTGCAGATACCGCAGGAAGAATGTAATGCAGATTCCCGTATTGCAGAATCATGCCGTCTCTCCAGTCTTCCAGACGGTCGTGGCCGTTCTGTATTTCATACATCACATCGGACAAATCCAGCTCAGACGCGCCTTTTAATAAACTTCGATACCCGTATGCACTGTTTGCATGCAGATAAATTACCTTTGTGTTTTCCGCCATAATCATGGCCATCGTAAGTACCAGGGAGGAATGTCTGTAATCCGGCGCCGGAGAAAATGCCCCGATGACCTGCAGCCTTCTGTTTCCGCCTTGTGCCGTTAAGGATGCGGCATTTCGATCTGCAAAATCACACATTACCTTTTTCATGATATCGGGTATCGATGAATACTTGTAAAGCCGCACCGGCGCTGTGCTGTCCTCTGACGGCCGTTCTTCTGTCAGCAGAAACACCTTTCCGGCGTGCAGTTCACAGACTGCGTCTGTATAGAGCGCCTCATCGATCAGCAAAACGTCGATATAGTGATTCCGTCCGTATTCGATCAGCACAGACTGTTTGGTAAACGACTCCATCATATACGGACACAGGTGATTTCTATTTACATATCCTGCCAGTTTTTCGGCAAATGCCCCCTGTGAATCACACACTGCAAAACAATGATTCAACGTACACCTTCTTTCTGAATAAACACCGTGCACAAACTGCATTGTTTTGATTTTTAAATATATACCTCTCCTTCCTTTCTTTAATTTTGTATACACTCTGTATCGTTTTTTATTATTCAATTTGTTAGTGTTTATTCTTTATTAATATGTGATAGTCGTATTCTAGCATACCGTACTGCAGGCTTATGCATATCAGATAATTTGCATTTTTTTCTGCCGTTTTAATCTTTTTTTCGACAATTATCGACATTTTCCGCAAAATCACCTGCCGTAAGCCCCGCCTGCAGGCATAAAAAAAGCGCCTGCATGGATTTTTTCCATGCAGACGCAAATGGGTTGTTGTCTTTTATTCTGTCCGCAGTGCTTCCACCGGATCTTTCCGTGCCGCGATTCTGGAGGGAATAAGCCCCGCCACAAAGGTCAGCAGTATACTGATGATAACCAGAATCACGCCTCCTGCAGCCGGCAGCGCCGCATTGATGGTGTAGATATCCGTCAGCCGGTGTATGATATAGTTAATTGGTAAAATCAGCAGCAGTGTCAGCCCAATGCCGAAGATGCCGGATACCAGGCCGATCAATATGGTTTCCGCATTAAAGACTCTGGAAATATCCTTCTTGCTGGCGCCGATGGACCGCAGGATACCGATTTCCTTGGTTCGTTCCAGTACGGAAATATAGGTAATGATACCGATCATGATGGACGATACCACAAGGGAAACTGCCACAAAGGCGATCAGTACATAGCTGATGGCGTCGATGATGGTTGTAATGGAGCTCATCAGCAGCTGAATATAGTCCGTATAATCGATTTTGTCCTCTTCCGCCGCTTTCTCATTGTAGCGCGCAATGGCGTCATTGATGATTTCCTTATCTTCAAAGCTGGACACATAGATCAGAATCGATTCGGGCGTATCCTTTCGCATATATCCCAAAAGCTCCAGATTGTCTTCATAGGTAGAATCCGAAACCTGGGACGGCATATAATTGTCATAGATTTCCCCGTACTGCCAGTCTGCCCAGGTCGCCGCGTCATAAGCCCCTGCCAGCGCGATGTCCTGCATCGTTACCAGCTGGGCGTTGACCTGCTCCGCATACTGGGCTTTTACCTGCTGGCGAATGGACTCTCTCACATTCTCAAACAGCGTCTCGTCGTCCATTTCCGCGATATAGTTTTCCACCGTCGCGGCGTCCACGCCCATATCCTGCGCATACAGCTGCTTCACCTGTTCCTCGATGGTGGCCCGGTCCAGTCCCGCAATCTGCTGCTCTACGATCCCGTTGACATAGGCCTCATCCGGCACGGTCATAATATACCGGTACAGATCCGCCTTTTCCGAAATATCCAGCTGTTCGGCATATGCCTCCACAGCTGCTTTCTTTTCTTCTGCCGAAGGCTCCGGCGCATCCGGATCCTTAAAGGGCAAACCGCTGATCACGTCTGTTTTCTCGTCCGCCAGCTGTTGTTTCACGATTTCCTGCTTTTCCACCTGCTCCAGCGCATAATCCGTCAGCGCCTTGGTATAGCCGATTGCGCCGGTGGTCCGGTTGCTCATGGCGTCCTGATCCATCCGCACGATCCCCACGATCTTCAGGGGAAGGCCGATTTCCTGATTGCCATACAGATAGGAAAGGCCGGTGTCGGTTTCAGAAAGGTTTACATAACTTCCGTTTCCTTCTTCGTACTGATAATAATCCGACGGCAGAATCAGCTTCAGCTGCCGGTCGCAGATTTCGCTGTATTCCCAGCCGTTTTCCGAAATATCGATCTGTTCCATGTTCATGGCCGCATCCATGGCGTCCGCCATTTCCGTGCTGCTGCGCAGTCCCAGGGCATACATGACCATGTCACTGATCTCATTGTTCTGATCCACGATCAGCACCAGTTCATCTTTGTTTTCAGGCCATTTGCCGTACAGCAGGTCGTACTGTTTTTCATATATACTGCTTAAATCACCGCTGTCAATATCCGTCAGCAGTTCCTCCCAGACGTCATAATTTTCATACATCTGTCCGAAATTCGAAAAATAGGAACTGAAATCAGCGCCGTACATGGTTTTCATCGTGTCCTGCAGCAGCGTCATCACATCTGCTTTGACGATTTTGCCGTCTGCATCTTTGGTATAAATATCAAACTTTCTGCCGTAATTGTACTGAATGGCGCTGGAATGGGCCTGCACTTCCTGATCGCTGTCCAGAAACTTACGGAAATCCTTCAGGTTGTTCTTGTTTACTTCCAACGAAGTCATGGAATTGATGAGGTCGTACATCACCGTACTGAAATAGACCTTATCCTTATCATGCTTCACGCCGCCGTTTTCCTCGGCATTGTCCCCCATCATCTGGGAAATCATATCCGACATATCCACCGTTTCCGACTCGATGCTCAAAGGATAATTGGACAGCGTTTCTTCCTGTACGTCGTCAATATAATTCTGAATTCCGTTGGACATGGACAAAATCAGCGCGATACCGATAATGCCGATGCTGCCTGCAAAGGCAGTAAGAATGGTTCTGGTTTTCTTGGTCAGCAGGTTGGTCATGGACAACCCGCAGGCCGTCAGGAAGGACATGGAAGGTTTCTTCACCTTTTTCTGCGGAATTTCCTTCGGCTGAACATCTTCCGCCGCAAAGGGCCTCGTATCTTCCACCACGGTGCCGTCTACGATCCGCACGATCCGGTTGGCATAGGTGTCCGCCAGTTCCGGATTGTGAGTCACCATGATAATCAGCTTGTTTTCCGATATTTTTTTCAGAATGTCCATCACCTGCACCGAGGTTTCAGAATCCAGCGCTCCCGTAGGTTCGTCCGCCAGCAAAATATCCGGATCGTTCACCAGTGCCCTTGCGATGGCTACCCGCTGCATCTGTCCGCCGGAAAGCTGGTTGGGCTTTTTGTTGATCTGATCTTCCAGACCCACCTGGGCCAGCGCTTCCTTCGCGCGCTTTCTTCGCTCCGCGCGTTTAACGCCGGTTAAGGTCAACGCCAGTTCCACATTTTTCAGTACCGTCTGATGGGGAATCAGGTTATAATTCTGGAACACAAATCCCACGGAATGATTCCGGTAAGCGTCCCAGTCCCGATCCGAAAACTCCTCTGTGGAACGGCCGTTGATTTTCAATACGCCGCTGGTATACCGGTCCAGCCCGCCGATGATATTTAACAGCGTAGTCTTGCCGCAGCCGGAATGCCCCAAAACGGCCACAAATTCATTTTCCCGGAATGCAATGTCAATGCCCCGCAGCGCGTGGACCGTTTCATTTCCGGTAATATAATCCTTGACAATTCCCTTCAATTCAAGCATGTGATTTTCCTTCCGTTTCCAAGATAATATCATGCAGTCCGGCCGCACAGCGCTTCCATGAAAATGCCGCGGCCTGCTTCAGTCCTCTGGCGCGCATCTGCTGCTGCAGCGCCTCGTCCTCCAGGATTTCTTTCATCGCCTCTTTGATTTCCTCCACCGAATACGGATCCACCAGCCGGCAGGCGTCTCCCGCCACTTCCGGCATGGATGACAGATTGGAGGTGATGACCGGCGTTCCGCTCTGCATTGCTTCCACAATGGGAATGCCGAAGCCCTCGCAAAGGGACGCATAAACAAATACGCCGGCATTCGCATAGATATGCCGGATTTCTTCATCCGATGCATAACCGGTAAACAGTACCTTTTCTTCCATCCGGTGCTGCTTCACATAATCATAAATTTCTCCGTTGTTCCAGCCGCTGCCGCCTACGATGACCAGCTGCGCTTCCTGCAGTTCTTCTTTTGTCAGCGCTTCAAAGGCCTGTATGGTCCGCAGCATATTTTTCCGGGGTTCCACCGTAGACAGGCAGAGCACATAGGGCGTTTTTATATGGTATTTTTCCATGGCGGCATGAATCCCTGCCTCATCCCGTTCGGGACGGAACCGCGCATCTGCGCCATAGTAAAGTACGGTGATTTTTTCTTCCGGAACATGCATGTATTTCACCACGTCCGCCGCCGTGGCTTTGGACCCGGCCACGATATGATCCGCTTTCCGGGCACACAGCCGTGTAAACATACGAAACCGCAGCCGGTGAAAAAAGGTAAACAGCTCCGGCATATACAGCGGGATCAGATCATGTACCACGCCGATATAGCGAATTTCCGGATGAAACGGCGGCAGATAATGTCTGGTACCCACAAATACCCGGATTCCCTCTTTTTTCAAAATCTTCGGTACTTCCGTCATATAGCGAAGGGTGCTGCCCCGCTTTCCGCCGTAATTGATTAAATGCCAATGGTCATTTTCCGCAACCGGCAGCGCAACTTCTGTGGGCGCGAACAGATAATATTCATTCTCCTGATCCATCGCATAGAGTTCTTTGATCATCTGCACGCAGTACTGCCCGATACCGGCCAGGGTTTTTGCCATGGCTGAAATGTCGATTCCGATTTTCATACTCGTTTCTCCACTGTAAAGACAAGCACGCCCAAAAGCAGCGCCCCTGTCATGTCGTCGCAAGGCATTATAACACCACATTTTTCCTTTTGCCATCTTTTTCACAAAAAAGTCATTGTTCTGTTCCGGGATTCGATGTACAATTGATTACAGCGTCAAAAGCGATTACGGAGGGACTGACTTTGTATCAGGAAAAATATCAGGAATGGTTAAACGCCGGGGGGCTGGATGCGGACACCAGGCAGGCGCTGGCAGAAATGGCAGAGGATCCGGAAAAAATGCGTGACTGTTTTTACCAGGATCTGAACTTCGGCACGGGAGGCCTGCGGGGCATTTTGGGTGTAGGCAGCAACCGAATGAATATCTACACCGTCCGGAAAGCCACCCAGGGACTGGCGGACTATATCTGTTCCGTGCACAAACAATCCCGGGGCGTGGCCATTGCCTATGATTCCCGTCATATGTCCGAAACCTTCGCCATGGAAACCGCACTTGTATTATGTGCCAACGGCATTAAAACATACCTGTATGAGGGTCTGCGGCCCACGCCGCAGCTGTCCTTTACCATCCGGCACCTGCACTGCGCGGCAGGGGTCGTCATCACGGCAAGCCACAATCCCGCGGCATACAACGGCTATAAAGTTTACGCGGAGGACGGCGGTCAGATCACTCCGCCTCTGGATCACGAAATCATTTCCTTTGTCAACCGCGTCGATCTGTTCCGGGACGTACGCCATATCAGCGAAGCACAGGCGAAGGAAGCGGGTCTGCTGCACAGGATCGGCGAGGACGTCGACCGGGCTTATCTGGCAGCGGTCAAAAAGATCATTCTCCGGCCGGAGGCCATCGAACAGGAGAAGCACCGGCTGAAAATCGTCTATACGCCCCTGCACGGCACCGGGCTCGTGCCGGTCACTTCCCTTTTGAAAGAATGCGGCTTTACACAGGTTTATGTAGTTGCCGCCCAGGCGCAGCCCGATGGGGATTTCCCCACCGTGAAGCTGCCAAATCCGGAAGACAAAGACGCTTTTGCCCTGGCGCTGGCGCTGGCAAAAGAAAAAGACGCCGATCTGGTGCTGGCTACGGATCCGGATGCGGATCGTCTCGGCGTCTATGTCAAAGATCCCGCCGGCGGATATCATGTTTTAAGCGGCAATCTCTCCGGGGCGCTTCTGATGGAATATGAGCTGTCCCAGCGGCAGGCACTGCAGAAGCTCCCTGCCGACGGCGCTGTGGTCAAAACCATTGTCACCGGCAATATTTCCAAAAAAATCGCCGCCGCTTACCATGTGGCACTGATTGAAACCCTCACCGGCTTCAAATACATCGGCGAACAGATCAAACGCTTTGAGGAAAGCGGCGCCCATAGCTTTCTCTTCGGCTATGAAGAAAGCTACGGCTGCCTCATCGGCACCCACGCAAGGGACAAGGATGCGGTGACCGCCAGTCTGGCCTTATGCGAAGCCGCTGCCTGGTACCAGTCTCAGGGCAGCAGCCTCTGGCAGCAGGTCCGGCATTTGTACGAAACCTACGGATATTATACGGAAGACATCCTCACCAAATCCTATCCCGGCGAAGACGGCGCGGCCCACATGAAAAACCTGATGCGCGCCCTGCGGGCCAATCCGCCCCACAGTATCGGATCACATCAGGTTTTTGAAATCCGGGATTATCTGGACAGCGCCAAAACCGGCCTGCCTTCCTCGGATGTATTGTATTTTTCACTGGATCAGGAAGCCTGGTTCTGCATCCGTCCGTCCGGGACGGAGCCGAAACTGAAACTCTACGTCGGAGTTCGCGGAAACTCCGTTTCCCATGCGCAGCAGCTGCTTGAAAGTTTAAAAGCAGATCTGCAGTCCCTGCTTTAAAGTATGACGGCGGGCAAATGCCCGCCGCCTTTTTCTTTATTTTCAGCCTTTCATAGCCTTTCTGTGATGGTTGATGAGACAGCCGTCCAGAATGATTTCCCGTTCTTCCTCTGTCAGACTGCCCAGCTTCAGGGTAATTTCCGTCCATTCCTTTCCCACAATACAGGCCTTGATTTCCTCCGTTTTATCTCTGACCGCCGCCGCGGCATCCGGAACAAAAATATAGTCGCCGTTGACAAAGGGAAGTTCCTCCGCGTCAAACAGGAACGGCAGCATACCCCAGTTGATCAGATTGGAACGATACCGCTTGGTGGCGTATTCCTTCGCAAGGTTGGCCCAGCCGCCCAGTACCTTCTGGCAGGAAGCCGCCTGTTCTCTGGCGGAACCGTCTCCCGGTTTTCTCGCGTAAATGGCAGAGCCGATGCCCGTATCTTTCAGCACCGCTTCTCCGTAAACTTCTGCAATCCGTGCAAAGACTGACTTTAACTCCGGTACCGCTTCTGCCGGACAGTCTCCCGCTTCTCTCGCCTGTTCCGCCGCAAAGATTTCCTTCGCTCTGCCCACATAGGCAGGGTCTCTCCGGGACAGGGCAAATTCCGCCAGTCCCAGCGGGTTGGAACGATAAGACGAGGTTTCGCCGGAAGGAATCAGTTCATCTGTGGTGGTCACCGGATCTTCGATCACCGACACCACCTTCAGCAGCAGGTGCTTTGTCAAGGCAGGCATCTTGGGCCAGTCCTTGATATTGGGGCCAAGCACGATTTCCGTTTCCGGGGAAGCCACCCCGTGGCTGTCAAATACCCGGTTTTCGTAAATGCTCTTATCGAAATAATAGCTTCGCTTCTGATAATCCGTATCCAGATCCGTGGCCGCCGTAAGGGCTCCCTGACGGGCCGCCGTCGCCGCGATGGAACGAGCGTCCATCAGCGCCACGCCCGACATCTGGCTGTTCTGTACCTTGCTGCCTTCCCGGTTCGGGAAATTTCTCGTGGAATGCCGGATACTGAAGGCATTGTTGGCCGGCGTATCTCCCGCGCCGAAGCAGGGGCCGCAAAAAGCGGTCTTCATGACGACGCCCGCCGCCATCAGATCGGCTGCCACGCCGTTTTTCACCAGCTCCATATAAACCGGCATACTGGCCGGATATACGCTCATGGTAAAAGCGCCGTTTCCGATACTGCTTCCCTTTAAGATATCCGCCGCCGCGCAGATATTTTCAAAGCCGCCGCCGGCACAGCCCGCGACAATGCCCTGATCCACCATCAGCGCGCCGTCTCTGATCTTGCTGCGCAGCGAAAAGTCCTTCGGCGCATGCAGGGTTTCAATGGCCGTTTTCTCACATTCCGCCAGAATATCCGCCGGATGCTCCATAACCTCGTGAATCGTATAGACGTTGCTGGGATGAAAGGGCATGGCAATCATACATTCGATCTTGTCCAGATCTACCTCGATGATCCGGTCATAATATGCGCCTTCCGCAGGAGCCAGCGACCGGTAAGCTTCCGGTCTTCCGTGAATCTCATAGAATTCCTTCACGGATGCGTCCGTCTGCCAGATAGAAGAAAGGCAGGTGGTTTCCGTAGTCATAACATCCACGCCGATGCGTTCGTCCACCGTAAGGTTTCCGATGCCTTCACCGATAAATTCCATGACACAGTTATTGACGAATCCATTCTTAAAGACCGCGCCGATGATGGCCAGGGCAATATCCTGAGGTCCAACGCCTTTTTGCGGCTTTCCTTTCAGATACACGCCGACCACTGCAGGCATTTTCACGTCATAGGTCTGTCCCAGCAGCTGTTTCACCAATTCGGGACCGCCTTCGCCGATGGCCATGGTGCCCAGTGCGCCGTAACGGGTATGGCTGTCCGAACCCAAAATCATCGCGCCGCTTTCCGCCAGCATTTCCCGTGCATACTGATGAATGACCGCCTGATGCGCCGGTACGTAAATGCCGCCGTATTTTTTGGCACAGCTTAAGCCAAACATATGATCGTCTTCATTGATGGTGCCGCCCACCGCGCAGAGGGAATTGTGGCAGTTGGTCAGTACATAGGGCATGGGAAATTTTTCCAGCCCGCTGGCTCTGGCCGTCTGTATAATCCCCACATAGGTAATATCATGGGAGGTCAGCTTGTCAAAGCGGATGTTCAGCTGTTCCATATTTTCGGACCGGTTGTGGCTCTTTAAAATCTGATAAGCCATGGTGCCTTTGCGGCCTTCCCTTTTATCCGCTGTGCTTCCATCCGGCAGATGCGCCTGTTCCCCCTCCAAAACCAGTCTGCCGTTCAGCAGAAATCCACCTTCTTCATGTAGTACAATCATCTTATCGATTCCTTTCTCAATTGGTTTTGTTGTTTTTCATATAATCCATATAGTTGCTGACCATCATCGCAATCCGGAACGTCAGCGCGTCCTCAAACTGTCTGACGTCCAGTCCGGTCATTTTCTGCAGCTTTTCCAGCCGGTAAACCAGCGTATTTCTGTGTACAAACAGCTGTCTGGCCGTTTCCGACACATTCAGGCTGTTTTCAAAAAACTTGATGACACTCTGAATCGTTTCCTCATCCAGACTTTCCATGGGCGTTTCGGTAAAAGTCTCTTTCATAAACAGCTCGCACAGATGCATCGGCAGCTGATAAATCAGTCTTCCGATACCCAGAGAGCTGTAGGAAATAATCGGCCGGGAAGGATAGAAAATCCGTCCCACATCCAGCGCCAGCTTGGCTTCCTTATAGGAACGGGAAATATCCTTCAGCTGCGGCGTTACCGATCCGTATCCGATGCGTACCGAAGACATGGTTTCCGAATTCAGCATGTCCATGGCCGTATGCGCGATATTTTTCATACTCTGCTCGTCATCTTTGTCATCCAGCTCCATCACCAGCACAATGGCGTGCTCGTCCACAGAGGTGACAAATGCCCGGTCCACAAAGATCTGTTCCAGCACTTTCAGCGCGTTTCTGTCTTTCGCGTTTTTCGTTTCAATCAGATAGACCAGCCTGCGCCGTTCCATCGGGATGTGCAG
>CANRIM010000011.1 GCA_947630695.1 uncultured Lachnospiraceae bacterium
ATTTCTGCTTGACTTTTTATTTGCAGACTATTTCTATCTTTGTATTTGTGCAGACACGAATCACCTGCGCCGCTTCTGTCCCCAGCCTTTTCAGGCTCATGTCGTTCGAAAGAAGGTTGTTCAGTGCTGCTTCATCATTTGCATACTTTATAAAACCAAGCACCGATCCTAAATCGGACTGAAACTTCGCAAGATCCTTCTCGTCCATTGCAGCAGGTTCAATCAGGTTGATTTGATAGTCCGCTACATATTTTCGTATTTCCGGATCCTGAATCGACATCATCTCCTGCAGGGTTCTGGGGCCATCCCACTTCTCTGTACCGAACAGAATCACCAGTGTGATCACCGGGATCAGTTTATCGTCTTTATAAAATCCGGATAGAAACTCGCCGCTGCTGCGGCCTTTCCAGTCCTTCTCCCTTCGGTGCCTTTCCTCCGTCTGTTGTATCTGCGCTGCATACCGCAGAAAATCGTACAGGCCGTTTTTCACCGGCTCCGCATACCGTGTTTTGGATTCATTTTCTATGCCCATGATCAGATACGCCGCTTTGTCGTCGGACATGAACGTGGTCTTTTTCAGCAGATCCCGAAATTTCATGATGGCTTTTGGATTTCCCTGATCGAGCAGTACCGCGATCTCTGTCGGATCCATTTCATGCAGTCTATCCGGCCGGATGACCTGTTTTCCGCCGTAGATGAAATAATTAAAAGCATCCGCAAAAACGGCATTCTTCCGCATGTATGCTTTTGTAGTTATGTCAACTTTTCCCAATATGTACTTCCTTTCCAATAGTCATTTTTTAACATGCGCATGTTTTACTGTGGTACAATAACATGTATTTCACATGTTGTCAAGGTAGTTACATATTGTTTTTTATAGCTGCTACGTAGGTAACAAAAAACTATTTTTATTATCTTAGCATGAAAGAAATAACAGCGTCAATGAATCTGTGGTTCAATTACATCCGCATTATTACCATATTATGCTTGTTTTCAAACATCAAAAGAGGCCATACAGTATCTGCATGACTTCTTTTGCGTAATTCTGCCGTCCGTTTTTTGTCTTAATTTATCTCTGCCGGGAATATGTCGATCAACTTCGCGGCCTTTTTCAGTACATACAACGCGTCATTCGCATCCACGTTGCCGCTATTGTCCACATCTCCGGCAATATTTTGTTCTTCTGTGGGCATCTGCAATTTTGCAGCGATCTTTAAGATCAGCAGCGCATCGTTGGCGTCTACATTTCCACTGCCATCCAGATCGCCGTAGAGAACAGCCGGTTTTGCATCCAGCAATTCCACTGCAATGCCATGGGCCTTGGCAAAACTATAGGCTTTGGAAGCAGAATAGCAGCGAATTGTCAGATTCCCGCAGCCGGTAAAGGCATCTTCCGCAATTTCGATCTCATTTGCGGTAATGGTGATGCTTTGCAATTTGCTGCCCGCAAAAGCGCCTGCACCGATTTTGATTACTGACTCCGGCAGTACAATGCTGGTTACCGGGCTGTCCTTAAACGCATCTGCGGAAATCGCAGTGGGCTTGTACCCATTGATTTCCTCCGGAATCACAATATCTGTTTCCGTACCGGTGTAACTGTCAATGGAAGCCGTCTGATCCTCCGCGCCGGTGATTTCATATACTTCGGGAGCAGCTGTCTCCGTAGGGACCGGGGTATTATCCGGTTCTGGTGTTGCAGTTTCCGTTGGTTCTGGTGTGTCCGTCGGTTTTGGCGTATCCGTCGGCTTTGGCGTATCCGTCGGTTTCGGCGTATCCGTCGGCTTTGGCGTATCCGTCGGCTTTGGCGTATCCGTCGGTTTCGGCGTATCCGTCGGCTTTGGCGTGTCCGTCGGTTTTGGCGTGTCCGTCGGCTTTGGCGTGTCCGTCGGTTTTGGAACTACAACTTCAATATTTGATATAGCAAAGCCATATGCTGTATCAGCCTCATCAGATATCAGTCGGATTTTAACTGTGTCTCCATTTACGCGAATTTGCTTTGATGCCAATTCATCCTCGTAAAAGGCTTGAATCAAATTATCATCCTTATCGTAAATTGAAATACCATCATATCCTGAAAGCATGGTAGCAGACGAAAACGTGATTTTAATTTCAGTTGCTTCCGGACGATAAATTTTCCACGTCTTATCTGTATTATTCTCATATGGATGATCGGATTCAATACAATCCGCTTTATTTCTGCCACATTTACTACACACATCATTTTCAAAGGAATGTCCCGTGGGAGGGATAAAATCGGATGCATATTCCTTGTCACATAAAGAGCATTTGTATGTTGTACAACCATTTTCAATACATTTCGGTGGTACAATTGTTTCTGAAATAATATCACTGTTTGCATTATAATGTATTAATCCGTTGGAAATCATATCATTATTATTGATTATAATTTGATCCCAGTCTTCTTTACTCCCGTTATAAATCACATGATCTATTGCTGTCCCCTCAAATGCGCTCCATCCGAACATTGTGACGCTTTGGGGAATTTCAATACTTTTCAGATTGCTACAGTGATAAAATACCATTGCTCCGATACTTGTGACGCTGCTCGGAATTTTAATGCTTGTTAAATTGCTGCAGTCTTGAAATGCAAACATTTCAAGACTTTCAACACTGTTCGGCAGTTCTACGCTTGTCAATCCACTGCAGCCGGAAAAAGTTGAATCTCTGATACATGTTATTTTGTCAGGAATTTTGATGCTTCGCAAATTACTACACCCATAAAATGCCCATACTCCAATATATGTCACGCTTTCAGGAATTTTAATACTCCGCAAATTACTACACCTATAAAATGCCTCGCCCTCGATTCTCGTCACGCTTTCAGGAATTTCGATACTTGTCAGGCTACTGCAACCAGAAAAGGCAAATTCTCCAATACTTGTTATATAAGGCGGAAGCTCAATACTTTTCAGATTATTACATCCGTAAAAAACATTGCCCTCAATCCTTGTTACCTTACTTGGAATCTCAATATTTGTTAAACTGCTGCAATCGTAAAAAGCGAATCCTCCGATGCTCATTACACTTTCCGGAAGCAAAACGCTTGTCAAATTAGCTTGACCACTAAACGCCCCTTCTCCAATCTTCGTCACCGGACACCCTTCAATCTTCTCCGGAATCTGCAACTCTGTGGCACTTCCACTATACCCGGTAATTGTCACGGTCTGATCATCATTCATCGTATATTCTAACCCATCCGTCGTACTTTCCGCCTGCACTTCCAGCGCCGGCAGCCGCAGGATAGCCGCACCCAGACAGATTGTAACGATCAGCAAATACGCGATCATCCTGTTCCATGAATTTCTTTGATATTTCATTAGTCCTGTTCTCCTTCCTTTTCTTATATAAGTTCTCTGTAACACGCCTGTTTTACACCTTTAAAACTATTATAACTTCAAAATATAAATTAACAGTATTATTTATAATATCTTCATTTATAGTTTTCAAAAAAATCAACAATATCAACGAAAAAATGATATCCCTAAAAAAAACCGTTCACCCTGTTACTACTTTTTACCGTACAATTTCTCCCCGGAAAACTTGTTGATTCCCCATCATCAAAGCATAAGAAAAGCATAACTGCTTCGCTTCCATTCGTTTCGAAATACGTTTTCGTACGACCGAAACGTGTTTTTTCTGCAAAACAGTTATGCTTAGGTTTATCCTGCCCGCTTTCTGCGGGTTTTATTCATAAAATTCTTAATCTATTGCCGCCGGAAATACATCCGTCAGCCTCATGGATGTTTTTCAATATATAAAGCGCAGTATTTACATACCTTCAATTTCTGCGCTGCTTCATCCAGTTCTTCACTGTATGTACCCGCGATTTCCTCATGATCCAGATAAAGAATAGTTTTCTTCAATGCCTCGATTCGGAATATGAAATCTTCCGTTAAAGCATCTTTATTATCAAGTCACGATCTTCCTGTGGTACCTCTAAGCCATTCATAGCATCTTCCATACTTACATGGAAAGCCTTCATAGCATTTTTAACAGCATTCCGTAAAGTTTCCAGTCTCCCTTTACTTTCGCCATAGCTAATGCCTTCCTGCCTCGCCCTTTCGGTCATTTGATCTACTGCTTTACACACATCGATTTCCTCCTCTTCGTCGTCTATCTCTATCTTTGTATTCGTGCAGACGCTGATTACCTCCGCCGCTTCTCTGTCCAGCCTTTTCAAGCTCTCGTCATTCGAAAGAAAGTTGTTCAGTGCTTCCTCATCCTTCGAATACTTTATAAAGCCCAGCACTGAACCTAAATCGGATTGAAACTTCGCCAGATCCTCCTCGTCCATCGCTGCAGAGGTAACATAAAACTATTTTTATTATCTTAGCATGGAGAAAACACCAGCGTCAATGAATCTGTGGTTCAATTACATCCGCATTATTACCATATTATGTTTGTTTTCAAACATCAAAAGAAGCCATACAGTATCTGCATGACTTCTTTTGCGTAATTATGCCGTCCGTTTTTTGTCTTAATTTATCTCTGCCGGAAATATGTCGATCAACTTCGCGGCCTTTTTCAATACATATAGCGCGTCATTCGCATCCACGTTGCCGCTATTGTCCACATCACCGGCAATATTTTGTTCTTCTGTGGGCGTCTGCAATTTTGCAGCGATCTTTAAGATCAGCAGCGCATCGTTGGCGTCTACATTTCCGGTGCCATCCAAATCGCCATAAACAACCGCTGGTGTTTCATCCAGCAATTCTACATTGATTCCGTGTGCCTGGGCAAAGACATAAGCCTTCGATGCTTTAGGGCAACAAATTGTCAAATTACTGCAACCGGTAAAGGCATCCTCCGCAATTTCAATTTCATTTGCCGTGATTGTAATCCGCTTCAAATTGCTGCCTGCAAAAGCCCCGGCGCCGATTTTCGTAACGGTTTCCGGCAGCACAATGCTTGTTACCGGACTGTCCTTAAACGCACCGTCGGAAATGGAAGTGGTTTTATACCCATTGATTTCCTCCGGAATCACAAGCTCGGTGTCTGTTCCGGTATAGCTGTCAATGGAAACCGTCTGACCCTCTGTGCCGGAAACTTCAAATGCATTCGGCGGCATAGGCTCTGTTGGATCCGGCGTTTCAATTGGTATATCCCCGATATACTCCGGATTTTGACTGGATGTGTTTTTATAAAGGCGAAGTTTTGGCTTTTCTTCGTTTTCTACACGAAATCTCACACATGCAATCAAGCCATCGTAGTTTTCAAAATCTTTTTGATATTCGGATAACAATTCTTTATCAGAACATGTAACTGCCGATTCTAATACACAATAGTCTCCGATTCCGTTATCATCAATAGCATGTTTGTTTTGGATGGCAAGTCCATAATTACCGTCTTTATTCACTTTTTCCATATACTCTGATGCCATTATCGCATAGTCCACGGATACATTTCCTTCATATGCAATTCCAAAATCACATGCGGCTACATTTCCGGATGCATATATTTGAACTAAAACCGAATCATCCTGATACTGTCCCGTTGCATGAATATCATAGTGATACGCGGATGTATCCAATTCTCCCTTCGCAGGAAATTTGTCAATTGCGTTTACGATAAACTGCAACGTCAAAAGTGCATCCATTGGCGTAATGCTTCCGTCTTTGTCTGCATCTGCTTTTATAAACTGATCATCCGACGGACTTACACTGATCATTTTACCTGCCATTTGAAGGATCATTAAAGCATCGGCGGCGGTTATAACGTTGTCGTCATCTAAATCCGGCATAACCGGTCCGTCCGTATCCGTATTCTCTGCTTTCCAATCAGGCTGATCTACTGCAATTCCTGCAACCACACTCTTGGACTGTGCATCTGCCAGTGCTGTTGTATACAGGGCCTTGATCTGTTCGTCATCCAATGCCACGTCATAGAAGTTAACATCATCGAGATAACTTTCCACGGTTGTTCTATAAAGCCTGTCACTGCCCATGCTGTACATCATGCCAAAGTAGGCAGAGGTATCTTCCTGGGTCAGGAAGGTCATCAATGGCGTAGCACCTGCATTATCAGCACCAACGCGGAGGCTTGAGAAGCCATCCAGATATTTGTCATAGTATCCGTCGTAGAATCTCGGACCATAGAACGCAGCTCCCCGGCGATCCGCCAGATTGTTGGCCAGCTTCTCGCCGTCAAAGTACATGTAAATACCGGAATTCTTGATGACCATGGTTGCATAATGCCACTCTGCAGTAGATGCCAGTCTTGCATTCCACGCATCTTCCAGTACATCCGCTTCCCGATCATATCCATTCTCATGGGGATCTGTATTACCGTTCTTCTTCGTGGACTGCTGATAGTAGTTTTGCAATGTTATGTTTACTGATGTGTCAACGCCTGCCATAAACATCGCGTCACAGCTGTTGTTTGCCCACAGTCCGCTTCTGGTTTCTATTACTTTTGCGACCTCTGACATTTTATCCTGTGAAAGGAGTTTCGGTTCATCGGCAAATGTTACGGTAACGCCTTCGCCGATATTACCGTTCTTATCCGGAACACTTTTGAACCAGTAGGAAATGGTTGCACCGGTGAGATCCCTGCCCGCAAACGGATTTGTAAACTGCAGCGCGCTCGTCTTCTGTGACTTGCTTTCATGCAGCTTCAATACCTTACCGAATATTGCTTCATTGACTACGGAAGGCGCCTGGATGGCTTTGTCGCCGGTGGATGTATCATTGGCGGAGAAGCCTGTCAAACCTGCAGGGATGCTTCCCACCTCAGTGTCATCAAAGTTCATCTGCAGAACGGGTTCGGGAATATCCGTGGTGCCGGCTTTTTCTTCTTCTGCCTGCTCATACAACACTGTAGCCTGTTCTTCCGTCAGAGGAACTGCAAAGAATATAATGTCGTCCATCATTACGCCGTCCAGCGTACCGATGTCCTGACCGACTGTCTCTGCTGCGCAGCCCTGATTACCCAGATACAGCACGGTATCTTCATCAGAAAGCCACTCCAGCATGGTCTGTGCCACTGCATTGACAGGTCCTACGGAAAGCGTGCCGTCTGCAGGCCAGTCGGCTACACCGCTCCACGCTTTGTCTCTTTGGTAAGGAGTATGAATGCCAAAACCTTTATTGAAATACTTCCCGGCATTTTCGCTATTGAAGGCATTACCATAATATCCAAAATCCTCTTCTGTGTATTCCTCGCCGTCCACATAGAACAGAACTCGGTCATTCCGGATCACGCAGACAACATAATGCCATTCATCCGGCGCATCAGTAACTGTCCCATCTCCCTGGAAATAAAACCGGTTGTTGTTACGCAGCGGAATCAGCTCATCTTCCTTTGCGGTAATCGGATTCAAATCTTTGGCGCCATTCACTGCCTTAATTGTACCGTCGAACTGTATTTCCATTGTATAGTCGTCTTCCATGAAATGGAAGGTATCGGAAGCCGCGATCTGCATGGAGCCGTTGACATAGCCTCTTCTGACGCTGCTGCCTTTCGCCGGATCAAGCTCCTTGTATGCATCGTAAATGTTTGGTCCTATCGGATACAGATATACGGTATCGCCCGCTTCTGTCGTAACGGTTACCTTCTCATAGCCGTTCCACTTACTGTCGCCATCCTTGACCTCAAAGTAAATCTTCTTATCAGCGGTTCCTTCATAATCGGGATTCAGGCGCACCAGCGGACCGTAATCCTTTGCGACAATGTACTCTGTACCATCATTTGCCTTGATCGTTTCTCTGGTTCCAAGCCTGTACTGCGGATCATCTTCTTTGTAGTTTTCCGCTGCTTCATGCTTACCCCAGTCGTCAACCTGATATGTAACCTTCTCACCATTGGGATCCATTGAATTTTCCGTTCTCTGGATATTTTCAAAAGTGAAGAGTACGCTGTCATTTAAGATATCGTCCTCGTAATCATCCTCTGTTGCTTCCCGCGGCTGGGGAACCTTAACCCAGTAAGCAATCGATACGCCTTTTTCCCACTGGGGGCCGTTCGGCAGATTGACAGGATCTTTCTTCCAATGACTTTCAGGTTCCGTAAAGTCCATGCCGGCGAAGGGATTCTTGATCTGCACCGCACTGTGCGCTGTCAGTTCCGGCTGGATGACACTGCCCAACGGATACCTGAAATCCATCTTGTCGGACTTTTCTTTCACTCTTTCGTCAATCTCCATCGTGGAATCCAGACGAAAGACATTACCCTTTTCGGGATCGTCATAGGTAGTAGGCTGGTTGCCCACTGCACCGGTGACATAGTGATAATCGGCCTCACTGGAACCTTCAATGACCGGATCGTCCGTCCATTCAAAAATCCATTTACCGGTTGTCCAATCTACCGGATAAGCGTCGTCTACCTTGCGCTCTTCAAACATCAGACGGGGGCCAAAGCCCTCAACCTTGAGACCGTTTTTTCCTGCCTCTCCCTGAAAGCCTTTTTCGAAATCAAGCTCCATGACCGGGTCGGGCACTTCCACGTCTGCCGCCTCCACAACGACTGTTTCCGGACTGACCGCTGCGGTCACTGCCGCGGTAAGCGCGGAAACCGGCACTGCCATGACGACTGCAAGTACAGCAGTGATGCCTGCACGGGCAGCTTTTGCCGCTTTTGTTTTGTTCATCTTTTTCATAACTGTTTTCCTTTCCTGATTAAAAATTGCATTTTATAGTTGTTGTTAATACAAGCAATAAAAATTTTTAACTTTCTGTGGGTTTTAATATAAAACTTTTTATTTTCCTTCTGCCAGAAATACATCAATCAGCTTCGCGGCTTTTTTCAAAACATCAAGCGCGTCATTTGCGTCCACATTGCCGCTCTTATCCACATCTCCGGCAATACTTTGTTCTTCTGTGGGTGTTTGTAATTTTGCTGCAATCTTTAAGATCAGCAGCGCATCGTTGGCGTCTACATTGCCGCTGCCGTCCAGATCGCCGTAGACAACTGCCGGTTTTGCATCCAGCAATTCTACCTTGATTCCGTGTGCCTGGGCGAAAGCATAGGCTTTGGAAGCAGAGTAACAGCAAATCGTTACGTTTTCACAACCTTCAAACGCATCCCCTGCAATTTCAATTTCATTTGCCGTGATTGTAATGCGCTTCAAATTGCTGCCTGCAAAAGCCCCGGCGCCGATTTTCGTAACGGTTTCCGGCAGCACAATGCTGGTTACCGGGCTATCCTTAAACGCACCGTCGGAAATTGCCGTTATTTTATACCCATTAATTTCATCTGGAATCACAACATCTGTTTCCGTGCCGGTATAACTGTCAATGGATGCCGTCTGATTCGCAGTGACGGAAACTTCAAATGCATCGGGCGGCGTAGGCTCTGTGGGATCCGGCGTTTTACCTGGATCAGTTCCCCCGCTAGCGCTGCTGCCGGGCATCTGCTGCATGACTGCAAACTGACCCAGTTTGTCAGACCTATATACCAGAGAAAAATCGTTAATGCTTGTTTCCATAGACTTCACATCCGCCATACGAACGATGGACATCTTGGACGGCGTCGTATATCCTAAATATCCCAAGGGCGTCAGGGTAATAGAAGCCTCCGCGGTAGGTGTGATTGCCGTACCATCTGCCTTCACTAACTGAATATCGTAAAGCGTGATGATCTGCCCAACCGAATCAATGCCTGCACCCTTCAATGCTGCCTTTGCAGCTGTGTACTGTGCCGCACAATCCTTTGTACCAAGGATTGTTACAGCCAGACGCAAAGTTTCTTCTGCAGGGAAGCTGCCTGCCGGCAGTGTTACACTCACACCGTTTGCATAATCGCTCCAAGTCCAGGACGGAGTGGTTTCTGAGGGATCCGGCATTATTACCTCAATATCCGATACGGCAAATCCGTATGCTGAACCGGCTTTATCTGTCACAAGTTTGATTTTGACCGTATCTCCCGGCACCTGAATTTGCCTTGATGACAGATCGTTCCCATAATAACTGCCAATCTCGTAGTTGTCCTTATCGTATATTATAATCCTGTCCGAATCCCACCAGAAAAGTTTTGTCGCAGAAGAAAAAGTAACTTTGATTTCGGCTGCCCCCGGACGATAAATGGTATATATTTCGTCTACATTGTTCTCATACGGATGCGCAGACTCGATACAATCCTCCCTGCTCCTGCCGCATTTACTGCAGATATCGTCTTGAAAGGAATGACCGATCGGCGGAACAAAGTCAGATCTGTATTCTTTCTCGCAAAGAGAACATTTATATGCGGTATACCCGTTATTAATACAATCCGGCAATACCGGCGTTTCCGGTGTAAAGACATTTTCTTCCGTATTGTAATGTACGGTGGCAAATCTTAATATATTATAATCACTCCAATTTTCTGAGAGTTTATTCCATGCATCCTGATTGCCGCCAAATATCACATGATCCACTGCTGTTCCAAAAAATGCATCATATCCAATGTTTGTCACGCTGTCCGGGATTTCAATACTTGTCAAGTTGCTACAGTGGTCAAATGCCTCTACTCCGATGCTCGTTACGCTGTCCGGGATTTCGATACTCGTCAGACTGCTGCACCAAGAAAATGCGTTCTCTCCGATACTCGTTACATTGTTCGGAATTTCGATGCTTTTCAAACTGCTGCAGTAAAAAAATGTATGGTCTCCGATACTCGTTACACTGTCCGAGATTTCGATACTCGTCAGGCTACTGCAACTCGAAAATGCAAATCTTCCGATACTCGTTACGCTGTCCGGAATTTTAATGCTTGTCAAGCTGCTACAACAAGAAAATGCATCATATCCAATGTTTGTCACACTGTCCGGAATTTTAATACTTGTCAGGCTACTGCAACCCCAAAATGCACTATCCTTGATGCTCGATATGCTGTCCGGAATTTCAATACTTGTCAGGCTGCTACAGTTCTTAAATGCCTCTACTCCGATACTCGTTACGCTGTCCGGAATTTCGATACTTGTCAGATTGCAACAGTTCATAAATACATAATTTCCAATGTTTGTCACGCTGTTCGGAATTTCAATACTTGTCAGGCTGCTGCAATCCGCAAATACCTCTACTCCAATACTCGTTACGCTGTTCGGAATTTCGATACTCGTCAGGCTGCTGCAGTTCTCAAATGCATGGTCTCCGATACTCGTCACGCTGTCCGGAATGCTGTATTTGCCTTCTTTTCCTCCCGGACATGTGATTAATGTGGTCAATTTTTTATTGAACAAGACACCTGCAGCAGACGAATATACCGTATTTTTCCACTCCACATTAAGCGCAACCAGACTGCTGCAACCCCAAAATGCATTGTACCCGATACTCGTCACGCTGTCCGGGATTTTAATACTTGTCAAGCTGCTGCAGTTCTCAAATGCTGTATCCTCAATGTATGTTACACTATTTGGAACGCTATATTCGCCTTCTTTTCCTCCCGGACATGTGATTAATACAGTCAATTCTTTATCAAACAAAACACCTGCATCTGATGCATAATTTGTATTTTTCGAATCCACATCTATTTCCAACAGACTGCTGCAGTCCGCAAATGCATCATACCCAATGAATGTTATGCTTTTCGGAATTTTGATACTCGTCAGACTGCTACAGCGCAGAAATGTCCGATATCCAATACTTGTTACACTACTCGGTATTTCAATATTTTCCAAATTGCTACAGTCTTTAAATGCCGCGCCCCCAATGCTCGTTACACTATCCGGAATTTCAATACTCGTCAGGCTGCTACAATATTCAAATGCGCCATCCTCAATGTTTGTCACGCTGTTCGGAATTTTAATACTGATCAGAGTGCTGCAGTCTATAAACGCATCGTATCCGATGCTTGTCACCGGGTACCCATCTATTTCCGCCGGAATCTGCAGTTCCGTAGTACCTCCACTATAACCGGTAATTGTCACGGTCTGATTATTATTCACTGTATATTCCAATCCATCCGTCGTACTTGCCGCCTGCACTTCTATCGCCGGAAGCTGCAGGAGGGGCATACCGAAACAAATTGCAAGGATCAACAAAAATGCTATCCACTTGCTCCATTGTTTTCGTTTCAACTTCATAATGCTCCTTCTCCCTTTCCCTTTTTCTTAATACATTGAATCAAATATAAATAATTATACATCCTTAATTAAAAGAATGAAATATATTTATTGATTGATTTTATCAACAAATCGAATAAATACGTTTTTTTATAATCTCTATCAAACATCCGGACCTTTCGATTATTCTCTTTTGCAAAAAACTTCATCTTTAGAAGTATCTTAGCATTTTAAAAGGATATTATCAATAATAAATATTTCATCTTTAGAAGTTTTTGTCACAGGGAAACGCCATGAAAATATACTGGAACGGAACTGCAAAAAATGTGATCGGCCCTTCTGTAAGGGCACTGCGGAAACAGCACCAACTTTCACAAAAGGCGCTTGCGGAAAAGCTGCAGCTGATGGGGTATGAATTCAATGATCTGACTATACTTCGAATAGAACAGGGCACCCGCTTTGTTGCGGATTATGAAGTGCTCGCGCTGGCCTCGTTCTTTCAGGTCAGCGCGGATGATCTGCTTAACAATCGATTTCAGACTTCCTGTTAAATGATTCAACTACACTTTTTACGGCGAAAAATGTAAATCTGCTTTCTTATCCTGAAAAAAGACCGCAAAAAAGGCATGACCCCTGTCATGCCTTTCTCATCTTCCTATTTCTCATTCACACTGCAGCTTCCGGAAGTTCTTCTTGCCTCGGCGCAGCACCTGCGCGCCGTCTACAATCTGCGCCTTCGTCACCATGAAGTGAATATCGCTGACCTTTTCGCCGTTTAAGGCCACGCCGCCCTGCTCCACCGCTCTGCGGGCCTCGGATTTGGAAGGGACCAGTCCTGCTTTGAGCAGCAGGGTCAGAATATCAATGGCGCCGTCCGTAAAATCCCCGTCCGCGATCACCGCCTGGGGCATATCCGCCGCGCTTCCGCTGCTAAACAGTGCCCTTGCCGCATCTTTGGCTTTCTGCGCTTCCTCCGTGCCGTGCACCAGCGCAGTCAGCTCATAAGCCAAAATTTCCTTCGCTTGGTTCAGCTCGCTGCCTTCCCAGCGTTCCATTTCCTCAATCTGCTCCAGCGGCAGGAAGGTCAGCATCTTCAGACATTTGATCACGTCCGCGTCCGCCACATTCCGCCAGTACTGGAAAAATTCAAAGGGAGAGGTCTTGTCCGGATCCAGCCACACCGCGCCCTTTTGGGTCTTGCCCATCTTCTTTCCTTCGGAATTGAGCAGCAGGGTAATGGTCATGGCGTAAGCGTCCTTCCCCAGTTTTCTGCGGATCAGCTCCGTGCCGCCCAGCATATTGCTCCACTGGTCGTCGCCGCCGAACTGCATATTGCATCCGTACTTGCGGAACAGCTCGTAAAAATCATAGCTCTGCATGATCATATAATTAAATTCCAGGAAGCTCAATCCCCGCTCCATCCGCTGCTTGTAGCATTCCGCCGTCAGCATCCGGTTGACGCTGAAATGGGCGCCCACTTCCCGCAGCAGATCCACATAATTGAGATCCAGCAGCCAGTCCGCATTGTTGACCATCAGCGCCTTGCCGTCGGAAAAATCGATAAAGCGGCTCATCTGCTTTTTGAAACATTCGCAGTTGTGGGCGATGGTTTCTTTGGTCATCATCTGGCGCATATCGGTTCTGCCGGAGGGATCTCCCACCATAGCCGTGCCGCCGCCGATCAGGGCAATGGGCTTGTTCCCCGCCATCTGCAGGCGCTTCATCAGGCACAGCGCCATAAAATGTCCCACATGCAGACTGTCCGCCGTAGGATCGAACCCGATATAAAAGGTGGCTTTCCCGTGATTGATCAATTCTTTGATTTCTTCTTCATCCGTCAGCTGCGCCAGCAGCCCCCGTTTTTGTAACTCTTCAAATACTGTCATGCTTTTTGCTCTCTTTCTGTATGAATCGCGGCGCATGCCGGCCATCTTTCATTTTATTCTGCTGCAGGCGGTGCTTCTTCCGGCGGCGTTTCCGGCGCGGCAGGCGGTGCTTCTGTCTGCGCAGGCGCTTCGCTGGCCTTCGGTGCTTCGGTGGCATCCGGGTTCGTGGTTGCCTCCGCGGATGGCGCCTCCGTTTCCCTTGGCGCACAAGAAGTGCATCGTTTCAGCGGGATGGAACCCTTTTCGTAATATTCTGTTGTGACCGAACCGCAGCCGGATCCTGCGATCAAACCGCTCCGGGTGCAGATGGAGGCCTTGGCGACGCTGTCCGGCATTTCAAATTCCTTATCTTCCAGCCCTTTGGCCTCGTCGATCCGGGTCATGATTTTTTTCCATAATGTCATATGGGCGCTTGCCGTGGAAAGGGTGGAATTTTCATCATACCCCAGCCAGACGGACGCGCAGTAATAAGGCGTAAACCCGCTGAACCACAAATCGTAGCTTTCACTGGTGGTACCGGTTTTTCCGGAAACATGCATATTCGGCATCTTCACGGCGGTACCCGTGCCCTTGGTAACCACGTCTTCCATGGCGTCGGTCAGCAGCCATGCGGTGGAATCCTTCATCACCCGCCGGGTCATAGGTTCATTATTGATCACTTCTTTCCCGGAATTGTCCAGGATCCGGGTATAGAAGATCGGTTTCGTATATACGCCGCCGTTTGCAATGGCAGCATAAGCGGCCGTCATTTCCAGATTGGTAATGCCATAGGTGATGCCGCCCAGGGCCAACGGCTGTACTATATCATCTTCGCAAAGGGTTGTAAAGCCGTATTTCAGCAGATAATCATAACCCAGCTGGGGCGTGATATCGGTCAGGCATTTTACCGTTACCACGTTTCTGGAATAGGTGATGGCGCTTCTTAATGTCGTCGGTCCACGGTACACAAAATCGTAGTTCTGCACCGGCCGGCCATTGGCATAATTATACGGCGCGTCATTATAGGTATCGCTCAGGGATTTTCCGGCATAGTCCAGCGCCGCCGTATAAGCCGCCAGCACCTTGAAACAGGAGCCGGGCTGCCGCGTCGTGTCGGTGGCGCGGTTTAAGGTCAGGCTGGCGGTTTTCTCTCCCCGTCCGCCGACAATGGCCTGCACTTCTCCCGTATATTGATCCATGATGACAAAGGAGGACTGGGGCTGGGGCACATAGTCCACATTTTCCACAATGGTATCCGTTTCCGTCAGGATCGCGTCTTTGTACCGCTGAATATAACTGTCCGCCGCGGCTCTGGAAGGCAGCAGCGTCGGCAGGGTTTCCCCGATCCCCGCAAAATACTGGTACAAGGTCCGCTCGCTGAAATTTTCAATGGCGCCGTCCGCATGGGTCACCGTCAGACGATAAGTCAGCGTAATTCTGGAATCGTGAGGGAAGTTTCTGTCATCCGCATATTCTTCATCACAAATCTGCTGAATCTCCCGGTCCTGGGTCGTATAAATCTTCAGACCGCCGCGGTACAGCATATTGTAAGCCTGGGTTTCGGTATAGCCCTTTTCCTCCATGAGATTTTCCAGAACCTGGCCGATCATGGCATCCACAAAATAGGAATAAATGGAACCGCCGGTCACAGTTTCATTCACCGTGGCGATACGGGAATATACGTCGTCCGCCATGGCCTCGTCATACTCCGCCTGGGTGATAAAGCCCAGATCCTTCATATTATTAAGCACCTTCTCCCGCCGTTTGGCATTTTTCTCGGGAGAGGTAATGGGATTGAGGCTGTAGGGGCTCTGGGTGATGGCCGCCAGCACCGCAGCCTCGGAGATGCTCAAATCCGCCGCATCTTTATTGAAGTAACGCTGTGCCGCCGCCTGTACGCCCAGCGTGTTCTGTCCCAGATTGATAGTATTGATATAGTTTTCCAGTATCTGTTCCTTATCCATGCTCTTTTCCAGCTGAATGGCCAGATACTGTTCCTGTATTTTCCGTTTCAGTTTCACCAGAAAATCTTTTTGCGTCACCCAGTCCTCAAAGACATTGTTTTTCAGCAGCTGCTGGGTAATGGTAGACGCGCCCTCGGAAAAATGGAATCCGTGGGAAATGCCGATAAAAGCCGCGCGGATAATGCCCTTGATATCGATGCCGTTGTGCTCAAAAAACCGCTCGTCCTCAATGGCCACAAAGGCCCGGCCCAGATACTGGGGCACCTCATCCCTGGTGACGTAAACACGGTTGGCGCCCGATGCCACCAGCGTGATCATTTCCGTTCCGTCTTTATAATACACGGTTGTGGAATACCCGCTGGGCGCTACATCCACCGCCGAAATCTCCGGTGCGCTGTCAATGACGCCCTTGATCACGCCGATTCCCGCGAACAGCACGATCAAAAAAAGAATCAGCAGTGAGATCATAATGATTTTCAAAGCGGAAACCTTTGTCTTTTTTACCAGCTTCGGTCCAAGTGTCGCCGCTTCTTTTCTCTTTTTTTCCGCATTCTTCCTGCTGTAATTGCTCATGCAAAAGCCCCCTTCCAACCGGTTATAATGCAAAACGCCTGTCTTCACCCACGGCAAACGTTACCCTTCGTATCTTCCGGATCGCAGTTTTTCCGTTGGTCAGCTGTGCCAGTTCTTGCGTCAGCACTTCCATCTCCGCTTCGTCCAGCAGCAGCCGGATCGTTACCTGATCCGTATACTCCGTATCATTTCCCACAATCCCATGGGATGCCAGACAGTATTCGACCTTACCCAGATCATTATACGCTGTTGTAATCACACTCTCAAACCCGTCCCGCACATCCTGTATGACCGACTGCCGCAAGCCTTCCGCAGCCGCCTGGGAATACGCCCGGACCAGTCCTCCCGTTCCCAGCAGGGTCCCGCCGAAATACCGAGTGACCACCACCGCCGTATCATGCAGCTGCTGTGCGAGCAGCACGTCCAGCATAGGGCGGCCCGCTGTCCCTTTCGGCTCTCCGTCGTCGCTGTAGCGCTGCAGGAGCATGTCCTCTCCGATAATGTACGCATAGCAGTTATGCGTCGCATTCCAATACTGCTTCTTCAGACCTTCAATAAATCCGGCAGCCTCCTCCTGGCTTTTCACCGGCGCGGTCGTCGCAATAAATCTGGATTTTTTCACAACAATTTCCGCCGACCCGCCTGCCAGCAGACACTTACGTGAACGGTTCGCCATGTCCGTTTTCTCTCCTGCCCGTTTCATAAACAATCTAAGAATAGCACACTTAGTTCCTTTTTGCACTATTTTTTATCCGTCTTAAAGAATAATTCAAAAATTTAAGGAAAGGATAAATGTATCTTAAAACGCAATTAAGGAGCCTTTTCATGGATACCTTATATCTGAAACTGCCGCAAAAATGCACGGTGACGACGGAAAAGCTGATTCTTGGCGACATCGCGGAAATCACCTGTTCGAATCTCGGCATTGAAAACCGGGCGAAGGCCATTTTGCTGAAGCGCTTTGCAAAAAATAAAAAACAGCGCGCCATTTTTTCCGTCAATACCCTGATCAGCGAAATTGACGGCGTGGCGCCGGGTGTAAACATCGTGCCGCTGGGGGAAGTGGATACGGTGGTAGACTACCTGCCGAAGCCCCGGCCAAAATGTTTGGAAATGCTTCTGGTCTTTCTCGTCTGCGTCATTGCTTTTTTCGGCGCTGCCTTTACCATTATGACCTTCAATACCGACGTAGATACCGGAAAATTATTTCAGGATCTGTATATGCAGCTGACCGGAACGGCCTCGGACGGATTTACGGTCATCGAGCTTTTCTATTCCCTCGGGCTGCCCCTGGGCATTCTTGTGTTCTTCAATCATTTTTCCGGCCATAAACTGACCAATGACCCTACCCCGCTGGAAGTACAGATGGAAGAGTACGAATATACGGTCAACAAATCGCTGCTGGCGGAAAATACCCGAAAGGAGACTTCGGCCCATGCTCGCAAAAGCGCTTCTGGCACTGATCGGACTGACTAGCGGCATTGCCGTGTCCGCCGGGATCTTCGCCTTCATTATTTCCCTCGGCTTTGTAGAACGCATGGCCGGCGCCACCCGCACCGCGCCCTATATCCGGCTCTATGAAACCGTCATTCTGTTCGGCGCAACAGCCGGTAATCTCGTAAGCATTTACCATCCCCGGCTGCCTTTGGGCAAAGGCGGCGCAGCCATATTCGGGCTCTTCAGCGGTATTTTTACCGGCATCCTTGCCATTGCCCTGGTGGAGATCCTGCAGGCGGTGCCGATTCTGCTGCGGAGAGTCGCCTTACGCAAAGGGCTCGGCTGTGTGGTTTTGTCCCTGGCACTGGGGAAAATGACCGGCGCGCTGATTCAGTTTCTGCGGGGCTGGATCTCATAATACCGGATCTTATAATAAAAAGAAGATTCTAAGGAGGATTCTATGGAAAATTCAGTGAAAAAAGAATATCAGGATCACGTGAAAAGTATCACGCCCAAGCCCAATCTGCCGCTGGATATGCTGAAAGCCTTTCTGGTGGGCGGCGTCATCTGCTGCATCGGGCAGGGCATCATCAATACCGCCGCTTCCCTTGGCGCAGACAAACAGGCCGCTGCCAGCTGGAGCTCCTTTCTCCTCATTCTGATCAGCGTGATTTTAACGGGCTTCGGGCTGTTTGCGAAAATCGCCGATTTCGGCGGCGCAGGCGCGCTGGTGCCCATCACGGGATTTGCCAACGGCATTTCGTCCTGCGCCCTGGAATTTCAGACGGAAGGGCAGGTCTTCGGCATCGGTACCCGGCTGTTCTTTATCGGCGGCCCGGTCATCGTCTACGGCCTTGCCACCTCCGGCGGCCTCGGCCTGATCTATTATATTCTCCTTCGGATGGGGGTGATCTGATGCGCGATATACAGGGAAATACTTCACTTTGCTTTCACAACGACGTTTTCATTTTAAACAGTGCCTCCATCGTAGGCAAAAAAGAGGGGGAAGGGCCTTACAAAGACAGCTTTGACAAAATCGAAACGGATCCCTTTTTCGGTACGGACAGCTGGGAAAAGGCAGAAAGCACCCTGCAGGAGCAGACCGCGTTTCTTGCACTGGAAAAACAGAACCTGCGCCCGGACGATCTGCGTTACATCTTCGCAGGGGATCTGCTGGGACAGGAAATTGCCACAGGATTTGGCATGGTCACTTTGGGCCGGCCGGTCTTCGGCCTTTACAGCGCCTGCTCTACCATCGGGGAAGCCCTTTCCCTGGGCGCCATGACCATCAACGCCGGCTACGCGGATCATGTACTGTCTCTGGCCTCCAGTCATTTTGCAACGGCGGAAAAGCAGTTCCGTTTTCCCCTGGAATACGGACACCAGACGCCGCCTTCTTCCACCCGGACGGTCACCGGCTGCGGCGCCTTTGTATTGAGCAGCCGGGAGGGCACGGCAAAAATCACCGGCATCACCACCGGCGTCATTATGGATTACGGCATCAAAGACGCGCTGAACATGGGCGCGGTCATGGCTCCGGCCGCCTGCAATACCATTACCCGGAATTTCAACGATTTCGGGCGGGGCCCATCGGACTATGACAAAATCGTCACCGGCGATCTGGGCGTCGTGGGCCGGCAGCTGCTCTTTGACCTTCTGGCAAAGGAGGGAATCGATATTTCCGCGCAGCACATGGACTGCGGTATCGAAATCTTTGACGGGGATACCCAGAGTACCCATGCCGGCGGAAGCGGCTGCGGCTGCAGCGCGGCCTTTTTAAGCGCGGTGATCCTTCCGAAAATCGCTTCCGGCGAATACCACCGCATTCTGTTTGTGCCCACCGGCGCCCTTCTTTCGCCCGTCAGTTCCAACGAAGGGCAGTCCATTCCCGGCATTGCCCATGCAGTAGTGATAGAAAAAGGATAGGTGATACAAAATGATGGATTATGTAAACGCATTCTGGATCGGCGGCCTGATCTGCGCCCTGGTTCAGATTTTAATGGACCGGACCAAGATGATGCCCGGACGGGTCATGGTACTGCTGGTCTGCCTTGGTGCGGTGTTAAGCGCCGTTGGCATCTACGGCCCCTTCGTGGATTTTGCAGGCGCCGGCGCCAGCGTCCCGCTGCTGGGCTTTGGCCATGTGCTCTTTGACGGCGTCAAAGAAGCGGTAAAAGAACACGGATTCTTAGGCATCTTTATGGGCGGCCTGAAGGCCTCTGCCGTGGGCATCAGCGCCGCGGTGATTTTCGGCTATCTTGCCTCGGTCATTTTCAAACCCAAAATGCCGAAATAATATTCTTCTGCCTGACGGGACACAAAGTTTCTTTCTGTGTCCCGCCGGGCTTTTTTGTCGGATAAATTATGTGGTTTTTTAAGGATTTTTAAGGAATTTCCGCCGTTTTCCAATTTACAGCATCGCCCGAAAGTGCTATGATGTACATAGGTATGTTTCCTGCGCAAGCAGGAATACAAATAGAAAAAAGAGGAATTTACCAATGCACGCGTCCGAGATCATCGTCAAAGAAGTCACCACCAGAAAGGAGCTGCGAAAATTCGTCAACTTTCCGATGCAGCTGTACCGGGACGTTCCCCAGTTTGTGCCGCCGTTCTACGGAGACGATTTAGACGACTGGAATCCGAAGAAAAACCCCGCCTTCGAATACTGTGAAGCCAAATGCTTCCTTGCCTGGCAGGACGGGCGGATCGTAGGCCGCATCGGCGCCATTTTAAGCAAAAAGGCAAATGAAGTCTGGCATACCAACCGGATGCGGTTTTCGCAGGTGGACTTTATTGACGACCCCGCCGTTTCCGAAGCGCTGTTTGCGGCAGTGGAACAATGGGCCAGGGAAAAGGACTGTACGGAAGTGCACGGACCTTTGGGTTTTTGCGATCTGGACCGGGAAGGCATGCTGGTGGAAGGCTTTGAACACAAAAACATGTTCATTACCTATTACAACCATCCTTACTACAACACCCATCTGGAGCGGCTCGGATACGGCAAGGACACGGACTGGGTGGAATACAAAATTCCCTTTCCTTCTCTGGAAAGCCGGGAAGCCCAGCTTATGCTGCAGATTGCGGAGCATGTCCGGAAAACCTCGCATCTGCACGCCGCCGTTTTAAAATCCCGGAAGGATTACGGCCCCTATATCAAAAAGATTTTTGATCTGGTCAACCAGGGTTATCAGCATTTATACGGCGTCGTTCCCTTAAACGACCGGCAGATCGACCGCTATTACAAAAAATATCTTCCCCTGATCGGTCCCGACTGCGCCTGCTTTGTGATGAACGAGCAGAATGAAATGGTGGCTTTCGGCCTCTGCGCCCCCTCTATGGCGGACGCACTCAAAAAATCTCGGGGCAGGCTCTTTCCCTTCGGGTGGGCCGGCGTATTAAAATCACTGCGTTCCAACGATACGCTGGATATGTATCTCATCGCGGTGCGCCCCGACTGCCAGGGCACCGGCATCAACGCCATTATCCTGGAATATTTCCTGCGCCGCCTCTCCGAAAAGCATATCAAATACGCGCTGACGGGGCCGCAGCTGGAAACCAATTCCAAAATTCTCGGACAGTGGAAAATGTTTCCCAAAGAGCAATATAAACGCAGACGCTGCTATATCAAAACATTGTAACTTACATAACGGGCGAAACGTTCCAGCCGGAAGGTTTCGCTTTTCTTTTTACCACAGCACGCATTCCCGCAGACGTTTCAGCACCCGCTTTTCCATCCGGCAGACCTGTACCTGGGTCATGGCCAGCCGTTCGGCGATCTCGGTCTGGGAGATTTCTTCAAAAAACCGCATAATGATCACCTTCCGCTCCGTATCGCTCAAAGTCTGCATCAATTCCCCCAGGACCATTCGATCCAGCACTTTTTCTTCCGCACTTTCCGGTTCCGGCAGCGCCTCCCCCACTTCGCCCAGCGGACACAGCGCATCCCCTGCCTCCATGGCCAGCAGGATTTCATCCTCTTTCAGCTTTGTCTTTTCCTGCACCTCCCGTAAGGTCGGCGCCCGTCCGTACCTGTTTTCATATTCCGCCGTGACTTTTCGGATCTTTATGCCGTTTTCCCGCACGGCTCTGGATATTTTGATCAGTCCGTCTTCCCGGAAAAAGCGCTTGATTTCTCCGCTGATCACCGGAACCGCATAGCTTGAAAATTTCACGCCATAGGCCGGGTCAAAGCGGTCCACTGCCTTGATCAGCCCGATGACGCCGATCTGAAACAAATCTTCCGCGGCCACGCCCCGGTCTTCAAAACGTTTCGCAATATACCTGACCAGATTCAGATTTCTTTCGATGAGTATCTCCCTTGCTTTTTTGTCCTTTTCTTTTGCACGGGCAAATAACTGATCGATCCGGTCCATTTAGTCTCCCTTCGTCTGGGAGGCCCGGATTTTCTTCTTCATCCGCACGCAGGTGCCTTCTTTCGGCTTCGACTCCACCTCCAGCGCATCCATAAATGCTTCCATAAATGCAAATCCCATGCCGGAGCGTTCCAGCTGCGGTTTGCTGGTATAAAGCGGTTCCATGGCGAGGGCAACGTCTTCAATGCCCACGCCGAAATCCCGGATCTGCACTTCGATTTCGCCGTCCTGCACCGTGCAGCAGATCTCCACGGGTCTGTCCCTCTCATATCCCTCATAGGCATGAATGATGCAGTTGGTCACCGCCTCCGATACAGCCGTTTTCACATCGGCCACCTCCTCCACTGTGGGATTGAGCCGCGTCATAAAGGCCGCCACCGATATCCTTGCAAATGCCTCGTTGCTGGAAGAAGCTTCAAAAATCAGCTTCATTTGATCTTTTTTCATGCCTCTTCTCCTTCATTGATGCTTATTATTTTATGTAAACCTGCCATCCGCATAACAGATGCAATTCTCTGATTGACATGGATCGCCCGGATGCAGCCCTTCACAAACTGCATCTTTTTAAACCGGCCCAGAATCATGCCGAGTCCGGAGCTGTCCATCCACTCCGTTCGCGCAAAATCAAACACGATCCGCTCAATGCGCTTTGTGCTGATCTGCCGGTCCAGTTCCATCCGTAGAATGGATGAAACCTGCTCGTCGATTTCCGCCGGAAGCAGCACGGAAAGCGTTCTGTTTCTGACGCTGATGTCTTCCAAAATTTCGTTCACCGCAAGCCTTCCTTTCATTGTTTTATTTAAAACAAAAAGAGAATCATCCTTCGTATGATTCTCTTTCGTAAGCTTTGTTTCTGTTGGGCCCGGTTCTCATCCCACTGCATTCTGCAGCGTACCGATATGATAGTCCGCCGTTTCTTCCATAGACGAGCCCGGATACAGTTCCTTTATCTTTGTATATACCACAAGTGCTTTGTCATTTTCTGCCGTTTCTTCGTAGCAGCGGCCCAGATAATATAACGCGTTCATATACGTGGCTGTGTCCCGCGTCGCGTCCTGAAGCACCAGCACCTGCTGCATACAGGTTTTACAGGTATTGTAATCCTGGGTCTCCCAGGCAGCGGTGCCCTGATTGAAAATTGTCTCCGCATTGGCGCCTTCCGGCACGGCCAGCGCCGATATACTGCCGAACACATCCCCGTTACCCAGCACCATATCCGCGAAATTCTCCGGCACCGGCGTAATGGAGGGCGTCGGCGCAGGGGTGGGCGCCTCTGTCACCTTGGGAATGGAAAGGGTCTGATACAGATGCAGTTCCCGGTCATGATAATCATTCTCCCACAGCTTCTGTCTGGCGGGCATCACCAGAAATACCGCCGCCAAAAAACCGAACAGCATCCCTGCCAGTACATACAGGATCCGCGGCACCGCTTTTTTGAAGCCCGTTTCGTCAAATTCCTCATAGGCCTTCGCCCGTTTGGCATTCCACGCATACCGCAGCCGGAAAAACAGAGACTGCTGCTTCAGCTCCGACACCGCTTTTGTGTACTGGGCCTTGGCCTCCCGCAGATACAGGATGGTATCCGGATCGCCGTTGTCGATCTGATAGGCCCGGCGCAGGAACCTTCTGGCCTTTCCGTATTCCTTCCGCTTGATGTGGATCAGCCCCAGCAGCTTGAACGCATCTACCATGTGGCTGTTCATGGAAACGGCCTTATTCAGCTGGATCACCGCCAGATCCTCATTGTTCTGCTGCGCGAAATTCACCGCCGTATTGTACTTCGATACCGACTGGCGCACCTTTTCCAGTACATGGGGATCCTGGGAAAATTCCCCCAGATACCGGGTGGCGGGATTGACCACCGGCTGCATCGTCTGGCTGATGTTCCACTGATTCAGCGCTTCCACCACATGCCCCGTTTCATAATAAATCAGTCCGATCAGGTTTCTGGCACCGATATTTTCTTTGTTGAAACGAAGGCTGCGCAGAAGGCAGTTTCTGGCCGCCGTGAGGTTCCGCTCCGCCGCGAAGCGCAGCGCCTCATTGTACCAGGCATTGGACAACCGCATTATTCTTTTATTGACACGCACATCCGCGCCGCAGTTGGGACAACGGTCAAACTGCGTCAGCGGCGCATTGCATCGAAAACAATTCATCTGCCTGCTCCTGACTCCGCTTCAAGATCCGCGTACATGCTGCGCAGCACGTCAACCATGTCCGTCATATCCTCCCGGACGTCCTGCTCGTTTAACTGCTCGATTTCCATACAGGGACGAAATTTCTTCAATTCTTCATCAAAGTTGATCATAATGGATCCTTTCTTAAAGAAGCTGCAGACGCTCCTTCACCTGTTCCAGCATTTCCGTATACTTCTGCTTTTTCTGTTCTTCCTCTTTGATCTTCTTTTCCGGGGCTTTCTTTACGAAGTTTTCATTGCCCAGCATCTTGTCTACCCGTTCCAGCTCTTTGTGCAGGCGCTCCTCTTCTTTCAGCAGCCGCGCCCGCTCCTTTGCAATATCCACCAGTTCTTCAAAGGGAATATATACGGTGGCGCCGGGAATGACTACAGACACGGCCCGCTCGTCGATGCCGGCCTGGTCTGCCTGAATAGAAACATCCTCCGCGCTGCCCAGCACCTTCAGGCTGCCCTGCAGATCGGCAAACGCCGCGGCCCGCTTCCCGTCCGTCGTTACCAGATAGCAGTGGGTTTTCTTCGCCGGGGCCACATTCATTTCACTCCGCAGATTCCTTAAGGCCCGTACCAGCGTTTTCAGTTCTTCAAAGGCCTGCTCCGCTGCCGGATCAAAGCGTGATGCCTCATAGCGCGGCCATTCGGAAATCATAATGGAAGCCTCGCCGGTCAGCGTACAGAAAATTTCCTCGGTAATAAACGGCATAAAGGGATGCAGCAGCTTCAGCCCCGTGGTCAGTACCTCTTTCAGAACCCAGATGGCGGTATCCGCAGACGCCTCGTCCTTCTCCCTGCCGTACAGTCTGGGTTTTGCGGTTTCGATATACCAGTCGCAGAATTCTTCCCAGAGGAAGTCATAGACCTTATCCAGCGCAATGCCCAGTTCAAATTTATCCATGTTTTCACTGACGTCCTTCACCAGCGTATTGCAGGCGGACAGAATCCATTTGTCTTCCGTAGTCAGCGCCGTGGGGGCGTAGGTCCTGCCCTCTTCGATATGCATCATAATGAAACGCGAAGCATTCCAGATTTTATTTGCGAAATTCCGGCTGGACTCCACCCGTTCCCAGTAAAAACGCATATCGTTGCCCGGCGCGTTGCCGGTCACCAGCGTCATACGCAGCGCGTCCGCGCCGTACTGGTCGATGACCTCCAGCGGATCGATGCCGTTGCCCAGCGACTTGCTCATCTTGCGGCCCTGGCTGTCTCTGACCAGGCCGTGGATCAGCACCGTGTCGAAAGGACATTTTCCGGTATGGGCATAGCCGGAGAATACCATACGGATGACCCAGAAAAAGATAATGTCGTAGCCGGTTACCAGTACATTGGTGGGGTAGAAATACTTCAGTTCCTCCGTTTCTTCCGGCCAGCCCAGGGTCGAGAAGGGCCAGAGGGCGGAAGAAAACCAGGTATCCAGCGTATCTTCATCCTGTACCATCCGGGCGCCGCACTTCGGGCAGGCCCCGGGGGCTTTGTCCGCAACTATCATTTCTCCGCAGTCCGGACAGTAATACGCGGGGATCCTGTGGCCCCACCACAGCTGTCTGGAAATGCACCAGTCACGGATATTGTTCAGCCAGTTCAGGTAAATTTTATCAAAACGCTGGGGTACAAAGCGCAGTTCACCGGTCTGCAGGGCTTTGATGGCCGGCTGTGCCAGCTCCTTCATCTGGACAAACCATTGCTGCTTGATCATGGGCTCTACCGTGGTGCCGCAGCGGTCATGGGTACCTACGTTGTGTACATGATCTTCGATCTTCACCAGATAGCCGCCGGCTTCCAGATCGGCCACGATGGCCTTTCTCGCCGCATAGCGGTCCATGCCGGCATATTTGCCGCCCTGGGCATTGATGGTGGCGTCGTCATTTAAGATATTGATTTCTTCCAGATCGTGGCGTTTGCCCACTTCAAAGTCGTTCGGGTCATGGGCCGGGGTGATCTTCACCGCGCCGGTACCGAATTCCCGGTCTACATAGCTGTCCGCCACCACAGGAATCTCCCGGTTGACCAAAGGCAGCAGCACTTTTTTGCCCACCAGGTCACGGTAACGCTCGTCGTCGGGATGTACGGCAATGGCCGTATCCCCCAGCATGGTCTCCGGCCGGGTGGTGGCAATTTCCAGAAAGGTATCCGTACCCACCACCGGATAGCGGATATGCCAGAAATGGCCCGCCTGTTCCTCATGCTCTACCTCCGCGTCGGAGATGGAAGTCTGGCACACCGGACACCAGTTGATGATCCGGGAGCCCTTATAAATATAGCCTTCTTTATACAGCTTCAGAAAGACCGTGGTCACCGCTTTGGAGCAGCCTTCATCCATGGTGAAGCGTTCCCGCTCCCAGTCCGCGGAGGATCCCATCTTTTTCAGCTGGGAAATGATGCGGCTGCCGTATTCCTGCTTCCATTCCCAGGCCCGCTCCAGAAATTTTTCCCGGCCCAGATCTTCCTTATCGATGCCCTGCTGTTTCAGGGCGTCAATGATCTTGACCTCCGTGGCGATACTCGCGTGATCCGTCCCCGGCTGCCACAGCGCCTCATAGCCCTGCATCCGTTTGTACCGGATCAGAATATCCTGCAGCGTATTGTCCAGCGCATGTCCCATATGCAGCTGCCCGGTAATATTTGGGGGCGGCATGACGATGGTGAAAGGTTTTTTGTCCGGATTGGGTTCCGCGTGAAAATATCCCGCATCCTCCCATTTCCGGTACAAACGATTTTCAATATCCTTGGGATCATATGTTTTTGCCAGTTCTTTTGCCATTATTTCTTCCTTTCCGTTTATGCCTGTTCGCCGCACACTGCTGTTTCTATATATTGCCAGATCTCCTCCGTTCCCTGCCCGGTCAGGGCGGAAAACGGAATCATCACAGTCCCGGCGCCTGCCCCCAGCGCCGCAGCAATCAGTTTCTGCTGTTTTGCCAGCTGGTTTCGCTTGATTTTATCCGCTTTGGTCAGTATGATCGCAGGCTCCAACCCCTGCGCCCGGATCCACGCATACATCTGCCGGTCGTTTTCCGTCGGCGCATGCCGGATATCCAGCAGCAGGAAAATGTTTTTCAGCTGCGCCGAAGTCTGCAGATAGCGCTCGATCATCCTGCCCCACTTTTCCTTGATCTCTTTGGAGACCTTCGCATAACCGTATCCCGGCAGATCCACAAAATAAAAGGCCTGATTGATCCGGTAAAAATTGATTGTCTGGGTTTTGCCGGGCTGGCTGCTGGTGCGCGCCAGAGATTTCCGGTTCAGCAGCTTGTTGATCAGCGAGGATTTCCCCACGTTGCTCCTGCCGGCAAAGGCCAGCTCAGGCAGCGTATTTGCGGGCAGCACGGATGTAATGCCGCATACGGTCTCAAGCTCCGCACTTTTGATTTTCATTGTATATTTCCTTTTTCAGACGAAAGCGTGCGCAAGCACCTCTTCCATTTTTCCTACATAAACGATGTCCATGCCATCGGTAATTTCCGTTTCGATTTCTTCAATATTGGGACGGTTCCCGGCAGGAACCAGCACCTTTTTGATGCCGATATTCTTTGCAGCCAGCAGCTTTTCTTTCAGGCCGCCCACCGGCAGCACCCGGCCCCTTAAGGTCACTTCCCCGGTCATGGCCAGCAGCCGGCTGACCGGCCGCCTGGTGATCGCCGAAAGCATTGCCGTGGTCATGGTAATGCCGGCGCTGGGACCGTCCTTGGGCACGGCGCCCTCCGGAATATGTACGTGGATATCATGTTCACCGAAGAACCCGCTGTCGATGGAATATTCCTGCGCCACCGAGCGGATGTAGCTGATGCCGGTCTGGGCCGACTCCTTCATTACGTCCCCCAGCTGCCCCGTCAGGGTCAGTTCTCCCTTGCCGGGCATGACGTTGACTTCGATTTCCAGCGTATCACCGCCGAAACTCGTCCACGCAAGGCCACGGACAATACCGGGCTCGTCTGTCTGCGGCAGCGTATCCTCCCGGAACTTCCGTTTGCCCAGATAGTCCTCGATATCCGCTGTGTCTATAGTCACCTCACCGACGTTTTCCTCCAGAATCTTTCTGGCAGTCTTTCGGCAAAGCTGTGCAATGGACCGCTCCAGTGCCCGCACACCGGCCTCTCTTGTATAATGCAGAATCATATCGTAAATCGCGTCGTCGCTGATTTTCAGCTGCCCGGCGTCGAGGCCGTTTGCCTTCAGCTGTTTCTGGATCAGATGCTCTTTCGCGATATGATACTTTTCGTTCTGGGTATATGAGCTGACCTCGATGATCTCCATCCGGTCCAGCAGCGGCTGGGGTACATGCTGCAGAGAATTTGCCGTGGCGATAAACAGCACCTCCGACAAATCCAGCGGCACTTCCAGATAATGATCCACAAAGCGGCAGTTCTGCTCGCCGTCCAGCACTTCCAGCAGCGCGGAAGCCGTATCGCCTTTATAATCACTGCTGGTCTTGTCGATTTCATCCAGCAGCATCAGCGGGTTTTTGACCCCGGCCTGCCGGATGCCTGCGGCAATTCTGCCGGGCATGGCGCCCACATAGGTTTTCCTGTGGCCGCGGATCTCCGCCTCGTCCCGGACGCCGCCCAGAGAAATCCGGATAAATTTTTTCTCCAGCGCCCTGGCCACGCTCCTGGCCACAGAGGTTTTTCCGGTACCCGGCGGCCCCACCAGGCAGATCAGCGGGCTGTCTCCCGCTTTGTTCAGCGCCCGGACCGCGAGAAATTCCAGGATCCTTTCCTTCACCTTTTCCAGTCCGTAGTGATCCTCGTCTAAAATGGCCTTGGCGTTCTTCAAATCCAGATTGTCTTCGGATCGTTTGTTCCAGGGCATGGCCAGAATCGTTTCGATATAGGTTCGCAAAACACCGGCTTCGGCGGAATAGGGCCCGGCCAGCTGAAACCGGCGGATTTCCTTGCGCAGATGCTCCCGGACTTCTTCCGGCGCATCCAGTTCTTCGGCTTCCTTGAGGAAATCGGAAGCCTCCTCCGGCCGGTCTCCTTCCCCCAGCTCCTGGCTGATCATTTTCTGCTGCTCCCGCAGCACATATTCTTTCTGCGTTTTATCGATATTTTTCTTGACTTTGGCCTGCAGATCGTTTTTGATCTGCAGAATCTCTATTTCGGACTCCAAAATCTGGGCCAGATGCGCATACTGCTCCTCGCAGGTCAGGCACTCCATGACCTCCTGTTTTTTTCGAAAATCCACCTGTATGTGCAGGCTGATCTGTACGATAAAGTCTTTCAGACTGCTGATGCCCATCAGCAGTCGTTCCACATTTGCGGGGATGGTATTCAGATTTTTTGCGTAGAGGGCAAAGAGCTCCTTCAGTTCCCGGAGCATTGCTTCCTCCCGCAGTTTCCGCTGCCGTTCTTCTTCCTCCGAAAGCGGCTCCTGCCTGAGCGGTTCATAGATCATAACGATCCCGCCGGGAAATCCTTCCGTTTCGTCATAAGATACGATCCTGCCCCGATACATTCCGTTGACGGAAAGCCGCACCGCATCCTCTTTGACCTTTGTGACAGAACGGATCTTTGCAATGGTTCCCACAGGGTAAAGACGATCCTCCCCGCTTTGTTCCTCCGCCTCCGGTTTCTGCGCCACCAGGAAAATCAGCCGTCCGTCCTGCATCGCCTGATCCACGGCCCGGGCAGCTTCCTTTCCGCTGATATCAAAATTGATGGCGGTTCCCGGCATAATGCAGATCCCTTTCAGCGTCAGGAACGGTAATTTCAAACTGTGTTCATCCATGATCCTATGCCGATTTCTTTCTTCCTTTGTTGTTTTCCGGATCCGGCTGCATTTCCTGCCGAATCAGCACGGGCGCCGCCTTTCCGGTAATCACGTCTTTCGTGATCTGACAGCTGACAATGGTCGGATCCGAGGGAATGGTATACATGATGTCCAGCATGGCCTTCTCCATGACGGAGCGAAGCCCTCTGGCGCCGGTTTTCTTCGCCACGGTTTCCCGTGCGATCTCCTTCAGCGCTTCCTCCGTAAAGGAAAGCTCTACGCCATCCGCTTCAAAAAGCACCTGATATTGCCGGATAATGGAATTTTTCGGTTCTTTCAGCACTCTGACCAGCGCCGCCTCATCCAGCGCCTCCAGAGAAACTACCACCGGCACACGGCCGATAAATTCCGGAATCAGTCCGTATTTGATAAAGTCCTCCGGCTGCACCTGGGAAAACAGGCTGGCCTGATCCTCCAGCAGCTTCTTGCCCAGTTCCGCCTGAAAACCGATGGAACCCCGGTCCAGTCTGGTTTCGATGATCCGCTCCAGTCCTTCAAAGGCGCCCCCGCAGATAAACAGAATATTGGAGGTGTCGATCTGGATCAGTTCCTGATGCGGATGCTTCCTGCCGCCCTGGGGCGGTACGCTGGCCATAGTTCCCTCGATGATTTTCAGCAGTGCCTGCTGTACGCCTTCTCCCGAAACATCCCGGGTAATGGAGACATTTTCCGACTTCTTGGTGATCTTGTCGATTTCATCAATATAAATAATGCCTTTTTCCGCCCGTTCCACCTCGTAATCCGCTGCCTGGATCAGCTTCAGCAGAATATTTTCCACGTCTTCGCCCACGTATCCCGCCTCGGTCAGAGAGGTGGCGTCCGCAATGGCAAAGGGAACATTCAGCATCTTTGCCAGGGTCTGGGCCAGATAGGTCTTTCCGGAGCCGGTGGGCCCCAGCATCAAAATATTGCTCTTCTGCAGCTCCACATCGCTTTCCACGCCCAGCACGATCCGTTTGTAATGATTGTATACGGCCACGGCCAGCACTTTTTTCGCCGCATCCTGCTCGATGACATAGCTGTCCAGAAATGCCTTGATTTCCTCCGGTTTCAGCAGATTGATATCCGACTGCTCATACGCGGCGTCCGGAGAAAACTCCTCCGCAAGGATCTCGGTGCAGATATCGATGCACTCGTCGCAGATATACACGCCTTTCGGCCCCGATATCAGTTTTCTGACCTGCCCCTGGGGTTTCCCGCAAAAGGAGCAGCAAACATTATCATTTTCTTTTCCTGCCATTCTTTCTCCCATCATAAAAGCCGGGCGCCGCAAAATTCCCTCTTTTGTTTATTTGCAGCGCCCGTCCGTGTTAATCTCTGTTTGTAATGACCTTGTCGATCAGACCATACGCCATGGCTTCTTCGGCCGACATATAATTGTCCCGTTCCGTATCGGCTTCGATCACCTCTAACGATTTTCCGGTATTTTCAGCAAGTATGGTATTTAACTTTTTCCTGATCTTTAATATATGCTCCGCTACGATATTGATCTCTGTAGCCTGTCCCTGCGCACCGCCCGAAGGCTGGTGAATCATGATCTCGGCATTGGGCAATGCCAGTCTCTTTCCTTTCGCGCCGCCGGCCAGCAGAAATGCGCCCATGCTGGCGGCCATACCGATACAGATCGTGGAAACATCGCATTTCACATACTGCATCGTATCGTAGATTGCCATGCCTGCGGTCACGCTGCCGCCGGGACTGTTGATATACAGATGAATATCCTTGTTCGGATCCTCCGATTCCAGAAACAACAACTGCGCCGTCACCAGGCTTGCGGTCACATCATCGACCTGCTCGCCCAGAAAAATAATCCTTTCCTTCAACAAGCGGGAATAAATGTCATAGGACCGTTCTCCCCTGCCTGTTTCCTCCACTACGACGGGTACCAGACTCATAACTTCCTCCAATCCTTACGCTTCGACAGCCGCATCTCTGACGAGATCCACTGCCATCTGCACTTTGATATCGTTTTCAATCTGCTTCCGTTCATTTTCGCCGATCAGCTCTTTTAATTTGTCAAACTCCATCTGATAGGAAGAGGCCATATTTTGAAGTTCTTCGTCATAGCGCTCCTCGGTCACTTCCAGATGCTCTGCTTCCGCCACGGCTTCCAGTACCAGGCGGCTCTTGAGACGTTTGACGGCCTGGGGCTTCGTCTGCTCTTTGAGTGTATCCATATCCATGCCCGTAAACTGCAGATACTGCTCCAGCGTCAGGCCCTGCTGCTGCATCCGGGAAGACATTTCGTTGATCATGGTTTCCACCTGATCGTTGACCATCGGCTCCGGCATATCCATCTGCGCGTCTTCGATCAGCTTTTCAATCACCGCATCTTCCTTATCCGCTTTGGCTTTGGCTTCCTTGCGCTCTTTCACCGTCTTTTTCAGATCGGCCTTGTATTCTTCCAGCGTATCAAACTCGGAAACCTCCTGGGCGAACTCGTCGTCCACCTCCGGCAGCTCCTTTTTCTTGATCTCACTGAGTTTTACCTTAAATACGGCGGGTTTGCCGGCCAGTTCCTTCTGATGGTATTCCTCCGGGAACGTCACCTGAACGTCCTTTTCCTCGCCGATCTGCATCCCCACGACCTGCTCCTCAAAACCGTCGATAAAGGAATGGGATCCAAGAGTCAGCGGATAGTTTTCACTTTTGCCGCCTTCAAAGGCCTCGCCGTCGATAAATCCTTCAAAATCGATGGTGGCGGTATCGCCGTCTTCCGCCGGCCGGTCTTCCACTGCCACCATACGGGACTGGGCCTCGCGCTCCTTTTCGATCTCCGCGTTGATATCTTCTTCCGTCGGCTCCGTATCTGCTTTCGGTACCGATACGCCTTTGTACTCGCCCAGCGTTACTTCCGGCTTAATGGCAACGGTCGCCGTAAAGATAAAGCTCTTGCCCTTTTCAATCTGTACGATATCGATCTCCGGACGGCTGGTGATTTCCAGGCCACAGCCTTCATAGGCTTCCTCATAGGCGTCGGGAATGATGAAATTGGCCGCGTCTTCATAGAAGATCGAGGGGCCGTACATCTTTTCGATCATGGCCTGCGGTACTTTGCCCTTCCGGAATCCGGGAATGCTCAGGCTTCCTTTATTTTTATTGTACGCTTTTGTCATCGCCTGATCAAATGCGGCGCTGTCCGCTTCGATGGTGAGTTTCGCCATGCTGTTCTCCAGTTTTTCTATCTGAAAGCTCATTCAAAAATCCTCCTGTTGCTTTGTAAACATTTATCGTTTTGCACAATTAATGTAAATATAGCACAGCTTTTTACAGCTTGCAAGAAAGAAGTGAAAAAAGTGCATTTCAAAGGCATTTCCGCGCATATCTCTGTTTTGTAATGATGTCAGATGATACATGCCGTATCGTTTGCGCATAATTTTCCGGTCTGCATGCTACGCTAAGGAGCGTAAGGAGTTTTTTGGCATGAACAGCACGACTTTAGGCGAACGCATCCGCGAGCTTCGCATCAAAAACGGATATTCACAGGAAATGCTTGCTTCACTGCTGGGCGTTACCAGGCAGTCGATCAGCCATTATGAGAGCAACCGTCGTATGCCGGGACTGCCTTCTCTGCTTCAGCTTGCCCGGCTGTTTCGGGTACCTGTGGATACCTTTGTCAACCGGATCCCCGCCGGTAGTGCCGAGCATGTCCGGGATCACAGCCTTCTGGTGGGTTTGTCCGCAGATGCCTTGAATTATACCAATATTACGCCGATGGAATATCGTCTGCTGGAATACTTCCGTGCCATGGACGACAAGGGCAGGGAGCAGATGATTGCACTGGCGGAAAAATTATCCGGGAAGCGGGACCCTGTGCAGTAAATATTTGCCCTGCACCGCATCCTTTGTTTCATCATAATCCACATAGACCCCGCAATTTTGCGAATACAGTATGGCAAGGCCGCGTTTTACGCCCGGCTTTGCTTTTTTTTCGTCGTCTTTGCCCAGGGCCTTCCTCAGCTGGCGCAGCCGGGGATCCTCCACCCGCAGATAGGACGGCAGCCTGCCGGAGCAGTCGGTTTCCAGCCGGTCCATGACCATTTGATCCCGCAGCGCCTGCCGGTCGATCCGCGGATCCGACGCCAGCACTTCAAACAGCGCTTCTCCGTAAGCATTTAACGAAAGGCCGGGATGCACCTGCGCTTTCATGGCCTGTCCGATTTTCATAAAGAAATCAAAGCCTTCACAGTCCCAGATCCCCAGACAATACGCCATGGTCCGTAAGAACCGGCCGCTGTTGTAAATCCGCTCCACTGCGTCCTCCAGCAAATGCAGCGCTTTCAGATCCGCTTCCGAAAGCCAGGGGGTGCAGGCCACCTCATAGGGTGGTTTCGGATCAAAGCGGCAGGGATATTTGTCCGGTTCCTCCCGCATGGCGGCGCCGTAAAGCAGTTTCAAAAATCCCACCTGCAGCATATGCGGCCGCAGCCGGAAGGCCCGGTCAAAGCTTTCCCGGACGCCGGCCATATCCTCAAAAGGCAGGCCCATAATCAGATCCAGATGAATATGCATATTGCCGAAGGAAAGCAGTTTTCGGATATTGCGCTCCAGCTTTTCCACATCGGTTTTGCGTGTCACCGCCGCCAGCGTTTTTCCGTGAAAACTCTGCAGGCCGATTTCCAGCTGCACCATCCCGGCGGGAAGCGTGCCCATCAGTTCCATGGTATCTTCCTGCAGCAGATCCCCCGCAATTTCAAAATGAAACCGGACCTGCTTCGGGATCCGTTTTCCGTATTCCATTTTGAGAAAGCGCAGCCAGGCATTGGTACGTGCCGGATGGGCGTTGAAGGTGCGGTCTACGAATTTCACGGTCCGGGTGCCCGCATTTGCCAGCCGGATCAGCGTTTCCCTGCAGGTTTCCGCCGGAAAATACCGGACGCTGCCGCAGCGGCCCGAAAGGCAGAAGGCGCAGGAAAAAGGACAGCCCCTGGAAGATTCAAAATAGGCAATCCGGCCGTCCAGTGTTTCAAAGTATTCTTCCGTATACGGATCCGGCGGAATTTCCGTTCCGATATAGGGCGCATGCACAAAAATCCGGCCATCCTTCCTGCCGCAGACGCCGGGGATCCCTTCTATGTCGCCGCCGTTTTCCATCGCTTCCAGCAGGGCCGGCAGCGGCACTTCCCCCTCTCCGGAAATCACCGCATAAATCCAGGGACAGGTTTCCAGCAGAGACCGGGCCCGGTAAGATACCTCCGGCCCGCCCAGAATGATTTTCATGTTTTTGTATTTCCGGTGCAGATACGCGCCGATTTCCATGACCCGTTCGATGTTCCAGATATAACAGGAAAATCCGGCTACATCGCAGTCTTCGGCCCGGATCCGGGCAATGACCGCTTCCAACCGTTCATTTACGGTGCCTTCCGTCACCCGCGCTTCGATCCGGCTGCCGCATTGCTTCCGGATAGCGGCAAGCAGATACCAGGGCGCCAGCGACGCATGGATATATTTTGAATTCAGACTGATCAGCACTGCTTTCATCGCGTATACTTTCCGTGTTTAAAAACCGCCGGACTGCGCATACTATTGATGCATATTGATCCGGCGAAATGGAGTGTTTCTATGTCATTATATCAAAATCTTTGGTTTTTCTTTATCTACGCTGTCATGGGATGGTGCGTAGAGGTTCTTTTCAGCGCGTTCTGCGGCAGAGGCTTCGTGAACCGGGGCTTCTTTTACGGCCCCATGTGCTCGATTTACGGATATACCGTTCTGGTGATGGTCCTTCTGATGGACAGCGTCAAAGAAAATTTTGTATTGCTGTATTTCGGCTGTGCATCCATCGCTTCCTTTTTTGAACTCTTTGTGGGCTGGTTTTCCTATACGCTGCTGGGCGAACATCTCTGGGACTATTCCCATCAGCCCTTCCAGCTGGGCGGGCACATCTGCCTCACCTTCTGTATGATCTGGGGCGTTTTAGGTTCCGCCGTAGTGCTCTTCCTGCACCCGCTGGTCAAAAAACTGGTGTCCCTCATCCCGCTCTATACCGGCGAGACCCTGCTGTCTTTGATCCTTGCCGCTTTTCTGCTGGACGTGATGATGACCCTGATCAAATATATCCAGCCGGTACATCCCGCCTGATCAGCCGGCATACAGCTTGCCGATCAGATAATTTTTCAGTCGGCAGGGAAGCACCTGCAGCAGAAAACAAATCAGTTTATAGGAAAAACCGATGGCGTACAGCGGTTTCACTTTTCTTTTCAGCGCGATCCGCGCGATATAGCTGCCTGCCTTGTCCGCAGACATGCCGTTTTGCTCATCCTGTTCCATTTTTGCCACCGAACGGGCGATTCGGCCGCCGTAAATTTCGTCTCCAGCGGCGCTTTTTTCTCTGGCCGCCGTAAAACCGGTCCGGATATCCCCGGGCATCACCGCGCACACCTGGATATGAAAGGGCCGCAGCTCATTGGCCAGCGCGCAGACATAGGCGTTGACCGCCGCCTTGGACACGGAGTACCAGGTCTGAAAGGGAATGGGCGCTGCCGCCGCCACGCTGCTGGTGCAGACGATTTTGCCGCCGCCGGCTTCCCGCATCAACGGAATCACCGCGTTACATACATGCGCCATACCAAACAGGTTGACGTCCATCAGCTTTTTGCTGTCCGCCCCGTCCGTAAATTCCGCGGCGCCGGAAATGCCAAATCCTGCGTTGCTCACCAGAATATCGATCCGGCCTTCTTTCGCCACAACTTCTTTCACCGCGGCCTCAACGGCCGTTACATCGGTGACGTCCACCTGCATATGCCGGACAAAAGGCGCCCCCTCTTTCCTGCGGCTGAATTCATAAACCACACAGCCGGCCCCATGCAGCGCTTTTGCCGCTGCCAGGCCGATGCCGCTGCTGCCACCGGTTACGATTGCTGTCTTATGCATCTTTCTCTCCCAGTACCTTTTGAATGATATCCATGGCTTCATCCAGCAGCGCTTCCGTATGGGTCGCCATATAGCTGGTACGCAGCAGGCAATCCTTCGGGCCTGTGGCGGGCGGAAGCACAGAGTTTACATAAACCCCGGCGTCATACAGCCGTTTGGACATGGTCAGCGTGCGGATCATATCAAAGGTATATAAGGGAATGATGGGCGTAGTTTCAATCGTGGATGGACGCATTTTGACGCCCCGTTTGCGGAAGCCTTCTCTGGCGTATACGGAAAGCGCCGCCAGCCGGTCCACCAGTTCCGGATGCGTTTTTAAGATCCGCAGCGCCGTCAGCGCAGCCGCGCAGTTTGCCGGCGGTATGGATGCGGAAAACATAAAGGGACGGGAGGTGTGTCTGACCCACTTTGCAACGGTCTCATTCGCCGCCATATAGCCGCCCAGGCTTGCCAGGGACTTACTAAAGGTACCCATATAAATATCCACTTCGTCTTCCAGGCCGAAATAGCTGGCCGTTCCGCGGCCGCCTTCGCCCACCACGCCCAGTCCGTGGGCGTCGTCCACCATGGTCCGGGCGCCGTATTTCTTTGCCAGCCGGACAATTTCCGGCAGATTGGCAATGTCGCCGCCCATACTGAAAACGCCGTCTGTCACGATCAGAATCCCCGCCTTATCCGGAACGCTTTGCAGCTTCTTTTCCAGATCCTCCATGTTGTTATGCTTATACCGCAGCATTGTCCCGTAGCTTAACTTGCATCCGTCATAGATACTCGCATGATTTTCCTTATCACAGATCACATAATCATCTTTTCCCACAATCGAAGAAATGATGCCCAGATTGGTCTGAAATCCGGTTGAAAATGTGACCACTGCATCTTTTCGCAAAAACGCCGCCAGTTCCTGCTCCAGTTCCAGATGCAGCTGCAGCGTACCGTTTAAAAACCGGGAGCCCGAACAGCCCGAACCCAGTTTCTCATAGGCTTTCATACCGGCCTCGATCACTTCCGGATGCGTGGTAAGCCCCAGATAATTGTTGGAACCCAGCATGATCCGGCGTTTTCCTTCCATCATCACTTCCGTATCCTGTCTGGACTCCAGCGCACGGAAATACGGATACAGATTCTTTTCCTTCAATTCATCCACTGTTTTAAACTGTTCTGCTTTTGTAAAAATATCCATCCCGGTTTTATCCTCCCTGTAAGACTTACACTGCTTCTATGTTATCATTTCATGCCGGATTATTCAAGCCTTTCACGCCACGGATTCCTTAAGATTCCCGAAACTTTCCCTGAAAAAGCGCAAAATATTACCGGCCCGTAAAACGGACCGGTAATACCTGTCATTCTAAAATTTCGTATATCGCAAAACAGATGGTCTTACTGTTTCGGAACCGGAAGGGCTTCAATCAGCTTCGCCGCAAGTTTCAGGATATTCAGCGCATCTTCTGCGTCAATGTTGCCGTCCAGATTGGTATCTGCCGCCGCTCTCTGTTCCGCCGTGGGCTCTTCCAGTTTTGCAGCAAATTTTAAAACTTCCAGCGCATCGGAAGATGTGATGCCTTCCTCACCATCTACGTCGCCGTTGCCCGTAGTCTCGATCGGCTCTGGCGGATCCGCATCATCCGGATTCTCCAGTTTCATCTTTTCAACGCCGTTATCATACAGCTGCAATAACTGATCTGCACTCAGCAATTCGCCATAGAATGCAATATCATCGATGTAGAATTCGGCAACTCTTTCCGTATTGTAATAAGCAGCCGCTGTAAACGTGGCAGGTATATCTTCCAGATTGGTGCCGCCGATGGAGAATGTGGTGCCTTCCATGGACAGCCAGTCAAGCATCAGAGAACCGGCTGCATTGCCGTACCACTCTTTTCTGCCGCCGGCGCCGACATATACTCTGCCGATTTCGTCGTTGTCATATGATTTATAACCCCAGCCGGCGTTGAAGTTCTTGCCGACGCCGGACTCGGAGAAGGGTTTGCCGTTGGAATAGAAGGCAGCCATTCCTCCGTATAATTCTTCGCCACTCCTGCCATCAATAAAGTAGCTAATGGAATCGTTCTGAATCTGCACGGTAATCATATGCCAGTTTGCCGTGTCTGGATTTTCCTCATACGCGAAATCCATAAAGTCAGACACGCCATCTAATGTACCGCTCCAGCCGAGCTTGTTCTGTCCGTTGTAAGCTCTGTATTTGAATTCTCCTAGCTTATTCGGATTCAACTGCGGATGATCCTCATTGATCAATCCGTTCTCGTCTTTGTCGTTGGTCCTATCTTCCGTAAAAGCAACGCCGCCATCCAACGCGGTCTGCAGGAAACCGTCAGCAAGACCATATTTAACCTGACTCTGCTGATTCTCTTCATAATCCATTACGCTGTAGTGCTCATACTCTTTTGCCACCGGAACCAGCGTTGCCTCATCTCCGCCGTCCTTCGGACGCGCTTTGATCGTTCCACTGGAACTCTTCTTACATGCATTCTCCGCAAAATCAGAGCGCCACGCTGCAAAATCTCCAATGGAGCTATAAACAGTATACTCGTTGCCTGCGTCGTCCACATAGATGGTTTGATCACCCAACGCAAAGCGCTTGTCAACTGCATTGCCTGCTTTTTCGTCTGCGATCGCCTGCTCACCCCACTTGGTTGCAAAAATATGTTTCATATAGTCGTCTTTATCATACTGGAGTCTGTTTTTGTTTCGGAAATTCAGTACAACGCCGTTGTCCGTACCGGTTACTTTGATCCAATAGTTGATCATAACACCCTTGGTCCAGATGGGATTGCCGTTGTCATCCAGGAACGCGGCTTCGCCGTTGGCTTTCTTTTCCTCATTCTGTGCCTGCAGTACTTCATTCAGCTGCAATACGTCAATTTCACTGAAGTCCTGCCCAACCAGAGGGTTTGTAAAGCTGGCTTCACTGTCCGTAAACACGCCCTCCGCTTCCGTACTTGCGTTGACATGCAGTACCGTGCCCATCTTATCATCCTTGACAACTTCTGTCCCGGTCACATCCTGGTATCCGTTTCTCTCCAGATTGTCATCCTGCATGGTGATCCATGTCAGAGGCTCCGGCAGTTCTGCCGGTGCTTCTTCGTCCGCTGCAAAAGAAACGGCCGAAGGAACAGCCAGCGTCAGGACCAGCGCCGCAGCAAGAACCTTTTTGGAAATTTTTTTCATGTTCTTCTCTCCTTTTTGTTTTTTTTTGTCACAAAAAACCGTAAACTCGCACTTTTTAAAGTTACCTGTATTTTAGCAAATAATCGTTTTTCTGTAAACATAAAATTGCCGGATTTTTCTGTCAAAATCCGGCAATTCTCTCTTTTTTATTAATGTTTTACAAGCCTGTTTGTGAATTATTTTGTTGATTCTGCCAACACGGCGTCGGTTCAAATCCGGTATTTTTGGCTGTACTGCGCATAATACCGGCTGAACCTGCCGTCTTCCTTCTTTTTGATTTCATGCAGGTATTCATGGCTGTTGAGCTCGTTGGTTTCCAGCTCGATCATGGCCACCGCGATATTGGAGCAGTGATCCGCGATCCGTTCATAGTTGGTGATCAGATCATTGAACACAAAGCCGTGGAGCAGCGTACATTCGCCCGACTGGATCCGGTGCACATGGTTCATCTTCATCTCATCACACAGCACGTCGATCCATTCTTCCAGCGGCTCCGTCCGGGAAGCCAGCTCCAGATCCTTTGCGGTAAAGGCATGCACCGTATTGTCCACGATCTCTGTAATGGCGCTGCGGATGATATCCAGTTCTCTGCCGGCATCCTCCGAAAAGACGATTTTTTTCTCGTGGATTTCCTGCGCCGCGTCCGCAATATTGACCGCATGGTCGCCGATCCGCTCAAAATCACTTAAGGTATGCAAAAACTGGGAAATATCTTTGTTTTGTTTCCGGTTCAGTTCCCGGGCGGTCAGTTGGACCAGATAGGTCCCCAGCCGGTCTTCGTAACGGTCGATAACTTCTTCTTTTTCCTGTACCTTTTCATATTCGGCTTCCTCGTAGGTGTCCAATATCTGCAAAGCCCGGGACAGGTTTTTCTCCGCCTTCTCCGCCATGGCGTTCATGGCAGCCCTGCTCTGCTCGATGGCAATGGCAGGATAGGCGATAAAGCGTTCCTCCAGCCGGTCGATATCCGCCATTTCTTCCAGGTCTTCCGCACTTTCCCGGAACAGGGCGTTGACGATTTTTTCCATCTGCCCGATAAACGGCGCCAGAATCAGCAGGATCAGCAGACGGTATACCGTATTTAACAGTGCGATCCCAAAAGGATCCAGGGTCATGTCCATGAATGAAAAATGGGCGGCGGCGTGCACCGCATAAAAGAGAATACCCAGAATACAGGCGCCCATCATATTGATCAGCAGATATACGAAAGCGGACCGCTTGCCGTTGACGTTGGCGCCCAGGGCGGAAAACAGCACCGGCAGCGCCGCACCGATGGCAATACCCATGATGATCGGAAAGGCCATGGAAAAATCAATGGCACCGGTCATGGCCAGCGCCTGCAGAATACCGACGGCCGCCGAAGCGCTCTGCAGAATACTTGTAAAGATCAGGCCCGCCAGGATACCGATCAGTGGATTGGAGAAACGGGTCAGAATGCTGACAAACTGTTCGCTTTCCCGCAAAGGGGCCACCGCGCCGCTCATCAGCGACATGCCGGTCATCAGCACCGCAAAACCCATCAGGATATTGCCGACTTTGCGTTTGGTCTCCTTTTTGCAGAACATCCGCAGAAAGATACCGACCACGGCAATGACGCCTGTCAGGCTCGCCGTGGAAAACAGCTCCGCCACGCCGGACCCGCCTTCGATCATGGAAAGACAGATGATCCAGCCCGTAATACTGGTACCCAGCACTGCGCCCAGAATAATGCTGATGGCCTGCCGGACTTTCATCATACCGGAATTTACAAAGCCCACCACCATCACGGACGTGGCCGAGGAAGACTGGATCGCGGCGGTCACGCCGGCGCCCAGGAGGATTCCCTTCAAAGGCGTACTGGAAAGACGGTACAAAATCAGCTCCATCTTGTTGCCTGCAACCTTCTTCAGTCCTTCTCCCATGAAAGACATACCAAACAAAAACAATGCAATGCCGCCCAGCAATGAAAGAATATTTGATATACTCATCGATTTCCTCCAATGTAGATCATCCGCGGATTTCGCCCGAAATATACCTGTTTCAACGCGGATCTTTTTCAGTGTACTCAATCAGTGCAGGATAGTCAAGCCTCTTTTTCAGGCGGAACGGCCTGCAGCGGAGTTGGCCAGCATCAGCTTCAGCCGGTTTTCCAGATTAACCTGCGTCACGCCGGGATCATAATCGATGGCCACGATATTCATGTCAGGATACCGGTCCTTCAGCGGCTTCATCATGCCCTTGCCGCAGATATGATTGGGCAGGCAGCCAAAGGGCTGGGTGCAGACAATGTTTTTGACGCCCAGATGATACAGCTCCAGCATTTCCGCCGGCAGCAGCCAGCCTTCGCCCATCTTGCAGTGCAGGTCGATGATTTCCTGCGCATTGGCCACCGTATTTTCAAAAGGCGCGAAGGGCCGGAACCGGCCGGTTTCCTCGATAATGGAAATCATCAGCCGTTTCACCCGGCAGAGTATCTTATACAGCAGGTTCATCACCGGCCGTTTCACCCGGCCGGAACCGTAGCGGTTGATTTCGATAACATTGTTCAGCGTACAGTACAGGAAAAAGTCCAGCAACCCCGCCAGCGTCACCTCTGCGCCCTCATTTACCAGGAATTCTGCCAGGCGGTTATTGCCCAGGGGCGAAAACTTCACATAAATCTCGCCCACAATACCCACCTGGATACAGTCCCGGGGCTGTACTTCGATCTTTGCGAAAGCGTCCCGGATATAGCGCATATTGTCTTTCAGTTTCCGGATCGACACGCCGTCTTCATCCAGCCGCCGGATCAGGATATCCGACAGTTCGTCCGCCAGACGGGCGGCGCTTCCTTTTTCGATTTCATAAGGATCCACCTGATTTTTCAGATGCAGGATCAGATCCCCGTATAATATGGCATACACGATCTTCTGCATGGCGCGAAGCGGCAGCTTGAAGCCCGGATGCTTCTCCAGTCCCAGCAGGCTGAAGGAGATCACCGGCACATAGCCGTAGCCCGCTCGTTCCAGGGCTTTGCGCAGCAGGGAAATGTAGTTGGAAGCCCTGCAGCCGCCGCCGGTCTGAAAATAAATCAGCGCCACTTTATGGGGATCGTATTTGCCGCTTTCAATGGCGTCGATAAACTGCCCGATCACCAGAATCGCCGGATAGCAGGCGTCATTATGTACATATTTCAGTCCCGTTTCCCGGATATGAGGCCCGCTGGTTTCCAGCAGATCCGCATGATAGCCATATTCCTGCAGCACCTTCATCAGCAGCCGGAAATGGATCGGCAGCATGTTGGGGGTGAGGATCGTATGGGTCTTTTTCATTTCCTTCGTAAACGGAATATAATAATCACTCATGTTTTTCCTCCAGCGCGCCGATCAGGCTCCGCAGGCGGATCCGGACCGCGCCCATGTTGGTGATCTCGTCGATTTTGATCTGGGTATAGATCTTTCCGTTTTCTTCCAGGATCCGGCGGGTTTCATCGGTGGTAATGGCGTCCACGCCGCAGCCAAAGGACACCAGCTGCACCAGCTCCACCTTTTTCCGGGATGCTGCAAAAGCCGCCGCCCGGTACAGCCTGGCGTGGTAGGTCCACTGGTTCAGCACATGCACCTGGGGCACCTGCGCCAGATGGCAGACGCTGTCTTCACTCACCACCACAAAGCCGAGGGAAGCCGCCAGCGTATCGATGCCGTGGCCGATCTCCGGATCCACATGGTAGGGACGGCCTGCCAGGATCAGCACCCGCCGGTCGTGGGCCTTCGCCCAGGCCAGCGCCGCTTCGCCCTGTGCCTTCACCGCTGCCGTATAGGAGTCATAGGCCGCAAATCCCGCCTTCACCGCTGCCCTTACTTCCGTCTTTTTTACCGACGGAAAATGGGGCTGCAGACAGTCATACAGCCGGTCCGCAAGTGCTTTGCGGTTATTGATATCAATATAAGGGTACAGGAACCGGTAGTTTCTCAGTTCCTCCACATTGCCGTGGAGCAGCTCCGAATAGTACGCCACCACCGGACAGTTGTAATGATTTCTCGATGCTTTCTCATCGATATTATAGGTCATGCAGGGAGCAAAAATGGCGTCCACGCCCTCTTCCATCAGCTTCATGATATGGCCGTGCATAATTTTCGCCGGATAACAGGCGGTATCCGAAGGAATCGTAAACTGTCCCTTCTCATAGATCCTGCGGGAAGACATGCCCGAAGAAACCACCTCGAAGCCCAGCGCCGTAAACAGCGCGTGCCAGAGGGGATAAAACTCAAACATGCCCAGCGCCATGGGCAGGCCGATACGGCCCCGGCGGTTTTCCCCGGCGGTCAGCGATTTGAAATAGTCCCGCTTCCACTGATGCAGATTGGGCGCGTCTTCGTCGGCTTTTTTCTGTCCCAGGGCCTTCTCGCAGCGGTTTCCCGCGATAAAGCGTTTTCCGTTGGAGAACTGATTCACCGTCAGGCGGCAGTGGTTCTCGCAGCCCTGACAGGTCACCGGTTTCGCATGGTAGGTAAAGTGTTCCAGTTCCTCTTTGGGCATCAGGCTGCAGTGCTTTACATCCATGGCGTACAGCGCCGCGCCGAAGGCCCCCATCAGTCCCGCGATATCCGGCCGGACCACTTCTTTTCCCAGTTCCATTTCAAAGGCCCGCAGCACCGCGTCATTATGAAAAGTGCCGCCCTGTACGATCACGCAGTCGCCAAGGGCATCCGGATCGGAAACCCGGATGACTTTGTACAGCGCGTTTTTGACCACGCTGACGGACAGCCCTGCCGAAATATCTTCTACCTTCGCGCCTTCCTTCTGCGCCTGCTTGACGGAGGAATTCATAAACACCGTACAGCGGCTGCCCAGATCGGAGGGCGCTTTCGCAAAGAGCCCTTTTTTCGCAAATTCCTCCACGCTTAAGCCCATGGCGTTGGCAAAGGTGGCCAGAAACGAGCCGCAGCCGGAAGAGCAGGCCTCGTTCAGCATAATGGAATCGATGGCATGATTTTTGATGGAAAAACACTTGATGTCCTGGCCGCCGATGTCCAGAATAAAATCCACTTCGGGTTTAAAATAAGAGGCCGCCTTGTAGTGCGCCATTGTTTCCACCACGCCCTGATCCACGGAAAATGCATTACGGATCAGTTCCTCGCCGTAGCCGGTCACCGCGCTGCCCGCTACCTGGGTATCCTCTCCCAGCTGTTCATACAAAAGCTCCAGCTGTTCTTTGATGATGGCCACCGGATCCCCCTGATTGGCCGCGTAATAGGAATATAAGATCTGTTTGTCTTCTCCCAGCAACACCAGCTTCGTAGTGGTACTGCCGCAGTCGATGCCCAGATACACCCTGCCGCGATAGGTTTTCAGGTCTCCCCTGGGCGCGGCAAAACGGCTGTGCCGTTCCGCAAAGGCAGCGTACTCCGCCTCCGATGCGAACAGCGGCTTCAGCGGCGTGGAGAACTGATGCACCGAGGCGTGCTGTACCTTTTCCGTCAGCTGCGCCGCCGTAAAGGCGCCCCCGGCGCTTTCCGCATACTGCGACGCCCCCAGCGCCACCGCATACTGGGCAAAATCAGGAAAGACCGCGTGGGCATCGTCCAGTTTCAGGGTTTCCTGAAAAGCCTTCTGCAGTCCCTTGTTATAATATAACGGCCCGCCCAAAAATACGACGGTGCCTTCGATTTTACGTCCCTGGGCCAGTCCCGCGATGGTCTGGTTGACCACCGCCTGATAAATACTGGCGGCAATATCTTCTTTTCTGGCGCCCTGATTGATCAGCGGCTGTATATCCGTCTTTGCGAAAACGCCGCAGCGGGAAGCAATCGGATATTTTTTCGTACTGGAAAGGCTGAGCACGTCCATTTCGTCCACGGAAATATTCAAAAGTACCGCCATCTGATCCAGGAACGCCCCCGTACCGCCGGCACAGGTCCCGTTCATCCGCTCATCGATGCCGCCTCTTAAGAAAATAATCTTCGCGTCTTCGCCGCCCAGCTCCACCACGCAGTCCGTCTGCGGAATTTCTTTCTTTATAAACTGCGCCGTGGCAAACACTTCCTGTACGAAGGGCACGCCCACGGCTTCCGCGATGCCCAGCCCCGCAGAGCCGGAAATCGCCACCTGCATTTCTTCGCAGCCGGCCAGACGTTCTACCTTATTCAGCTGTTCCAGCACCTTTTCCCGCACGTGGGAAAAATGCCGTTCATAGCACTGATACAGGATCTTTCGGTCTCTCCGCAAAAGAAATTTTACGGTGGTGGATCCGATATCGATGCCCAACGCCAAACGTTTTTCCAAATCCGGCGCCCTCCGTTTCACTGTAAATAAAACCGGCACTATTATCGCACAGTTTCTACAAAAAAATCAAGATTGTATTATGTTTCTGCAAAATTTACCATGGCTGCGGTCTTCAGACAATGGTACCGCCGCCCACCACGATATCCGAATCGTACAGCACCACCGACTGTCCTTTGGTCACCGCCCGCTGGGGCGCGTCAAAGGTCACCCGGATACGGTCGTCGCCCGTCTGCACCACGGTGGCCGGCTGGGCTTTCTGACGGTAGCGCACCTTGGCCATGACCCGCATGGGCGCATCGATCCTTTCGCAGGCGATCAAGTTGATATCCTCTGCATAGAGTTGGTCGGTGTAAAGTCCCTCTTCCGGACTTAAGGTCACTGTGTTTGCCGCCGGATCCACCTTGCAGACATACATAGGCTGCGGAAAAGACAGTCCAAGCCCTTTGCGCTGCCCCAGCGTATAGCGGATGATGCCCTTATGTTCTCCCAGAACCCTGCCGTCTTTGTCCACAAAAGGCCCCTTCGGGTAGGTCTTTCCGGTATACGTTTCGATAAAGTCCGCATAACTGCCTTCCTGCACAAAACAGATGTCCTGGCTCTCCTGTTTTTTCGCATTGATCAGCTGATGCCGCCCGGCGTAGTCCCGCACCTGGGCTTTCGTCATGCCGCCCAGTGGAAACAGGGTATGGGCCAGCTGTTCCTGGGTCAGCGTATACAGCACATAACTTTGATCCTTGTCCGGATCCAGCGCTTTTTTTAACAGCCAGCGGTCGCTTGTTTCATTATATTCTATGCGGGCATAATGCCCCGTCGCCACAAAAGGATATTCCAGCTCCTTTGCCCGGCTGAAAAGTTTGTCGAATTTCAGATAACGGTTGCAGTCAATGCAGGGATTGGGCGTCCGCCCGTTTTCATAGGCCTCCACAAAACGGTCAATGACGCAGCTTTGAAAGCGCTCCGCAAAATTGACCACATAATAAGGCATGTCCAGCTGCTGCGCCACGCTCCGCGCGTCTTCCGTATCTTCCAGCGAACAGCAGGCATGTTCCCTGCGCAAATGGATCTCTTCATTATAAAAAAGCTTCATCGTCATTCCGATGCAGTCGTTGCCCTGCTCTTTCAGCAGGCAGGCCGCCACACTGGAATCCACGCCGCCGCTCATTGCCACCACAATTTTCTTCATGACAATATCCGTCCTCTTTCTTTGCCAAGAGTATAGGAGTTTTCTTTTTTCCTGTCAAGCCGTGTCAGGACAGGGTGCAAACACGGCCCTGCCCCAAGGCGCAAAAAAAGATCTGTTTCTTTTTTGAAAAAAAGATTGACAGACCGGAAAACGAATGTTAGTATATAACCTATAAAACTTATAGGTTATTAGTATAAACAAACATATGCCATGCCATACCGGAAAAGAGGTTTCTTCATGAAAACATATGAAACGCTGACCGATTTGATCGGCGGCACACCCTTACTGAAACTGAATAATTACATCGCCCAGGAACAGCTGGAGGCGGACATTTACGGCAAGCTGGAATATTTCAATCCTGCCGGCAGCGTGAAAGACCGGATCGCCAAAGCCATGATTGAAGACGCGGAGCAAAAAGGCCTGCTGCGGAAAGATTCCGTCATCATCGAGCCCACCAGCGGCAACACCGGCATCGGTCTGGCCGCCGCAGCCGCTTCCCGCGGGTATCGGATCATTCTGACCATGCCGGAAACCATGAGCGTCGAGCGGCGCAATCTTCTGAAAGCCTACGGCGCCGAGCTGGTGCTGACCGACGGCGCAAAGGGCATGAAAGGAGCCATTGAAAAAGCAAACGAACTGGCTGCTGCAACGCCCCACAGCTTTATTCCCGGCCAGTTTTCCAATCCCGCCAATCCCGCCGTGCATTTTGCCACGACCGGTCCTGAGATCTGGCAGGATACCGACGGTACCGTGGATATCTTCGTGGCCGGCGTCGGCACCGGCGGCACCGTCTCCGGCACAGGCAAATATCTCAAAAGCAAAAATCCGCAGATCAAAGTCGTAGCGGTAGAGCCTGCCGGTTCTCCTGTGCTTTCGAAAGGCACGCCCGGCCCCCACAAAATTCAGGGTATCGGCGCGGGCTTCGTTCCCGACACACTGGACACAGGCATCTACGATGAAATCATTCCCGTGGAAAACGAAGACGCCTTTGCCACCGGCCGCGCCCTGGCGCGGAAAGAAGGCCTTCTGGTGGGCATTTCCTCCGGCGCCGCCGTATGGGCTGCCGCGCAGTTGGCCAGACGTCCCGAAAACAAAGGCAAACGCATCGTGGCACTGCTTCCCGATACCGGCGAACGCTACCTTTCAACGCCTATGTTTTCCTGAATCCGAAAATGATTTAAGCCGCAGCTTAAGCTGCGGCTTAAATCATATAATCATTTCCGACCCGTTCTTTCTGTTGATCTAAAATATCCTGCAGGGTGATGGAATCCAGATATTCGTTGATGACCCGCTGCAGTCCCTGCCACACCGGCAATGTGGGGCAATCCCCGCTTCGCTCACACTCGATCGGGATTTCCGTGTCTACACACGCCACCGGCGCCATACTGCCTTCGGTGGATCGTAAGATATCTCCCACCGTATATTGTTCCGGCAATTTTGCCAGCCTGTAGCCCCCCTGAAAACCGCGGTTGGTTTTCAGCAGATTTGCCTTGTTTAACACCGGCACAATCTGTTCCAGATACTTCTTGGAAATTCCCTGCCGTCCGGCAATGTCTTTCAGGGCAATGAATCCGTCGCTGTTATGCTCCGCCAGATCTACCATCATCCGCAGCGCATATCTTCCTTTGGTAGAAATTCTCATTGCTTCACCTTCCCGTTTTCCTCGTAGATACCGATTTTACGGAAACGATTGTAACGCTCATCCAGCAAATGGGAGACCGAAAGTTTCTTCAGGCCCTGCAGATCCTGCAGCAGCCGCGTTTTCATATTCTCGCACATCTGCGGAAAATCTTCGAAATTTTCCGGAATAATGTCCTCCGCCACGCCAAAATCCACCATATCCTGGGCCGTAATGTGGAGACATTCCGCCGCGTCATGTACCCGCGACGCATCTTTCCAGATGATGCTTGCGCAGCCATCCGGCGTAATCACCGAATAAACCGCATTTTCCAGCATATATACCCGGTCCGCCACGGCCAGCGCCAGCGCGCCGCCGGAGCCGCCTTCGCCGATCACAACGGAAATCACCGGCGTTTTCAGCCCGATCATTTCCACCAGATTTTCGGCAATGGCCTGTCCCTGTCCCCGTTCCTCGCCTTCCGCGCCGGGATAGGCGCCTAAAGTATCCACCAGGCAGATCACCGGCCGTTTGAATTTTTCCGCCTGTTTCATCAGGCGCAGCGCCTTCCGGTATCCTTCGGGCATGGGACAGCCGAAATGCTTCTGCATACATTCCGCCATATCTCTGCCTTTGTCAATGGCGATATAGGTTACCACCTGATCGCCCAGATAGCCGATGCCGCCCACAATGGCCGGATCGTCCGCGTAACGGCGGTCGCCGCACAGCGCAACACGGTCGGTAAACAGGCCCTCTACAAAATCGCTTCCCTTGGGACGGTCCAAAGCCCGAACCATTTTTAATTTCTCATATGCGGTCATACGGTCTCCTTTCCGTGCTGCTTCAGAATCAGGGTAATGGTTTCTTTCTGTTTTTCCCGGGGCAGCACCATGTCCACAAAGCCGTGGGTCAGCAGAAATTCCGAAGTCTGGAAATCCTGCGGCAGCTCCGCGCCCGTGGTCTGCTCAATAACACGCCTGCCGGCAAAACCAACCAGTGTCTTCGGTTCTGCCAGGGTAATGTCCCCTTCCATGGCAATGGACGCCGTCATGCCGCCGGTGGTGGGATCGGTGAGAAGCACCAGATACAACAGGCCGGCGTCGCTGTGTCTGCGCACCGCGCCGCTGCATTTTGCCATCTGCATCAGGGACACAATGCCCTCCTGCATTCTTGCGCCGCCGGAACAGGTAATGCCCAGCACCGGCAAATGCATTTTCAGTGCATACTCAAAGAGTCTCGTAATCTTTTCGCCCACTGCCGAACCCATACTGGCCATCACAAAACGGGAATCCATGGCAAAGACCGCACACTCCATGCCGCCCATGCGCATCACGCCGGTAACCACCGCCGAAGCCTCGCCGGTACTTTCCCGCGCCTTGTCCAGCTTCTCCTGATATCCGGGGAACTGCAGAAAATCTTTGGACGTCAGATCGGCGTCAAATTCGGAAAAACTGTCTGCATCCGCCAGCATCCGGATACGGTCTCTGGCCGGGATCCGGATATACGCGCCGCAGTCGGGACAGATATAATTGCTGTTTAACAGCGACAAATGGCTGCTGGCCTGTTTGCAGGCCGGACAGACCACGTCAAAATCCTTTTCCGGAAACGGCTGCCGTTTCAGCAGACGATTAAAAAAACGCTTAAACATCAGGTTGCTCCTCTTCCGGGAAAACCGCAAATGAGAAGGATGCGCTGACACACAGCGCGTCTTCCACATATCCTTTTCCCTTCGCCCAGTAAAACGGGCCCTTTGATTTTTCGATTTCACAGACTGTGGTAAAGGTTTCTCCCGGACGGACGGAACGTTTGAACCGCACCTTGTCCAGTCCCGTAAACAGGGTCTTTACCGGTCCCGTGATGGAATCCGCCAGCAAAACGCTGGCAGACTGTGCCATGATTTCACACAAAATCACCCCCGGCACAATTTTATCATTGGGAAAATGCCCCTGCAGGAAAAATTCATCGCCGCGAATATAGCGTTTTCCATGGGCGCTTCCGTCGATCACTTCCGCCTCATCCAGCAGCAGCATCTGATCTCTGTGGGGCAGAATGGTTTTCAGTTCTTCTCTGTTCATGGCTGCACCTTCCGAAACGCCAGACAGGTGTTGTGGCCGCCGAAGCCCAGAGAGGTGGAAATCGCCGTATCGATCTGCGTCTGCACCGCAGTATTGGGCGTATAATTCAGATCCAGCTCCGGATCGGGTTGTTCCAGATGAATGGTAGGCGGCACTGTATTTTCCTGCAGCGCAAATATACACGCCAGCGCTTCCGCCGCCCCTGCTGCCCCCAGCATATGTCCCGTCATGGACTTGGTGGAGCTGATGTGCAGCCGGTACGCATCCTCGCCAAAGCAGGCCTTGAAAGCCGTCGTCTCTACCTTATCATTCAGCGAAGTACCTGTGCCGTGGGCATTGACGTAGGTAGTGGCGGGATCATAGTCCACGCCTTCCAGCGACTGGCGAATCGCCCGGATGGTCTGTGTGGCTTCCGGATCCGGCGCCGTCACATGGTGGGCGTCGCAGGTCGCGCCATAGCCGCAGACCTCCGCATAGATTTTCGCGCCCCGCGCCTTCGCGTGTTCATATTCCTCCAGAATCAGCACGGCTGCGCCTTCGCCCAGCACAAACCCGGCTCTTCTCTGATCGAAGGGCAGGGACGCCGCTTCCGGATCCTCCGACTGGGACAGTGCCATACAGTTAACAAATCCCGCAATCGCCAGAGGGTTCACCGCCGCTTCGCTGCCGCCGCAGATGGCGGCTGTCACATATCCGTCTTTGATGGCCCGGTAGGCTTCTCCGATGGCTGTGGAACCGGTGGCACAGGCTGTGGAAACCGACATGGCAGGCCCATGGGCGTGAAACCGGATAGCGATCTGCCCTGCCGCCATATTGATGATCATCTTGGGGACAAACTGGGGGTTTACCCCGGCTTCCCCTCTGGCCAGCAGTTTTTCCTCTTCTTCACAGATCGTACCGATGCCGCCTACGCCGGAACCCACGTAGACAGCCAGATCATTTTCATCCACCTGCCCTAAAATACCGCTGTCATCCACTGCTTCCTGGGCGGCGGTCACCGCATACTGCACATACAGATCCGTCTTGCGGCGTACCAGGGGCGCAAAACATTTGGACGCGTCGAAATCCTTTACTTCCGCGGCGACTTTACATTTATAGTTTTCGGTATCAAAGCGTGTAACCGCGGCAACGCCGTTTTTCCCCGTCCGCAGTGCCTCAAAAAAAGAAGGCACATCGTTTCCGATCGGCGTGACGGCGCCCATTCCTGTGACGACTACTCTTTTACTCATAAACAAAAATCCTTTCCTGCTTTCCTTCGCTGTGCCCAACCGGCGCGAAAGGAAGCCTTATATCGCAATGCCTCCGTCGATGCGGATCACCTCGCCGGTGATATAATCCGCCCCGTCGGATGCAAGGAAACCAACCAGCTTTGCAACCTCTTCCGCCTTTGCGAAACGATGCAGCGGAATGCTTTTTTCCACCGCTTCCCGGTTCAGCGGAAGCGCTGCTGTCATGTCCGTCTCCACAAATCCGGGCGCCACCGCATTGCAGGTAATATTTCTGGCTGCCAGTTCCTTGGCCAGGGTTTTGGTCAGGCCGATGAGACCCGCCTTGGCCGCGGCGTAATTGCTCTGGCCCGCGTTTCCGATCAGGCCGGCAACCGAAGAAATGTTGATGATCTTTCCGCTTCTTTTTTTCACCATCAGCGGGATCACCTGCTTCGCGCATTTAAACGCGCCGGACAGATTGATATCAATGACCTGCTCGAATTCCTCTTCCCGCATGGTCATTGCCAGCTTGTCTTTGTTGATTCCGGCATTGTTCACCAGAATGTCCACCGTCTGAAACGCCTCTGTCAGGCTGCGGAAGGTTTCCCGCACCTGGGCCGTATCGGACACATCACAGCGATACGCGGCAGACTTCACGTCATACGCCGAAAGCAGCGCCAGGGTCTCTTCTGCCGCCGCTTCATTGCCCGCATAGAGGAACGCAACATCCGCGCCCTGCTTTGCCAGCTCAATGCAGACCGCCCGGCCGATGCCTCTGGAACCGCCGGTGACCACGGCCACCTTTCCCTTAAGCATCTGCCAGTACCTCCTTTGCAATTGCTTCGCAGTCCGCAGGCGTTTCCGCCGTATAGGTGCGGCAGTCCGGCGCGATCTTCTGGATCAGTTTGGTCAGCACGCTGCCCACGCCGGTTTCAATAAAGGTATCGATGCCCTGTTCTGTCATATGACGAATGGTCTTTTCCCAAAGCACCGGATGGTTCATCTGTTTTGACAGGGTATCCGAAACGGCGCCCGCATAGGGCGCGGCCGTATAATTGGAATACACCGGAATGCGGGGCGTCTCAAAGGCTGTCTGTCCCAAAACCTCTGCAAATGAGGCCGCCGCCTTGTCCATAAAGGGCGAATGAAATCCGCCCGCCACTTTTAAGGGCAGGGCTCTGCCGCCGGCTTCCTTCACTTTTGCGGAAAATGCCGGCATTTCCTCTGCGGCTGCGGCAACCACCAACTGTCCCGGGCAGTTGTAATTCACCGGATATACCTCATGAAACTCTTTGCAGAGCGCCTCCACCGCCGCATTGTCCAGTTTGACTACTGCGGCCATGGCCGTTTCTCTTTCTTTTGTGGCGTCTCCCATCCGTTTGCCGCGATCTGCCGTCAGCAGAAAGCCGGCTAAGGGATCAATGGCCCCGGCATAGGCAAGGGCGGGCAGCTCTCCCAGCGAAAAGCCGGCGGCTGCCGACGCATGCACGCCCAGTCCGTCCAGACACAGCGCCGCTGCCAGATCTGCAAGATACAGGCAGGGCTGCGTGTTTTCGGTGGCCTTTAAGGTGGCCTCATCCCCTGTAAACATCTGTGCCAATGTTCCCGCACGCTTTGCTTCGGCAGCGTCAAACAGTGCCTTCACCGGCCCGCAGGTTTCATATAATTCCTTTCCCATGCCGGGATGCTGCGCACCCTGGCCGGGAAATACAAATGCTATTTTACCCATGATTTGCTCCTTCCCAGAAGCGTCTCACAATCCGCGCAGACTTCATGAATGATATCCGCAGCGGTCATTTCCTCCTTTACCATGCCGGAAATCTGTCCGGCAAGGAAGCAGCCTCCGGCCGTATCGCCTTCCACTGCCGCGCGGCGCAGTGCGCCCACGCCAAGATCCGCCACATCTTCCGCCGTCGTCGTGGGTTCATATTCCACGCGCAGGAAGTTGCGGCTGAATTTATTCTTGATACAGCGGCAGGTATTGCCGCCGAACCGCCGTCCGGTGGTTACTGTGGAAATGTCGGATGCGCGCAGCACCATATCTTTGTAATTCTGATGCACGCCGCATTCCTTTGCCACCAGGAAACGGGTTCCCATCTGCACACCGCAGGCGCCCAGCATCAGCGCCGCCGCCATGCCACGGCCGTCTGCAATGCCGCCCGCCGCCAGCACCGGAATCTGTACTGCGTCACAGACCTGGGGCACGATGGCCATGGTGGTCAGTTCTCCGATATGCCCGCCGGACTCCTGTCCCTCTGCGATCAAAGCATCTGCGCCGGAACGCTCCGCCATCTTCGCGGAAGCCACGGAAGCCACCACCGGGATGACCCGGATGCCGGCTTCTTTCCATGCCGCCATATACTTTGCAGGAGAACCCGCGCCGGTAGTTACGACAGGTACTCCCTCCTCAATCACCGCCTGAGCGACAGAATCAGCATGCGGACTCATCAGCATGATATTTACGCCAAAGGGCCGGCTGGTCAGCGACCGCGCCAGCCGGATCTGCTCTTTCAGATATCCGGCTTCCGCATTCATCGCCGATATGATTCCCAGACCGCCCACTTCGGAAACGGCGGCCGCCAGCCGTCCGTCGGAAATCCATGCCATACCGCCCTGAAAAACAGGGTAGGTGATGCCAAGCATCTCACATACAGGTGAAACAATCATTGCTTATTTCAGAGACTCCAGTTTCTCTACCAGTGCGCCAACCGTGCTGATGGACGGATCTGCTTCTATAGTCACGCCAAACGCGTTTTCTACATCCATCATCATTTCCGCCATATCCAGAGAATCCAGACCAAGATCGCTGAAAGAAGACTCCTCTGTGATTTCCTCTGCCGGAATTTCCAGTTTCTCTGCCAACATTTCTTTTACTTCATCAAGTACTGCCATGATTCTTCTCCTTATTATTTATTCATTTTTATACAGGAAGCGATCCCTTCGATCCGTATACACCCTCTGCTTTGCGCTGCCGCGTCCTGCGGTTCAGCTCTTCAAAACGGCTGCACAGTTTCTGCAGCGTGGCATACATGATCTCCAGATGCTCTTTGGGAATCCCCTCATCAAGAAAGTCCTGAATTTCACGGGCATTGCGGTGGACAATTTCGCCGATCTTCTGTCCCTGCCCGCTCAATGTCAGCTTCGCGCCGTACCGCCGCTTTCCGTCCGTCTTTTTGTCCCAGACCACCAGTCCCTTTTCACTGAGGGACTGCACGCCGCGGGAAATCAGCGAACGATCCAGATTGCAGGCACGGGAAAGCGCTTCCGCCGACAGGCCTTCCGGATTTTCATAAAGTACAAACATCATAAACACTTCGCCGTTTTTTAAATTCAGCGGCTGTGCCCGGTCCGACTTTACCCGTTCCAGATTTTTCTGTACAGCGGTAATGACATTGGAAAGTCTGACAAAACCGCTGACCGCGGCTTCTTCTTTCTCCATGTGTTGACCCCTTTCCTTTTCTGCAAAATATTGATGGCTCAATATTTGCGGAGTAAACTATAGCACAAATCCATAGATGCGTCAATATCCTTTCCCGGAAAAAAGCAGTCATTTTTCGCAGGATTCTAACGGATACGACAAAAGTTTTTCTTTTCGGTTTTCTTTCATTATAATTGAATCTGCCGGCGTTTTATGATAGAATGAATCCAAAATCGTTCATAAAAGAAAGGTATGATTCCCATGCGGCTGGAATTGAAAAATATCGAAAAAAGCTTCGGCGCCAACCATGTATTAAAAGGTATCTCCTTTACCGCCGAAGGCGGCGCGGCCTGCGGCCTGCTGGGCCGCAACGGCGCCGGAAAAACTACTTCCTTACGCATCCTCATGGATGTATTCCCGGCGGATGCGGGCGAGGTCCTTTACGACGGAAAACCGGTGGACTACGCGACGCTCCGTTTCGGCTATCTGCCGGAGGAGCGCGGTCTCTATCCGAAAAAGAAAATTCTGGAACAGCTGATCTATTTCTGTGAGCTGAAAGGGATGTCCCGCAAAGACGCGGTGAAAGCCGCCGACACATGGCTGGAACGCATCGGCATGTCCGAATACAGGGACAAACGTCTGGACACGCTTTCCAAAGGCAATCAGCAGAAAATCCAGCTGATCACCGCCCTTGCCCATGATCCCCAGATCATTATTTTGGACGAACCCTTTTCCGGTCTGGACCCGGTCAACGCAATGCTGCTGAAAGATATTGTAAAAGAAGAAATCCAGAAGGGAAAAATCGTGCTGTTCTCCAGCCACCAGATGAATTATATTGAAGAATTCTGCGACCGGATCGCTATCTTAAACGGCGGCCGCATCGTACTGTCCGGCGATCTGCGGGAGATCAAGCGCAGCTATCCGCGCAACCGCCTGGTCATCCATTCCGAGGCCGCTGCGCAGATCAAAGATTTTCTTCCCTACCCCTGCAGTCCGGATGAAAACGGCGCGCTGCTTCTGACGCTGCCGTCGCCGGAAGCAAAACAGCAGGTCATGCAGGAGCTGACGCAGCGTTTTGATATTGATGCAATTTCTGTTTACGAACCGTCGCTGAATGATATCTTCGTTGAATATACGAAACAACCTGCCGACGGGGATGGAAGGGAGACGATTTGATGAAACAGTTTCGAAAAATACTCCGTTTTGAACTGAAAAACTATTTATCCAATAAAGTTTTTATCGGCGTCACGGTCTTTCTGCTGATTCTGATTGCGGGCGTATCTTTCTTCCCCCGCCTGAAAGACGGGTTTTCGACGGCTACGCCGGATACCCATACATCTACGGAGTCACTGCCTCTGATGCTGATCAAAGCCCCCTCCGCGGATACTGCCGCACAGGTGGAATCCGGTTTTGCAGGCGCTTTTCCGGAGTATCGTATCTCGATTACGACAGATGATGACGATGCGATCCGGGATCAGATCATTGCCGGTACCGCGGAATGCGCGTTTGTTTTGGACAGCCTGACCTCGTACACGTATTATGTAAACAATCTTTCCATGTACGATGAAAATACGGAAACCGCCGACACGGTGCTGCAGGAGCTTTACCGTACCAATACGCTGGTTTCGGCCGGATTCACTTCCGAAGATGCCACGCAGATCCTTTCCATGCCGATTCTGCATGAAACAAAAAGTCTCGGCAAGGATCAGATGCAGAACTTCTTCTATACTTATATTATGATTTTTGCCCTTTATATGGTCATTCTGCTCTACGGACAGATGGTGGCCACCAACGTCGCCACCGAAAAAAGCTCCCGCGCCATGGAACTTTTGATTACCAGCGCGAAACCGGTGAGCATGATGTTCGGCAAAATCCTGGCCTCCTGTATTGCAGGCTTCTTACAGCTGTTCTGCATTTTCGGCTTTTCCTTACTGTGCTTCCATCTGAACAAGGGGGAATGGGACAGCAGCTCTATTCTTACATCCATTTTTGGTATGCCGGTGAGCCTCTTTGTTTATATGCTGGTGTTCTTCCTGCTTGGTTTTCTCATTTACGCCTTTTTATTCGGCGCTGTGGGTTCGACCGCTTCCAAACTGGAAGACATCAACACTTCGGTCATGCCCGTGACCATGTTATTTGTCATTGCCTTTCTGGTGGTGGTGGTTTCCATGACCTCCGGCAATGTGGACACGCTGCTTTTAAAAATCTGCTCTTTCATTCCCTTCACCTCACCGATGGCGATGTTTACACGGATTGCCATGAGCACGGTTCCGTTTTATGAAATTGCGGCTTCCATCGTCATTCTGATCGCTTCGGTCATCGGCATTGGTATCCTGTCCGCAAAAATATACCGGCTGGGCGTTTTGATGTACGGAAATCCGCCCAAACTCACCACTATACTGAAAAATCTGAAGTAAACCTGCGGCATGCGTTGCTTTTTTGCTTCGCATGCCGTGCTGTTTTGTAGACAGAAGGAGCGGCGCATGTACCGGATACTGATTGTGGAAGACGACAAAGGCATCGCGGAAGCGATTCAGACACAGCTTCTTGCATGGGGACTGACGGCGGTCTGCGCTGCAGATTTCCGCCATATCATGACGGAATTTGCCGCCTTTGATCCCCACCTGGTTCTGCTGGACATTTCCCTTCCATTCTATAACGGCTATTACTGGTGTAAACAGATCCGCAGCGTCTCCAGGGTTCCCGTAATCTTTCTTTCCTCTGCGTCAGACAATATGAATATTGTAATGGCAATGAACATGGGCGCCGACGATTTCCTCGCCAAGCCCTTTGACCAGAGTGTGCTGACCGCCAAAATTCAGGCGCTGCTGCGCAGAACCTATGATTACGGCGCCGGCATTTCCGTGCTGGAACATCGGGGCGCCCTGTTAAACACCGGCGACCAGACGCTGTCTTACGGCGAAGTGAAAATCACCCTGTCCAAAAACGAATACCGCATCCTTTCCACCCTGATGGAAGCAAAGGGCCGCGTCGTCAGCCGCGAAAAACTGATGGAACGGCTCTGGGAAACGGATGCTTTCATTGATGAAAACACCCTGACCGTCAACGTGAACCGGCTTCGGAAAAAACTGGAAGCGGCAGGGCTGGCGGATTTTATCCGGACCCGTTTCGGCGTCGGTTACATCATCGAATAAACCATAAGGAGTTCTTCCATGCGTTTTCTTTTTTCATGGCTGAAACAGCGGCGGAAAAGCATTTATTTCTTTCTGATTTCCTTTCTGATCCTCGCCTGTATGTTTGCGCTGTACCATTTTCCGCTGACGGCAGTGCTCTATCCGTTTCTTCTGTGTGGACTCATCGGCGCGATCTTTGCCGCCGTCGACCTGTCCCGAACCCGGAAAATCCACCGGCAGCTGATACAGCAGGCGGAGATACCGGCAGAATCCATGGCCTTTCCCCCGGCGCAGACCATCATCGAAGCCGACTATCAGGCGGTATTGTCCCGCCTGGAGGCGCAGATGAAGGCGCTGTCTGCAGAGACAGACGCCCGATATACCGACATGATGGACTATTATACGGTATGGGTGCATCAAATCAAAACGCCCATCGCTTCCATGCGACTGACTTTGAGCGGTGAGGACAGCAGCCTGTCCCGCAGGCTGCTGGAAGATCTGCAGCGCATCGAGCAGTATGTGGAAATGGTTCTGGCCTTTCTGCGGCTGGATTCCGATTCAACGGATTATGTCATCCGTGCCTGTGATCTGGATCCGATGATCCGCGCGGTGCTCAAAAAACTGCGCCTGCAGTTCATCAGCCGCCGGCTGACGCTTTCCTACGAACCGCTGCTGTTTTCTGTTGTGACAGACGAAAAATGGTTTTCTTTTGTGCTGGAGCAGCTGCTTTCCAATGCGCTGAAATATACCCCCGCCGGGACAATCCGCATCTCTATGGAAACGCCCGGCGTCCTGTGCATTTGCGATACCGGTATCGGCATCGCGCCGGAAGATCTGCCCCGCATTTTTGAAAAGGGCTATACCGGATATAATGGCCGCACAGACAAAGCCGCCAGCGGTCTGGGGCTGTACTTATGTAAACAGGTTTGTGACCGGCTGGGTCATCCGATTTCCGTAGAATCTGCCCTGAACCGGGGTACGACCGTCCGGATCGACCTGCACCGGGACAAATGCATTGTGGAATAGTCTCCTTTTGCAGAAGGCGGTGACGATATGCTCCTGGCGCATGACGACTCTCTTTTTACGATCAGCCAGGCCGCAAAAGCCTGCGGCGTGTCCCGCAGTACCCTGATGCGGCTGGAAGACAAAGAACTCCTGATGCCTTCGTTTCAGCAGCCGGATAACGGATACCGGTATTATACCGTCTATGATCTTTTTCAAATCCGGCAGCTTCAGCAATTTGACGCCATCGGACTGTCTGCCTCGGAAATCCGGAATTATTACGCCAGCGATGATGATCCTTCCGGTCTGCTCTCCATCCTGGAACCCAGACTGTGCCTGCTCAAACAAATCACAGAAGAATTGCAGATGCGGGTTCGGGGCAAACAACAAACCGTTTTTGAAAAGATCACGCTGCCATCGCTGCTCTGCTGCGTCATGGACGGCTGCGGATGCGGCGCCCAGGATCGATACGACAAAATTGCCGTACTTTCTCACAAAATGGCCGAAAAAGGCTGGCCTTATCAATACATGCACACCGGTTTTTCCATTTGCCGGCGCAGCGATTATCTGGATGGCCGCTGGGCGGAACAGCCTGCGGCCTTTACAGCCTGTATTCCGGTCCTGCCGGAAAAAGCGCCGCCGGACGCTGTCATGATACCGGGCGGCGCGGCCCTTTCCATGCTGCATTACGGATCCTCTGAATCAGAAAAAGACCTGCTCTTTCAGCTGGCCGCCTATCTGCGTAAACACCGGCTGCAGCCCGACGGCTTTGTGCGGGCTTTTGATCTGATGCATACATCCATTCAACAGCCCTTCCGGACCGACGCCCGCTGCATGCGGTATGTCATTCCCATTCTCCCCGACACATAAAAAATAGGCTTCGCCTATTCAACTCCCCTGCCCCTCAATCTTGAGGGGTGGGGTTTCTTTTTGTGCCGGCTTC
>CANRIM010000012.1 GCA_947630695.1 uncultured Lachnospiraceae bacterium
CATCTGATGATTTCCGCCTTCCGGACATCTGATTTCCAGATTTCCGGAAGTGCGATTTCATCGCACAAGAATATTCATCATGCGATAACGCAAGCTGTAACGATTCCCGGTAGCAGCTTTTCAGTAGCGCTTCTTCTCCGTTCCTGCCGCCGTGCCATTTGGGGCCGACCGTATGGATCACATATTTGCAGGGCAGATTATATCCTCCCGTGATTTTGGCTTGTCCGGTCTTACAGCCGCCCAGCTTCATACACTCAAGCAGCAATCCTTTTCCGGCAGCCTGATGGATGGCGCCATCCACGCCGCCACTGCCAAGCAGAGTGGGGTTTGCAGCGTTGACAATGGCGTCACATTGGAGTTTCGTGATATCGTTGCGGATGATTTGAAGCGGCACAGCTTTGTCCTCCTTACATTTTTCGTTGAATTTCACCAGGTACACAAAAAGTCCCTTTTTACAGCGACTGACTGCTGAGAAAGAGACTTTTCATGATCTTTCCTATGGATATAGTACCATGGTTTTTTTGATGTGACAATTACGGAGTGATGAAACGAAAGTTGGCCATTTAAAGTTTACTTTCGATCGGAAAGACATTGATAATTTTTGCCGCTTTCTGCAGAATATAAAGAGCATCCGATGCATCTATGTTATCACTGCCATCCACATCTCCTGCAGATAACTGATCTCCATTTGCCGTTTCGAGTTTTGCTGCAATTCGAAGGACAAATAGAGCATCTGATGCATCAATGATTTCATTTCCATCCAAATCTCCGTAGATCACATCACTCTGTCCGATAAACCTGGTTTTAAATCCATTTTCCTGCGCATATGCGTATGCATAGGAATCCGGGTTGCACCAGATCTTCAATTTATCTTTATCACAAAGACTAAAGGCACTGCTTTCGATTTGCGTAACACTATCCGGAATTGTGACAGAGGATAAACTCGTGCATTCAAAAAATGCACTGTTTCCAATGGATGTAATATTATCCGGGACAACAAAAGTCTTTAATCCGGTGCAGCCGGAAAAGATAGAATATGGTATAGATGTCATATTCTTTGATAATTTTACCTCGGTAAGGCTTGTACAACGGGCAAATCCATACTCTTCCACCTGATTGACACTATCCGGAATTGCAATGGATTTTAAACTACTGCAATATGAAAAGCAATAGCTAGAAATGCTGGTGATTCCCTCCGGTATTGTCACATTCGTCAGGCTACTGCATTCCGCAAACAAAGAGTAATCTAATTTTGTAAGGCCATTTGACAACACGATGGTGCTCAGCTTTGAACACTTTTCAAATGCACGAGAACCAATTTCCGTAACACTATTCGGAATATTGAGTGATGTTAATCCCCTGTTGTCATAGAAAGCATCGGATTCAATTTTATTGACACCTTCCGGGATTGTTACATGATTTAAGTTAGGACAATTACTGAATGCATTGGAACCAATAGTGGTAACACCTTCGGGAATTACAAAGTCCCCGGTTTTTCCAGAAGGATAAATATAAATGGTTGTTCTGGCTGCGTCATACAATACGCCATCTTCTGAATAAATAAAATCATTATTATCATTCACGGAAATGTTGGTTAAATTATCACAATAACTGAATACAGATGTTGGAAAGCTGCGGAGACTGTCCGGAATGCTTACTGCGTTGATAGGTGCGCCGTCAAAGGATTTCGAATTCAAATATCTTGTTCCTTCCGGGATCGCATATGTACCGGAGTGTCCCGCAGGAAAGCTTACCAGAGAACGTAAATCTTTACTGAAAAGAATTCCATCCACAGCAGTATATCCCGTATTATTAACGTCGACTGTAAAATTCTTCAACTGCGTGCAGAAAGAAAATGCGCCGTAATTAATCGAGGTTACGTTTTTCGGAATATGAACTGTTGTTAATAAAGCACATCCGGAAAATGCATTCGTACCGATTGTCGTTACATTTTCAGGAATAATGATGCTTTCCAGTTTACTGCAATTCTGAAATGCTTCATATTCAATAGAAGTTACATTATTCGGAATAGAAATATTCTGTAAATTACTGCAGCCTGCAAAGATGGAACTTTCCATTTGTGTTAATTTATCCGGCAAACGAATCGTTGTTAAGCTGCTGCAATTTTCAAAGGCAGAATAACCAATGGACTCCACACTTTCAGGAATGGAGATTGCACTAAGATTTGTACAGCCTTTAAATGCACTTCCGCCAATAGATATAATCCCATTTGGAATAGTGACTTTTTTTAATACGGTGTCACCAGAAAAAGCAAAAGCACCGATAGCGGTTACATCTAATCTCCCAATTTTTGATGGGATACTAAGTTCTTCCTGTTCAGTTTTGATCCCTGTGACGACTGCAGTACCGTCATCCTGAATGGAATAATAAAATCCATCATTTGTTACCTCTGCCTGTACTTTTACAGGGAATAATTGAAATAATGTAATTCCCATTGTGAAACAAAGAACCCAGGCAAACAGTTTGGTAAGATATTTTTTATATGCTTTCATGATTTCACTCCTTAATTAGTGTTTGTAATATTACTTACCAAAGCGTCATTAGACTTTGAATTGATGCTGATTGCAGAGATGCAAATCATATAATTATCCAATTTTCTAACATAGAAGGTATTGGCGAAGTCACCGTTTCCATTATTGAAATAACATTCAGCTTTTGCATAAGCATATCCACCTATAGTTGTAGTTGAATATGTATCAGGAATGTTATATGTAATTCCTGAAATATTTTCTAATGATTTCAATGCAGAATCAAGATATTCTTCTTCATCATACTCTGGGAAAGTAGGTAATTTTTCATAACAAATGTAAATCAAACTCATTGTATCATCGGCCATAAAATATACACCACATTCAGTGTTTGAACTTTCTGCTGCTGAATAAGTAGCTGAATCAGCATCAGAAAATCCTTCGGGTAATATAAATTTTATATCTGCCCATTTATTTTCATAAACCGAACCATCAAAGGTTCCTTTTGAGTAGTACAGCTTTTCTGATGTTTCTTCAGTATTGTTATTTGTTGTGCCTCCTGATTCATCAATATTAAAAGAATTACTGTCAATGTTACTGATATTGTCGTCATATTTTTGATTTTGAAATGCATTTTCGGCTATAAATCCGATTCCTGCAAGAACAACCAAAACTGCTGCAACAATACCAACAATCAAGCCGGTTTTATTTTTTTTGGAATGATTCTGTGGAATAGGAGATTGCCATGGTTGGTCAATGGGCGATTGTGGATTATATTGATTTTGATTGTTGGAAGGTTGGTTTGAATTTGAGTTATTAATAATAAAATCCGAACTTCCACATGCCTGACAGAATTTTGCCTCGCTTGGCACATAAGAACCGCAAGCTTTACATTGTTTATTCACTGCTTTGAATACCTCCTTTACCCAATGAGTTGTCTATAAATAATGTATTTTACGAATTTTTGTATGGTAACATTTATTAATATAAGTCGACAACCAGTATGATATCTGGTTGTCGACTCATGTGCCTAACCTCTGAACTGACCTGCAATATTTCTGTCAGTATCTTCAACAATCTGAGCGGCTTTTTTAAGAGCCGCAGAAATTTCATCAACAAGATTTTTTGCATTAACGAATCCGGGTCTAAGTTGAGTGAATTTTTCTGCATATGCTCTACTAGCATCGCCTTCCCATTCCTGCTGAAGTTGCTGGAGCAAACGATCAAGATTGTTGATAATCTGCTGTATATTTTCAGCTTGATTAGTATATTCGCCTGCTCTTGTACGCATAGTTTCAGGGGTCATTCTGATTTGATTCCCAGCCATTTTTTCACCTCCTCCCGAATAAAATTAGCCATGAACAAACAAGTGATTCAGGTCATGGCTAAACCAATAATCACTCAAAATATAGAAAACGGACAACCTACTGTTATAATTGAGTTGCATACTACACTAGGAGATAGTTTCCCGCTATCTAACAACAAGAAGTAAACAAGCCATTCCTATTTCGTAGTATAAAAACTCCTATAATAAGAAATCCGATATCTAGATGTCGCTTACGATAAATGCATGTTAAAAAGCTTTGCCTTTTTTACCAAACTCATTGGCAAATATATTATTTTTTCAAAAGTTGCTTAACATCTCCTCTTGGTATTTCTGGATGATTTTCAACAAACAGATTTATTTTCTCTATTGTTGCCTCATCATCTAAATCCGTATAGCCTTCAAAAACAACTTTGTTGATTGCATCATGTTGAAAATAAGCCATCTTGTCATCCACAAGACCTTCCGGATAGGGAACCCCACCGTAATCAAAATAAATAAGATCATCTCCGTTCTTTGCTACAAGACCTCTTGCAACGATTAAAACTTTCTTATTGCCTTCTCTCAGATAGACGATGCTTCCTAATGGTAAAATTTTCTTATTATTCATGATAATCTCTCCTTTTTTTATTGTTTTATATTACGTTTTGCGCTTGAAATATGAATCTTAGTAGCTTTCGTGTTATAATCTCTATAAAGTTCCACTTCCTTCCCTTGACCAATTTTGTCATTATCGATTCGTTTATAAGTTAAATTGTCTTCTGATAAATCCATATCATTAGGGATTCCAAGGATTTCTTGAGCTGTTTTTCTGCCATATTCCTTTGTTCCAGCAACATTTAAGGAAGACTCATAAAAGCTTTTGCTAAAAGTATACTTCCCGCCGACAGTAACGGTATCAGTTGTTTTTCTGTTTGAAGAATATTTTTCAGTCATAGCAATTGAAACAGTTCGACTTTTCCCAGAGCTGATATCTGTATCCTTTGGTAATCCAAGAATATCTTGCACAGTCTTATCCTTATATGCACCCTTACCTGCGTTTTTAACAGCCGCATCATAATCTTGTTTAGTGAAGGCATAATCATCAAACTGAACAACTTCAATTTTACCATCACCATCTTTATCAATTCTTTTTAAATCGACATAATACTTATCATCCTTGAACACTTCATCGACTATATGTTCACCAGCGGATCTACCGGCAGATTCTGCAATTGACCTTCCACTTTTTAAATCTTCTTCCCATATGTCTCCAAAAATATTACCGGGGTCTTTTTCATCACCGTAAACATAATCCATTGTTCTGCCAGTAACGCCTTTAGTAATATTTTTTGCTGTATCTGCTACAGTATCTTTTAAAGTTTCGGCAGCTACTTTTCCTGCTTCATTATCAATGCTATCCACGCCGGAAAAAATACCTTCAGAAACAACTGCCTTTGCTGTTGAACTAGTCACATCCTGGACAGTTTCTTTGAGACCCTTTTGCAGAGCTGATGTGACTGTTGTTGAACTATTATCATCGAGTAATGCCTCACCGACATCCCAGAGTGTATTTACTGTACCACCAGCCAGCCCTTTACCAATTTCCTCTGCTGACTTCTCTCCAATTTTCCTGAATGCACTTTTATCAGAAACGTCTATGTCGAATTGTCCAGCAATAGTATCGCCAACAAAGCTTTTTGCTCCTTCAACTGACATATCTTTTAATGTATCTACAACTTCAGTCCCTATTTCGTCTACGCCTGCCCCAAGCACAGAAAGAATTTCATCCCCAGGTTTTCCAGCAACAACCGCTTCACCAACCTCGTAGATTGTTTCTCCAGTCTCCCAGATTGTACCTGTTACACCTTTGGCTCCTTCTTTTATTAAAGTATTTGCGAGAGCTGACATTCCTTTTTCAATAGGTTGTTTGATTGCTGACCCAGTCGAAACGGCACCTAGATATCCACCTACAGCACCACCAACTGCACCGATAAGGACTTCTTTACAAAAATCACTCCAGTCCATACCGTCAACCAAACTGCCTGTTTCAACATAGTTGTCAGCAAATTTACTAGAAGCAACCGTGACAGCACCCACTCCAGCTCCCACAGCAGCACATGTTAATGGAGCTGCGCCACCAACAGTTACAACCGTTAATACAATACCACCTACTACTGCAATACCAACGGCCACCCATTGAACCCATTCCCTCGATGCCTCTTCCTCTTCTTTTATAAGTTCGTCTCTGTTTTGAACAAGTTCTGCATCCTCTTCAAAATATTCATTTTCTGTAATAGCCGAGACTTTTTCTGAAGTCACCTCCAAATCAACGAGTATTTGTTGAATATCACACATTGAGCCAATTGCCCCTTGTTGGTATGCTATAACTGGTGTGCGTGTGTCACCTAACTGAGTATTAATTATCGATAAGGCTTGTGAAATAAGCCTATCTATTTCGTTAAAATCATTTGCTCTTGAAGACTCATATGCAATAGCATTATTATGTACTGTCTGCGCTTTTGACTTAGCAGAATTAATCTGTTCATATAGATTATATGTTTTGGGATACGATGCAATTGAAACCAAATCAGAAATACTGCTTTTCACACTATTTGTATCAATTACAACTTGTTCAGTAGTTCTTAGAATATTGTTCAATTTTTTTTGTATTGATCCCGTTTCGCAGACCTCACTATTTACAATGGTAGTATATCTCAAACCATATTTGTTATTATCCCCTGAATCAACAATACGAGTATATCCCCCATAATAATCTACAGCGAGTACACTATATGAGTTGACAACAGTGCTAATAATAGATACAAGTATACCATGCACTTGATGTAAATAATTTTTCATATTCGTTGCCGCTTGACCTTTAAAGCTTTCTGATTTTACAAAAGCTTCAAAACTTTTAGACAGTTCCTGAAGGTTAGGCAACCACTTATTGCATTTTGCACTACTTTTTGATGTGGCTTCCCAAATATCATCATAATAAATTTTTGTATATGACAAGTTTAACCCTCCTTCTTTTTCGGCGTTTAAGCATCATATGCCTTTTGAAAGACCTTTCATTTGTTTATCCATTTCTTGAATTTTTTTCTTTGAAATATTGATATCTGATATATCCTTATCTAACAATAGTTTATACTTATCTAATAGGACTGAAATTTTTTTAATTCTTTTAATATATTCAGATACCATGATACCCTTACTTTGAGAAGGATTCTTTATAGAAGAAACTGATACATCAATAGCATCTTTATTGGTTTTAATAGCACCAATTAAGATATCTATATCATCCAATTTAACTTTTAATTCAGCCATAAATGTCACCCCCTACTTATTAATTAAACCAGTTTCGGACAATACCAGATACATCATTCCATGCTCGATTTAGTCCGTTTAAAATTGAAGAGCCAGTATTATATTCACCACGTTTTCTATCTAATGCCCTACCAATTTCATCTTGAATTTCATCAATACTATTAAAAAAATCTTTTGCGGCAGGAGTAGCTCTGTCTTTCATAGCATTATCAAATTGATCTTTATACTTGCCTCTCCATTTTACATTACCTGCTACTTTATCAAGTTTGGTATTGTCTCTTACCTTATCAGCGTTATCATAATTGCTACGTTTGATTTTACCCATTTTATCATAAGCGGCTTCAAGGCGACGAATTTCTCCTGATATCCTTGCATTTTGATTTCTCCGATTAGCTATTTGACGTTCCAAACTTCTTTTTTCTGATTTGTAGTCCTCAAGAGATTTAGCCATATTATCACCTTCTTTTTTATTCGGATAAGATTAATTTCAACTTTACTACATTATTTCCATTGATATAGTAACCATCACCTATAGATATTGGTTTCTTATATTGTCTTATAGCATCATAAGGTGGATCAATGCATTTGAGATTTTGCAAGTCGTCAAGACATATAATATGTTGCTTTTGCTTAATTGTCCGAATAGCCTCTGGAGCATCATAAGAAATAGGAGTATTTGGGTAATTAGCAAAAATAAAGCATACTCCCATATCTTTATACCGCGTTAGAATTTCATTAAATTTATTTAAAACACCCATATCTGACTGTATTGCGGTTGCCACATCATTGTTTTGAACAACCATTACAAGCAGTTTATCATCTGCACTACTTGTATTATTTAACATCATGTAATCATATCTTCGTTTTAATTCCATGTGCCATTGCTCAATAACATTAGAAACTGAACTTGCATCCAAAGAGTAATATGCAATTTTGTCTTCATACCAAGCATATTTTCGTGATACATCATCAAAAATAACTATTTCTGCATTATTCATTTTCTTTGACATTAGGCTTTTAATAATTAGCGATATAAAATTCTTATGACCAAAGCCCTCTTTACCCGTAATTCCCAAAACACCTATGGAATTCAGATTCAACATATATGGTTTAACGTCTTCGTATGCCAAACCGACCGGCAACAAGTATCCATTGGGTGTGGTATTATATGTTTTTAGCATGGTCTTAGCATCAAGTGTACTTGGAATAAATGGAATTTGTTTTGCTCTGAATTGATTGTACTTGCTGTTAACATTTTCGATAAAGCTACGCATATGCTGGACTCTTTCTATTTCTTTATCTCCTTCAAAAGCTAGGTAGGTTTGGCATTCAAGCAAACTTTTATCTATCTCTAGTACACAGCGACCAACCTTTTCATCAGGCTTAATAGAAACATGATCAAAAATATTGGTGTATTCAGCACTATCATTACAATACAAGACTATTTTGTTCGCAAAGTTTGAAAGGTATCTATATCCGATACCTGCGGTTTGATTATTGGCAACTATAGTGGAAATTCCAACAGATATTCCCTCACGTGCAAGAGAAAGCAAGCTGTCATCATCTGATAAATACAATTCCATTAGTGCAGTAATGTTGTCCACAATTAAATAAATATGTGGTAAATCCATATATCCTGCTTCAATATAAGAAGAAAAGGAACTAACACCAACAGAGAGTAGCTTCTCTTTTCGAATAGTTATTTCTTCAAACAATAGTTTGAAGAGATTTTTTAGTTTTTCATCTTCAGAAGAAGTTACAACTCCTCCAACATGGTTAAGTTTTTCAAAATTCTTTAATACCATGGATCCAAAATCCAAAATGTAAAAAACGGATTCCTTTGGACTAGTTTGAGTGGAGATGTTTTTAATGATAGATTGCAATAAATTTGTCTTTCCAAATTGTGAAGATCCAATTATCAAAGTATTTCTATTCTGCAAATCCACATATGTTGGTGCCTGCATATGATTATCTGGATCATCATACAATCCAATATCTACAAGAGCTTTATTCCCGCCATATGAATCCGGTTGCAACAATAAATCTGGTAGCGGAGGAAGGCATATATTAGGCAGCTTTTCAATCTTGTTTTCACAACAATATAAATTCACATATTTTACTATTGCTTCTAATTGAGTTAGATTTTGTTCAGAAGATTTCTGCTTTTTTTGAACAAATACAGGAACCTTTCTGCCTGAATCATTTAAGCTATATATAGCAAATTCTTTAATTTTTTCGTTTTCAGACTTTTCTGGCGCACCACTATATGCCGATTGAAATAACTCAAATATTTCATTATTTCCAACCTGCAAATACGCACGACCAGGCTCCTTGATTTCAGCTGCTAAAGGAGATTTAATAACTTCATTACTATCCTCTTGACTTTGCACCTTCAAGCAAAGCTTAAATTTTGAGTTGGACCAAATTTGTTCATCTACTTGTCCGGAAGGTTTTTGCGTTGCAAGTATTAGATGAACGCCTAAACTTCGACCAATGCGAGCTGCGGAAATAAGTTCTTTCATAAAATCAGGTTGTTCCGCTTTAAGTTCAGCGAATTCATCAACAATTATTATTAAATGTGGAAGTGGAGTATTAACTTCTCCTGATTTATATTTTCTTATGTATTTATCAATATGATTTACGTCAGCATCAGCAAAAAGGCACTGACGTTTTTGCAGTTCTGCTTTAATTGATTTTAAGGATCGTTCAATTTCTTTTCCATCAATATTTGTTATTGCACCAAGTAAGTGCGGCAAGTTCTTGAATTGATTAACCATACCACCACCCTTAAAATCAATGATTACAAAGGAAACATCATAAGGATGAAACAATGTAGACATTGTTAAAATATAAGTTTGTAATATTTCGGATTTGCCAGAACCTGTAGTGCCAGCAACCAAACCATGAGGTCCATGTGCTTTATCGTGAAGATCTAATGACACAATTCCTGATTTAGAAACTCCGAGCGGTGCTGCCATTGATTTAAATACCTGAGATGACTTCCAGTTAGATTCCAAATCAATATCATCGACGGCAATAATATTTAGCAATTCAAACAATGAAATATTTTTTGTCAAAGTTCCTTCCAATGAAATTTCTTCAGTATAAACAGGTGCCAACAAACTAACTATGCTCTCAGCTTGTGTAGTTGAAATATTAGGATAATTAAAACTGCAGGAATCACTTTTATCAGAAGTTTTGATTAAACAAGCATTTTGAGCATCTTTGATTTCTATAATGTTTTCGCATTCCATCGGAACATCGGATAAGCTATTTTCAAAAAACACAAAAGAAATACCCAAATCCTTGGCATCTTCAACAAATTTAGAGATGGGATGGGACTTAAACCCACATTCATCAAAGAAAAATGCAACTATTGTCGCGTCAAATTCTTTGCTTTGTTTTCTCTGTGTTAACACCTTATACAAATACTCAAAAATAATGGTTTTGCTCTCCCTATCACACACCAAGTTTCTGATCCCCAAATCATCATTAAACGCATGAGGAAGAAATCTAAGCCAATGTAATTTATCTTTGTTTGCCTCTTCTGCAATAAAAAACATCTTTACATCTGAGTAGAAGTGTCTGGCAGAAATATCAATAACAATATTCTTAAATAATTCAAATCTATAATTTGATTCCCCAACAATGCAGACAGCATTCAAGTTTTTTAAATCGCAAATAATAGGAGCATCATTTAAATATTTATATTGTGTACACAATGATTCTGGAATTTGCTGAAGTTCATCCTCTACATCTAACTGTTCATGCTTCTTATAGTCGATTTCTCTTTTGGCCGCAACAAGGCCAGTACCCAAACGAATACTTAAAAAATCAACATCATTTTTTTTTCTATCAAACAGTTGTGAGGAAAATGTTACAAAATTATGTTGCTCCACTTCAGGAGACAGATAGATTTCTTCTAATTCCCTATGTTCTTTTTCACGACATTCTTCAATTTCATGTTTTTTGTTTTCAATATACTGGTTATATTTAGTAATACGCTCAGCAGATAATTTTTTAAAATCTTTATTACCTTGAACAAGTCCAATTATTCCTGTAATAACACCTATCCCACTTGAAATAAGCATAAAAGGTGATAGCATAGACATGGCAAGACCGGCGACAACCATGATAAGAGATGGCAAAAGAGACGAAATAATATTCCCCTTCGGTTTTTGAATGGGTGCAGGAGGATCTAATATTTCGATTTTTCTATCATCAATTATTGTTTTTATTCTAACATTGCGATTAAATCGAGGAAAACTATTTAATTCAGGCTTATCTACATAGTTAAGATTATTTATTTCAATATCAGGTCTTATTTCAGTCCATAATCGACCATTTTTATAATAGAAATAATAATCGGACATCGAAAAGAAATCGCCATCTTTAATACAAACTACATTTTCTACTTTTTTACCATTATAATACATACCATAAGTAGAATTATGTATGCAAACTGAAAAGCCATTGTTCTCTCTTGTTAATTCGGCATAATCATTTTTGACATAACTACCATTTATAACGATATTGTAGTTTGCCGCTGTACCAATAGATATATTTTTACATCCAGAAACATCGATTGCTCTCTCATACTTTCTATTGCCATAATCAAAATCCAATAAAAACTCTAGATCTAAAACAGTATTATCTGAATCTTGATAACGAACTTCTAAAATATCTCCATGTTCTAATTGTTTTGTTGCAAGTTTGCGAACATCACCAACACTAATATAAAGATTGTCAGAACAACTTACAGACCAGCCAGCCTGATTTTTGTTAAAAAAAAGCTCAATATTTCCAAAAAAAAGATCCTTTCGCAAACGGAAATCACACTCCGTACCTGTTCCAACCTTAGCTGTTTTTATATCAACAGAAAGTTCGATCTCTTTATATAAATTGTTATTTGATAAAATAATTTTATATCTGCTATCCAACTTTCTCTCTCCTTATTCAGTAAAATTAATTATGCTACCATTTCTGATTCCATAATCATGCAGTGTTTTATTGCCTTTCAGTAATGCAATTGGATTTTCTGCTTTGAGAAAACATTCTTTAATATTGGTAGTTGCAATACCTAGTTCATATGCAGAATTTAAAGCAATAACCAGTTCATTAGCCGTGATATCAAGTGGAATCTCAAGATCTACAGTATATTTTCGCTTGACTATATTAAAAATAATGATTGCTACATCTCTGTTCATAAGGTTATCTCCCCAATCTTCAAATATAATAGAAAGACATTTTTTAGATCAATAAATAGGCTACACGCTGTATGCCTATAAATTTCCCGAAATCTACACACAATAAATTGTCGTAGTGTTCCATATGTTCCACATACTCATTAACTGAAAATTTTAGAGTCATTTTGGGTGAAATCAAAGCATTGTCTCTATCCTTTTTAAAGTCGTTACATATAAAGAAGTATTTTTCGCTGTTTATCCCATTGATGTTTGAAACGAGAATATTCGTTGCGAAAACTGATGCTTCAGATTGATTTGTAATAATCAAAACCTTATCTGCCATATTTAAAAGTTTCGCTTTTTCATCATCAAAGAATGGTTCCGTATCAATCACTATAAAATCGTAGTCACCAGATTTTTTTGCTGCTACCGCAATCTTTTCATATACAGAATAGGAGAGCCCAAGTGATATAATCGCTGCCTTAAATGGAGGCAAATAACTGAACTGCTCCTTTCGGATCGTGTGTTTGATGTCTTCATAAATACTTTCTGACGGATTCGCCAACTTCGCATATACATTCGCGGATGATATCGGCGTCTGATTATTCAACACACGTTGAAATGTCTGCAAATGTCCTGCGTTTATGTATAGAACCCGTTTATAGTTCTTTGTTAGGCATGCGCTGATTCCAAGCGCAATTGTCGTCTTGCCGGTTCCGCCGCATGCGGAATCCACTAAAATGATTTGGCACTCTTTTTTCTTTGCATCCTGTGAATGCAGCCCTTCGCATTTTCCGATGATTTCGTTGAAAATCTCTTTAATGCTTGTGTATTTGAAAATACGATTGACCCTCAACTCATCCGTCAGATCTTCTTCCTGTTGTTCGGTCATAAGGAAGATACAACCGATATTATGCCGTTGCAGAGTGGAATCGTAAAAGTCTTCCGAAACAACCAGCGCCTCAGCTTTCTGCGGGGTGGAGAAAAGTTCGTTAAAATAAATTTCATCTGTAATTAACTCTAAATCAATTTCCTCAAAGAATTCTTCTACAAATTTAAGCTGCAAGGGGTTGATATAGCTTGCATCCGCATCTGCAACAATAATTCTTGGTTTCGGCACGATCACCCCTCCTTAACTAATTACAATCTGGAAATCGCTGTTTGCAAGCCGTACCACATCACCGTTTTTGATAGGATTCGGCTGCTCCGGCTGTAATCTCATCCGATTTACATAGGTTCCGTTCGCGCTATGCAAATCTGTTATGAAAAATTGGTCATCTTTTCGATTGATTTTGCAGTGTACGCGGCTGATTTTATCATTAAAGGAAAGCACACCGTCCACCTTATCGGCCTTTTTCCCAAGTATAAACTCGTCTTTCGTAATACGGATTTCCACACGAGCAGGTGCGTTAAGTGACACGATCCGAACATTTCGAACAGAAGAATTTTCTGTACGAGTTCGGGAAACAGATCCTTTGCCCTTCAATCTATTATACAGATCCTCCAGCGTTAATCCGCCGTTTGACAAATCAGATGATAACTGGATGGTTTTAGACGACGATAAGTTGCTCAGTTCTGAAATCAATTTGATCAGGCTGGTACGAAGCTCGATTTCAAAATACGCAGTATCACCAAACATATGTTGACTCAACGGCAAATAAATCAGGCTCACCTTATATGTCGCCGGATCCACGAAAATATGTTCAAACGCAATATCTATATTCTGACAGGAAAGAAAGCCATTGTTCTTAACTTCGATAATGTCAGATAAAATATTTGATATAATCGTAATAAACCGTTCTGCATCCAATGTCGGAAAAAGAGATGATAAAGGTTTATACATCCCGGTAAGGTAATAAAGCTGAATTTTTCCGTTATAAAGCATCTTCATGCAGCGTACGAAGCAGTTATTTTTTTGACTCTGTAAAACCTTATATTCAGTTGACAGAAAGAACGTATTATTTGATAATACATAGGCAAAATTAGATCCACAGGACATTTCATTGAGAATTCCGTTTTCTATTAGTGCGTTCATTTCTATCACTTCCTGTCAATTTGTTTTATTCATTGAATCTGAATTATGCAAGGATGCATAACCCAGATTCAAATGAATATTTTTGTTCCGCTGCTGCACGGTATTTCGTTTGTACGAAAGACAACAAAGAACAATATAACATTACTTAACTTCACTCTTCTTTTTCTTCAGAAGAACAATCAGCAACCAAATGCCTGCCATTACAGCGATGACGCCGCCGATTGATCCCCAAAACAGCGGTTTATTTGCATACCAGCGAACGAAGAAATTCGTAGATACTGTAACAGTATTATTGAAAGCGTAGGCCGGCATCGGAACAATGATATTTCCGTCAGCATCTTCTTTGCCAAAATTATCAGTGTCCATGGTATTACCCGCCTTGTCTTCAACAAGAATACGAACTTTCTGTGCAGAAGAACTTTCGTTTATGGTAAATGTACCGGAGTAATTATTGACATCATCAAATGATGTAATCGAATCTTGAACCTCGCCGTCCAAATATACAGTAATCGTCTTCAGGGCAATCGCATCATATACCGTATAACGAATATCTACTTTTTGCTCATTGATGATTCTGTCTTCAAGACCGACAATACTTGTAATTTCCGGTGCTGTGCTGTCAACGCGAAACTGCATAGTATCAACGATGGCATTACCGTTCTCATCAGTCGAGTTATCCGGTGTGCTTTCCGGAGTATTTGAAGCCTCATCTTCTGATGACAAAGTAATTCGATACATACCGTCATTTGAAAAGTTTTCTTTACTGATTATGTACTGATATTGGAACCATCCGCTCTCTCCGACATTGACATTTTCATTCGGCGTTGGATTGGAAACATACGCAGCATCGATGGAACGTCCGTCAAGGGTGATTTCAATATTCAGAGAGTCATTTACCAGCCTGTTTGCGTTATACTCGGTTATAATAAGATCATCTGAAATTGACGCAACATAAGTACCGCCATCTTGAATCAGAGAAACCAGATAACCATCATACTCATATACGGATCCAAACCGGTTCACAGTAAAGGTTAGTGTCTGGGTTTCTTCATTTCCGGCTTTGTCAAGCATCCGAACTGTAAGAGTATATATGCCATCATTTTCAATTTCACGTTGAAAAGCGTCAAATGTTCTGGAACCGCCTTTGGCATCAACGCTAATTGTATCAATATACTGCTCAGTTACATCTACACCAATCTCATCTTTCCGTGTTCTTGTCAGTTTGACCTCATAGGAGTCATAGTTGATGTCTGAGAAGCTTATACCGGGGATCACATCATCCTTGTATGCATGTCCATCCTCAATACCGGTGATCATTGGTTTCGAAATGGTCTGATCTACCGTAAACTCTTTCGATGCAGCAGAATTACCATAATCAGCGGCTGCACTTTGATTGCCGGCGAGATCCGACATGGTAACATCAAATGTATAATCACCATCAGCTGTGTATGAAATCGTTGCTGTATGTACATTTCCGTTATCTGACCAGGATATATTCGGAAGAGAAATCGCTGCTCCGTCCAGAGTAGCATTTCTGGTAAATATCACACGATTCACATCGAAATTATGCTCGTTGATGGTAACTGTAGCCGTTCTTGCTGCCTTAAAATATTTTCCGTTTGCTACATCATTGTTGCTGTAGCTTACCGAGATAGTCGGCAGCGTTTTATCAATCGTGAACTCGGTCGGCGCAATACTGTCTCCATAACTTACTCCACTCATAAAGTTATTTGCCAGATCTGTATATGTAATGTCAAATGTATAATCACCATCTGCACTATATGTAATATTAGTAGACCACGTTGTATCATCCTGATTTCCTGAACCTGCAGATATACGACTCCAATCAGAGAGCACCGGAATCACGCCATCGGTATTTGTGATCATAACATTGACATCCTTCGGATCAAAATTTCGTTCCGTTACAACAATAGTTGCTGTTCTTTCTGTCTTGAAGAAAGAATCACTGTCAACCGCATTATTGTTATAACTTACATCAATCCTCGGCGGGGTAACGTCAATTCGAATATCTCCTGCTTTCGTTGTTGTAACTCGGGCATTACCAGCATTATCTTCAGCGGTAACTTCAACAATTGTATTGTTGCTGTTGAATTTATTGGCATCAATCGTAATACTTCCAGACCAGGAACTAACTAAACGATCATTGTCAAATGTAGCTCCATTTGTTTGACTGCCTAATTCAAACAGTGTTCCCGTTTCTTGAATATCTGCTCCCATATCTGTTGTATAGATACGGTAGGTGATTTTCTTCAAACCGGAATAAAATCCAGTTGCACTTGTTCTTTGACCACTATATTTCGGATCTATAACATGAAGATCAACTGTAACATTGCCGTTATGGAATCCATTTGCATTCGATGCAGCCGGACGAATATCAATTTCAGGAGCATTCTTTTCATCCGTGCCTTCCGGCATTTTATCATCAACAACAATTCCTGTTGAATTAACAATTGCGTAGTTACCCGCCCTGTCTTCTGCTCTGAAATAAATGATAAACTTTTCACTGGGTGAAACAACAATTCCAGTTTCAGCATTATAATCGATCCACTGACCATTCGGATCATATTCAGGTGCGGAAGAGACCTTCTGATACTTCAAAGACTCCAATCCGCTGATATTACAGTTAGCCGCCAATTTCACGGATACAGCTTTATCATAGAATGTATCAAACGCAATGCTGTTGTTTCCCAACACAGATTTGCTGTCAATCGTGATTGTCAATTGCGTCGGCGCACTCTTGTCAAGGGTAAATTTCTCTGGAGCAACAGAATCAGCATAATCAACAGGTGTATTTACATTCCCTGCCATATCCGCGTAAGCGATACTAAATTCATAGTGCGCTTCTTCGTTGTATTGAATCGCAGCAGTATGAACATCTCCAATTGATGTCCAATTATCTTCAACTTTCAAATAATCCGCATATCTTTTTATTTCACTGCCGCTTCCAACAACCTTTGCAATCACATCGGAAGGTTTAAAGTTGTGTTCAGTAATTACTATAGTAGCTGTCCGATCTTCTTTAAACTGGTCACCGTTTTTACTGTTATTATTGTCGTAGGTAACTTTAATTTTCGGTGCTGTTTTATCAATGGTAAATTCGCTCTGATATTGCCCGATTACTGCAGCGTTTCCGGAACGATCAGTGTATTCAATTGTGAATTTATAATCGGCATTCTCCCTAAACTCGACAGTGCCAGTGTACACATCACCATCTTTACTGAATGTGGGCTTTACCTTTTCCGTAGTATGCACGCCCGCATCTGTTGTCTTGTCGACGGTGATCACCAGAAGATTGTCCTTTGTCAAATCATCTTCAAAGAAGTTGGCTTCGTCGATAGTGATAGTAGCAACCCTGTCATTATTATAATATTTCTCGTAAACTGCATCGTTATTGTCATATGTCACATTGATTACGGGAGCGACATTGTCGACTACAACAGCATTTCCATCAGCCAAACTCTTTTTATTCCCTGATTTATCAAAAACATCAAAGGAAACAAATCCACGGAACTGCGCAGGAATTTCAAATGTTGTAGAAGCTTTGTTGCCTTCACGAGATAATTGACTTTCACTCGTTTTGACACCTGTCTTACCAACATTTTTCTTGCTTGTATTCTCCTGAACCGTATAGGAGTACACAAAGTAATCCACTCCGGCAAAATCGTCTGTGGCTTCGAGCATCGCTTTCACGGGAGCCTTATAGAACCCGAATGTCAGAGTTTCTAAAAGTACGCCAACGAAATCCGGTTCATAGGAAATTTTCAGGTTATTCGGATCGCTCTTATCAATGCAGAAAGAATCAGTAACTTCCTTCTCCTGAGGCGTTCCGGCAAGGTTTGTATATTTGAGATTCAGATTGTAGTTTCCCTCGATATCCAGTGGAATCTGTGCAGTCCATACATTTAATTCGGACTCTGTCCAATTATTCTGATCCTTCAAATAAGTATCATACGCCTTACTGCTCAAATCAACAGGAATCTTGCCTGTCACATCCGTTGCAGAAATCGTGAAGTCAACTTCACTTGCACGGAAAGTGCTTTCAGCAATATGAATCGTTGCGACCCGGTCAACCTTGTAGTAGGTGTCGTTCAGTGCATCCATGTTATCATAGGAAATCGAAAGCTTCGGAGATTCCTTATTAATAACGAATTCCTTCTGATACTCTGCAACAGATCCAACATTACCAGAGCGATCGGTATACTCAATTTCAAACTTATACTCTGCATTCTCTTTAAACTCAATTGTGGCTGTGTATATATCGCCCGCTTTTGTAAACTCTGGATACATCTTTGTTGTTGTTGTTTTCGAGCTATTCAAAAGACGTTTGGTTACAGAGATTGCAAGGTACTCCTTGTCGGTTTCGGGGATCAGATCATATAAATCCTTCGCGCTCCATTCAGTATCGCCAAAGAAGTTTGCTTCGTCGATGGTGATTGTTGCGATCCTGTCTTTATCGTAATATTTCTCGTTTCTTACATCATTATTGTCATAGGACACCGTAATTCCAGGGGCAATATCGTCAACAACAATAACTTTATCGTCCGCCTTATCTTCACTGTTACCTGCCATATCAGTTGCGACAAATGAAACTTTGCCGCGGAACTGTGCAGGAATCTGAAATGTTGCGCTGGCAGAATTTCCGGAAGGTGTTATTTCAGCATGCTCTATACGCTGATCTTCTTTTCCATGATTCTTTGTGCTCACACCATCGCTTACTGCATAAGTATAGGTAAAGTAATCAATTTCGGAGGTTTCATCCTCTGCTTCAATTGTAACGGTTACCGGAGCCTTATAAAATCCAAAGGAAAACGTCTCCAAAACAGTATCTAAAACCGATTTAGAGTAAGTAATCTTCATGCTGTCCTGTTTTGGTGCAACCTTATCCACCACAAACTGATCAGGTGCAACAGAGTCGATAAACTGAACTGTTTCATTAGGATTTCCGGCTTTGTCGGAGCATATAGGAGCAAAGCTGTAATGCCCATCTACGGCAAACTCAATTGTCGCTGTGTGGACATCACCATCGTGCTGCCAGTTGGAATCATTCTGGAGGTAGGTATCATAGTCTGCCATTGGGGAACCTGACCGCACGACACCGGCTGAAAAAGTGGTGGCATCAAAATTATGTTCTGTTACCTTAATCGTCGCTTCCCGGTTTGCGCCAAAATATATTTCATTCAGCGCTGTATCTTTTCTGAAAGATACTTCAATAGCCGGAGCAATCTTATCAATCGTGAATTCTTTCTGATAATCGCTAATGACTGCCTCATTCCCCGACCTGTCTGTGTACTGAATGGTCAACGTATAATCTGCATCTTCATTAAAGGAAATTGTGGCGATATATTTATCTCCGTTTTTGCTGAATACAGGATATTGCTTTGTATCTGTATGAATGCCGTCATCCGTTGTCTTCCCAACAAGAATCTCAAGATAGTTGTTTTCCTTGTCGGGAATAACATCATAAAAATCGGCTTGATTATACTCAGATGTACCAAAGAAATTGGCCTCGTCAATTTCTATCGTAGCGGTCCTGTTAGAGGTGTAGTATTCTTCATTAACTGCTTCTGCATCATCGTTGTAGCTCACTGTGACACCAGGCGCAATCGTATCTACTATAATAAGCCTACCATCTGTAAGCAACTCCGATGCATTACCGCCTTTGTCTGTAGCTTTGAATGAAACCTGTCCTCGGAATTGAGCAGGGATTTCAAATGTTACACTTGCCACTCCATCATCGCTCAGTTCAAAATTGTCGTTTGAACTGTCAACAACAACCTTTTCTTTCCCTTCATTGACAGTACTCGCCCCTTCCTGAACGACATAAGAATATTCAAATTTTTCAATTCCAGCCGTATCATCTTTAGCCTCAATTTTCACTTTAACCGACGGATTATAAAACCCAAAGGTCAGTGTACTGAGCGCAACTTCCTTGAAGGTTGGTTCATATGAAACTTTTAAATCATAAGGTGTTTCCGTATCAATTTTAAATCTATAGAATGTCCCGTCATCTTCCTCTGTTAAGCTGATTTTTGCATCATAGTCAGCCTTATTTGTATATGACAAAGACCAATCATATACACCATCCTCTTGGAAAGTGTAAGTTCCTATATATGGGCTTTCATCTCCGTTCCAACTAATATCTTCAGTATTTACAGTAACCGGTTGACCATCCCTTGTGATTTTTAATCCCTTTGCAACAGCATCGCGATCAAAAGTATCCCCTCTGTCATTAACAATGATTTTAAGCGTTCTTTTTCCATTAAATACATCATTATTCGCACCCACATTTTTTGTGCCGTCAAGTGATAACGTAACAGTGGGCTGGGTTGAATTAATTTTAAGCTCCTGCGTTGCTATAAATGTATTGCCTGCAATATCCGTAACAGTCAAAACAACTGATATATCATTTCTATTATGCGTCGCTGCATCAATTTTAATAGCGTCATCTTTACTGAATGTATTCTGGATATCTCCATCTCCGTGCTCGTAAAGAATCTGTGTTGCTTCTTGATTAGAACCGAATTTGACATAATATTCTATCTTTTGTATTCCAGAAAATTTGCCGGGATCTTCAGCGAAAACTTTCAATACAACATCTGACTTATGATATCCCCATTCATTAGCGGGAGGAACAGATTCAATTGTCGCTGTGGGATTCGTCTCATCAACAACGACTTCTATCTCTTTATCTTCCATCTCCACATCATGCCAATCGGCGTATAATTCGCCTTCAGCCATGTAGTAAAGCTGAATCCTTTTAACGATAACAGACTTTGATACTAATACAGATTGTTCGGATATACTTCCACCGATAATTTTTCCATCGCTGTCATATAATCTCAATCCGTCTTTTTCAGTTGAAAATTCGATTGAGCTATCTTTTTTGATGATAAACAGTGTTGCATCCTCATTTTTTCTAAGAGCAGAAGATGATTTATCGATCGAGACATCCGAAGCTAATGCTTTCGATTTTTCCTTGAATGATACTTCAATACTTTTGTCTTCTTTAATATTATTTATTTCAAAATGAATGCCTTTTTCATCATTCACTATGTTTTCTATTTCTGTAGATTTATTTACAGTAACACTTTCCACAGTGAACCCATCATCCGGAACAAGGTAGACAGTTTTAGAACCATCGTATTCTACTTCATAAGATCCTTCAACATTAACAGAACCGTTGTCAACTTTTTGCACGCTTACAGTATAGACATTAGGGGCAAAAATAATCACGATGGAATAATCCTTCGTTTTATCAAGTTCCTTCTGGAAGCCTGAATCATTGTCTCCTGTTACTTCAGTAACGGGAGTGTCGTTAATGGATACACTACGAACACGACATCCTTCGCTTGGTTGTGCTTTGACAGTTATTTTATCCGCCTCTTCATTCTCTTTTACTGTTACCTCCCCTCCGGAAGTTACACTGTTCCCATTGATTTCTACCTGACCGTTACCGGTATACTCAACATGAACCACATACACTTTTACAAAGCGCACTTCTACTGCCGTGTCTTTTTCTACAGAAAATAATTTCGTAAATGAAGTGTTGTCTGTAAGGTGTTCTGGTTCATTATCATCCCCGATTTTCACCGAGGAAATCTGATATCCCTCAGAAGCCTGAACAGAGAGTTGAACCTCGGAGCCGTTATCGGCTAGTATTGTTTCATTACTGCCGTTCAATGTAACAGTTCCACCTTCATTTTTGTCAATAGAAACGGTGTGTCTTTTATTCACCACAACGGAAACAGAAATATCATCGCTCACTGTCAGCGTTTCAGAGTATTTCTGATCGTCAGTTATTATTTTACTGACATCTGCAGCAGAGACAGATTTTATGTATGCTCCCTCTTCGGGGACAATTTCCAAAGTAACTTCGGAGCCTTGATTGACAGAAATTTCTTTGTTCTCTGCTCCGTTTAATTTGACCGTTGCCGTCCCGGAACCGGTCAAATCTACAGTTACTTTCTTCTGAGCAACCGATGCCTTGCTCAGGGCGATATCAATATTTCCGATCCATTCATCAGCTTCTGCATTTTCTACTATACCGACTTTTGATTCATATGTGTCTGCGGACACAGTATAGCTGACTTGACCGGAAATTTCTCCGCCTTTTCCTTTTTGAGTAAACTCTTCAAAGGCGGCCACACCCTGGTCATCCGTAGTTTTTGTCCAGCTATGACCGGATTCATCAGATAATATGACCGAAGCACCATGAACCGGGTTTTCCCCTTCCTTAACTGTAATGGTAAAAACATTCGGATGGGTAACGCTGGCTGCAAAAACACTGGGTGTACTGGCAGGCAGCATAGCGACAACCATCATAACGGAAAGTAACAGTGCTAATGCACGGTTGAAAGCTTTGTTCTTTGCATGACTCATGACTCATTACCTCTCCTGATTCTATAGTTTAGATATTTATAACAAACTCCGTTTAACATGCAGTGCATGCCAAACAGGAAAACGAATATCGATAAAAATACAAACTGGACAACAATCTGATCGACAGTCAACTTCGTTACTATCAGTCCCAACAGGGCAACAAACATTGAAATATCTGCACACATTGCCATTCTGTTCTGAAAAAAATGTATTGCGCCAAACTGTTTCTCGTTTGGATATAATTCATTAAAATATGAACTTCTCTTTCGACAATGGTTGATCCATATCGCAATCAAAATCGTTCCGATTAGTCCCGCCCAAAATGCTAATCCAGTAAAGACAGTGGCTAATGCATTTATTTCACGGTATTCACTTGCGATTGGCATAAACGCTATCGACAGCGACATCAGAAAAAGCAAACCAATGAATATAAATTTCATTTTTTTTCGTCGTCTTAATGATGGCGAAACATAATACATCATATTAAAGCCTCGATTCATAATTATTTATAACATCTTAATAAATTAACATCATTCTTTTGTTATAAAATTAATCATAACTTGTGCTAAATTACCTCATCGGTGTGAATATAAATAACATCATCCAGCATTCTTAACTTTTTCTTCGTTGCCTTATGCTTCGTCTGCGCTTCTTTTGCAACCGGCTTTGTTTCATCACTGCCTAATAAAAATTCAGTCGAATTATCATTAAGCCTACTCGTTTGCTCCGTTTGAACTTCTGAAACTTTGTTTTCTTCGAGAACTCCTGTCTGCACCTTATTAAATGAAGTTGATACGTTTACTTTATTTTTCAGCTTTGTTGAATCCGGAATGGTAGCCGTCAGTTTACCACGATTTACATTGGTTTCACTCGGACGGTAGGATTTGTTTCCGGATGCTTCGTTGGCCGCACGCATCTTTGCGATGGATTTTCTTGCCGTTCTTCTGGATAAATCTCCAATAACCCTTGGGATTTTGAAGTTAATCCAAAAAAATATGGCAACAACAAGGCTGATACCCGCAACTATGAAGGAGACAAGTGAAACAATAGATAATGTATCTGCCATGATTAACTCCTTCCTTCCACATTGGTATAGGCTCTCTGAATTGCAGTCTTGTAGGTTTCATAATTATCTTGCATTTCTGTTTTCAGTACTGTCCACAAAGTCCGCTGTGAGGCATCAATCTCATTTGCGCTGTTATAAACCCTGTCAAATAACTCCAGTACAATTTCCTGACTGACACCTGCGGAAACCATATCTGCTCTTCTGTCATACAGCAGCATAAAAATGTTGTTATATAGTTCCAACTTGTCATACGCCGTAGCAGAAGAATTACTTTCAATGCTGTCAAGCAAGTCGTCCAACGTATCGAAAAAATTGGAAAAATCCTCTGCTGAGGCAGTGTCGGCTGTCTGACTGAAAATATATTTTTTGTAAAAGTCGCAGATTTGAAAATAACACTCGGAAAGCTGCATGTTACCGGACGATTGCTCCACCTGCGAATCCTGAATAAAAGTATGGTTTTGGTTCAAATAGACATATGCTTTATTAATTCTCGCGCTGAAGTTTTCATTCTGCGAAAGAGTCCTGTCATAATATGTAAAACACATTTTCCCGATACGATAGTTAATTTCTGAAAAACCCGTATAATCGCTGCTGTACTTCGTATCATCGTTCGGATCATAAAGCGCTTCAAACTGCTTTAATTCTTCTGAGGTGAGCAGTTTCTCAGCATCGGAATCCGACCTTGTGTTAATATCGTTATCGAATGTATCCAAAATGCGGTCATATGCCCTCGTATCACTCGGATACAGATCAATAGCCATTTTATAATTTTCAATATTGTTCTGAGACGCAATATACGCTTCATAATTGTTTGTGTTAATCATGGTAGCAAGTCCACGGCAGACAATCCCGGAGATTAACATCACAATGCATAAACTTGCTGCGGCAATAAAGGCACCGAGTTTTCTTTTTTGTTTTTTCTTAAACCCTTTGGTGATAAGTTCGGGGTGCTCAAGGTCATAAAGTAAATCCTCACAGTTTTGATATCGGTTTTCCGCAGCCGGCTGAACGCACTTGTCAATGATTGCCTCAATACCTTCTGAAAGCTCCGGATTCCACTGACGTACCGGGGCGTAAGAATCGCCGTTTCTCGGATCAATCCCGGTCAACAGATGATGCATCGTCATACCCAGGGCGAAAATATCGGAACGCGGGTCAGTCTGACCGCTATACTGCTCCGGAGGAGCGTAGCCTTTTGTACCGAGAACCGTCGTATCGGCAAGATTTTGTTCCTTATATTCACGCGCAATGCCGAAATCAATGATTTTAACATTGCCTTCCGGCTTCAGCATTACGTTCGCAGGTTTCATATCCCGATAAATTATCGGCGGTTTTTGAGAATGCAGATATGATAGTGCATCACACAACTGTTTTGCCCAGTTTATGACCATTTCTTCAGGCTGGGCACCATATTCATTTAGGATTTTATCAAGAGATTCCCCCTCGATATAATCCATGATGACATAAATCGTAATACCGTTATCAATAATATCGACAATACGTGGTAATGCAGGATGATCCAGCCGTTTCATAAGATTGGCTTCGGCTAAGAGACTGTTAACAATGATCTCATCGTTTTTCCCGTTGCCCTTTTTACGAATTTCCTTAACTGCCCACTGTTTATTGAGACGCTTGTCCATAGAAAGATAAACTACCGACATACCGCCATGGCCTATTTCTTTCAGTATCTCATACTTACCATCAATAACGGTTCCAATTTCCGCCATGTCATCTCACCTCATTCCACCTTAATCAAGATAACAGAGATATTGTCCTTTTCATTTCGGGACTTTACCTGCTCAATCAGGTATTTCGTGTTATTATGCATTGCCTGCTTGTTTATCAGATTGATGGGATTCAGCGATTCATACATTTCTTCCTCGGTGATTTCATGTCGAAAACCGTCTGAGCAGAGCATATAGGCTCCTTTCTCTGTTTTTCCGCACAGTACTTGCGGATCAACAACCGCAGAGGCACCCACACACTGCAAAAGGAGATTCCTGCGTTTGTCTGTTTTAGCTTGTTCCAGCGTCATAGTTCCACGGCTGATTTCTCTTGCAATAAAGGTTTGATCCGTCGTAAGCTGCTGCATGGAAGAGCCGATTCGATAAACACGGGAATCCCCTACATGAACAATAACGTATTGATCACCAATAAAAAGGATTCCGGAGAATGTTGTACCCAGGCTTTCGTTTATTCTATTTCCATATTCAGCAATTTTTACGTTAAGATCTTTTAGCATCAGCGCCCATTTACCACCAATGACATCCAGATTAACATCGTCCAACTCATAAGAAAGACTTTCATCAAACCACTTGGAAAACGCCTGTACAACAGTTGCGCTGGCAAGTTCACCTTTAGAGAGTCCACCCATGCCATCGCAGACAATAGCCATCAATACCTCACCATTGTCATATGCAGCATGCTTAATCAAAACACTATCTTGATTTGTACCCTTACTGATTCCGATATCAGTATCCGCAGTTGCTAAAAACCGCATCTTTTTGCTCCTCCTTACCCAATAGGTTTTGAGGGGAGTACCCCAGATCTGCAATACTGTTTGTACGCATCATTTACTTTTTTGAGCGTAATTGTAGAGTAAATTCCAATAATCAAAGCAACAATTCCGCTGGGCGAACCACTGGTTGCAAGCGAAATTACGGAACATACTCCACTGTATATGGAAACCGAAAGCGGCAAACCCCATTTTTTTGTCGTTAATATCAAAACGCCTATAGTGATATAAAATACAATATCTATAATTGAAAAAAAATTGCCGAGGAACAATAGTGGTATACTAATTGCACCGGTAATTAATGAAATTACACCAATTGCCGTTGTCCATCCCTTTGCTTTTTTGGTGACAAATCTTTCATAGAATTCCTTTTCACTTAATTTCCGGGAAGCATCGTATGAATTCGAAATATAGGACGTCGGCGTCGGCGTATATCCAGGCATGTCTTCAAGATTTAACTCTCCGGTTTCTTCGGTGAGTAAAGATGTTTCCTCATTATCATCTGTTAAAAGACATGTTTCCTCGTCCGTGGGAATAGACACAGGTGTCCCACATTGATAGCAGAATTTAGCTGTATCGTCTAATACTGTATTACATTTCTGACACACTTTGCTCATATGTTTGCTCCTTCTATATTCTGAACTCAAACTCTTCATTTGCCAGTTTTATATGGTCTCCATCAAAAATCTCAACTTCCTGTTGAACCGGAATAACCTGATCGTTAATAAAGGTTTTGTTCTTAGAATTCAAATCAATCACAAAATATCGTTTGCTTCTGGTAATGATGTCTGCATGACTTCTGCTAACAGCGTTATTGTCTGTCACAAAGTAATCCACATAGCTTCTTTCTTTGCCAAGACGGAATACAGGCTTATTGATGGTAACCGTTTCTTCCGTTAGAACACGAAATAGAGATGGATAATGAATATTTACCTGATTTTCATCAAGTAAAGCAGTATCATCATCGTTTAACAACCCCGTCGCTTCATCCTGATCCAGTAAACTGGTCTCGTCTTCATCAAGCAGCCCGGTTTCCTCGTCATCGTCCAATAATCCAGTTGGGTTACTCCCATCATCTGCATCGTCGCTCTTTTCGTCATAATGCTTATAGTACTCTTGCCGCTTATTTGTCATAAATCCGCTTTGTCCAGTGCCATGCTTTTTTATGGTGTTTACGACGCTTCTATCTTCACGTTCAATGAACTTTTCGATTTTTTGGACATCGAACGACGGAAGGGAGTTTAAGAAAAAAATGAAACGAGAAATATAGTCCCCACTGTGTTCCTGCTGCGGAATCGCAGAATATCCGACAGCGTCCATTAGGGTACGTATACTTCCGCTATCCTGTACTGTTATAAACGGAATGTATATGAACTGAAGCTCCTTGGTCGATTCATTGTAATACACCTGATGAATGTCCCAAATCACTCGGCCAGGCAAAAGGTTATAACGTTGAAGCTTTTGATAAGAATCGACTATCTGTTCCATGATGAAAAGAAACTCATATTTTGTAACAGGTAATCTCATTCGCTCAAACAAACTGATTCCCATTGGACCGGAATACTCAATCAGATTCTTTTTTAATTTTTTTGGCTTGAGAAATCCACGAATATAAACACTGGCAAAGGACTCAAGCTCTGCATCGCTGACCACATCGCTATGGGATAACTTAACCCTGACAAATAAGTGGTCATCTTTACGCTTTGCTTTGAACTTTGTCACCGTTATTTCCTCCACTTCTATTCCTTTTTATTATTGCGTTAAGCCAATCTATTGCAGTTAACACTTCCTCCTCAAATTTTTTACGTTTTCCAAACATCATATTACTCACCACAATCGAACTATATAAAAACGGGTTCTTTTTTTTCTAATATGCTTATTCCTTGATTCATCACTCAAACGACCATTTGATAATTATTAAAAAAATATACATACTACATGGTGTCGAATTGATTTTTTTAAGGACAATGGGTTTTTTTGCGTAGAACTATCTCTTCCACGCAACTTTCACCACATTTCCTTATTCCATCGCATTTTTTGTCAGCTTTGACCCATTTTTTGACCACTTTTACATTTACTGAACCAGCTGTTCCAACTTCTCCATCTGTGCCCTTTTTAATTCCATGGAGGAATGTACATAGGTATTCATTGTAATTGATATATTCGCATGACCCAGGATTTCGCTGAGTGATTTTACATCAACCCCGGCTTCAATACATCTGGTTGCAAAGGTATGGCGCAGTGCATGATAATTGATCAAAGGGATCCCACAGCATGTCAATAAACGTTGAAACCGATATTCGTAAGTTCTGGGATTTAAAAAAGATTCCTGATTCGAAATAACGTAATCAGAAACTCGATTCGGATACATTTGCTGCAGTAACATATAAAGCCTGTTTGGAATCGGGATGTCCCGTTCAGATGTTTTTGTTTTTGGCTTACCAATCGTCAGGTATATGCCATTCTCTCTTTTTTTGACCCTGGTCACAGTGGCACGTACATGCACCACATGCGTCGTAAGGTCAATATTTTTCCAAGTCAATGCGCAGACTTCTCCCAGACGTAACCCAAGAAGAAGCGATAAAAGAACACCTAATTTTGTCAGGTCGGTTTTATAAAAACAAATTCTCTCCAAAGATTTCTGCGCCTCTATATTTAAAATCTGCAACTCTTTCTTTTCTACGGATGGTCTGCATATGTGAATACTGACCGGATTGCAAAGCTGTTCCATTTCCGCAAAATGTAATGCAGAAGTAATAATCAGCGTCATACTGCGGACATAAGCCGCAGATAACCCCCCGGATGCATTCAGCCGTCCGCTTTTTGATTTTTTAATAATAAATTCATTGATTCGCTGCGATGAAAGTTCGGAAACTTTGCAGTTGCCTAATTCCGGCAAAATATGCCTGTAAATCAAATATTCATATTTGTTTTCCGTAGCCTCCTTGCAGCGCATGCAATTCATATGCAGCCACTGCAATAGGACTTCCTGAAAAATCGGATCTTTATTTTGCAGCATTTCATTGGTATCTGTTGCTTTTTCTATTTCTTTTAGTTTTTCCTTGACCTCTTTATAGCTGTGACCATATACCGAATGATATTTTCCGGAGCCGTCGTTTTTATTACGGTAACGACCTTCCCATCTTCCATCTTTTCTTTTTCGAACATTTTCTCCTCTTTTTGGCATTTATGATTCCTCCCTCCCATATAAAAAAATAACTTCATAGCTGACCATAACATGACCACAATAAGTTGTTTATTATCAAAAAAATATCAAATAAAATACATATTTTTTTAACATGAATGATAAAAATAGACTTTTTATACAACAGTTTTCTGTTGCATTTGCATTGACAAGACAGTCAAATAATGTCATAATGAATCGAAAAAAGTGTTTTTTTTATTACGTAGAAGAGATAGTTCTACGCAAAATAAATGTCATATGATTTGTATATTGACACAAAAAAAGACATCTTTCCAGTAAAGACGTCCTTTTTTCCATCACGATTCTATATGGATTATAATAAAAAAGCTGGAAACACACCAACAGTTGTTTCCAGCCAATTTTAATCAATTTGATTATTATAAATTCTATGCCGTCCTTAACCGCAAACAGCGGTCATAATAGATCATCAGCCGACCCCACCGCCGGACATAAAACACCTGCATACCCCCATTCTCATTGGATGTGCTCCGGAAAAAGTTTTGACTGCAGTCTTCCGCTTTCTTATTGCCACAGATCAGCACATCCATCGGCACCCGAAGCAATCCGCTCAACGCATAAAGATGATCTACAGATGGCAGGCTCGTTCCTTCCATCCAATGGTAAATACTCTGCGGCGCAGACAGACCCATATAGGCCTGCACATCTTTGGCTTTCAGCTTTCTGCGCTTCATAAAATGTTGAATCTTCTTCCCGGTTTGTTTCATATCGATCACTGGATATTTTTCTTTCATACGCGCATTACCCTCCGGTATGTTTTATCATTGATTACACCGTGAATTTCAGTTTAAAAATAAATACAGACACCATTAATGTAAAATATTTTTTCGCATTTGTCATTGAATTTATAATATAAAAACAAAATAATAGGCTTTGTCTATTCAGCGCTCTGCGCACAATAATAAATTATCATAATATTTGTTGATTTTTTTTTAATCTGGTATATAATAATGGTGAGCAGAGATGCTTGCCGGTCATTACGGCTAGAATATAATGAACGTGTATGTTAACTTCCGCGAGCGACGGGGTGTTTCTGTAACGTAGAATATCGCTCATTTGTAAAGAGCCTGCTGGTTTTGACCGGCAGGCTCAAATGCTAAAGAAGGACAATTACCAATGAAAATCGTTTCGATTCACAAAGATTTACTTAATAAATATGCTGGTGATCCCGAAATTTTGACAAAATCTGGTCGTCCATGCGTTCTCATTATACGATTGAACTTTTGAATAACTATGCAAGAGGCATTCATCCTGCGTATTCTACGAACATTGACTATCTCTTGTCTGTTTTGCAAACTACAAATATCTGACGTATAAAATTGAAGGGGCGATTTTACGCCCCTTAATTTTAATAATTTTGTCATTACCCGAACCGTCTACAAAATCTGTACGGAGTAAAAGCAAAAACCCATTCAGCTTTCTCCTGCTGCTTTTGCCATCGCCTGCAGATTCTCCAGCGGAATATTGGGCGCCAGATCGCATCCCGGTGCCAGTATAAATCCGCCATATGGTTTCATCTTCCCGCAGAGGTCTTTGCTGTATTCATACACCTCTTCCGCCGACTTTGCCGCCAGTATATTTGCCGGATTCAGGTTGCCGAATAACGCCATTTTCCCGTCTGCATCTTTCTGAGCCTGTACCATATCGATGGAATCCACGGAAAAGACAGTCACCGGCGTATCGGCCAGTACCTTGACCAGATGATCGGTCTTTCCGCAGATATGTACAAGGATTTTGTCACATTTATCTTTCAGCCGCTTTATCATTTTCAAATCAATGAGCAATACAATTCTTTATTGGTCATACTTGATCCCTCCATATGATTTGGATTTTAATTCTTATCTACACCATGGACGGATTCATCTGATTTGTCAATCTGTGCAGCGCATCTTCAAAAGATCGTACAAAAACTTCGTAAAAAATATAAATAAATTTAAAAAACCGGAAACCCGCAGACAGGTTTCCGGCCAATTATTTAACAACAATATTATCACACGAACTGCCTGCACATCCCGTAAGGTCAGCTGTATCACTTATGATATGGCTCATTTTTCATGATTTTAAACGCACGGTAAAGCTGTTCCAGAAAGATGACGCGCATCAGCTGATGGGGAAAGGTAAGCGAAGAAAATGAAATCTTTTCATCTGCACGATCCAGCACTTCTTTGGAAAGGCCGGTGGACCCGCCAATGATCCAGGCGATATTTGCCGAACGCATCATCACCTGTTCGATATGCCGGGAAAAGCCGACAGAATCGTAGGTTTTTCCGTCGATAGCAAGGGCGATCGTGTAAGCACGGTCCGGAAGTTTCTCCAGTATCCGCGCCCCCTCCTTCTGCTGAATCAGGGCATTGGCCGCGGCGTCATCTGCCGCCCCGGTCTTTTCATCCGCAACTTCGATGATTTGAAAATGACAAAATTTCTGCAGTCGTTTTCCATATTCTTCCACCGCGCTGCTGTAGAACTTTTCTTTTAATTTTCCAACGCAAACAAGGGTCATATTCATGGTTTCAGCCTATCATAAAACATAAATTTTTTCCATTATATTTTTTGTCATTTGACAAAGACTAAATAAAAAAGGAAAGGAAGGTTTTTTCAATGGATTCAAGAGGATTTGACTATACCATTCTGGTCATTGCCATTATCGGCGCAATCAACTGGGGACTCATCGGATTTTTCAGCTTTGACCTGGTTGCCTTTATTTGCGGAAATATGAGCTGGCTGTCCCGGATCATTTATGCGCTTGTGGGTCTTTGCGGATTATATCTGATCAGTTATTTCGGCAGACTCCGTTCGATGAACAGCAGCAATGCATAAAACAAACGAAAGCAGAAGTACCGTTGCCGGTCTTCTGCTTTCTGTTTTATCTATATGAAATTTATAAGCAGATAGAAATGCATTCCTGAAATTTTTCGGGGATATGGTCTTTGCTGCAGGATACGCTCAGCGTGAAGTTGATGTTAAACTGTTTGCTGATATTTTCCAGCTGTTCCAGATTTTCCGTCAGGTCGCATCCTTCCAGATGAGATATGGCAAGGTAGCTGTCAAAGAAAATCTCCTGAATATCATAGTTGCCTGCCAGCAGCCCCAAAATAAAACCGATAAATGCATCTGCATTTTTCAATCCGTATTCCTTTACGTTGATCAATCTGACTTTATTACTTAATTCATGCATGTGTTTGTTGCTCTTATCCAGATAAACAACACAACCCGAAAATTTATTCACATCATTATTTACCTGATCCAGTAAATATTTTGTCTTTCCTTTGCCCTTTTCTCCTACGATTAATCGAACCATGGCCTTGTCCTCCCTGTAATAAAATTTATTTAAAAGTCCGAATGGATTTTTAAATCAGATACATCAGCATGATATGTGCCTGATACAGCTGAATCCTGCTTGTCGCATGCATGACAATGGAAATATACGGATTGTTGCTTTCATCATAGCACAGGCAGATCAGGCACAACCCTGCTTCATCCGTACTTCCTGTCTTTCCGCCCAATACACGAACGCCCGCAGGGGGCTTGTATTCATTGTGTAAAAAACGGTTTGTATTGTTGAATGTCTGTGTCTTGCTCTCTCCCGTCGCCGTCGTATAGGTACACTCATAGGTGGCCGTAGAGATCAGCTCCAGAAAAGTTTCGTTTTTAATGGCTTCATTGAAGATCAGATACAGATCATATGCGGTGGTATAATGCTCCGGGTCCGACAGACCGTGGGGATTTTTAAAGTGCGTATGCGTTGCGCCCATCGACTGCGCTTCTTCGTTCATAAGATCTGCAAACGCTTCAATACTGCCGGAAATATACTCGGCAATCACATTTCCGGCGTCATTGCCGCTATGTACCAGAAAGGCGTACAAAAGCTGCTTTAATGTCATAGTATCGCCGACTTCCAGATTACAGGTGGAGGCGCCGGGATCCGTAATCAGATTGATAATATCGCTGACGACAATCACATCGTCCAGATTGCCGTACTTCAAAGCGAGATATGCCGTCATGATTTTGGTCAGAGACGCAGGCTCGATCTGTTCAAAAATTCTCTGCGCATATAAGGTTTTCTGATTGTTCAGATCAAAAATGCCGCAGATGTAGTCCAGATGCTCCTGTTCATAAATCCCGTGCTCATCGGCGCCCAAAACACACAGGCCGTGTTTGCGGGCAAAACCGTCCACTGTTTTCAGGTCATGAGACGCCAGCGTAGAGGAAACTCTGGAAAAATCATATGATGCCGTTTTTTTGCTTTTCGCGCCGCAGCCGGTCAGTGACAGAATCAAAAGCACAGCAGGCAATACGCGAAACCATATTTTTTTACCTGAATGTATCACGCCACTCCAAGTCTCCTCGCTCTAAGGCTTTTATCATAAGTTCTGCAGAAGCCAGATTGGTTGCCAGCGGAATGTTGTTTTTATCACAAAGCCGGGCAACATTTGCAATATCGGGCTCATGGACTCTGGGTGTTAAAGGATCCCGCAAAAAAATCACGATATCCATGGAGTTATGCTCAATTTCCACAGCCAGCTGCTGTTCTCCGCCCAGGTGGCCTGCCAGATACTTATGCACGGACAGATTGGTCACTTCTTCGACCAGCCTTCCGGTGGTGCCGGTTGCATACAGGGTATGCCTTGCTAAAATGCTTCTATAAGCAATACACAGATTCTGCATGAGCGTTTTCTTCGAATCATGTGCAATCAAAACGATATTCATAGTATAACCTCATCGATAATCTTTCTTCTGTAATTCAACATTGAGCACGATCCCCATCCCGATAAACAAACTGACCAATGAGGTCAACCCATAGCTCACAAAAGGAAGCGGTAATCCTGTATTCGGAATCAGACCGGTTGCGACTGCAATATTGACAAACCCCTGAAAACCGATCAGCGCAGCCATACCGGTTGCAATCAGTTTCCCCGACAAATCAGATGCGTTTTTTGCAATCATCAGACAGGAAGCGACGATGAACCCAAGAAGAAGAATGATGAATATCGACCCCAGAAATCCCAGTTCCTCCCCGGCAATAGAGAAAATAAAGTCAGCCTGAGGTTCTGAAATGTAATTACCGTTTTTCACGGAACTGATCACATTGTTGTTCAATCCTTTTCCGGTGAGCTTTCCTGAACCGATTGCGATGATAGAATTTGCCTGTTGGTAACCTTCTGAATTAATGTATTGTTCGGGATGCAGCCATGCCATGATCCGGTTGTACTGATGTGTGTACAGGATCTTGTCTCCCACCTTTTCCACTAAAATGACAAAAGCAACAGACAAGGGCGCGGCAACAGCCAGAAAGGTTCCTATGATCTTATAACTTAATCCGCCGACAAACAGTATAGCACAGAGTATAAATACAACGGTGATGGATGTCGAAAGATCGGGCTGCATGAAGATGAGCGCAACCGGAAGCGCACATAAAACAAAAAGTTTCAGCAATGTCTTCCAGGAATTTATATTATCTTCATGTTCCATTATATATTGCGCCAGAAATAAAATCAATAGTATTTTCGTCAGCTCAGAAGGCTGAAACTGAAATCTTTCCGTGATCTGAATCCATCGGGTCGCTCCATGGGATTCTTTTCCGCCCAGTTTTACCCAGAGGAGAAGGGCCAGATTGACCAGGTAAATGATTCGATAAAAAAACAGTATAAAATGATAGTCCAGAAGCGAAAAAATAATCATCAGCACCACGCCCAGTGCCAGCCCCATGATCTGCGTCTTCTGGTAAGACGGATCGGCGCTGCCGATCAGCAGGATGCCCAGCACCGATATGCCGATCAGGCAGAAAAACAGGCTGAAACGGTAATGATCTATGTTATATTTTTTGATAATATTTGTCATATGAACGCCTCTTTCGTATCATTGCAGCTACGGCTTTAAGGTTACGGCATTGCTCACTGACTTGATCGGCGCATTGGCGCAGATCTTCGCTTGATAAGTGCCCTTGTCCTTCAGGGAAGTTTTCCGGATCTGTACGTTCACCGCATCCGCATCAATCTCCAGATATTTGGAAATGACCCGGGTCAGGTCCTTTTTCAGCATCTCCATCATATCGGGATTACAGTCCACCCGATCGGAAATCAACAGTACTTTCAGCCGGTCCATTGCAATGCTTTTGGATTTGTTTCGATTCAGATAATACCGGAATTTCATGAGCGCACCTCCCTCTGCTTTTTTAACAATCCGGTAAAACGCATAAAAAATCTTCGTTTCACTGCGAGATCCATAAAGGGAACTTCTTTGCCCATAATCCGGCAGCAGATATTCATAAAGGCCTGTCCGACTTTGGAATCGTCGCCCGCCACCGGTTCTCCCTGATTGGTGGAGATAACGATACGTTCATCATCAGGAATAATGCCGATCAGATTGATCGCCAGAATATCCACCACATCATCCATTGACATCATGTCGCCGCGCATCACCATATCCATGCGGATCCGGTTGACAATCAGATCGCAGCGTGACATGCCTTTTGCCTCCAGCAGGCCGATAATACGATCCGCATCCCGGATGGCGGAAACCTCCGGTGTGGTTACCACCAGCGCCCGGTCCGCGCCGGCTACCGCGTTTTGAAACCCCTGCTCGATACCGGCAGGACAATCCAGTATAATATAATCAAAACAGTCTCTTAACTGCTGCGTCAGTTCCGTCATCTGCGCGGGATTGACCGCTGATTTATCTCTTGTCTGCGCGGAAGGAAGGACGAAAAGCCCCGGATAGCGTTTGTCTCTGATCAGCGCCTGCTTCAGTCGGCAGTTTCCTTCGATCACATCCACCAGGTGATAGACGATCCGGTTTTCCAGACCCATAACCACATCCAGGTTTCTCAGCCCGATATCTGTATCGATCAGAACGACTTTTTTCCCGAGTTTAGCAAGGCCTGTCCCGATATTTGCCGTAGTCGTCGTCTTTCCCACGCCGCCTTTTCCCGAAGTCACAACAATTACTTCACTCATATACGGTTCCTCCTATCATTTGCACCCAATATAGCACAGGAGAAACGTAAATTATGTCAAAATGCGTTCGTAAAAAAATTAATTATGCGGGTGCTGCGATATCGGAAAAAAGACAATATATCGCGTCAGTCGTGGATCACTTCCGTACCCGGCGTAATCGCCCTGCCTGTCATAATTTCTTCTTTATTCGTAAAATTAAAATAGTAATTCAGTACATCTCTGGCAATCTCCACCGCATTGGAAGATACATAACCATTGGGAATACGCACGGAAATGCCCACCTGCGGCGCTTCACTGGGCGCATATCCTACAAACAGCGCATGGTCGCCGCGGTTTGCAACTTCCTGGGCGGTTCCGGTTTTTCCGGAAACCTGCACCTGCATCCCGGAAAGCACCGAGGAGGATTCGGCCATGTTGCGCATACCGGTACGGATCACCGACATGGAGGAAGAAGAAAAATCCAGCTTTCGTGTCAGTTTCGGTTCTATCTGTTTTAACACTTCTCCCTCCGTATTTTTTACGGAATCGATCAGAGAAAGCTGATAGAGATTGCCGCCGTTGGCAATGGTGGAAACATATCTTGCCAGCTGTGAACTGGTATAGTTGTGATTGGACTGTCCGATGGCAGCCGTAATCGGGTACTGCGTTGCCAGCTGCGGTTCGCTTTCCGCAATTTCCACGCCGGACACTTCGTCCAGTCCGAACTGGGACGCATATTTGTCCAGTCTGGAAATACCGAAGGAATCATTGAAGGAACTCTCGTCGCTGCCGGTGAGGCCCAGCCGGTACCCCACTTCATAGAAAAAGTAGTTGCAGGAATGCCGGATGGCGGAAGTGACATTCAGATAACCGTGATTCAAAGGGTAAATCCAGCATTTGTTATTCGATTCCACTTTGGTAAATTCTCCCAGATCTTCAATCATGGTATCCGGTGTGATCACCCCTTCTTCCAGTCCTGCCACTGCGGAAACCATTTTAAAAGTGGACCCCGGCGCCGTCTTCTGCTGCGTCGCCCTGTTGTACAGGGGCAGCGCCGCATCGTTGATCAGCTGATTGTAATAGGCGGAATCAATATGATTGGTCAGCCGGTTATTATCATAGCTGGGATACGACACCAGCGCCCTGACCTTTCCGGTATTGACATCCGTCAGAACCACGGCGGCGGAACAGGGATCCAGTGCCAGCTGCGCCGGCGTCAGTTCCAGATTGGCAATTTTTTCATAAATAAAATCAAAGGGCGACGACTTTCCTGAGGCAAGTCCGTCATACCGGCTGATATCCATCGTTAAAATATTCTGATCATACAGAATCAGGCAAAGTTCTCTTCCGCTGATCTGTTTGTCCAGAATCAGATATTCATACAGCAGCTTCTCATAGGTCCGGTCATGCTCCATTTCTTTTCGGATATAATCCGTCAGGCTGGTATAAAGTTCCTGCGCATCCGCATAGGCATTGTCTGCCAGGATCAGATCCGTATCGATCAGTTTATCTGCAATACAGGTGCTGATATATTCCCGGAGGCTGATGCTGCCCCTGCTCAGTTCCTGATAAGGCGTATAGTTTTCGGTTGCGGCGTCCTCCTTAATGACGCCTTTGTCTACAATATGATTGAGGATTTCGTACTGATAATCCTGGAATTCCTCGTTGTATTCAATAACCGGTTTACTGGTCCCGGCAGTCAGTTCTCCGCAGATACTGCCTGTCACTGCGTCAAATTTGGATTTCCAGGTCTGATACACCTGCCGTTCGTTATTGCTGGCATCAGCCGCCTGAAAATGCCCCGTATTGATCAGATTATTTTTGATCAGCTGAATGTAAACATCGTCAATGGAGATGACCAGATCATCGGTTTCCGTGATTTTTCTTGTTTCATATCCGCTGGTTCGTACCAGTCTGGACAGCAGAATGCCAGCCAGATGCTGTTCGAGAATATGGTAAATGGTTTCCTGCTGATCCGCATCCACCGACAGATATACGTCATTTCCGGCGGTAGGTTTCGTCTCCTCATCTACTTCGATGACTTTGCCCAGATTGTCCACAAAAAACGAAGTAAAACCGTTGGTCCCCTGCAGATCGCTTTCCATATAACGTTCGATGCCGGTTTTTCCCACCACATAGGATTCGTCATATTTTTCATCAATGCCCTTGTAATTGTTCAGTTCCTCGGAGGAAATAGCGCCCACATAGCCGAGAATCTGGGACATATAAGGCGAATAATTGTATTTGCGGATCGTAGATTCTTTGATGGACACGCCGGTGTATTTTTCCTCATTTTCCAGAATGGCGGCTTTGGTGGCGTCGGAAATATTTTCCGCAATGGTGGTGGTAATGTATTTCTGATAGCTGTTAAAGGAAAGTCCCGTACGAATGGACAAAAGCTTTAAAATCTGATCCGTGGACAATGCCGCAGTATCGATGTCGTATACATTTTCTCCGCAAAGATATGCCACCAGATCATTGGCAGACATATTTCGTTCTTCTTCCTCCAGATCGTCAATATAAATTCTTCCGAAAATATCCGCAAGGAATCGAAGCCGCTCGTTTCCATCGCTCATATAGACATACTGGCCGTTTTCATCTATCGAAACATCAAAGTCCCGAATCACGGAATCGCCGTTGGATTCAATGATCTGAAACAGTTCCAGCAACTGAGAATTGAGAATTTTGTTCTTCTCTTCCAGATCCTCATATGTTCCGTTATCCTCGATAACCACCGAATAAACCAGTTCATTGTAGGCAAGCACTCTGCCTTTGCAGTCATAAATCTGTCCCCGGGTATTGGGAATGACCTGTTCTTTTTTGATTTTGATATTAAAATTGGAAAGATATTCATCCCCGTGAATGATCTGCAGACGATATAAACGGGCGACGAGAATCCCGCACAAAACCAGCATGAGAAGTGCAAATACAAGGATTCTGGAATTGAAGAAATAGATCAGATTATCTTTTAACTTACGAAACAAAATAACCATCTGCCTTTCTCTCGTCAGTGGACAGTTTCTGTTCGATCAAAAACAGAACCCGGTACAGCAGTGCCCCGGCCAGCACAGTGTAAATCATCGCCGGCAGCATGATATGCCGCAGATAATAAAGAAATTTCGTGTCCCCAAACAGCAGAAACGAAGCCGCATACATATAGAGATTGTAAAGGAAATCCCCCGCCCCGATCAGAAGCAAAGGAACCTTTAAATCAAAATTGTAATCAAAATAGTCTTTATTGCATTTCCCGGCAGCAAAACCCAGCAGAAGGAAAATCAAGCAGGACACGCCGATCATATAACCGCTGAAAAGATCGTACAGCAGTCCCGTCAGGAAACCAAAAACTACGCCCCAGGAAGAGCCGCGAAAGTAGGCAAGAGAAAGAATCAGAACAAGACAAAGATCCGGCATCACGCCGGCAAGACGCAGTTTGCCAAAGACCGAACACTGCAAAACAAATAATATGAATAATAAGCCGATATAAACGGCAATTCGTTTCAATTTCAATTTCCCGCAACTTCCTTTTTGCCTGTGATGATCATGACCTGGCGGAGATGTTCAAAATCCACCGTCAGCGCGACACTTCCTGTTTTCGTCAGATTATTCGCATCCATGGAAATATCGGAAAGATAACCCACTACAATATCGGGCCAGTACACATCTGAAATGTTAGAGGTAACAATCAATTCGCCGGGGCCGGTATTATCATCGGAATCATAGAGCTGTTCCAGCCGGACTTTTCCGCTTTCCTTCAGTTCTGAATCACCGCTGATATACCCGTAATCTCCGCTTCCGACGCCCTTTACGGAAACATAGCTTGCTGTATCAATGATGGAACGCACCTTGCTCCATGTCCGTCCGACGGCCACAATTTTGCCCACAAGCCCCCCTTTGGCGATCACATTCATTCCTTCGGTGATCCCGTCTTCTTCTCCCTTGTCCACCAGAAAGGATTCGAACCAGTTTCCGGTGTCATTGGAAATGACATTGGCAGCCAGTGTATGATACTGACCGTAGCTTTGCTCCAGCTGATACAGATCCTTATAATCCTTCAGCATCTGATTTTCGATTTGAAGGGACGTGATCTGTTCGGAAAGCTCCGCATAGGATGTTTTCAGATTTTCATTTTCTTCGATCAAAGCATTTTTATCCTGAAAAACCGACAACGAATCACTGAAAAAATGACCGGCTTTCGTAAAGGCCTTTTCCACCGGTGCAATAACGTTTCCAAAGACCTGATACATCCGGCTGCTTTTTTTTACAAGAATCGTAAAAGCAATCAGTATGACGCTGAGCACAATAAATATCAGAAGCACATATTTACTTTTTAATTTCTTTTTCTGCTTCATGGCCGCAGCCTTTCTAGTAATATACCTTGTCCTTCGGTTCCGCCGCATAGCCCTTAAAGGCCGGATTGGCAATGATGAGGGAAAGTCCCCGGACTACGCTTTCCGACGGCGCATCCGAAAGATGCATCTCGATATTGGTGGCCGCTTTGAAATAATCGGCAATTCTGCGCAGCTTAGAGGTTCCGCCGGTCAGATAAATCCCGTTTTTGAGAATATCCGCAGAAAGCTCCGGCGGCGTCTTTTCCAGTATACCTTTGATGCCGTCCACGATCAGATTCAGACATTCCCCGACAGGCTCCGTCATTTCATTCTGGGTAAGGTCTTTTTCCAGCGGAAGCATACCGATCATGTCAAAACCGGCCACCTGAATGTGTTTGTCCGGCACTTCATTGACCGCGCATAAATGCATCCGCTTCATATTCTCCGCCGTTTTTAATCCAATTTGAAAACTGTATTTTTTCCGGAGATAATTCTGAATTGCCTCATCGATCTTATTCCCGCCCACCTGCAGCAGGGTACTGTGCACCACGGTTTTCATGGAAATAACAGAAATCTCACAGGTATCCGCACCGATATCAATGACCATCACGCCGTCCGGCTGATCGATTTGAATGCCCATGCCCACCGCATTTGCAATAGACCGCTCTACAATGTAAACCTTGCGGGCAAAAATACTGGAACTGGTGATCAGCTGATAAAACGCGCGTTTCTCCACCTCGGTAATATCCGTCGGCAGAGAGAGATAATAGTCGCAGGTTTTGGAAAAAAGACCAAAGCCGGAGCCGATATATTTCTTCAGAATGGTTTTCGTATTCTCTATGCTTGCAATGACCCCGGCGGAAATCGGATAGGAAACCGTGATGCTTTCGGGCGCTTTTTCATACATCATGTATGCTTCATCTCCCACTGCCAGCAGTTTCCCGTCGGCGTCCTTTGCAATAATATTTCTCTCTTTTAAAACGCTTTTTTTACTTGCATTGAATATTTTCAGATAACTGGTACCAAAATCAATTCCATAGGTATTCAGCAGCATCGCATTTGTCTCCGTTTCACTGATGAATGGTATTTCAATATAAATTCTCTTTTTCCCGAAAACTGTAATAACGGTTATCTCCGATCACAATATGATCTACCAGAGGAATGGAAAGCACTTCTCCCGCCTGAATCAGCCGTTTGGTCAGCAGAATGTCTTCTCTGCTTGGCAGGGGATCTCCGCTGGGATGATTGTGCAGAAGCACAATGCCGACGGCATCATGGCGAACCGCTTCGATGTACACTTCCCGGGGCGATGCGACGGAAGCATTGACACTTCCGCGAAACACTTCCTTATCCCCCAGAAAATCACCTCTGGAATTTAAAAAAGCCGCAATTACCGTTTCGTATGTAAGATGCCGCATGTCCTCCATATAATACTGTGCAATGGTTTCCGGTTTTGTAAACGTCAGTCTGGTCAATGCCTTCGCTTTGGAAATTCGTCTGGCAAACTCAATGGTAGCCAGAAACTGCAGGCTTCTGACTTTACCGAGCCCGCCGATCTTGCGAAGATCAGCGTACTGCAGATGATGCAAAGCATCCAGATTATTATTCACAAGGGGATGCGACAATATGCTTCTTGCGATTTCAATTGCGGAATGTTTTTCGGTTCCGCTGCGCAAAAGAACCGCAATCAGTTCGGAATCCTCCAGCGACTGCGCCCCGTGCTTCAGCAGTTTTTCATAAGGACGCTCATTTTCCGGAAGTTCCCGGATGGGAGTATGACCCATAAAACCTCATTTCAAGTTCCTGACAGCCCGTGTCTTAAAAAATTTCTCCCTCAGTCATTTACAGAGCAATACGCATCATTCAATCGCTGTCAGATACGAACTGCCTGACGGGTTTTTCTGCAGTGCAAAAACAGCCCCGTTTTTTACATTCACGGCATAATTGCTTTCTCCGTTCACGGAATCTGACATTGTGATGCAGTAAAATAATTCTTCATCCAGTGATATAATATTGGCACAGTCAAAGAAAGGTTCATCTCCTGCGCTGTTGAACACTTTCTCACCGCGTTCCCTCAGCTTTCCGTGATCGATCAGCACCTGCTGAACCGAATAAATGGCTTCTCTTAAGGAAACATCATAAGACGGCTCATAAATATATGCTCTGGATGTGGATTCGCTTTCATTGCCGTTCTGATCGATAAATTTCACCGTAAAAATATGGTTGCCGTAGGCAATTGTCATGCCGGGTTTATATATAGCGGCGTTGATATCCGGCTCGCTTTCATCCAGCGTATAATAAGCGGTACAGCCGGTGGGCACTTCGATAACAATTTCCGTTTCCTCGGTATAGGTACCGCTTTTCGGATACACCACAGGCGCCGCGATGTCGCCGGAAACGATGTTATAAGTAACGGAATAATCCTTACTTTTTATACCGGCTGCATTGATGCTGATGGCATGCACGGTGGTTTTTCCTTCCTCATTGATCAGAAACGGCTCCGCATAAAGCGCTGCAGTTTCATTTGCTTCCGAACCATCCAGTGTATAGTAAACACTGGCTCCTTCTTCTGAACGGATAGAAACCATCAGCGGCTCATCATATGTTCCGGATTTGTAGTTGAACTGGGGCTGATTCTGCAGAATATCATATAAGGCTTCTACATTCTTGCAGTTTTCCAGTTCCTTTGCAAGGGAAAAAATCGCATCCAGGTCGTTGTCCGCTAATAAAAGTTCTTTCAGGCGATTTACCGGTTCCGTATTGGAAGTATCCACCATGGCCAGTTCCGTCAGATAGGATTTTAAATTAAAAGTAGATTCATTCCCCTCGCTGAGTCTGACCAGATTATTCAGTACGCTAATCTTTCTGTCTCTGGAATTTGTTTTCTCCAGCGCCTTTTCATAATATACAATGGCGGCGTCCGTATTCCCGGCGTCTTCTGCCGTCTGTCCTTTTCTGCAGTTTGCCGTATAGGAAGAATAGGTAAAATAATACAGCAGCATCAGAACAAAAATCACGAACAACAGGAAAAGTCCGGAAAAAATACCCACAAGACGAACCACCCGTTCCGAATATTTTTCCGAAAGCTCTTCTTCGTTAATGATCCGGTACAGACGCTTGAACGGATTGCGATATTTATTTTTGAATTCTTCGGAAAATACGTCCACATCCGCTCTATCCGCATCTTTTTCCTCGTGCATGGAAGGGGAATCCACATCATGCAGACTTCCGGTATCCACTGCTTCTGTTACTCTTCTGCGGCGTCTGGTCAGCTTCAGTTTATCCATATCCTGAAGATCAATTTTTTTTGTTTTATCTGACATAGACCAACCTTCTACTCCAGTCCAAATACACAGTTATGCATCAGCATTGCGATTGTGACCGGGCCAACGCCGCCCGGAACCGGTGTGATTGCAGATGCAACCGGCGCCACATCAGCAAATAATACATCGCCGCAAAGGGTTTTGTCTGCTTTCCGGTTTATGCCCACATCAATGACGACAGCGCCTTCTTTGACATAGGAACGGTCGATGAATTCCGGCTTACCGATGGCGACGATTAAAATATCCGCTGATTTCGCAACTGCCTTTAAATTGGTAGTTCTGGAATGCGCTACGGTGACCGTCGCATTTTCTTTGAGCATCAGCATCGCCATGGGCTTCCCAACGATATTGCTGCGCCCGATAATCACACAGTGTTTTCCGGCAATATCAATATGATTCCGCTTCAGGATCTGTATGATGCCTGCAGGCGTACAGGAAACATAGCCGGGCAGGCCGATGGACAATGCGCCTACGCTGGCCGGATGAAATCCGTCCACATCCTTGGCGGGATCAATCGCCGTGATAATCGTGTTTTCATCAATATGTGCAGGCAGCGGAAGCTGTACCAGAATGCCATCCACATGCAGATCTTCATTCAACCGGTGGATCAGTGCCAGCAGTTCCTCCTGGGTCGTATGCTCCGGCAATTCATAAGTTTTGGAATAAATGCCGATATACTCACATTTTTTCTTTTTGTTATTGACATAGATTGCCGAAGCGGGATCATTTCCCACCAGAATCACTGCCAGTGTTTTTGTAATACCGCAGAGCGAAAGTCTGCCTACTTCACTTTTACATTCCTCTACAATTGCATCCGCGACTTTCTTACCATCTAAAATCTCAGCCATTTGATACTCCTTACTTTCCACAATTTACTTTGCCGCTTCTTCCGGCTTTGCGTTTCGGAACAGTTCAAACTCTTCCGCCGTCATAAGAATTTCTCTGGCTTTGGTTCCCTGCTCCGGCCCAACCACATTTGCCTCGCAAAGCTGATCCATGATACGCGCCGCCCGGTTAAAACCAATCCGGAATACGCGCTGCAGCGAACCGATAGACGCCTTCTGCTTATCGCAGATCAATGCGCCGGCCTCCCAGAACAGTTCATCCTTTCCGTCCTCCGGTACCTGTTCTGTCTGGGTTTCCGCAGGTACCGCATTGGATTCAATCTTTTGTATGATCCGTTCGTCATAGCTGACGTTTTTGTTCTGATTTTTCAAATGCGCAACCACATCCGAAATTTCCTTATCCGAAACAAAGGCGCCCTGTACGCGAATGGGTTTCGGATAATCACTGGGATAAAACAGCATGTCCCCGTTTCCAAGAAGTTTTTCCGCCCCGTTCATATCCAGAATGGTACGGGAATCTGTACCGCTTGCCACGGTGAGGGCAACCCGGGAAGGCACATTGGCCTTGATCAGGCCGGTGATAACGTCTACAGAGGGCCGCTGTGTGGCAATAATCATATGAATACCTGCAGCGCGGGCAAGCTGTGCAAGACGGCAGATGGCCTCTTCCACTTCTCTCGCTGCCACCATCATCAAATCGGCAAGCTCATCGATAATAATGACGATCCGCGGAAGACGTTCCGGAATCTCCTCTCCTTCCTCCAGCGAAAATTCATACTGCTTCTCATCAATGCATTTATTGTAGCTGTCCAGATCACGAACATGCATATCCGCAAATTTTTTATAGCGCGCCGTCATCTCTGAAACCGCCCAGTTTAAGGCCCCGGCGGCCTTCTTCGGATCGGTAACAACCGGGATGATCAGATTTGGAATCCCGTTATAGACGCCAAACTCCACAACTTTGGGGTCTATAATAATGAATTTCACATCCTGCGGTTTGCAGCGATACAAAAAAGTGATCAGTATGGAATTGGTGAATACGCTTTTTCCGGAACCGGTAGTGCCGGAAATCAGCATATGGGGCATTTTGGAAAGATCCGCCACGATGACCCTGCCGGAAACATCTTTTCCGGCTGCAAAAGCAAGGGGAGATTTTGCAGACAGCAGCTCTTTGGATTCAAACAGATCCCGGATCAGAACCGCAGATTTTTTCGCATTGGGTACTTCAATGCCCACCGCTGCCTTTCCGGGAACGGGGGCTTCGATCCGGATATCGTTTACAGCCAGATTCAGCTTGATATCGTCAGCCAACGACAGGATGCGGCTGACCTTTACGCCGGGTTCCGGACGAAACTCATAACGGGTCACCGCAGGTCCCCGGCTGACATCTGTGATATTTACATTCACGCCAAAGCTCCGTAAGGTATTCTGGAGATTCTGCGCCGTTTCTTTCAGCTGCTGTCCCGATCCGGTATCCGCAGATTCTCTGTTTTTCTGGAAAAGACGTATGGGCGGAAGAATAAACTCCTCTTCCGACGCTGCTGCAGAAGCCGGCTCCGGGATTACCGGCAGTTCCGGCGTAATTTCTTTTGTCTCTTCGGCAGCATTTGCCTTTGCGCGCTTTGGCTTGATTAAAGACGCCGGCAATTCTTCCTCAGGTTCCGAAGCCGACCGGGCCGCCTGATTCAGCTGTATATCTGAAACATCCGCAGCAGATTCTGCCTGTTCTTTTCTGGATTTCTTCCTGCGTACGACAGTTTTCTCTTCCTGCTTTTCATTGGTTTCTTCCAGAACAGGCATGACAAATTCGCCTGTGGTTTCAGATGCGGCATTTCGTTCCGGGGCACGGTTTGTCTCCGACCGGTTTTTTCGTTCGCGGACTTCCTGTTTTGCATTGCCCACCAGCTTTGCGCTTTGTTCAGACAAAAGCTTTAAGAATGATTTTCCGGTCAGCAAAACACCGCTGATGATAAAAAGAAAAACCGCCAGAATTATCGCGCCTACCGTCCCAATCGCTCCATACATCAGTTTATAGACCGCGCCGCCGATAAATCCGCCGCCATGATGCGTCCGTCTGGCATAGAGAAACAAAGCCCCAAGATCATAATTCGACGACTGCTTCGCGTCCAGAATCTGCGCAAACAGACATAATGCCAGTGTAAACAACAGAAAAGCGGCGACCTTACAGCCCGCCTGATGGATTCTTGATGAGGAAACAATAAAAAAAACGACTGCGGCAAAAACAACCGGGAATACATATGCGGCAACGCCGAAGATTCCGAAAAACAGATCACTCAGTCCTCTGGTCAGCCTGCCGCCGATTCCAAAATTGGAAATGAACAGCAGAATGGAAAGCAGAAGACAAATTAAAAGCACAATTTCGCTGGTCAGCGAAATGGAAGTATTTTTTTGTTTATGTGCTGTCTGGTTTTCTGAAGGTTTCTTTCTTTTACGATGATTTCCAGACGAACCGGCCATCGGCCATCCTCTCCTTACTATTAAGGTATCGGCACGCGCGCCTTATGTCGCACCTGCCATGTCGTCGGAAGGCATTAAAAGTTATGCTTCGCATAAGCCTTCCTCCTCGTATTATGCAATTATGATGCCGCCGATAATGGCAACCAGACCGGCAATACAGCAATAAATGCTGAAATATTTGAACTTACGTTCCTTTGCAAGATAATTGACGATTTTGATACAGAAATATCCAATGACTGCGGCTAAAACCATGCCAATCACATAATATCCCCACATCTGTCCGCCGATTTTGCCGAAATCAATATCTTTGATATCCAGTATAAGGGCGCCGAGAATAGCCGGAATGGACATAATAAAGGAAAATCTTACGGCAAATTTCTTGTCAAATCCAAAGAAAGAACAGGCGGAAATCGTAGAACCGGAGCGGGAAATGCCCGGAATTGTGGCAATTCCCTGCACAACACCCACAATAGCAGCCTGCCAGTACGGAATATTTCTGGGCGTCTTTCTTTTGTTTTCCGATGTATCCGCAATCAGAAGAAGTACGGCGGTAATCAAAAGCGATACACCGACGATGGGAAGGCTCGAACTGATGGACTCCACTACATCCTTCAGTAGAATGCCGATGATGCCGGTGGGAATGGTGGCAACAATGACCATCAGTACAAATTTCCGGTAGCTTCCGTTAATAATCCGCAGATATTCTTTTTCTTCTTTTTTCATTCCGAAGGGTTTGCTGCAGAAAAGTTTTGCATTCAGGAAAATGTCTCTGAGCATCAGCACAAATTCCACGATCATCTTTTTAATATCTTTATGGAATGCAAAACAGATGGCAACAAGTGTCCCGATGTGCAGAAGAATATCGAAGGTGAGCTCAGACGCACCGGATGCGGCCTGAATATGCAGAAGCTCCTTAAAAATTGCAAGATGGCCCGAACTGCTGACCGGCAAAAACTCCGTCAATCCCTGTATGATACCTAAAATAATCGCTTTTAACAAGGTCATTATGTAATCCTCCGCTTTCATCTATCATTGCATCGCATATCGCAAAACCATACCTTCTGCTCTTCTTCCGGTATGATTTTACGGCGCGAATACTGCATCATATGTGGCAAAAGCCGATATTATTCAATAGTATAGCATTGTTTCTGATTTTTGTCACGCATAAATTAGCCCCATTCAAAGCTGTTAATACAGAAATTTGAATGGGGCCGCTATTTTATACAAAAGGATTTTCTGTTTTGTAAAGCATGCCTTTCGGCTGATTGAAGCCGATGTCACAGACGCCGAGATAACGGAATACTTCAAACAGCGCTTTTCCGAAATGTCCGAATGCCACCGCCCCATGATGGGGGAAATTGTTCTCAATCAGTACATGACGGTAGAATCTGCCCATTTCCGGAATCGCAAATACACCGATGCCGCCGAAGGAGCAGGTCTTTACGGGAAGCACTTCGCCCTGCGCAATATAAGCCTTCAGCTGCGCGTCTGCGGTACTCTGCAGGCGGAAGAATGTGATATCTCCCGGCACAATATCGCCTTCCAGTGTTCCTCTTGTGATGTTGGGTTCACTGTCCGGTTCCAGAGAGCGCTTCATAATCATCTGATGCTTCATTGTACAGGTGACCAGCTTTCCAGAACAGGTATTGCCGCAGTGGAAACCCATAAAGGTATCCTGCAGGGTGTAATCAAATTTGCCTCTGATGTCCCTCTCATACATATCTTTCGGAACGGAATTGTTGATATCCAGCAATGTAACCGCATCCTGAGAAACCGCCGTGCCGATATACTCACTCAATGCACCGTAGATATCCACCTCGCAGGAAACAGGGATCCCGCGGCCGGTCAGTCTGGAATTGACATAGCAGGGAACAAAGCCGAACTGTGTCTGGAATGCGGGCCAGCATTTGTTGGCAAATGCCACGTATTTTTTACAGCCTTTATGCGCTTCCGCCCAATCCAGCAGCGTCAGTTCATACTGCGCCAGTTTCGGAAGAATACCGGCCATCTTATTTCCGTCGCCCAGCTCCTCTTCCATCTCTTTGATCACCTGCGGAATCCGCGCATCATCCGCATGCTCATGGAAAGCAGCAAACAGGTCGAGCTCCGAATTTTCTTCAATCTCCACGCCCAGATCATACAGCCGCTTGATAGGTGCATTGCAGGCCAGGAAATCCTGGGGTCTGGGGCCAAAGGAAATGATCTTGAGATTATGTACGCTGACGATTGCGGTTGCCACAGGGGCAAATTCGTGGATCATCTTCGCCACATCCTCCGGATCGCCCATCGGGTATTCCGGAATATATGCCTTTAAATTTCTCAGTTTCAGATTATAGCTGCAGTTTAAAACGCCGCAGTATGCATCACCGCGGTCGCCTACCAGTTTGTCGCTGGCATCTTCCGCCGCCGCCACATACATTACCGGGCCGTCAAAATATTTTGCAAGAAGTGTCTCTGACGTTTCCGGACCGAAATTTCCGAGATAAACAACCAGTGCATTGCAGCCGGCTGCCTTGACGTCTTCCAGCGCTTTTAACATATCGGTTTCATTTTCCACCACAACGGGACATTCATAGATTTCTCCATATGTGTTTCGATAAGCGCTTACAACTTTTTTCCTTCTTGACTCGGAAAGCGTCATGGGGAAACAGTCGCGGCTTACCGCTATAATACCGGGTTCAAATTTTGCAGTATTCAGCATCATAAATACCTCCTCCTTGTTTTTTTCAGTATAGCACTCTTTTCCGTGGAAATAAAGATATATTTCCTGATTTTCAAGTCCTTGCTGGACATTTTCCTCCGGTTGGATTATACTCCTGACAACCGGGAAACCATAAATAAAAACAGACAGGAAAACAAATGAAACCACAAATTCGATATACCATACTTACTTTGATACCTGTTCTTTCCATTGCCGCAATGATTTTTTTCTTTTCCGCACAAAATGCCGAGGATTCCAGCGTCAGCAGCGGCCGGGTTGCGGCGCTGATCCTGCAGCTGGTAACAGACGCAGAGCCCGATGATCCGGACTTTCAGATAAAGGTTGACCGCATCAGCGGCGTTGTCCGCAAACTGGCACATTTTACGGAATATCTGCTGTTCGGTTTTTTCCTCCTGCTGCATATGCACAACGCCGTTTACACCTGCCGGCGCAGCATGCCGGTACAATGGAGTGCGGCCGCAGCCACAGGAATCCTGTATGCCGTCACGGATGAACTGCACCAGCTGCTGGTCAGCGGACGGGCCGCGCAGGTCACAGACGTGCTCATTGACAGCAGCGGCGTCATTGTCGGTACCGCCGCCTTCCTTCTGCTTCTTTTCCTTCTCAGGAAAATATCCCGTCGTACAAAACAAAGCTAAGTCAGAGTTTTACAGAAAACTCCTGTTTGATTTTGGACATCTGTCCGCAGCTCATTCGCCCTTCTGGACAGACGCCTGTCATAAAACAGCTTGGTCCGTACAGCGAAAACAGCACCGGATACCGTTCCCGCAGAAGCTTTAACAGGGTCCTTGCGTGCGCGCGAATTTCCCACTGTGCCCTGCTGCAGCTGCGCAGACGGATAAAGGTGCTCAGTTCATTTGCATTCATTGTCGTAAGCACCGGAACGGTCATGCCTGCCAGAAGCAGATATACTCCGTCAAAGTCGGACAATCCCAGTTCTTTTAATTGCCGCGCAGTTTCCGCTGCCTGTACAAAAATATCCCGGTATGTATCCTGCAGACCGGCTTTTTTGATGCTCTCCGGAATCACATATTTGCCGTAATCACAGATCCGGATATAGCTGGGCACCAGGATGGACTGCATTCTGTGCCGTACCAGATGGGTCACCCCGGCAAGAGAGACCTGATGAAACAGAATCGTAAACTGTGCCTGTTCCAGTTCCCTTTTTCTGGAGCTGTTCAGTATGTCACGGATAATACTCTGCTGTTCCTGCCTGTCTGCTGCCGTAAAACTTTGCCAGGAAGGATCGCCGGCAGACAGTTTTGCTGCCCGGCAGATCATAGTTTCCGGATCCTCCGGCCCGGCCAGCAGGCTGACTTCCGCTTGGTTCGTATCTGCAGAGACCGGAAGGACAGCTTCCTGCTCTTTCCGCAGGGACTTGTTTTTTCCGAATTCAAGAAACGGCAGCAGCGAACTGCACTGTTCAATGAGCGACTGTCCCAGCCGGACCAGTTCCGGATAATCTTTTCCCCTGCCCCAGACCATTTCATCCACCACGCGGATCAGTTCCCTCGCGTTCAGTGTACAGTAAAAATTACTCCGGAAGGAATATGGAAGCACAAATCTTGCATCTTCCTTAGGAATGTCCTTTTCCAGCAGCGTATCGTATGCAGAAAACAGAAATTCCATATGCTTCTGATAAACTGTTTTCAGCATTTCTCCCCGGCTGCCATAGGATGAAAAATCGGGCATCACATATCCCATGCCGCTAAAATCCACGTATCTTCTGGACTTTACGGTGAAAGATGCCAGCCGAAACTCTATCATAAACTGTTCTACATAAACGGAAACATTATTGAAAGACAGATTCAGACTGCAATGCTCCAACACCGAAGTATGCCCGGATGAAATAATTTTGCCGATCAGGCGGATATTTTCTTCCCGGTCTTTTTCCAGTGCGCCCGCATAGATTTCATCCGCGGTTCCTTTCGTCGTGGAGATCCTGCCTGCGGAGGAAATGATGCTTTCTGCATTATCATTGTGATAAATGATCTTTACGGTTCCTTCTTTCATCTGCCGTATCCTTTCGCCTTTTTTTGATTTTATTTTCCGTCGGAAAAACTGGTAGTGGCGCCCCGCTCCACTTCCGGAAGGCCGTGCTGCTCCTTTTCCGCAGCAATGGCACGAATCAGGAACGCCATATTGCGGGCCAGATTGCGCATTACCTGAAGTCCTTCCGCATCTTTGCGTACATCTTCCGCCGTAAAGCCGTGGACCTAATTCCAGTAAGTCGAGGAAGCCACCGGCATGCCGCTGATGGTGAAGTATTTGTTTAAAACATCAAACGAAGCGGTATTGCCGCCCCTGCGGCAGGACACCACTGCAGCGCCCACTTTCATATGTTTGGAAAAACCTGTGCTGTAAAACAGCCGATCCAGAAACGAAAGCAGCGTTCCGTTGGGCGAACCGTAATAGACCGGGCTTCCTACCACAAGGCCGTCCGCTTCCTCAAACTTGGGCGCGACTTCATTCACCAGATCATCAAATACACATTTTCCCAGTTTGCTGCAGCTTCTGCAGGATATACAGCCCCGAACGGCTTTGGAACCCACCTGAATCAGTTCGGTTTCCATGCCCTCTTCCGCAAAAACACGAATCATTTCGTCCAATGCCGTCGCCGTACACCCGTTGGTATGGGGACTGCCGTTACACAAAAGAATCTTTGCCATTTTCTTCATCTCCTTATCAACAACCATATCTGAATTAGAAACCATTTTCATTACTATACCATAGAAGAAAGAAAAATTCCATGTGGACAATTGGATTTTATTAACGTAATATACATTTTTTATTTTTCCATAAATAATGCAGAAAGGGAGAAACGAAACCTGCTCCGGTCTCATCTCTCCCTGTTACATGACTGCCGGTGAAACAGTCATTTTAATTTTTTTACTGAAACTTTTTCACACTTCGTCCCTGTCATTTGGCCGGTGTATTGACCACGCCTATAAACAGCGGCAAACCGCTATCATTGGTAATGCAGAACAAAAACGGCCGATCCAGCGTAAAATCATATTCCTTTGACGGCATGGATTCAATCTGCACATTAGATACTGTAAATGCAGCAGCCGTACAGCCTTCTTCATCAATGGTCACCCTTGCCGCATGATCTGCTTTGGACACCGCGATAGGGTCATTCACGTCATTTGTCAGCGGCGAAAAGTCGGATTTGGTTTCGTCAAAAATATCGGTAACGCCAAGTGTCTGCAGCGCCTCCTTTAAATCAAACTGGGAGGCCACATCAAATTTCGGGATTGCTTTATTGACATATGCACGTACATGCTTTGTCCAGGTATTGTTTTTTTGCGGCTGTGAAATAAATGCAAGGGCTTCGTCATCAGAAAGCAGTTCTTCCGGACGCATTCCCTCTTCCGGCAATATCAGCCACATTTCTCCGTCCATGGAAAAATCCTGAGCAACTGCAGTAAAGTGATCTCCCCAATAATACTGCGTATCACTCCGCTGGTGCATAAAGTCTGTCCGGATCTCTCCCGCGGGACTGTGGAAGGTTTGGAATGAAGTTTTCGATTTATCAAAGTCTTCCAGCCATTTTGCTTTGAAATATATGGTATTGGCCAGTGCAAGCACTGTGCTCGGGTCCATTTTTTCAATATTGGCAACCTGCTCTTTCAGCAGGCCGCCGGTCTGTTGGTTCAGCCATTCCTGCAGCGCTGCGTCAAATGCATCTGACCCCATTTCTCCACGGTAAGAAGAAGCATAATACGCATGTGCCAGCGTATCCATGGTGCTTTTTCTGAAGCTGATTTTATCGTTGAGCCAAAGAGAATTGGCAAGAATACAAGTCTGCGCACCATCATCCCTGTAAGAGACGTTCCATACGTCATTTGCCTGTCTGCGCAGGTCGTCTATAGTAATGCTGCCCAGCAGCTGCAGAATCTGCCCCCGGCTTTCTCCATCTGTCATCTGTGCCAGCATAGACAGCGCCATATAAACATTAAGCGGTGAATAAACTTTATTGGCACCCTTGGTATCTGTCAGAAAAGCTGCGCTGCTCTGTTTGAAAAAGTTCTGCAGGGAAGATGTATCCCCCAGGTCCCGTTTCTGCGCATCCAAACTTTCGTGCCATGCCGCATACGCCTCTTTACTGCCCGAATCAAAGGGGTATTGTGCCATCTGCGGATAAAATGCCTTGGAAATTGCAAATGGTGTCAGCGAATCGGGTACTTGGGCATAAATTTCAAATACCATCTCCTCTGCCGCCTCTCCTTCAGGTTTTCCCACGGGGCAAAGGAAAAAATGCAGCTGATATATGCCTTCTTTTTGTGCAGTGATCGTATAGATCTGCTCCGGCGTTTCACCTTCCGGACTTTCCGCCGGCAGTTCTTTGACTTCCTTTATTACCGTGAGCCCGGTATCCGGCGTCAGAGTATAGTTCCATACATAAGCACCCGAATCAAAAATTTTATCGATGGTGTATGCCTCGTCGTCTACGTTCAGTTCCACCGAAATCCGGAAGATATCCAGTTTGGCAGCAACCATTAAAATCTGCAGGGCATCCTCCGCAGAAACAGCATTGTCTTTATTTACATCTGCAGCAATGATCTGATCTGCCTCCAGTGTATTTATCTGTGCGGCACTCTGCAGCGCCAGCAGGGCGTCTGCCGCATTCACGGAGCCGTCTGTATCAATGTCTCCCAGGCGGTATTGGGAAGCTTCGACACCGATCGCTGAAAACAACAGTATACCGACAACACAGCCGATAAACAATAGTTTCCTGAAAAATGATTTTTTCTTCATCTTCTGATTCCTCCTTTTATGTCCCTGTTTTCTGTGAATTTTATCCTATACTTTATACATCGTATTTTTCAGTGCACAGGTTACAGATTCATCAGAATATTTTTTTATTTCAGCATTTTGTTCATACTGCCCATCTGATATCCGCCCAGATCAAGTGTCACATACAAAAATCCCAGCTTTGTCAGGGCGTTATGAATCTTACGGCGCATTTCCGGCTGCAACAGTACTTCAAATGCTTCCTCCGTAATCTCAATGCGGGCGATATCGCCGTGGACGCGTACCCGAACCTGCGAAAAACCGAGATCCAGCAGCAGCTGTTCTGCCTGCGCCACTCTTGCAAGCTTTGTCTCATCGATTTTCTCCCCATAGGCAAAACGGGATGCCAGACAGGCACAGGACGGCTTGCTCCATGTAGGCAGACCCATTTCACGGGACAGCAGTCGGATTTCTGCTTTTGTAAGGCGGGCTTCCCGAAGCGGACTTTGAATGCCCAGTTCCTTCACTGCCAGCATTCCCGGACGATAATCTCCTTCATCGTCCAGATTGGAGCCTTCCAGGATATAAGGTATCCCGTTTTCCTGCGCAATTTTACCAAAAGTCTGAAACAGCGTCCGTTTGCAAAGATAGCATCGATTTTTCGGATTTTCACAGAATCCTTCAACCGACAATGCGTCAAAGTCCACAAAAATCTGGCGGATTCCCTCTTTTTGGCAAAAGCTTTCCGCTTCTTTGGTTTCTCTTATCGGATAGATATCCGCACGGGCAGTGACTGCCACAGCCTTTTCGCCTAAAACACCGTGGGCTACCTTCAGAAGAAAGGTAGAATCCACACCGGAAGAAAAGGCCACCAGAACACTGCCCATCTGCTTTATACTGTCCTCCAGTTTTCTTTTTTTCTCATGATAATCGTTCATTGACATTCCTCCAGCCGCTGCTTCGCATCTTCCAGAGAAAATCCTTCTTTTCTCGCGATCCGGGCCAGATCCTCATATTCGTATTTCCTGCGGCAGACGCCGTATCCGGTGGAAACTTTCCGGTGCACTTCGCCATAGGGCGTGTCTATGGTCTCATTCCTGCGATCCAGCACGTAACGACGTGTCAAAGCTTCTCTGACGCCGATGGTAGACGTATATTGAAACAGCAGCGTGATCATCGCTTCCCTGTCATCTTCCCGACACATCACCCGGATCAGCGTCCCCGGACGGGATTTTTTCATGCCAATGGGAACCGTATACACTTCCAGCGCTCCGCCTTCAAACAGACGTTCCATGGCGAATCCGATTTCTTCCGCCGTCATATCGTCCACATTGCAGGACAATTCCGATACCATATCGGTTCTGTCCCGGCTCTCTCCGAGGAATGCCCGGACACAGTTGGCTGCACCAAAATCCTTTTGTCCCATGCCATAACCAATGGCTTCCGTTTTCATTACAGGCATCGGGCCAAAACGCGATGCAAAATGCTTTATAAGCGCCGCGCCGGTAGGCGTGCACAGTTCTCCCTGAATATCGCCGCCGTACATGGGTACATCCTTTAAAATATATGCCGTTGCTGGCGCAGGCACAGGCAGTATTCCGTGCGCGCATTTTACCTGCCCGCTTCCCACATGAACGGGAGAAACCACGATTTCCTCCGGATGCAGTTCATTGATCATCAGACAAACCGCCGTGATATCGGCGATGGCATCCATGGTACCCACTTCATGAAAATGTATCTTCGTAACAGGAACGCCATGGGCATGGCTTTCCGCCTCGGCAATCAGCTCATAAACTGCCAGCACATCATCCTGCACCTTTTTCGGCAGAGAAAGATGCCCCCGCACAATGTGTTCAATATCTGCCATGCTGCTGTGGTGATGGGCATGATCATGATGATGGGAATGTTCTGCATGATCATGGCTGTGCGTATGTTCATGGGTATGTGTGCTTTCGCCTTCCTCTTCGCCATGTATCAGGACATGCATATGTGTGCCGGTAATCCCGCATTTCACAGTTTTTTCTTTTACGAACTGTACCCCGGGAATACCAAGGCCATTCAAACGCTCTACAAATCCGTCCGGGTCCGGCAGCAGCTCTAAAAGTGCCGCAGTCAGCATATCTCCTGCGGCTCCCATGCCGCAGTCCAAATATAAAATCTTCATTTATTTCCTCTCCATGTGATTGATCCTGCTCGCCAGATACCCTGCGCCGAAGCCGTTGTCAATATTGACCACCGAAACACCGCTGGCGCAGGAATTCAGCATTGACAAAAGGGCCGACAATCCCTGAAATGACGCGCCGTATCCCACACTGGTAGGCACGGCAATCACCGGACAGTCCGTCAAACCTCCCAGAACACTGGCAAGGGCGCCTTCCATCCCGGCCACCGCTATGACGACGCTGGCATCCATAAGGACATCTAACCGGGAAAGAATCCGGTGCAAGCCGGCGACCCCCACATCATACAGACGTACTACCTCGTTCTTTAAAAACCGTGCAGTCAGCGCGGCTTCTTCGGCAACCGGTATATCACTGGTTCCGCCGGTGGCCACAACAATTTTTCCTATGCCGTCGGCCTCCTGCATATCGCCGATCCAGCCAATGCGCGCCGTCGGATCATATTCCATATTCTGCGTTTTTCTTACCGCTTCGGCTGCTTCCGGCGAAAGTCGGGTAATCAGAATCTGTTCCTGCCCGTTGCTTCGCAAAGTTTCTATGATTCCGCAAATCTGCTGCGGTGTTTTTCCTGCGCCGTAAATGATTTCAGAAACCCCCTGCCGCATTTTCCGGTGCAGATCGACTTTGGCATAGCCGATGTCTTCAAAGGGCTTTGCTTTCAGTTTTAAAACCGCTTCATCCACCGACAGCGTGCCGTTTTGCACAGCTTCCAGTATCTGTTTTGTTTCGTTATGCATGGATTCCTCCGATGTAAACAGGCAAAGCGGCCCGCCGGGCAAGGCAAAGCCGCTTTTGCTCTGCATTATTTTTTCTTTCTGAAAAGGGCTTCTCTCACAACGCCCTTCGGATCTTTGATCAATACAATCACCTGCCAGATAACCAGTCCCAGCGCCACCACCGAAAGGCCCAGATAGAAATCATTCAGCAGATCTGCAGGGGCAGGTGTAAAATACGCTGCGCCTATCGATATGTATTCAAAGACAGCGTCCACCAGCCACATGAGAGATGCGCCCCAATACAACCAACAGAGTATGCCGACTTTCATTTCCCGGCAAGATGCACTGCAGTACCAGAGAATGGTACAGATGATCGCCGCAAAAATGGTAATCAGTAAGGTCATTTCACAGACCTCCTGCAGCGTTTCATCTGTTTTTCACTGATCGTCCGTTTTTCCATAACAGAAGAAACTGCCAGCATGCCCACCCAGACGGCTGTCACCAGAACGGTCATCATCACGCCGGCGGTAGCCATCTCATGCAGCATGGCGGTAACTTCGGAAGGATCTGCGGCCGCTGTTAAAAACGGGAACCAGGGAACGACTTCCCCGTGCCATACGTGTTCAAAAAGAAGCAGCGCCGAGCCTCCCCAAAGCAGACGATTCAGCCAGCCCAGTTTTTGCGAAAACGGAATTTTTTCCACCATTTCCGGTGCAGTCTGTTCCGTGCTGTCAAAAACAGCTTCCCCGCGCGATTCCTTTGTTTTAATTACCTTTGCAGCAATAGTTGTGACGACTGCTTCAGCAGCCGGTACTAAAAAACATGCCATAATTATGTCCTCCTTAAAAAAAAATTATGATGTTTTTCGTGTACCGAAAACGAAAAAGGTACACGCTCTCCTCTTCAGAAGAAAACGCATACCTTCCTGATATGCCATGCAAAAAATTCTTAAAAACAAAGTGCTTCTGCACCTTCCGCCAGCTTCCTGCTGCATCAATTACTTATTTTTTATCATAAATTCTTTGTCCGGTCAATCCCTGTCCCGGATAATTTCTCAATTTCCGCAATTGCATTTTCGATCAGTGCACCGGTATTATAACTGGATATCCCCACGATCACGTTATTACAATGGTGAAAGGGAATCAAAATGCGCGCGGCACGGCTCTGGGCAACCGCAACAGCCATTTTGGGCGTAACTTCTCCCAGTAAAGCATCCGCAATCACGATTCCCACCGGTCCCACAATCACATCGGCCATCCGGCTGGCAACGATCACCGCATTTTCTCCGGTGGCAGCCTCATCTGCCCCTGCTTTCAACATGGAAGCCGTTGCTGTGGTATTGGTGCCGACCGCCATTACAAAAGCATCCGGTAGTTTTCGTTTGATTTCCGTCACCAGCTGCCTTCCGATTCCGCCGCCCTGGGCGTCAATGACAAGTATCTTCATTATCGCTTTTACCTCCAAATGTCCCAGTATTGTTTTACATGTTTAATTGTTCGGCAAAATCAGCCATGGCCTCAGAGATCTTAATCTGCTGCGGACAGACGGCTTCGCAGCTCCTGCAGCCTATACAGGCGCTTGGCAGCTTGTCATTCGAATACGAAGACAGGGCCATCGGCGCGATAAATCCGCCGTTGGTGAAGCAGTGCTCATTGTAGAAAGCCAGCAAGGTCGGAATATCCAGTTCCTGCGGGCAGTGGCTCACGCAGTAATGGCAGGCGGTGCAGGGCAGGACGATCTTCCGTACCATTTCATCCGCCATAGCCAGCAGGCTTTTCATTTCTTCCTCAGAAAGGGGGTTTGCTTCCCGGAAGGTCCGGATATTTTCTTTCATCTGCTCCATGTTGGACATACCGGACAGTACGACAGTCACCTCCGGGATGGACTGGAGGAAACGGAACGCCCAGGCAGGGATTTTCTCATTGGGACGCATGGCCTTTAACCGGGCTTCTTCTTCATCAGTCAGATTTGCCAGACGGCCGCCCCGCAGCGGCTCCATCACCCAAACGGGAATGTGGTATTTTTTCAGAAGCTCCACCTTTGCTTTGGCGTCCTGGAAGCTCCA
>CANRIM010000013.1 GCA_947630695.1 uncultured Lachnospiraceae bacterium
AGAAGCCGGCACAAAAAGAAACCCCACCCCTCAAGATTGAGGGGCAGGGGAGTTGAATAGGCGAAGCCTATTTTTTACAAAGAGCTTCAATTTCATCCGTAATGATCGTAATAGCGTCGGCAGCTTTTGCCCGGGCCATTTGCTGTATGTAAAAATCACGATTTTGATACAGGTCGTCGATGGTTTGAAGCAGCAGCTGGGGCGTCAGTTCCTCTTCTTCGATCACCTTGGAGAAATTCTGCTTTTCAAAGGAGCGGGCGTTGAGAATCTGGTCGCCCCGGCTGGCGTTTTTCGAAAGCGGAATCAGGATATTGGGCTTTTTCAGCGCCAAAAATTCGCAGATGGCGTTGGCCCCCGCCCGTGACAGAATGATCTGCGCTGCGGCAAACAGATCCGGCAGCTCCTCGGAAATATATTCAAACTGCCGGTATCCCGGAATATGATCATAGGCGGGATCGCATTTTTCTTTGCCGCAGAGGTGAATGACCTGATAGCGCGTTGTCAGCTGCGGCAGAATGTTTCGAACCGCCTCATTGATCTTTACGGAACCGAGGCTGCCGCCCATGACCAGAATCACCGGCTTGTCGTCCCCAAATCCGCACAGCTGCAGTGCTTTGGCGGCGTTGCCGTTTCGCAGTTCACTGCGGATGGGCGTACCGCTCAGTACGGCTTTGCCGGCGGGCAGACAGGAAAGGGTTTCCGGAAAATTACAGCAGAAGCGGGAGGCAAAGCGGCCGCAGATTTTATTGGCAAGGCCCGGGGTCAGATCCGATTCGTGCAGGATCGCCGGGATGTGCAGAAAATGCGCGGCGATCACCACCGGAACGGAAACAAAGCCGCCTTTGGAAAAAACCACGTCCGGCTTTTGCTGTTTTAAGATCTTCAGTGCCTGCCCGTAACCTTTGATCACGCGAAAGGGATCCGTAAAATTGCGGAGGTTGAAATACCGCCGCAGTTTTCCGCAGGCAATGGGATAATAGGGAATCCCCTCTTTTTCTATCAGGCCGCGTTCCATGCCGTCCGTGGAACCGATATAATCAATTTCATAACCCAGCGCCTTCAAGCGGGGGAGCAAAGCAATGTTTGGCGTCACGTGGCCGGCGGTGCCGCCGCCCGTCAGTACAATTCGTTTCATGCCGGACTCCTTTCAACCATATACAGAGATTTTACAACGAAGTCTGCAAAATAGCAAGCCGAAGCCCTTATTTGATCTGAAAAGAAGCCAACACCAGCAGCCAGTTGGCACGGAACAGGCGCATCAGCTGCCAGTAACCGATGCCGTTGAATCCGTATTGCTGCACTAAATTATATTTTGCCGTGAAGCTGCGCACATCTTCGAACCAGACCACATGTCCCGCGTCCCGCACCGGGGAATCCAGATCCGTATAGTAGAAAAACGGGGATTGGGCAGAGTCGTCATAGGAAATATCCGCGCCGTTTTCCCATGCGATGGAGACAGCCTGGGCGTTGCCGATAGAAGTCGCCTTTGTTTCGCCTCTGATATAGGGCAGGGGCCAGTCATAGCCGTAATTGGGGATGCCCATGTTGATTTTGGAAGGGTCGATTTTGGACACCGCATAGTCCAGCACACGAATGACATTGGGCAGAGGCGCTACGGCCATGGGCGGGCCATAGGTATAGCCCCATTCATAGGTCATTAAAAGCACCTTGTTTGCGGCATTGCCCAGGCCTTCATAATCAACGCCTTCATACAGGGTGCCCGGCTGATCGTCGGAAACCTTGGGCGGCAAGGCCACGGTGACCTGAAAACCTTCTTCATTCAGCGCAGCGGTGAGACGTTCCACAAAGCGGACATACCGTGTGCGGTCTTCCGGCAGCACATATTCAAAATCCACGTCAACGCCGGTATAGCCTTTGGCAGACATGGTTTCAATCAGTTCCGAGATGATGCGTGTCTGGGCTTCTTCGCTGATCAGAAGGCTGTGGCTGAGTTCATTGGAGAAGACGCCGGAAGCATTCAGCGCCGTTAGTACGAGAACCGGATCTACATAAAAAGCTTTTGCGGCGCTGATGAGTTCGGCATCATCTGTGGGGATCAAAGCGCCTTCCGGGGTAAACCCGTAGGAAAAGATATACAGAGAACTTAAATAAAGCAGCGTTTCATAGAGGATATCTCTGGCAATGTAAGGATAGGCATAACCGTTGATATCTGCAGAAAAGACAGGGTCATCGTCACAGGAGAGGATAATGGTTTCGCCGGCCTGCAGATAGGAATCGAAGACAAGGTACGGATTGTGACGCAAAATGTTCTTTTCCGTGGTATTGTTGGCCGCTGCAATGGAGGAGAGCGTGTCTCCGGGTGCCACGATGTAGGTGGAATTGGGGATGCAGATGATCAGCGCTTCGCCCACCACCAGATTCCTTTCATTGATCTGATTGTCATAAGACAGTCTTTCGGGAGATACACCGAAGCGGTCTGCCACGGCGTTTACGGTGTCGCCTTCTTTGACAAGGTATATTTCCATGGAAACATCCGTTTTTTATTACTATATGATGAAAGCTTTGGGGAAATGAAAAAAGACGGCCCATTTTTCAATGGACCGCCTTTGCATAAAACGCAGATTATTTGAACATCGGACGCTGCTCGTAATGGGTATGCAGCAGCGCGTGTGCTTTGTGTCCGCCGGGCTCTCCCAGATATTCCGCGTACAGTTTCTGCAGCTGAACATTCTCATGGGATTTCCGTAACGGTTTGTTTGCATCCTCGGTATAGAGGGCTTTTGCACGGAGTGTCTTGACGTCCTTGACCATCAGATCCGAAGAGGAAACGATGGGCTGTCCGCCGCCGGTGACGCAGCCGCCGGGGCATCCCATAACTTCAATGAACTCATAGGATTTTTCTCCGCTGCGAACGGATTCCAGAAGTTTCTTCGCATTTCCTGTACCATGGGCAACAGCGACACGAATCTTTTTGCCGTCCAGATCGATTTCCGCTTCCTTGATGCCTTCGGTACCGCGGACTGCTTCGAAATCAACCTTCTCTAAGGTCTTTCCGGTCACTTTCTCATAAACGGTACGAAGGGCAGCTTCCATAACGCCGCCGGTTGCGCCGAAGATGACGCCTGCGCCGGTGGATTCACCCAGAAGATCGTCAAAGTCTTCATCGGGCAGCTCTGCATAGTTGATGCCAGCCTGTTTGATCATGCGGGCCAGTTCGCGTACGGTCAGGACGCAGTCCACATCGGCAAGGCCGTTGTTGGAAAGCTCGGGACGTTTTGCTTCAAATTTCTTTGCGGTACAGGGCATAACCGAAACCACGAAGATTTTCGCGGGATCAATGTTGTTCTTTTCCGCAAAGTAGCTCTTAATGGCAGCACCCAGCATTTCGTGCGGCGATTTGCAGCTGGAAAGGTTGGGGATAAAATCCGGGAAGAAGGTCTCGCAGTATTTCACCCAGCCCGGAGAACAGGAAGTAATCATCGGCAGTACCGCGTCTTTGTCATTGAGACGGGCGATGAGCTCGGTGCCTTCCTCCATAATGGTCATATCTGCGCCGAAGTCGGTATCAAATACCTTGTCAAAGCCCAGACGTTTCAGCGCCGCAGCCAGCTTGCCGGTGGTCGGCGTACCCATGGGCATACCAAACTCTTCACCGATGGAAGCACGTACCGCAGGAGCGGGCTGTACAACTACATATTTATCCGGATCGTTGATGGCCATCCAGACTTCATCAATGGATGATTTCTCACGCAGCGCGCCTACAGGGCAGGCAGTGATACACTGTCCGCAGTTGACGCAGGGAGAATCTGCAAGGCTCTTGTCAAAAGCACATGCGATCTTGGACTTGAAGCCTCTGCCGATGGCGCCGATGGCACCGATCTTCTGTACATTGGTACAAACCGCAACGCAGCGGCGGCATTTGATACATTTGGAATTGTCGCGAACGATGGAAGGACTGAAATCATCCAGCTCCGCCGGCGCTTTTGCACCGTCGTAAGGATAATCTTCCACACCGTATTCACGGCAGAGTTTCTGGAATTCACAGTTTTCGGAACGCACGCAGGAGGTACACTCTCTGTTGTGATCCGATAATAAAAGTTCAAGGTTGAGTTTTCTGGCTTTGCGAAGCTTTTCGGTATTGGTCTTTACTTCCATGCCTTCGCCAACCTGTGTGACACAGGAAGCCATCAGACCTCTTGCTCCGGCAACTTCCACAAGACAGATACGGCAGGCGCCGATCTGATTGATATCCTTTAAATAGCAAAGCGTAGGGATGGTAATATGTGCCTCTCTTGCCGCTTCGAGGATGGTATAATTCGATGGAACAGTCACCTGAATGCCATCAATTGTCAGTGTAACCATATTCATTATCATTTCCTCCTGCCTGTTATTTCTTCACGATCGCGCCGAATCTGCATTTTTCGACACAGGTTCCGCATTTGATACATTTCTCCTGATCGATGACAAACGGACTCTTGACTTGTCCGCTGATCGCGTTCACAGGGCAAACCTTGGAGCAGAGGCTGCATCCCTTACATTTTTCAGGATCGATCATGATCTTTGCAAGTTTCTTACAGTGTCCCGCCGGACAGCGTTTCTCATAAATGTGCGCTTCGTACTCGTCTCTGAAATAGCGGAGTGTGGAAAGTACGGGGTTGGGCGCTGTCTGTCCGAGACCGCAGAGTGCGGTGGCTTTGATGTTCATGGCAAGCTCTTCCAGCTTTTCGATATCGCCGTCTTCGCCCTTGCCTTCCGTGATACGGGTCAGGATCTCCAGCATTCTTCTGGTTCCGAGACGGCACGGCGTACATTTTCCGCAGGATTCGTCTACCGTGAACTCCAGGAAGAATTTCGCGATATCTACCATACAGTTGTCTTCGTCCATAACGATCAGACCGCCGGATCCCATCATGGAACCGATGGAAATCAGGGAATCGTAATCGATGGGGGTGTCAATCAGGGAAGCCGGGATACAGCCGCCGGAAGGACCGCCGGTCTGCGCCGCTTTGAACTTCTTGCCGCCCGGAATGCCGCCGCCGATTTCATAGAGAACTTCGCGGAGGGTCGTGCCCATGGGAACTTCCACCAGACCGGTATTGGTGATCTTACCGCCCAGAGCAAAGACCTTGGTGCCTTTGCTCTTTTCCGTACCCATGGAAGCAAACCAGTCGGCGCCGTTGATAATGATCTGCGCAACATTTGCATAGGTTTCTACATTATTAATAATCGTCGGCTGTCCGAACAGACCTTTGACTGCAGGGAAAGGCGGACGCGGACGGGGTTCGCCGCGGTGTCCTTCGATGGAGGTCAGAAGCGCTGTTTCCTCGCCGCAGACAAATGCGCCGGAACCCAGACGTACCTGAATGTCAAAGTTGAAGCCGGTGCCGAAAATGTCCTTGCCCAGAAGGCCTTTTTCTCTGGCCTGGCCAACGGCGATTTTCAGACGCTGTACCGCGATGGGATACTCTGCTCTGACGTAAATATAACCCTCGTCAGCGCCGATAGCGTAACCGGCGATAGCCATAGCTTCCAGAACCGCATGAGGATCGCCTTCCAGAACGGAACGATCCATGAATGCGCCGGGATCGCCTTCGTCGGCGTTACAAACCACGTATTTCTTGTCGGATACGCTGTTGGCAGCAAACTGCCATTTGGTGCCGGTGGGGAATCCGCCGCCGCCTCTGCCGCGCAGACCGCTGTCTTTGATGGTCTGGATCACGTCCGCAGGGGTCATTTCGGTCAGAACCTTGCCCAGGGCCTGATATCCGCCCATGGCTATGTATTCTTCGATGATTTCGGGGTTGATGACACCGCAGTTGCGCAGCGCAACACGGTGCTGTTTTTTATAGAATGAAGTTTCGGGAAGGGGCAGGGTCTTGTTGTCTGCAAGGGGATCCTTGTATTCCAGACGCTCTACCGGCTTGCCGTTGACAAAATGTTCTTCTACGATTTCGGGAATATCTTCCGCAGTCACCCGGCTGTAGAAGGTGCCTTCCGGATAAACGATCATAACGGGGCCCAGAGCACAGAGACCGAAGCATCCGGTGGTTACGATCTTGATTTCTTCCTGCAGATTCTTCGCCTGCAGCTGTTCTTTTAATGCTTCCACGACTTTGTGGCTGCCGGAGGAAGTACATCCTGTACCTGCGCAGACAAGCACATGTGCGCGGACTTTCGACTTTTCGTCAGCCTTGCCGCCGACACGCAAAGCAACCTGATCCTGCATCTGCTCTCTGATGGCAGCAAGTTCAGCTAATGATTTCATAGTGTGTTTCCTTTCTGTGTGCTGATTGTTTATCATAGAACCCAATGTACAAAAAGCCAGTGGTTTCGTTTTCTGAAAATCAATATTTTTCAAGAATGCCCTTGACGTCGCCTGCAGTCAGACGTCCGTAAACGTCCTGGTTGACCGTCATAACGGGAGCAAGGCCGCAACAGCCGAGACATCTGGTATCCTGAATGGTGAACTTGCCGTCAGCACTGGTCTGACCGGGTTCCACGCCTAAAATATTTACGACTTCATCCAGTACGGCCTGCGCGCCTTTGACATAGCATGCGGTACCGGTACATACGCTGATAATATTTTCTCCCTTGGGCTGCAGTGAAAACTGTGCGTAAAATGTTGCTACGCCGTATACCTCGGATACGGGAATATCAAGTGCGTCAGCGATGATCTTCTGTGTATCCAGAGAAAGATAGCCGAAAAGCTCCTGCGCTTTCTGCATGATCGGCATCAGGGGGCCATCGATGTCTTTGTGATCCGCAATGAAGGCTTTCAACTCGGCAGTATACTGTGCAAGCTGTTCATTTGTCAATGCCATAATATATCCTCCTATCGTTGATTAGATTCGTGACCAGACAATTATATAATACTGTTAAAAAAAAAACAAGAATAATGCAAGAACTTGTCATGCGGAATTTGTGGAAAATCGAGAAAAAAATATTTTTTTACAGCATTCCGGGCAAAATTTCCAGTAAATGCCGTGCAATGATTTCATGCCCGTCTACCAGCGGGTGTACCGGTTCCGGCGGGATCCAGTCTCCGGTGTCAATATAGCGGATATTTGTCCGGTTCGCTTCATTATATGCATGTACCATGGCGTTTAATTCCTGCAGATGCACGCCGCAGAATGGCGCCAGCACAAAAATCTTTGCCGCAGGATAACGGGCAGTCAGCATATCCAGATATGCTTCATATTCCCTGCAGTAAAGGGCCGCATCCGCGCCCCGGTCATTGCAACCGTGGTTAATCATAATGTAATCCGGCGCCCTTTCTTCTTTCAGCGGAACGCCGTCCACGCAGAAACCGTAGGAATCCAGTGCTTTCGGAACACTGCCGCTGCCGGATTTAGTCATGCCTACGGCGCCGTAAGCGCAAAAGGAAGGGCGCAGATTTAAGGTCTTCGCGACGATCCATGCATAGGTACGGGTGACGTCATCCTGATACACCCGGTCCATCAGACTGTTGGAGAAAGGCGTCTGTTCCGGAAAAATCAGGATGCCCTCCGTAATGGAATCCCCGATAAAGGTAATGGTTTTGCGATTGTCTGCGGGAAGCGCTGCCGCGTCTTCCGCTTCCAGGCCTTCAAAACTGATTTTGGCCTGCACGGGGGCAAACCAGCGGTTCTGTTTTTCACAGGCAGCTTTGAAAATGATTTTAATGCAATGTTCTCCCGCATCTTTCATGCGCAGATACAGGCGGGCGCCCACGGCGCTGCCAATCAGATCCCCGTCGTCGATCTGTATGTACAGATTGGGATAGCTGGGAATCAGATCCGTCATATCAAAATGCAGAATCGCCCAGTCTCCTTTGACGGCGGCTTCGATATAAGAGCCGCAGGCGGTGGTGGAAACTGCCGCATTTTCTTCGTAAAATCTTCCGGTGAGACGCACGGAAGCATGGGTGTAAGGAATAAACATCTGAATCAAATCCTTTCTCTTTTTTTTGAAAAAACCGGAAATGAGACCCATCATTTCCGGTTTACATAAGAAACTTTTTTTCACATGGCATGCCTTAGAACATTTCGATGCAGGCTTCGCGCTCCGCGCCGACGGAAACATATTTCACAGGGCAGCCCATGCTTTTTTCGATATAAGCGATATAGTCCAGCGCTTCCTTCGGCAGATCTTCTTTTTTGCGGCACTTGGAAATGTCGCAGTTCCAGCCCGGCATAGATTCGTATACCGGTTCCGCAATATTCAGCTCGTCAATGGCGGGGAAATCGTCACGAAGTTCCCCATTGATCCGATATGCGGTGCAGACCGGGATCTCTTTTAAATAGGAAAGAATATCCAGCTTGGTCAGCGCCAGCACGTCTGCGCCCTGTACCAGAGTACCAAAGCGGGAAGCCACCACGTCGAAGCCGCCCACCCGTCTGGGCCGTCCGGTGGCTGCGCCAAACTCGTCCCCTGCGGTACGCAGCTCGTCTCCCTTTTCTCCAAACAGCTCACAGGTGAAAGGGCCTTCGCCTACGCAGCTGGAGTAAGCTTTGATAATGCCGATGGTATTGCTCAGCTTCAGATGGGGTACTCCTGCGCCAATGGGGGCATAGGATGCAATGGTGGATGAAGAGGATGTGTAGGGATAGATACCGAAGTCGATGTCCCGCAGCGCCCCCAGCTGCGCCTCAAACAGGATCCTTTTCCCTGCCTTTTCCGCCTGATCCAGGTATACGGTGGTATTGGTAATGTAATCTAAAAACGGTGTGCCGTAGGTCATAAGCCATTCGTACATGCTTTCCGGGGTAATGGCTTCGTGGCCATAGGCCTTTGCAATGGTCAGGTTCTTCCATTCCATGATATCTTTGATTTTTTCCTTCAGCAGTTCGGGCTGCCGCAGATCTCCCATACGCAGCGTTTTCTTCATATATTTGTCTGCATACACCGGTGCAATGCCGCGGCGGGTGGAACCGAATTTCTTGTCTGCCAGCCGGTCCTCTTCCAGGCAGTCCAGCAGCTTGTGGTAGGGCATACAGATGGTGGCCCGGTCACTGATTTTCAGGTGTTTGGGGGTGATGGCAATGCCGGCGTCTCTCAGCGCTTCGATTTCATGGGTCAGATGCTCGATGTCGATGACCATGCCGGGCCCCATAACATTGACAGCCTCATCCCGCAGAATGCCGGAAGGGAGCAGATTCAGGATAAAGCGGCCCCGGTCATTGATCACGGTGTGTCCCGCATTGTTTCCGCCCTGATAACGGCAGACGATGTCATAATCTTCGGAGAGAAGGTCCACCATACGGCCTTTGCCTTCGTCGCCCCAGTTGATACCTACAATAGCAGTTAACATAATTAATCCTCCTTAAATACGGTGTGTCCGCTTAAACATGAATCTCGACTTCCAGGCCCAGCAGGGAAGCGTTTTCTTCGAGAACCGGTCGGACATATTCGGCCAGGAAGGTTTCGGTCTGCTGCGGTGCGATGCCGATAAAATTTTTGACGTGAATGATATTGTCCAGCTCTTCTTTGGAGAGGCCAAAGCGGGGATCGTTCAAGATCAGTTCGCAGAGGTTGTTGGCGCCGCCGTTTAATTTGGTTTCTTTGGCGACGGCCACGGACAGCTCCCGGATGGCTTCATGGATTTCCTGCCGGTCTTTTCCCTGTTCGACGCAGTACATCATGATATTTTCGGTAGCCATAAAAGGCAGCTCTTCGTTCAGATGCCGGTTGATGACGTTGGGATAAACGGTGCCGCCGGAAATGACATTTATATATAAGGAAAGAATACCGTTGATGGCCAGGAAGGCTTCCGGCAGGGAAATTCTGCGTCCCGCGCTGTCGTCCAGGGTCCGCTCCAGCCACTGGGTAGCGGCGGTGAGGGCCGGATTTAAGGTGTCTGCAATGACGAAACGGGAAAGGGAAGCGATGCGCTCGCTGCGCATGGGGTTTCGCTTGTAGGCCATGGCCGAGGAGCCGATCTGCTTCGCTTCGAAGGGTTCGTCAAATTCCTTCATATGCGAAAGCAGGCGGATGTCTCCCGCGAATTTGCAGGCGCTTTGCGCAATATTGGAAAGCGCAGAAAGAATAATATAGTCGATTTTTCTGGTATAGGTCTGTCCGGAAACCGGCATGGAGGCGTCAAAGCCCATTTTTGCGGCAATCCGTTTTTCCAGCTCCACGACTTTTGCGGCATCGCCGTTGAAAAGGGACAGGAAGCTGGCGCCGGTGCCTGTGGTGCCTTTGCAGCCTGCAAATTTCAGCGAACCGATGACAAAGTCGATATGTTCCAGATCAATCAGCAGATCCTGGGCCCAGAGACAGGCGCGTTTTCCCACTGTGGTAGGCTGCGCCGCCTGAAAATGCGTAAAGGCAAGGGTCGGCAGGTCTTTGTGCTTTTCCGCGAAGGCAGCAACAGCGGCGATGGCGTTGACCAGAGATTTTTTGACCAGCTGCAGCGCTTCCCGCATGACGATAATGTCGGTGTTGTCGCCGACATAGCAGGAGGTGGCCCCCAGATGGATCACCGGCCTTGCCTTCGGGCAGGCTTCTCCGAAGGTATAGACGTGGGCCATGACATCGTGACGCAGCCGGGATTCATAATCCGCAGCTTTTTCATAATCGATATCATAGATATGCGCTTTCATTTCGTCGATCTGTTCATCCGTGATATGGATGCCCAGTTCCTTTTCGCTTTCTGCCAGTGCGATCCAGAGTTTTCTCCAGGTGGAAAACTTGTAATCGGGAGAGAAGATATGCTGCATTTCTTCTCCCGCATACCGTTGGCAGAGGGGATTGATATAACGATCCTGCGTGCTCATGGGTTCTTTCCTTTCTTACTGTAAGATAAATACAAAAAATTATATACCGAAAACGGCGGGAAAGTCAATAAAAACGCGTCCGCTTTTCGCAGCAGACGCGCTTTTAAAATCACAGATGTAAAATTATTCGCTGAGATTGATGGCCGCCGCCGGATTTTCCACAAGGAACTGCAGGAATACATCCAGATTGGTATAACCGCTGCCGTCATAGGCTGCATTGGTGTAAACCTTGTATCCGGCGTCCTTGGGATCATTTTTATCCAGCTTCATAAAATCTTCCCAGGCATCACTCATGCCGTCGTGATCACTGTCGATATAAGAATCATAGGAAGCCATCTTCGGATAATTTTCTTCCATCCATGCCACATAGTTTTTGCCGGTAGCAGTGGGCGGCTGTCCCTGAGACCAGCCGGCAGATTCAAAAGGAGAATGGATGCATTGGCCTTTTTTGCTCCGGATACTTTCGATCAGGCCGGTGTCCAGCGTATCTCTCGAAAGAGAATGTCCGGCAAAGAGCATAACGTCTGTATATGCATCCTTCGCCGACTGCTCATGTGTCAGCATGGAATCGGCCAGCTTCTCCGGACGCCAGAAGCCTGCCAGATGGTCGTAATCATAGTAGCGATCGTGTTCGGGAGCGCCGGTCTCCGGGTTTACATAATTGTAATAGGGATTTGCACTCGTTGCCTTGACGTCGTCTTCAAAAATAACCACGTCTTTGACGTCGCTGACCGCTTTGTCGTTCATCATATTGCCGGCAGCATACAGCGAGTTCCCGTATACGGCTTCGGAGTAAATATAATTGCCGTCGGAATCCGGGCCGGGAATATAGTAATTATTTACAAAATCCGCATTGATGACACGAATATGTTCGCCGGTAGTATCCGACTTTGCGCATTTTCCGGAGGAAGTGCCGTCCCAGTTGTAGACTACGTTGTTGTAGAATTCAAAGGAAAATGTACATTCACCGCAGTCGCAGTCATTGCCCAGTCCCGGTATACGGCTGATGTGGCTGGCGTAGATGTTGTGGTGGAAGCTGTACCGGGAGCCTTTCGCACCGTAAACCAGGGAGGCCAGTCCAAGTCGGGTGTGGATGTTGGGGTTGCTGTACAGACTTTCCGCCACGGTACACCACTGTACCGATATATCTGTCGGATATTTGTCGCCGTTATGGGTAACGGAAAGGGTTTCATCCGTGCCCCAGCCGACGGTGCAGTGATCGATAATGACACGGCTGCCGGTGATAGTCAGGGCGTCCACACCCACGCCTGCTTCGCCGCCCGTGTATTTTCCGGCGGCATTCAGGGTATCACCGGAACGGAACGTCATATAACGGATAATCACATTGTCGGCATCCACCGTAAAGGAATTGGAGGCGATGCAGATGCCATCCCCCGGCGCCGTTTCGCCTGCAATGGTAATGTCGCCGTTGCCGTTTTTAATGTGGATGGGATGGTCGATGGTGTTGATCACGCCGCTGACCTTAAACACAATGATGCGGGGGCCTTCCTCCTCTTCGCAGGCAGCACTTAAGGAACCCGGGCCGCTGTCGTTGAGGTTGGTCACTTCTATGACTTTGCCGCCGCGGCCGCCGGTGGTGTATTTGCCGTAGCCGTCCGCGCCGTAGAAGCCCAGGGCGGGTTCATTTAAAAAGTCGCTGTTTTCCGCATACATTTCGGGAACCGTGTAAGTGGGCGCTTTGGCGTTTTTTATGCCGAGCTTTACGGGTGCCGGTTCAATATCTGCGAAATCCTTCAAAAGGATAAGGGCGTCCCTGACGGAAACTTTGCCATTGCCGTCAATATCACCGGCCATGGAATTGAGGGGCTGCTCGGCAATCGTGCCGCTGGCCATCCGGATAATCGTTCGCACATCGTTGATGGTGACGGCGCCGTCGTTATCGGGGTCGCCGGTTTTGACTTTGGAAGAAAGTGTGCCCTGGGGTTCCGGATTGCTTCCGCTGTCTGCAAAAACAGAGGCTGAAAAAGCAAGCGAAACTGCGACGGCAAGGCAGGACGCACGTTTGATCAACTGTTTTATCGTCATCTGAAATCCTCCTTTTTATTAATATTTAAGATTAAGTCAGATCAGTTTATATATAAAATAAGGTTAAATCATAACGGGGGAAAAAGCAAGAAAAATCAGAAGCAACAATCTAAATTAGGCAGTATGTCTAAAAAAAAGCAGCAAATAAGCGATTGCAAACAAAAGGAAAATGCTTTAAAATAAAAGGGCTATAGTTAAAAATATGTGTAGTCATATGCAAAAATTGCCTATTGCGCTGCATGGGATAAAAAGGAAAAGGAGAGATGAATATGAAAGTCAAAAAGGTAGTATCCGTATTGCTTTCTTTGGTATTGTGCGCGGGTCTTCTGCCGCAGCTGCCCCATCAGTATACGGGGTCGATTCAGCCGGAAGCAGCGTCCCTGACAAAGAGCATCGGTGTGGATATCAATGATGGCAGCGACCCCAGAGAGTCGGTTCGTTCAAAGACTTTTTATGACTGGAGTCTGGTAAAAGCGGGCGAATTGGCACCGTCATTTAAGGTGGAGGGCATTACCTTTACATTGAAAGGAAGCGGCAGTAACGGCGACGTTAATATTTTCCCGGAGGTAAACCGTAATCTGGTGGAAAACAGCGGAGAGTCGCCGGTACTTACTATGGACGGAGCAAAATTGCAGGGCGTATTCCGTCAGGGAACCTTAACGCTGGAAATCAGTGGTCTGGAAGCCGGAACGCATTCCATTACCACATGGCACAATTTCTTTTCTACAACAAGCACTACGAATACGCGGATGAACGTTTCTATAAATGGTACAGTTGTAGACGAAGATGTGAATGTAGTTTCGAATAATGATAAAGACGCAACTTACTCGGATATGGATGCGACAATCCAATATCACGAATTTGACGTCAAAGAAGGTGAGACGGCCACCATCAGCTTTACCTCTGAAAAGGGCGCGCCGGTGCTTTGCGCGTTTGAGCTGGACGGCGTAGATCCCGTACATTCCATTCGCGATGCCTATCCGGTTGACGGAGAGCAGCATTTTGATCCGGCGGAGGGTCTTTCCTGGACGTCGGCGGGGGTTTCTCCCGTACACGGGGCAGTAAAGCAGCATCGCTTAATCCTTGGCACGGATTATCTTACTGTTCTGAATGCGAAAGACGATAATCCTCAGTTCAGAGCAAATTTGGACGCCTCGCAGACGACATACAGTCTGGTAGGAGACAAAGACGGAATTGACAATATCACCAAATCTCCCCATATGAAGACCTGGTACTGGAGGGTGGATGAGATATATGATGATAAAACAGTAATTAACGGCAAGGTTATGTCTTTTGAAGTGGTGCGCAAGGCATTCCCTTCGGCAGAAGGTTATGGACGCTATGCAAAGGCGGGCCGCGGCGGCCGTATCGTGGAAGTCACCACACTGGAAGATTACGATGACACGGAAAAGACCGATGAAGAGGGCAATCCGATTCCGCCGGAAGAGCCGATTCCGGGTTCTCTGCGCTACGCGTTAGAGAAGGAAAAAGGCGCCCGTGTTGTTATATTCAAAGTCGGCGGCGTCATTGAACTGAAAAGGCAGCTGGTTGTTCCCAACGACGGCGGCAACGTATATATAGCAGGACAGACGGCGCCGGGCGACGGCATTACGCTGACGCATTTTGACTTCGGCGCAATGGGTTCGTCGGATGTTGTTATCCGTGATATCCGTGTACGTGTGGGTGATTTCAGCGGCGTATCCACCGGCGGTATGGGTATTGCGGGCTGTGATTACACGATCGTTGACCACTGCTCGATTTCCTGGGCAACCGATGAGGGTTTCAGTTCCAGAAATGCGAAGAATGTCACTTTCCAGTGGAACATTATCGGTGAGACCCTGAACAATTCCGTACATTATGACGCAGACGACCGTGATAAGACGGAGCCGCATTCTTTCGGTGCTTCCATCAGCGGAGACAAAGGAAGCTTCCATCACAATCTGCTGATCAATAACACGGGACGTAACTGGTCCATGGCCGGCGGCGTTGCTGCGGATAACTCATCCTACGGCGGTAACATCGATATCCGTAATAATGTTGTATACAATTACCGTGACAGAACCACCGATGGCGGCGCAAGGCGGGTCAATTTTGTAAACAACTATTATAAGATGGGTGCATTAAGCCAGGAAATGAATATTTTTACCATTGACGGTAATGAACTGGGGATCAATGACAATCAGGCGGCTTACCTGTCCGGCAATAAGTACGTCAACAATTTGGAAGATGTACTTTTGGATCCCGAAAAAGACGATCCCTGGGAGTGGGCAGTAGCCGGCGTGAAGCTGGGGGGAACCACTACAGAAGCAGACTGCAAGAGTAATGAGGAGTTCTTTAAGCCCTATGTTGAGACGGATACGGCAGATGCGGCGTATACCAAGGTTATCAATGCCACCAGCGGCGCAGGGGCAAACCGTCCGGCTTATGATTACATCGACAGCAGATATATCAGAGAAGTAACGGAGAACAAGCAGACTTACACAGGATCCAAGGACAAACTGCTGGGCTTTGTGGACAGCCAGACAGATGCGGAAGGTTATCCGACCAACGAAACCTTCAAAGGCGGCGAAGCACCGACAGATACCGACAGAGACGGTATGCCGGATGAATGGGAAACCGCCCACGGACTGAATCCGAAGGATAGGTCTGACGGAAGCGGCCTCATCAGCCTTTCCGATGATGGATATACCAATCTGGAGATGTACCTGAATGAGTTGGCAGGTGACAAGGTGGCTTATTCCGATAATCCGACGAAGGTAAAATGGAGAGATCCCACCAGCAAACCGGCAGACGTCGAAGGCACCGGAGAAGTGGATGAAAATGCCGGCGTTACCGCTTCGGATGCTCTGGCAGTTTTGAGATTTGCGGCGAAACTGGATACACCGACGGCGGAGCAGAAAGTTGCAGGCGATACAGACCTGGACGGACAGCTTACGGCAGCCGATGCTTTGTATATTCTGCAGTATGCGGCGAAGCTGATTCCTTCCCTGCCCGTTACGCCATAGGAAGATGCCAGATGTCTGGCAAACCAGACAAATTGCATAAATATTCCAAAAATATTCATTAAATTTGCCGGCCCGTTTCCACGGGCCGGTATTTTATTGACAGAAAATACAGAAAAGTGTATAATATTTTATTATTTTATAACATGCGGGATTTATTGCCTTGCAGGAAGGAGAAATGACAGTGGGTAGATATGTCATCAAGCGTATATTGCTTGCGATCCTTTCCATCGTAATCATATGCGCCATCACTTTTTTTACAATGCACGCGGTTCCCGGCGGTCCTTTTAACAGAGAAAAAGCCTTAAGTGAAGCCACCATACAGGCGCTGAATGAAAGGTACAATCTGGATAAGGGCGTTGGGACGCAATTTTTGCTCTGGATGAAAGGGCTGGTAACGGGGGATTTGGGCGTTTCCCTGAAAAACGGCCGGGAGATTACCGCCATTATCGGCGAATCCTTTCCGATTTCCGCAAGGCTTGGTCTGACGGCAGTTGCCTTTGCGCTGGTGCTGGGAACGATCCTGGGGAGTATTGCCGCACTGATGCGCAACAAGCTGCCGGACCGGATCATCGTATTCCTCTCAACCTTGTTTACGGCGGTGCCCAGCTTCGTACTGGCCACCATGCTGCTGTTGGTATTCTGCATCAAGCTGGGCTGGCTTCCGGTATGGAGTGCATCCTCTCATAATTATTTGCTGCCGGTGATTTCGCTGGCGGCGTATCCCATGGCCTATACCACCCGACTGGCAAAGACCAGTATGCTGGATGCGCTGAGCCAGGATTACATTCGGACGGCAAGGTCCAAGGGCGTATCCCGCTGGAAACTGATTTTCAAGCACGCGCTGCGAAATTCTCTGATTCCGGTGATTACATATGCGGGTCCCGAAATCGCCTACATCATCACCGGTTCCATGGTGGTCGAAACCGTATTTACCATCGGCGGTATCGGCAGCAAGTTTGTAAACGCCATCAACAACCGGGACTATACTTTGATTATGGCAACCACGGTCTTTCTGGCCTTCCTGATGGTGGTAGCGAATCTGATCTGCGATCTGCTGTACAAGCTGGTAGATCCCAGAATCAAATATGAGTGACGGAGGATAAGGACATGGGAAAAAATACGAATCAGCTTCCAAAAAAGAGTATCCTCAGCGCCCAGATCGATCTGGCAAAGTTCTCTCCGGCAACGGAGGACGAAAAGAAACAGCAGGACGTCATGAGCGAAAGCACCACCTTTTTTAAGGACGGTATGCGCAAGCTGTTTAAAAATCCGCTGGCGGTTTTGAGTATTGTGCTGCTCTGCATCATTTTACTGACCATTATCGTGGCGCCCATGGTGGTGCCTTACGGATATTCGGAAATGCTCAGCATTGAAGGAAAGCGTGACAAAACGGCCAAAAATCTGGCCCCCTTTACTTACAGTGAAAACGAGCAGGAGTATATCGCACAGGGCAACAAGCGGTTTCCCCATATTTTCGGAACGGACGATCTGTGCCGTGACTATTTCATCCGTGTAATCTACGGAACGCGGATTTCCCTGCTGGTGGGATTTTTCGCCAGTATTATCGTACTGATCATCGGCCTGCTGTACGGAAGTATTTCCGGCTATCTGGGAGGAAAGGTGGATCTGATCATGATGCGGGTCGTGGATATCATATATTCCCTGCCGGACATGCTGATCATTATCCTGCTTTCCGTGGTGCTTAATGAAGTGCTGAAATTCCCTACAGGAACCATTTTCGCCAAGCTGGGGACCAATATGATTTCCATCTTTATTGTGTTCGGCCTGCTGTATTGGGTCAGCATGGCGCGTCTGATTCGCGGTCAGATTCTTTCTATTAAGGAAAATGAATATATTCTGGCGGCGAAGTCCATCGGCGCGAAGCCGTCCCGTATCATCCGGAAGCACATCATTCCCAACTGCCTGTCGGTCATCATTATTTCGACGGCGCTGCAGATTCCTTCCGCCATCTTTACGGAAAGCTACTTAAGCTTTGTGGGCCTGGGCGTCAAAGTGCCCATGCCGTCTTTGGGTTCTCTGGCCAATGCGGCAAGAGAGGGACTGCAGAGTTACCCCTATAAACTGGTATTTCCCGCGATAATGATCTGTCTGATTGTTCTGAGTCTGAACCTGCTGGGCGACGGCTTAAGAGATGCGTTTGACCCTAAACTGAAGAGGTGATCGAGATGAGTGAATATCTTCTGAGCGTGCAGGACCTGCACACATCGTTTTTTACAGATTCCGGGGAAGTACAGGCGGTCAACGGCGTGTCCTTCAACTTAAATCCCGGAGAAATTCTTGGTATCGTCGGCGAATCCGGTTCCGGCAAAAGCGTAACGGCCTATTCCATTATGCAGATTCTGGCCGACACCGGCAGAGTCGTCAGCGGCCGTGTATTGTATAAGGGGCAGGACCTGGCACAGTGGAGCGAAAAACAGATGCGCGGTTTTCGGGGAAAATCCTGTTCCATCATTTTCCAGGATCCCATGACCAGCCTGAATCCGGTGTTTACCATCGGCAATCAGATCGGCGAGGCCATTCGGCTGCATACCGATAAGAAAGGGCCGGAAGTCAAGGCCCGGGCCATAGAACTGCTGGAACTGGTAGGTATCAATGAACCGGAAAAAAGAATCAAACAGTATCCCTATGAGCTTTCCGGCGGCATGCGGCAGCGTGTCATGATTGCCATGGCGCTGGCCTGCGAACCGGATATCCTGATTGCCGACGAGCCTACCACGGCGCTGGATGTAACCATTCAGGCCCAGATTCTGGAACTGATGCAGGAACTGCAGCACAAGCTGGGCATGGCCGTCATCATGGTGACCCATGATCTGGGGGTTATCGCGGATATGTGCGACAATATCATTGTCATGTACGGCGGCCGCATCTGTGAACGCGGCACCGCAAGTGAAATTTTCTATAATCCCCGGCATGAGTATACCAAGGGGCTGCTGCGTTCCATTCCGAATGTCAATAATATGAAGAAACGGCTGGAACCCATTGAAGGAACCCCCATCAATATGCTCAATCTGCCGAAGGGCTGCGCTTTCTGTACCCGCTGCAATGCGGCAATGAAGATCTGCCTGACGGAGCGGCCGGAGGAAATGACCATCAATGAAAATCACAAAGCGTCCTGCTGGGTCAATGTCCGGGATCAGCTGATGCAAAAAGGAGGACAGGAAAATGAGTGAACATCTGCTTGAGGTAAAGAACTTAAAAGAATATTTTTCTGTCCGCAACGGCGTAGGAAAAACCCTTCCGCTCAAAGCGGTGGACGACGTGTCCTTTACCATTGAAAAAGGTGAAACCTTAGGCCTGGTGGGCGAGTCCGGCTGCGGCAAAACCACGGTGGGACGGACGATCCTGCGGCTGTACAAACCCACGGGGGGACAGGTACTGTTCAAGGGAGAAGAGGTCAACGACAAAAACATCGGCCATATGCGTAAGAAAATGCAGATGGTATTTCAGGATCCCTATTCCTCACTGGATCCCAGGATGACGGTGGAGGATATCATCGGGGAGCCGCTGGATGTGCATAAACTTTATGCAAACCGGAAGGAACGCCGGGACAAGATTCTGGAGCTGATGTCTTTTGTGGGCCTGAATGCGGAGCACGCCACCCGGTATGCCCATGAATTTTCCGGCGGACAGAGACAGCGTATCGGCATTGCCCGGGCGCTGGCGGTGAATCCGGAGTTTATTGTCTGCGACGAACCGGTTTCCGCGCTGGATGTGTCCATTCAGGCGCAGGTGATCAATATGTTTGAGGAACTGCAGGAAAAACTGGGCGTAGCCTACCTGTTTATTGCCCATGACCTTCTGGTGGTGCATCATATTTCCAAACGAATCGCGGTCATGTATCTGGGCAAGATCGTGGAGATCGCGGATGCGGACGAGCTGAACGAACAGCCGATCCATCCCTATACCCAGTCGCTGCTGTCGGCGGTGCCGATTCCCGATCCGGATGTCACCCGCAGCCGGAAACGAATCGTGCTGGAGGGCGATGTGCCCAGTCCGCTGAATATGCCCAGCGGCTGTCCGTTCCGGACCCGCTGCCGCTATGCCACCGAGCAGTGCGCCAGGGAAATGCCCACGCTGACAGATCGCGGAAACGGCCATCAGGTGGCCTGCTGGAATAAATAATCGGAAATAGATTGCAATTTTTTCCTTTCCATAGTATAATGAAACGAAATTTCGGACAGGCATTGCCTGCTGAAATTTTATAAAAAAAAATAAGAGGTGAAAGAAATGAAGAAAGTTCTTGCAGTACTGCTTGCTGCGGTTATGGTCTTTTCTCTTTCTGCCTGTGGTTCCAAGACAAATACCACAGACAATGGTGATAAAGATAATACGACAACCGAAAGCACAGATGCAGCGTCTCTGGTCAGTGATGCGTTTATCGATCCTGTCAGTGAATGGTCACAGTACGATGATCTGATTGCACAGATCAAAGCAGAGACAGATTATGCAAAACGTGCGGATATGATGCATGACGCAGAAGACATTCTGATGTCCAACGGCTGCGTAGTTCCGCTGTATTACTACAATGATATTTACATGCAGAAGGATTACGTAGACGGTATTTTTGCAAATCTGTTCGGTTACAAGTTCTTCCAGTATACGACGATGTCCAATGGTTCTGATACCCTTCGTCTGAATCTGGCAAGCGAGCCGGATTATCTGGATCCCGCGCTGAACAGCTCCGTAGACGGCGCTTGTCTGGCAGTTAACTCTTTTGCAGGCCTTTATACCTATGACGAGGAAGGCAACACCATTCCGGATCTGGCAGAGAGCTATACTTCCACAGCCAATGACGACGGCTCCATGACCTATACCGTTACCTTAAAGGACGGCCTGAAATGGTCTGACGGTTCTGATCTGACCGCAGAAGATTTTGCGTACTCCTGGAAACGTGCCGCTGCGGAAGAAACCGCTTCCGACTACGGCTATATGTTCTCCACAGTTGTTGGTTATCCCAACGACCTTGCAGTAGAAGCAAAAGATGCGACAACCTTTGAATTTACCATGACTGCACCCTGCGCTTATATTGAAGGCCTGATGGCATTCCCCACCTTCTTCCCTGTAAAGCAGTCTGCAGTTGAAGCTTATGCGGATTGGCAGACCACACCGGGCGGCTGGTGTCAGGAAGCCGGATTTGTCAGCAACGGACCGTACGTATGTACTGCATGGTCTCATGATACATCCATGACCTATGAGAAGAACCCGTATTATCACAATGCGGACAAGGTTACCGTCAACAAGCTTGAGTTCATGCTTTCTGCGGATGATACAGCCATTTATGCTGCATACAACGCAGGCGACGTAGATTTTATTGATACGGTTCCCACCGATGAAATCGCAAGCCTGATTGACAACCCTGAGTTCAAGGTCATTGACAACCTGGGTACCTATTATATCGGTTTCAACTGCAAGAGCGAACTGTTTGCGGATATGACACCGGAAGAAGCAACCTGCATGCGTCTGGGCTTAAGCGCACTGATCGATCGTGAGAATATCTGTGAGACCGTGGGACAGACCGGACAGATTGCTGCAAACTCCTACATCCCCATTGGTATGTCTGACGGCAATGGCGGTATCTTCAAACCGGCCAAGGACGACAATGCATACTTTGAGATTCTGGAAGATGAGGATGCAAGAATCGAAGAAGCTGTGAAGTATCTGAAAGCTGCAGGCTTCAAGTTTGATGAAAATAACATGCTTTCTGATGAAACACCCATCACCATGACATACCTGACCAATGACGGTACAGGCCATGTAGGTGTTGCACAGATCGTACAGAGCGACTTTGCAATGATCGGTATCGATATGAGTATCCAATCAGAAGAATGGAACGTATTCCTGGAGGACAGAAAGCAGGGTAATTTCGATATCGCGCGTGAAGGCTGGCTGGCAGACTTCGACGACCCGATCAACATGCTTGAAATGTGGACGACCGAATCCGGCAACAACGATTGCCAGTATGGCCGTTAATTCCATCTGATTCAGATTGAAACAGGAAAAAAGGAGCCATTCATTTTTTGAATGGCTCTTTCCTGCATTGGAGGAAATATGAGTACTTTGAATTTAACATTGCTGACCGATCTGTATGAGCTGACCATGATGCAGGGGTATTTTAAATCCGGCAAGGAGCAGACCGTGATTTTCGATGCATTTTACCGGGACAATCCCTGCGGCAACGGGTACGCCATTGCGGCGGGGCTGGAACAGATCATCGATTATATCAAAGACCTGCACTTTTCGCCGGAGGACATCGCGTATCTGCGCAGCTTACATATCTTTGATGAGGATTTTCTGGAGTACCTTTCGGAATTTCGTTTCACGGGAGATATTTACGCCATTCCGGAAGGCAGCGTGATTTTCCCCAGAGAGCCCATCATCAAGGTCATAGCGCCTATCATGCAGGCACAGCTGGTGGAAACCGCCATTTTAAATATCATGAATCATCAGAGCCTGATCGCCACCAAGGCGGCCCGGGTAGTACACGCCGCCCAGGGTGACGGCGTGATGGAATTTGGCCTGCGGCGCGCCCAGGGACCGGATGCGGGGACCTATGGGGCGAGAGCGGCCATGATCGGCGGCTGTATCGGAACAAGCAATGTGCTGGCAGGGCAGTTGTTTGATGTGCCGGTGAAGGGCACCCATGCCCACAGCTGGGTCATGAGCTTCCCCGATGAATATACCGCATTTAAAACCTATGCGGATCTGTATCCGGAAGCGGCGCTGCTGCTGGTAGATACCTACGACACCTTAAAATCCGGCGTTCCCAATGCGATCCGGGTATTTACGGAAATGCGGGAAGCGGGCATCGAACTGAAAAACTACGGCATTCGTCTGGACAGCGGCGATCTGGCCTATCTTTCGAAAAAGGCCAGAAAGATGCTGGACGACGCAGGTTTTCCGGATGCCATCATTTCCGCCTCCAGCGATCTGGACGAGCATCTGATCTCCAGTCTGAAGATTCAGCATGCGGCCATTACCTCCTGGGGTGTGGGCACCAACCTGATTACGTCTAAGGATTGCCCGGCCTTCGGCGGCGTTTATAAGCTGTCCGCGGTGCAGGCAGAGGACGGCAGCTTCATTCCCCGGATCAAGATCTCGGAGAATACCGATAAAATTACCAATCCCGGTAATAAAACCATTTTCCGGATCTATGACAATGATTCCGGCATTATCATTGCCGATTTGATTGCGCTGGTGGGAGAACACTTCGATGTAAACCAGGATATGACCATATTTGATCCCATTGAAACCTGGAAAAAGACCCGCCTGGTGGGAGGAACATACCGGATGAAGGAACTTCTGGTCAAGGTATTCGATCAGGGCAAATGCGTCTATACCTCGCCCGGCGTAATGGAAATCAGAGATTACTGCCAGCAGGAATTAAATACGCTCTGGGATGAGACCAAGCGTCTGGTCAATCCCCACGACGTGTATGTGGATCTTTCCGACAAGCTGTTCGCGCTGAAGCGGGATCTGCTGTCCGAAAGCAGAAAATAAATGAAAACGGTATGAAACCGATGCATGTTTCGGTTTCATACCGCTTTTTTTAAGTTTCCATCTGTTTGCCGAGAAAACCGGCTGCCGTATTGGCAAGCTTCTGTTCGACTTCACCCATTTTCTTATACGGGTCTTTTTCAAAAATGATGACGGAACCGATGGCGTCTCCCTCGCAGATAATTGGGGATACGGTTTCGCTTTGAATTTCTTCGTCTCCGTCGATGATTTTCACGAATTTTTTATCTAGCTTGTGCGCCAGAATAAACATCCGGTTGTTGATGGTATCATCCAGCTGTGTGGAAATGTTTTTGCCCAGATATTCCTTTTTCGGACCACCGGCCACGGCAATGATCTGGTCGCGGTCTGTGATGCAGACGATATGCCCCGTCACCTGTGCCAGGGAGTCGGCATATTCTTTTGCAAAGTCCCCAAGCTCTCCGATGGGAGAGTATTTTTTTAATATGATTTCACCCTCATGATTCGTGAAGATTTCCAGCGGATCGCCTTCCCTTATCCTGAATGTTCTCCTGATTTCTTTCGGCACCACAACTCTGCCGAGATCGTCAATTCTGCGAACAATCCCTGTTGCTTTCATACGTTTTGCTTCCTCCGTTTTGAACAAGTATGGAGTTATTATCTGTAAGATATGGCGAATTATGCATGGAAAAGCGTCGGGATCGTAAAAAGAAAAAATTGTAAATTTGCAGAAGCTTTTACCGGAGAAATGCTTCGCAGGCGTCGAAGGCGTAGCACAGGGTATCCGCGCTGTGGCTGTCGCTGGAAAGCAGAAGCCGGCCGCCGCGGTCCTTGATGTAGCGGCGCATGCCGGCGTTGAGATAAGGCTGTGTGCGGTATCCTCTGGCCATGGCGCCGGTATTGATTTCAAAAGCGCAGTCCGCAGCCAGCAGCTGATCCAATGCCCTTTGCCATGCTTGCACGTAGCGGGGATGGGTCTCGTCAAACAGCGCGCCGTCTTCGTTGAATTTGGAAATCAGATCGAAATGGCCGATGATATCCGCGCCGGTTTTGCGCACCAGATCGGCGGCAGTGGAAAAGTAGCATTCCGCCATGGCATAGACGTCGTTTTGAAAATACTGCCGGATGCCGTCCTGCAATATGGCTTTGCTTTCATCCACCGGCAGATAGGTATTGCCGCAGCGCAGATAATGCACGGAGCCGATGACGTAATCGTAAGCGCCGGTGGGCTCTGTGGAATAATAATCCTGCTCGATGCCGCAGAGAATCTGAATCCGGTCTTTGTATTTTTCTTTTAATGCGGCGATTTCCGCCTGATATACCGGAATTTTGTCCCTGGACATGCAGTAGCTTTCGTCAAAAAAGGTATAGCTGTGGGAGGAAAAGCCGATGCAGTCCAGACCCCGGGCAATGGCGGCGCCCACGATTTGCTCCGGCCGGTCTTTGCCGTCGCAGTAGTTGCAGTGTATGTGCAGATCGCGGCGGATCATTGGGTCATTTTCTCCTGTTTGATTTTATGGTCGATGACATGGCGGGAGGCAAGCTCTCTGTGAATGTCTTCCAGAGAAATGCCGGCTTCCACCATCAGCACCATGACATGGTACGCCAGATCCGCGATCTCGTAAATGGTTTCTTTTTTGTCTTCGGCTTTGGCGGCGATGATCACCTCGGTGGATTCCTCGCCGACTTTTTTCAGGATTTTGTCCAGTCCCTTTTCAAACAGATAGGTCGTGTAGGAACCTTCTTTTTTCTCTGTCTTTCTGCCCTTCAGCAGCTGCATCAGGGATTCCAGGGAAAACTCCTGCAGTTCGTCGTTTTCCCACAGGGGATTGGAAAAGCAGGACCAGGTTCCCAGATGGCAGGCCGGACCTTCCGGTTCTGCCATAATCAGCAGCGCGTCCTTGTCACAGTCTGCGGTAATGGAAACGATATTCTGATAATTGCCGCTGGTTTCTCCTTTCAGCCAGAGGGTCTGGCGGGAGCGGCTGTAAAAACAGGTCAGTTTTTTCTCCATGGAAATTTTCAGACTTTCCTCGTTCATGTAGGCAAGCGTTAATACCTGTTTGCTGACAGCGTCCACAACGATGGCGGGGATCAGTCCCTGCGCATCAAATTTCAATTCTTTGATATCAATCATGTTTACCACCTTAAACCCTTGCGGGGATTCCTTTCCTGTTCATTTCCTGTTTTAAATCCATGATACGCACTTCGCCGAAGTGAAAGATGGAAGCGGCCAGTCCCGCATCCACTTTGGGAAGGGCCGTAAAGAGTGTGATGAAATCTTCAATGCAGCCCGCGCCGCCGGAGGCAATGACGGGAACCGAAACTGCTTCGCAGACCGCCGCCAGCAGTTCCAGATCAAACCCGTGTTTGACACCATCGGTATCCATGGAGTTGACCACGATTTCACCTGCGCCGGAAGCCACGCCGCGTTTGAGCCATTCGATGGCATCCATACCGGTGTTGACGCGCCCGCCTTTGGCAAACACGCGAAATACACCGTCTACCCGTTTGATGTCGGCAGAAAGCACCACGCACTGGTCGCCGTAGCGTTTGGCGGCTTCGGCAATCAGTTCGGGATGTTCGATAGCGCCGGAATTGACGCTGACTTTATCGGCGCCGCATTTTAAGACGCGGTCAAAATCCGCCAGAGAGTGAATGCCGCCGCCTACCGTCAGGGGAATAAATACATTGGCCGCCGTTTCGCAGAGGATGTCCGTAAACAGATCTCTTCCTTCTGCGGAAGCGGTGATGTCATAAAAAACCAGTTCGTCTGCGCCGCAGTCGCTGTAATATTTTGCCAGCTCCACCGGGGAGGAAACATCTTTCAGTCCTTCAAAGTTCACGCCTTTGACCACCCTGCCGTTTTTGACATCCAGACAGGGGATGATTCGTTTTGTAATCATTCAGCCACCTCGATTGCTTCTTTTAAATCAATGGCGCCGGTATAGTAAGCCTTGCCGATAATGGCTCCGTGCAGTCCCAGCGCTGCCAGGCGCCGGACATCTTCTATGGAAGAAACGCCGCCGGAAGCGATGATCTGCATGGAAAAGCGGTGGGCCAGCTGCGCATACAGCGCGTGATTGGTGCCTGCCATGGCGCCGTCTTTGGTGATGTCGGTGCAGATCAGCGTGCTCACGCCCATCTGCTGCAGTTTTTCACAGAAGGAAAATGCGTCGATATCCGACTGTTTTGTCCAGCCATTCACCGCCACAAAGCCGTCTTTGATATCCACGCCCACGGCAATTTGTTTTCCGTATTTTTGCACGGCGGTTTCCAGAAAAGCCGTATCGGTCACAGCAGCCGTGCCTAAGATCACGCGGTCCAGTCCGGCGGAAAGATAGCGGTCGATCACTTCCGTGGAGCGGATGCCGCCGCCGACTTCACAAAAAGCGCTGCCGGCTTTTTTGATTTTGCAGATCATATCCAGATTGGGGGTAGTGCCGCTTTTCGCGCCTTCCAGATCCACCAGATGGATATGTGTGGCGCCGCAGGACGCGAAGGCCGCCGCAATGGCGACGGGATCGTCGCCATAGGTGGTCATTTGGCCGTAATCCCCCTGATACAGGCGGACGGCCTTTTGCCCGAACAGATCGATTGCCGGATAAATATACATAAATTACGCCTCCGTTTCACAGAACGCCCGCAGGATATTCAGACCTGCGCCGCCGCTTTTTTCAGGATGAAACTGACAGCCGTACACATTGCCGCAGGCCGCGGCAGCCGTCAGCGGCGCGCCGTATTCGGTTTTCGCGATCACCGACGCATCGCAGTCCGCCGCATAGTAGGAATGTACAAAATAGACATAGTCCCCTTCCTTCGTATATTTGAAAATGGGGGCCTCCGGTCTGGCCAGCTGCAGTGCGTTCCAGCCGATGTGGGGGATTTTGTAATCCTTTGGAATGACGTCGGCGATGGGGCGGATGACGCCGGGAATGAGCCCCAGCCCTTCATGCTCGCCGTATTCATAGCTGCGCTCAAACAAAAGCTGCATACCCAGACAGATGCCCAGCAGCGGTTTTCCTTTGCCGGCTTCGGCAATCAGCACCTGGTCCAGCCCGCTTTTTTTCAGTTTCTTCGCGGCGTCTTCGAAAGCGCCGACGCCGGGCAGAATGATTTTGTCCGCAGCCCTGAGCACGTCAGCCTCGCCGGTCACAATGGCGTCTGCGCCGATCACGGCAAAGGAGCTTTTCAGAGAAAACAGATTGCCGACGCCGTAGTCGAGGATAGCGATCATTCCAGAACTCCCTTCGTGGAAGGTATATCATCCGCAAACTGCGGATCAATGCTGACCGCGGTCCGGAGACTGACGGCAGCAGATTTGAAACATCCTTCAATGATGTGATGGGCATTTTGTCCGGCCAGCTGCTTCAGATGCAGCGTACACTGGACCTGTCGTACAAAGCCCAACCAAAATTCCTGTACCAGTTCCGTGTCAAAGCTGCCCACCTTTTCCGTGGGGATCTGCAGATCAAAGGACAGATGGCTTCTGCCGGAAAGATCCACAGCGGAAAGAATCAGCGCTTCATCCATGGGAAGAATGGCCGAGCCGTAGCGGCGGATGCCCGTTTTGGCCCCCAGGGCCTGCCGAAAAGCGCTGCCCAGCGCAATGCCGATGTCTTCCACCGTATGGTGATCGTCCACATTTGTATCGCCTTTGCAGTTTAAGGTCAGGGAAAACCGCCCGTGTTTTGCCAGCAGCGTCAGCATGTGATCCAGAAAGCCGCAGCCGGTATCGATACGGGACGTGCCGTCTCCGTCCAGAGAGAGGGAGAGCGAGATGGCGGTTTCAGCAGTTTTGCGGGTCAGTTCAAATGTTCTCATGTGTTTCCTCCAATAGGTCGCGGATCACGCGAATCAGATGCTGCATCTGGGGCAGGGTGCCGATGGTGATCCGGTTGTAATCCCGTATGCGGGGAAGTTCAAAGTGCCGTATCAGTATGCCGCGGTCCTTCAGCTTTTGATAAAGGGTTTTCCCGCCGATGGCGGGATGGGCCGCGAACAGGAAATTGCTTTTGGCGTCGGTCAGCGTAAAGCCCAGTTCCTTTAGCGCTTCTGCCGCATACTGCCGGTTTTGGGCAATGGTACGGCAGTTGGCGTCGGTTTCTGCCTGGGCAGCAAGGGAAGCGATGCCGGCCGCCATGGTCGTGCGGTTGATATTATAAGGATTCGTAGAATATTTAATGGTATTCAGATCTTCAATCAGCGCCGGATGGCCGATGCCGAATCCCAGCCGCGCGCCTGCCATGGAACGGGACTTGGAAAAAGTCTGGGTCACCAGCAGATTGTCGTATTTATGAATCAGCGGGATGCAGCTTTCTGCGCCGAAATCCACATAAGCCTCGTCGATGACCACCACATTGCCGGGGTTGGCGGAAAGGATTTGTTCAATCTGTTCCAAACCAAGCGCGATTCCGGTGGGCGCGTTGGGATTAGCAATGAAAATGGTCTTGCGCAGGCCGAAATAATCGGCCGGATCGATGGTAAAATCGTCTTTTAACGGAATCTCCGTATAGGGAATCTGATTGAGCGCCGCAAAGACCGGATAAAATCCGTAGGTGATATCCGGAAAGGCGGCGGGACACGCCCGGGAACAGAAGGCCATGAACGCAAAGTTCAGGACTTCGTCGGAACCGTTGGTCAGCAGGATTTCCTTTGGATCCACCTGATACTGCTCTGCCAGCGCCGCAGTCAGCTTTTTGCAGTCCGGATCCGGATACAGCTGCAGCGACTTTGCGGCTTCCTCTACCGCGCTGCAAACGGCGGCCGGCGGCGGAAACGGCGATTCGTTGGTATTCAGTTTGATGTACTGCATATCCTGGGGCTGCTCTCCCGGCGTATAGGGCGTAAGGCGGGCGTAGCGGTCGCTGAAAAATCGGCTCATGACGGATCCTCCAGTCGGCTCAGCGCGCTTTTGGCGTGGCCGTGAAGGCCTTCCACATCGGCAAAAGCGGCAATGGAGGGAGCGACCTTCAAAAACGCATCTTTTGTATAATAGGTATATTGGGTCTTCTTCACAAAATCATCCACCGAGAGGGGACTGGAAAAACGGGCGGTTCCGCTGGTGGGCAGGGTATGATTGGCGCCTGCCAGATAGTCGCCCAGGGCTTCCGGGCAGTTGCGGCCCATGAAAACGGAACCGGCGTGATGAATCCGGTCCAGATAATCAAAGGGATTGTCCAGACATAGTTCCAGATGTTCCGGCGCGATTTCGTTTGCAATATCAATGGCTTCTTCAATGGTGTCCGTGACGATGATTTTTCCGTTGTTTTCAATGGAAGCGCGGGCAATTTCAGCCCGGGGCAGAAGCGGAATCTGCCGCTCCAGCGCTTCCTGCACGGCGCAGGCGAAACCAGCAGAATCCGTGACCAGCACAGCGCTGGCCATTTTGTCATGCTCCGCCTGGGATAAAAGATCTGCCGCCGCATGTTCGGGATTGGTGTTTCCGTCGGCCACGATCAGAATTTCCGAGGGACCGGCGATCATATCGATGGACACCTGTCCGTAGACCTGCTTTTTGGCTTCCGCCACAAAGGCGTTGCCGGGGCCTACGATTTTGTCGGTTTTCGGAATGGTTTCAGTGCCGTAGGCCAGGGCGGCGATGGCCTGGGCGCCGCCGACCTTGAAAATCCGGTCTACGCCTGCCACTGCTGCCGCCGCCAGAATCACCGGGCTGATGCGGCCCTTTGCATCCGGCGGAGAAACCATAATCAGGTTGGAGCAGCCCGCGATTTTTGCGGGAATGGCGTCCATCAAAACTGTGGAAGGGTAGCTTGCGGTGCCGCCGGGCACGTACAGGCCGGCGGTTTCGATGGGAATGACTTTCTGTCCCATAACGACGCCTTCCGTATCGTTGATGACGAAGCTGTTTCGTACCTGTTTTTCATGGAATTTGCGGATGTTTGCAGCCGCCTGTTTCAGGATGGCAAGAAACTCCGGGGGTACCGCCGCCAGGGCTTCCCGGATTTCTTCCCCGGAAACCTGCAGGCTTTTCAGATCGGCGTGATCAAATTTACGGCTGTATTCGTACAGCGCTGCGTCGCCCCGTTCCCTGACGTTTCGGATAATTTCCGAAACCACATCCGCCACATCGGCTTCCGGCATATTTCTGGCAAAAATATCCGCTTTGGATACTTCGCTGCATTTCAATATCTGAATCATGTATGTTCCTCCAACTGCAGACCCAGTTCCCGTACAAGGGCGGCGATCTGCGTATATTTGAATTTGTAGCTGGATTTGTTCGCCACCAGCCGGGCGCTGATAGGCACAATGGTCTCGATGACCTCCAGATGGTTTTCTTTCAGCGTAGTGCCGGTTTCCACAATATCCACAATCACATCGGAAAGACCGAGAATCGGCGCGATTTCGATGGAGCCGTTCAGGTGAATAATATCAATGTCCCGGCCCACCGAGGCATAGTAATTCTGCGCGATATTGGCAAATTTTGTGGCGACCCGTAAAGTCCGGGCGGTATCGTCCTGAAATCCCACAGGGGCCGCCACCGCCATGCGGCAGAGGCCGGTTTTTAAATCCAGCAGTTCATAAATATCCGGTTCGTATTCCAGCAGAATGTCTTTTCCGGCAACGCCGATATCCGCCGCGCCCCGTTCTACATAGATGGCCACGTCGGAGGGCTTGACCCAGAAATACCGGACTTTGGCCGCTGTATTTTCAAAGATCAGCTTCCTGCTGTTTTCTTTAATGGCCGGGCAGGAAAAGCCTGCCCGTGCAAACATATCGTAAACCCTTTCTCCCAGGCGTCCTTTCGGAAGGGCAATATTGAGCATGGTATCCATCATAAGCCTTCCTCCTATCTATAAGGTAGCGGCACGCGCGCTTGAGAAGCGCACCTGCCAAGTCGTCGGAAGGCATTGAAAGTTATGCTTCGCATAAGCCTTCCTCCTTAAGGTCAAAGCGCTGCAGCTCGTCCAGATACACGGCGAATCCGATGGCCCCGGAACGGCGGTGCATCTTCTGCATCAGCCTGTCGTACTGGCCGCCGGACAGTACGCTGTCCGGAATGTGGTTCAGAAAACCCTTGAATACAATGCCGTTGTAATATTTGATGTCGCTGATGACAGAAAAATCAATGCGGATGCAGTCTTTGTAGGGACTGGTTTCGAAGACCTTCACCGCCCGTTCCAGCTGGGCGAGAGCACTGGCAGCGCCGCAGTCTTTCAGAAGCGTCTGCAGCCGGGGCAGCACTGTTTCCGGGGTGCCGTAAAGGGACGCCAGCTGTTTTAATATTTCTGTCCGCGCCGGGTCCAGATCATTGTCCCGGCAGATATCGCTGATTTCATGCAGATTCTTTTCCCCGACGCAGTGCATGAGCGCTTTGCGGATCTCCGTGCGGGGAGACAGCCCGTCCACCAGATCCGTCAGAAGATCCAGATGGGAAATGTCCAGCACGAAGGACGGGGAGATGCAGGCCAGACTGCCGGCGGCCAGCAGCAGCACCTCGCCGATACAGCCATCGTCAATCTTACCGATACATTCCAGACCCGTCTGCATGATTTCACGGAACCGGTGGGTGCCCTTCGCGGTACGGTAGACAGTTTCATTATAATACAGCTTCCGGACGTCGTCCGGCAGGTCTTTGCTGTTTTTGATAATGGAAAGGGTGACGTCCGGTTTTAAAGCCATGAGTTTCCCGTTGGTGTCGGTAAAGGTCAGAATATTATCGGAAATCAGAAAATCCTTATTTTTCACATAGAGGTCGTATTCCTCAAACTTGCTCATCTTATAGGGCTGATATCCGCGGCTTCTGTAAAGGGAGCGCAGACGGAAGATCGCCTGTTCTTCACGGGTCAGTACTTCGGGATCGATTTTCATAAGGTGTCCTCCGAAGCGTTCAGCCGTTCAATGGCTGCCCGGTAACCGCCGCTGCCGTAATTTAAACACCGGCTGACGCGGCTGATGGTGGCGGTGGAGATGCCGACTTCTTTTGAAATATTCTGATAATTCATACCCTGGCTTAACAGGATGGCAGTATCCAGACGCTGGGCCATATCCTGTATTTCCTTGATTGTACAAATATCCGTAAAAAACCGATAGCAGTCCTCGATGGTTTCCAGCTGAAGAATACTCCGGAACAAGCGGTCGATGGACGCGGAATGGAGATTATCCATAATAACAGGCTCCTGTTCATAGCAATTTTATTTTGATTTGCCCCGCCGGAAGGCAGTGCAGGTATGTTTAGTATGTTAGCGCTTTACCACGCTAATGTCAATGAAAAAATGCCCGGATTTTCCTGTGCTTGCGCAGCGGCAGAATCCATATTATAATGGAGCTGTTTCATAATAAAAGAAAAGGAGAAGGATCATGTTGAACGCGGGAAACAAAACAAAAATCCGGCCAAAACCGCCCAAAGACGGGCGTCGGACGCCTGTGGCAGCGCTGCTGCCGGCCTTGTTTTACGCAGTGTTTGTCTTGAGTTTTTTCTGGCTGTTTATGCATACGGTCATCAAAGGATATTATCAGTATCAGGAAGTTTTTCTGCTGGCAATGATCGGACTGGCGCTGCTGTTGTTTCTGTTTTTGTGGAAAACCATTAAAAAACACGAGGCGTTTCTGAAAACGTACGGCGGCGCCATTACGCTGGGCGTCATCGGATGGATGTTTATTCTTCAGATGACTGCGGGAATGATCCTGCGCTATACGCCGCTGTACGATATCCGGTCGCTGTATGACGGCGGAATCGAATGGGCGGAAACCGGCACGTTTGCGTCATTTTATGATTATTTCTCCTGGTATTTTAATAATTTCGGCGGCCTGTATTTCTTTTCCCTGATTTTCCGGGCGGCGAAGCTGCTGGGCGTCAAAGATTACTTTATGACGGCAACCCTGGTCAACGCACTGCTTTCGTCCGCCACGATTTTTGTCAGCGGCGCTGCGGCTAAGAAACTGGCAGGCGTGCGGGGACAGATGATGATGTATGCGTTTTTCGTATGCAGTCCGCCTTTTTATTTTATTGCGCCCGCGTTTTATACCGATGCGCTGACGATGCTGTTTCCCGTACTGATTTACTGGCTGTATCTGCTGGCGAAGGAGCAGGATAAACGCAGCCGGCGGATGGCGCTGTATGGCCTGACCGGACTGGCCTGTGCCGTCGGTATCTGCCTGAAACCCACGGTAGCCATTGTCTGTGTTGCGATTCTGATTGACGCTTTCTTTTCATGGAACCGGAAGCGCCTCCTGGTAATGCTGCTGACGGTGGTTTTGCTGGTTACGGCAGGAAACCGGCTGCTGGATTATACGGTTTCCAAACATCTCGATCCGGAAAAAGTAGAAACCATGCGTATGCCGGTGCTCCACTGGGTGATGATGGGACTGACCGGCGACGGAACATTTAACGGCGCGGATGTGGATTTTGTCCGGTCGTTTGAGGATCCGAAGGAAAAATCAGAAGCGGTGCAGGAAGAAATAAAAAACCGGATCCGGACCCTCGGGTTTGACGGCATGGTGCGTTTGCTGACGGAGAAGGGTGATATCTGCTTTGGCGACGGCACATACGGGCTTTCGGATCTTTTGGGCTGCGGTACCCGGGACGGCACCAGCAACTGGCTGCAGAATATTGTTGTGAAGGGAATGAAATATTATCTATATTATATGCATATATGTACGGGAATCCTGCTGGCGCTGTATGTGTTTATGCTGGCGTCGGGCGTGCATGAGCTGACGGACAGCAAAAGCCGGTCGTTTTTCTGTCTGGCGCCCCGGCTGGCTGTTTTCGGACTGCTGCTGTTTCTGATTTGCTGGGAGGCCCGCTGGCGGTATTTTTCCAATTATGTGCCGATGATCTTTCTTTCCGCGCTGCCGGGCGTGGAACCTTTCACCCAGGCGGTAAACAAAACCGCAAAGAAGGTTTCGGCATACTGGCGGCAAAGGAAAGAAATCTCCGCATAAACGGTCGCGGGGATTTTCAATACAGTGCTTGCGAAGCCTTATGTTTTCTGATAAAATCGAATCGTTGTATTAATTTCGATGAAATAAAGTGCAGTATGGAAGAGGTAGTATATGGCGAGAGAAAAAATTCTGATCGTTGACGATTCCGAGATGAACCGTGCCATCCTCAGCGAGATGCTGGAGGATGATTATGAGATTGTGGAAGCAGAAGACGGATATGCGGCGCTGGCGATTTTGCAGAAGCGCATGGATATTTCCCTGGTCCTGCTGGATATTGTCATGCCGGGCATGGACGGTTTCGGCGTGCTGAAGGTCATGCAGGAAAAGAAATGGATCGAAGACATTCCCGTAATCATGGTCTCGGCGGAAAACGGAACGGAGCAGGTGCAGCGGGCCTATGAAATGGGCGTTACGGATTTCATCATGCGGCCTTTTGATATGTACATTGTCCGCCGCCGGGTGGTCAATACCATGATGCTGTACGGCAAGCAGAAGCAGCTGATCAACATGGTCAACGAGCAGATGTATGAAAAAGAGCAGCGCAGCAACATGATGATCGATATCTTAAGCCATATCGTGGAGTTTCGTAACGGCGAAAGCGGGCAGCATATCCACAATGTGCGCCGTTATACGGATTTTCTGCTGCGGGGTCTCAGGAACCGCTACAGCCAGTACAGCTTTACGGAAAAAGAAATTGCGCTGATCAGTACGGCTTCCGCGCTGCACGATATCGGAAAAATTGCCATCGATGAAAAAATTCTGAACAAGCCGGGCCGTCTGACGGAGGAAGAATTTGCCATTATGAAGACCCATGCCCAGACCGGTGCCCAGATGCTGGACAGCATGATTGTGCATAAGGATAATGGGCTGGTGAAGGCGGCCTACCAGATCTGCCGCTGGCATCACGAGCGCTACGACGGACGGGGATATCCGGACGGCCTGAAGGGGGACGAAATCCCTATCGAAGCCCAGGTGGTGGCGCTGGCCGATGTTTACGATGCTTTGACCAGTCCCCGGGTTTACAAGGGTCCGCTGGATCGGGAAACCGCGGTGCACATGATCCGGGACGGTCAGTGTGGCGCGTTCAATCCGATGCTGCTGGAGTGTCTGGACGACGATGGCCTGGCGCTGGAACACGCCCGGGAACAGAACATGACGGTGTCCGCCCAGCGGCAGGAAGTCAAGGAATTTATCGAAATCGCCATGCGCAACCGGGAAGGCAGTATGTCGGAACGCGCCATGCGTATGCTGAATTATGAACGGATGAAATACAATTTCTTCTCGTCCATGACGGAAGAAATACAGTTTGAATATACGGTTTCCCCGCCGATTCTGTCCATTTCGGAATGGGGCGCCAAAAAACTGGGGCTGGATGAAAATATCGCCAATCCCAATTCAGATGAGAAACTGCGCAGTGTCATAGGAAAGGAAGCCTGGGAAGAACTTGTGGGCAAGCTGCACCGGACGACGCCGGAGGCACCGGAGATTACCTGCGAGATCCTGTTCCACTGCAACGGTGAAGAACGTTGGTTTCGGATTCACGCCCGGGGCGTATGGTCGGATGAGGAAGAACCCCGTTACGAAGGCGCCTTCGGCAAGGCCGTGGATATTCATGACCGGCGGGAGGAAATGGAAGAACTGAAAAAACGGGCGGCCCATGATTCCCTGACGGGCCTGCTGAACCATCTCCATGCCAGAAAGCAGATCACGGAACGGATGGAATTGGATCCGGAGGGCGATTATATTCTGCTGATTTTCGATCTGGATTTGTTTAAGTCCGCAAACGATACCTACGGGCACAGTTTCGGAGACCGGGTGCTGAAATATGTGGCCGGCCGGCTGGAACACAGTATCCGGAGCCATGACATTTCTGCCCGGATTGGCGGAGACGAGTTTCTGCTCTTCATGGAATGCGGCGCGGAATATGAAAGTGTCATCGACCGTATTTTCCGGAATATTACCGGACCGTTTGAAAACTTTACGATTTCGGTCAGCATCGGCGTAGCCTTAAGCAGCGTTACGGGTTCCGATTACGACGTCATGTTCCATGCGGCGGATCAGGCGCTGTACGCTGCCAAGAAGGGCGGCCGGGGCCGCTGCTGCTACTATGACGAATCCATGAAAGAGACCCTTTCGGTGATTTCGCAGATCGACGGGCAGACGGAATCTTAAAAATCGTAAAATCCGGTGTATTTTTGCGGAAATACGTCTTGACAAAAAATTTGCGATATGCTTAAATGGTATAAAATTTCGAAAAGCGATGACGAAGACGGTCTTGATTTTTCTGCTTCCAGAGAGCCGGCGGGCGGTGGAAGCCGGCAGCAGGGGTCAAATGACATATCACTTCCGAGCTGAAGGGCTGAAGGATGGATATCTTAGGTTCTTCCGTGATTGCTGCGTGAAGGCATAGGGATTGTCGGATCCTGAGAGTGGCGGCGATGCGCCGCAATTTGAGTGGTACCGCGGGTGAAAGAAATCTTACACTCGTCTCAAAGTTTCTTTGAGACGGGTGTTTTTTTTACAGAAAAAATCATTGATCAGGAGGATGAACATGGCAACAGTTGCAACAGATCAGCTGATGGAGGTCGCTGCCAGAATACGTGAAATGCGCGAGATCTCCGGTATGACACAGCTGCAGATGGCGGAGCAGACGGAAGTCAGTCTGGAAGAGTATCAGGATTATGAGGCAGGCAGACTGGATTTCCCCTTTACCTTTATACATAAGTGCGCCCTTGCTTTCGGCATCGGAATCACGGATTTGCTGGAAGGGCAGAGCGCGCACCTGTCTTCCTATACCATTACGCGGAAAGGCCACGGCAGCCAGACCGCGAAGGAAAGCGGCATCGAGATCAAAAATCTCGCGCCCATGTTCCGGAAGAAAATCGCAGAACCCTACTGGGTGAAGTATGAGTACAGCGAAGAACTGCAGAACAAACCGATTCACCTGACCAAACATTCCGGCCAGGAATTTGACCTGATTATGAGCGGCCGCCTGAAAGTGCAGGTGGGCGACAACGTGGAATACTTAAGCGAAGGCGACAGTATTTATTACAACAGCTCCACGCCCCACGGTATGATTGCGGTGGACGGACAGGACTGTCTGTTTGTGGCCGTGATCCTGCCTGGCGCCAATCAGTCGGAGACCGTGATTCGAAACACCTTGTTTACCACGAAAAAGCGGGAAAAAAAACTGGTGGGCGAGCAGTTTGTAACTACAGTGGAAAATGAAAACGGATATCCGGTTTCCGTGGAATTTCATAACGAGGATCATTTCAACTTTGCCTTTGACGTGGTGGACGCCATTGCCAACCGGGAGCCGGAAAAACTGGCGATGCTCCACATTTCCCAGGACAAGACGGAACGGCGCTTCACTTTCAACGATATGAAGCGGGCTTCCAACCAGTGCGCCAACTACTTCAAGTCCTTAGGCATCAAAAAGGGCGACAAGGTCATGCTGGTGCTGAAACGGCATTATCAGTTCTGGTTTGCGATTCTGGGCCTGCACAAACTGGGAGCCATTGCGATTCCGGCCACCAATCAGCTGCAGGAGCATGATTTTGATTACCGGTTCAACGCGGCGGAGGTCAGCGCGATTCTGTGTACCGCCGACGGCGACGTGGCGCATCAGGTAGAGCTGGCGGAGAAGAACAGCCCTACGCTCCAGCTGAAAATTTTAGTGGGCGGAAAACGGGAAGGCTGGCGTGATTTCGATGAGGAATACCAGCTGTACAGCGCCCATTTCTACCGTAATGAGGAATCGCCCTGCGGCAACGATCTGATGCTGATGTTCTTTACCTCCGGTACTACAGGATATCCGAAGATCGCGGCCCATACCTATAAATATGCGCTGGGACATTACATCGGCGCCCGTTACTGGCACGGCGTCAGCGATGAGGGCCTGCATTTTACGATTTCCGACACCGGCTGGGGCAAGGCGCTCTGGGGCAAGCTCTACGGCCAGTGGCTGTGCGAGGGCGCGGTCTTTACCTATGACTTTGACCGGTTCTCCGCGGCGGATATTTTACCGATGTTTGCAAAATATAATATTACCACCTTCTGCGCGCCGCCTACCATGCTGCGTATGATGGTGAAGGAGGACATTTCACAGTATGACCTTTCTTCCATCCAGCATATGACTACGGCAGGCGAGGCGCTGAATCCGGAGGTTTACAAGCAGTTTGAGGCGGCTACGGGCCTGCAGATCATGGAAGGCTTCGGCCAGACCGAGACTACGCTGGCCATCGGCAACCTGATGGGCGGCTCCCACAAGCTGGGATCCATGGGCAAACCGTCGCCGATTTATGACATTGACATTCTGGATCCGGAAGGCAATCCGGTGCCCAACGGCGAACCGGGCGAGATCGTCATCAAGGCAACGAGAGACCATATCCCCTGCGGTCTGTACTCCGGTTATTATAAGGATGAGAAGCTGACCAGCGAAGCATGGCACGACGGATATTATCATACCGGCGATACCGCATGGCGGGATGAGGACGGATTCTTCTGGTATGTGGGCCGTGTGGATGACGTCATCAAGTCTTCCGGTTACCGGATCGGGCCCTTTGAGATTGAAAGCGTTATCATGGAGCTTCCTTACGTTCTGGAATGCGGCGTATCCGCTGCCCCGGACGAGGTCAGAGGACAGGTGGTCAAGGCCAGTATCGTGCTGGTGAAGGGAACCGAGCCTACCGAGGAACTCAAGAAAGAAATCCAGAATTATGTGAAGAGCCATACGGCGCCCTACAAATATCCGAGAATCGTCGTATTCAAAGAGAGCCTGCCGAAGACCATCAGCGGCAAGATTCAGAGAAATCTTTTATAATAGAAAGACGCAAGCGGCAGAAAGCGCCGCCGCGCTTAAAACATGAGGTGAGGTATGCATCCATACAAACGGCTGACACTGCTGTGCGGACATTACGGCAGCGGCAAGACCAATGTGGCGCTGAATATGGCGTTTGAACTGAAACGGCAGTATGCGCAGGTGGCCATTGCGGATCTGGACATCGTCAATCCGTATTTCCGCACGAAGGACAGCAGCGCGGCGCTGGAACGGGAGGGCATTCGCCTGATTGTTTCCCCTTATGCGGGCAGCAACGTGGATATCCCGGCCATGCCCCAGGAAATGTACGCCATCTGCGACGACCGGCGGCTGCACGCCGTGGTGGACGTAGGCGGCGACGACCGGGGCGCGCTGGCGCTGGGCCGGCTAGTGCCTGCGATTTTAGAGGAAAATGACTACGAAATGCTGATGGTGATCAACCGTTACCGGCCCCTGACGCCGGATGCGGCCTCCACCCTGGAGGTTATGCGGGAGATCGAAACAGCCTGCGGGCTGCGTTTTACCGGACTGGTGAACAATTCCAATCTGGGGGCGCAGACGACGCCACAGGATATAGCGGATTCCATGGAATATGCGCAGGCTGTGGCAAAGCAGTCGGGCCTGCCGCTGCTGTTTACTTCGGTCAGGGCAGATTTTTACGAGACGCTGAAAGATAAAATACCGGATCTGTTTCCCATGCAGCTGCAGCAAAGTCTGCCGGGCATATGAGACAGGCCGGAGAAAAGGAGAATAGCATGGCAAAATTAACGTTTCAAACCGATTTCTGCAAAGGCTGCGGATTGTGCGTGGACGCCTGTCCGAAGCATCTGCTGGAGCTTGCAGCGGATATTATCAATAAAAAGGGACACCATCCCGCCCGGATCACAGACGAGGCAGCCTGCGTGGGCTGTGCTTCCTGTGCGATCATGTGCCCGGATTGTGTGATCCGGGTAGAAAGGTGAGTGAATGCATATGGCAGATAAAGTTCTGATGAAGGGCAACGAAGCCCTGGCAGAGGCGGCGATCAAAGCCGGATGCCGTCATTATTTCGGTTATCCCATTACGCCCCAGACCGAGGTAGCGGCTTATATGGCAAAACGGATGCCGAAAATCGGCGGAACCTTTTTGCAGGCGGAAAGCGAGATCGCGGCCATCAACATGGTATACGGCGTGGCCGCAGCCGGCAAGCGGGTCATGACATCTTCTTCCAGCCCCGGCATTTCCCTGAAGGGCGAAGGCATTTCCTATCTGGCAGGTTCAGACCTGCCGGCGCTGATTGTCAACGTGCAGCGGGGCGGCCCGGGTCTGGGGGGCATTCAGCCCAGCCAGTCGGACTATTTCCAGGCTACCCGGGGCGGCGGCCACGGAGATTATCACATGATCGTGCTGGCGCCGGCTTCCGTACAGGAAATGGCGGAACTGACCGTTCTGGGCTTTGAACTGGCGGATACATACCGGATGCCGGCCATGGTGCTGGCGGACGGAACTATGGGACAGATGATGGAACCGGTATCCCTGGACTTTGCCGTTTCTCCTGCGCCGGAAAAACCCTGGGCAACCACGGGTACGAAGATGGCCAGAGAGCACAATATCGTCAACTCTCTGTTCCTGACGCCGGAAGAACTGGAGCAGCTCAATTTCACGCGCTACGAACGCTATCAGACCATCGAAGCAAATGAGACCAGATATGAAGAATATATGACAGAGGATGCGGACATCATCCTCGCAGCCTTCGGCATCGCCGCCAGAGTTTCCAGAACGGCGGTGAACGAGGCGAGAAAACAGGGCATCAAGGTGGGCCTGATTCGTCCCATTACCCTGTGGCCCTTCCCTTATGCACCTTTCGCAAAGGCCGCGGAACACGCGAAAGCATTCATTTCCGTGGAACTGAACATGGGACAGATGATCGAAGACGTGCGTCTGGCCATTTCCTGCAAAGCGCCTGTGACACTCTGCAACCGGGCGGGCGGCATGATTCCTTCTCCCGGTCAGGTGCTGGAAGCAATTCAGAAAGCGGACGGAGGTGTGAGCAAATGACAGTATTTGAAAAACCCCATGCAATGACAGACGTGCCCATGCATTATTGTCCGGGCTGCACCCACGGCATCGTACACCGTCTGGTGGCGGAGGTCATCGACGAGCTGGGCATCGAAGGCAGAACCATCGGCATCGCTCCGGTGGGCTGCGCGGTCATGGCGTATGATTATTTTAACTGTGATATGATCGAGGCGGCCCACGGCCGCGCTCCTGCGGTGGCTACGGGCGTAAAGCGGGCCGATCCGGAAAATCATGTGGTGTTTACCTATCAGGGCGACGGCGATCTGGCTTCCATCGGTACGGCTGAAACCGTGCACGCGGCGGCCAGAAATGAAAATATTACCGTCATTTTTATCAACAACGCCATTTACGGCATGACGGGCGGCCAGATGGCGCCTACGTCCCTGCCGGGACAGGTTACCCAGACCTCTCCTTATGGCAGAGATCCGAAGCTGTGCGGCTATCCGGTGAAGATCTGCGAGATGCTCTCCATGTTAGACGGCGCGGAGTATCTGGAGCGGGTGGCTGTCAACAACGTGGCCAATATCCGCAAGGCCAAAAAGGCCATTAAAAAAGCGTTCCAGAACCAGCTGGACGGCAAGGGATTTTCCCTGGTGGAGGTGCTTTCCTCCTGCCCGACCAACTGGGGCATGACGCCGCAGAAGGCGCTGCAGTGGATTGACGAGAAGATGATTCCGTACTATCCGCTGGGGGTATACAAAGACAGATCTGCCGCAAAGGAGGAAGCATAAGATGAGCATGAAAAGATTTTTGTTTTCCGGTTTCGGCGGACAGGGTATTTTGTTTGCAGGCAAGCTGCTGGCCTACAAAGGGCTGATGGAAGACAAACAGGTGAGCTGGCTGCCTTCCTACGGTCCGGAAATGCGGGGCGGCACAGCCAGCTGCAGCGTGATTATCAGCGATGAGCCGGTGGGTTCTCCCATCGTTGCCGAACCGGATATCCTGGTGGCAATGAATCTGCCGTCGCTGGACCGCTATGAATCCGCGGTACAGCCGGGGGGCATGATATTTGTGGATTCCTCGCTGGTGGAACGAAAGGTACAAAGAGACGACGTGCAGGTATACTATGTGCCCGCCACAAAGCTGGCCGGAGACAACGGTATGCCCACGCTTGCCAATATCATTCTGATGGGAAAAATCCTGAAGGTATTGGACGAATATGAAGAAAGCAGCATCGGGGCGGCGCTGCAGAAGGTGATTTCCGCAAGACACGCCGATATGCTGGATACAAACCGCAAAGCGCTGGAAATCGGCGCCAACGCGTAATAATTTTATAAGGGAGGCAGAAACATGAACATCAGTATTACGAAAACGACTTGTCCTAAAGAAAAACCGGACAGCAGTACGCTGGGATTCGGCCAGGTATTTACCGATCATATGTTCCGGATGGATTATACCCCGGACAAAGGCTGGCACGACGCGAAAATCGTACCGTTCGAAAACCTGTCCATCCATCCTGCATCTACGGTGCTGCACTACGGTTCCGGCATTTTTGAGGGACTGAAGGCTTACAGACGCGCTGACGGCAAGGTACAGCTGTTCCGTCCCATTGAAAATATCCGGAGAATGAACTCCTCGGCGGACCGTCTCTGCCTGCCGCAGATTCCGGAAGATATCGCCATGGAAGCGCTGATGACCTACGTCAGAATGGAGCAGGACTGGACCCCGAATACTTTCGGCACTTCGTTGTATCTGCGTCCTTTCATGTTTGGCAATGACGAAACCTTGGGCGTACATTCGGTACAGCATGCTACATTTATGATTATCGCGTCCCCTTCGGGCAGTTATTATAAAGAAGGCATCAATCCGGTAAAAATCATGATCGAGGATCAGGATGTGCGCGCGGTACGAGGCGGCACGGGTTACATCAAGTGCGGCGGCAATTACGCAGCGTCCAACCGCGCCGGTGAACGGGCGGAGCAGAAGGGCTATTCCCAGGTACTCTGGCTGGACGGCGTCGAGCGCAAATATATTGAAGAAGTAGGCGCCATGAACGTTATGTTCAAGATCGGTGACGAAATCGTAACGCCGAAGCTGACAGGATCCATTCTGCCCGGGATTACGAGAAAATCCTGTATCGAAGTGCTGCAGAAGAAGGGTTATAAGGTCAGCGAGCGCCTGCTGAGCCTGACAGAGCTGGAAGCGTCCATGAAGAACGGTATGCTGGAAGAAGCCTGGGGCTGCGGTACGGCCGCAGTGGTTTCTCCCATCGGCGAGCTTTGCTACAAGGACGAAAAGTTCACCATCAACGAGGGAAAGATCGGTGAAGTGACCCAGTATCTGTACGATACCCTCACCGGTATCCAGTGGGGCAAATCGGAAGATCCCTTCGGATGGGTGCAGCCCATCGACTAAGGCTTTGGATATGACAGAGCAGGGTTATGAAATCATAGACGCGCATTGTCACATATTTCCGGATGCCATCGCGGTGGCCGCCACGGCCGCTACGGACCGGTTTTACGGAACCCATGCGCTGCATGACGGTACGGTGGCGTCGCTGAAAACAGAACAGGAGACTTACGGGATCGACCACTTTGTGGTGCAGTCGGTGGCCACGAATCCGAAACAGGTGGCCGCGATCAACCGTTTCATTTCCCAGACGATGGAAAACGGCAAAGGTGATTTTACGGGACTGGGGTCCCTGCATCCGGACAGCAGCGATATCAGAGGCGATATCGAAAGGATCCTGGAAGCCGGGCTCCACGGCGTCAAGCTGCATCCGGACATTCAGCATTTTCCCATGGACGACGTCCGCTGTATGCCCATTTACGAGCTGTGCGAGGAAAAGCATCTGCCGATTCTGATGCACACCGGAGACAGCCGCTATGATTATTCCAATCCCAACCGGCTGTTGCCGGTGGTAAAGCATTTCAGCGAACTGGTGATCGTAGGCGCCCATCTGGGCGGATGGTCCGTGTGGGACCGGCTGGGAGATCAGCTGGCAGGATATGAACATCTGTATTTTGACTGTTCTTCCTGTTTCCACTGGCTGCAGCCGGAGGTTGTGAAGCGGTTTATCCGCCTTTACGGGGCGGATCACGTGCTGTTCGGCAGCGATTATCCCATGTGGTCCCCGGGAAAGGAGCTGGAAACCTTTCTGTCCATGGGGCTGACCGAAGGGGAAAATCGGATGATTTTAGCCGGAAATGCCAGAAGGATTTACGGCATTTCCGAAAAGGTATAAAAGAAAAACAGATCAGTATGGAGGAAAACCATGTCGGTTTATGAAAAAGTGCCTACCAGCCTGAATTTTGTCGAAAGAGAAAAAAAGGTGGAGGCGTTCTGGAAAGAGAATCACATTTTCGAAAAAAGTATCGAAAACAGAAAAAATGGACCGTCCTACATGTTTTACGACGGACCGCCGACGGCAAACGGTACGCCGCATATCGGGCATGTCCTGACCCGGGCGATCAAGGATATGATTCCCCGCTATCGGACCATGAAAGGCTACTGCGTGCCGCGGAAAGCAGGCTGGGATACCCACGGACTTCCGGTGGAGCTGGAAGTGGAAAAAATGCTGGGGATCGACGGCAAGGAACAGATCGAGGAATACGGTATCGCTCCCTTCATCGATCACTGTAAGGAAAGCGTCTGGAAATACAAAGGCATGTGGGAGGAACTGTCCTCCTCCGTGGGATTCTGGGCGGATATGGAGCACCCGTACGTCACTTACGACAATGATTTCATTGAATCGGAGTGGTGGGCGCTGAAAAAAATCTGGGACAGAAAGCTGCTGTATAAGGGCTTCAAGGTGGTGCCCTACTGTCCCCGCTGCGGTACGCCCCTTTCCAGCCACGAGGTGGCCCAGGGGTATAAGGACGTAAAAGAACGCTCCGCCGTAGTTCGTTTTAAGGTAAAAGACGAGGACGCGTATATTCTGGCATGGACCACCACGCCCTGGACGCTGCCGTCCAATGTGGCGCTGTGCGTCAATCCTTCCTATACCTATGTGAAAGTCAAAGCAGGCGACACCGTTTATTATATGGCGGAAGCACTGGTGGAAACGGTGCTGGGCAGCGACGTCACCGTGCTGGCTTCCATGACGGGACAGGAACTGGAAGGAAAGGAATATGAGCCGCTGTTTGATTTTGCAGACAAAATCATCGAGAAGCAGCGCAAGAAAGCCTTTTATGTGGTCTGCGATAACTATGTTACCCTGACCGACGGTACCGGCGTCGTGCATATCGCGCCGGCCTTTGGTGAAGACGACTCCCAGGTGGGCAAGAAATATGATCTGCCTTTTGTACAGCTCATTACCGCCAAGGGTGAAATGAGCGCAGAAACCGCATGGCCGGGGGTCTTCTGCAAAGACGCCGACAAGCTGGTGCTGCAGAACCTGGAAGAACGGGGCCTGCTGTTTGACGCGCCGGTGTTCGAGCACAGCTATCCCCACTGCTGGCGCTGCGATACGCCGCTGATCTACTATGCCCGGGAATCCTGGTTCATCAAGATGACCGAGGTCAGAGACGATCTGATTAAAAATAATAATACCATCAACTGGATCCCCAAGAGCATCGGCAAAGGCCGTTTCGGGGACTGGCTGGAAAATGTACAGGACTGGGCCATCAGCCGGAACCGCTACTGGGGCACGCCGCTGAACATCTGGGAATGTGAATGCGGACATATGCATTCCATCGGCAGCCGGGCGGAGCTGAAGGAAATGGCGGAAAGCTGTCCGGAGGATATCGAGCTGCACCGGCCTTACATCGATGAAGTGTATCTCAAATGTCCGGTCTGCGGCGGCAGAATGAAGCGTGTGCCGGAGGTCATCGACTGCTGGTTTGATTCCGGCTCCATGCCCTTCGCGCAGCATCATTATCCGTTTGAAAATCAGGAGCTGTTCGCCCAGCAGTTCCCGGCAGAATTTATCTCCGAGGCGGTGGACCAGACCCGAGGATGGTTCTACTCGCTGCTGGCGATTTCCACGCTGATTTTCAACAAGGCGCCGTATAAGAATGTTATCGTTTTGGGCCATGTGCTGGACAACGAAGGACAGAAGATGTCCAAATCCAAAGGCAATGCCGTGGATCCCTTCGACGCCTTAAATACCTACGGCGCAGACGCCATTCGCTGGTATTTCTTTGAAAACAGCGCGCCGTGGCTCCCTAACCGTTTCTATGAAGAAGCGGTGGTGAAGGAGCAGCGCAAATTTATGGGCACTTTGTGGAATACCTACGCATTTTTCGTGCTGTATGCCAATATCGACGGATTTGACGCCAGCAAATATACGCTGGAATATGAGAAGCTGTCCCTGATGGACAAATGGCTGCTTTCCAAGATGCATCATGTGATCCGGGATGTGGACCAGCATCTGGAAAATTACCGGATCCCCGAGGCGGCCCGGGCCATTTCGGACTTCGTGGACGATTTGAGCAACTGGTACGTCAGAAGGTGCCGGGACAGATACTGGGTCAAAGGCATGCCCCAGGATAAAATCAACGCCTATATGACCTTGTATACGGCGCTGGTGAACACGGCGAAGATCGCCGCGCCCATGATCCCCTTTATGACGGAAAGCATTTACCGCAATCTGGTGGCCCGCATCGACCCCACCGCCCCGGAAAGCGTACATCTGTGCGACTTCCCCACGGCGGACGCCTCCATGATCGACGAGGAACTGGAAGCGAAGATGGACGAGACCCTGAAGATCGTGGTTTTGGGCCGCGCCTGCAGAAACAACGCCAACGTCAAGAACCGTCAGCCCATCGCGAAGATGATGGTGAAAGCGCCGGTGGAACTGGACGCTTATTATCAGGACATCGCCAAGGAAGAGCTGAATGTAAAAGAATGTATTTTCTCGGAAGAAGCCGGTAATCTTATATCTTACGGCTTCAAACCCCAGATGCGCACCGTGGGTCCCAAATACGGCAGGCTTTTAAATGGGATCCGTCAGGCCTTAACGGAGTTAGACGGCAGAAAAGCCATGGCGGAACTGGAAGAAACGGGCGCGCTGCATCTGGACATCGACGGCAATGGGGTGGAACTGACCAAAGAGGATCTGCTGATCGAAACCTCCCAGCTGGAAGGCTTCGTGGCCGAGTCCTACGGCGAGATGACGGTGGTGCTGGATACAAAACTGACGCCGGAGCTGATCGAGGAAGGCTTTGTCCGTGAAATCATCAGCAAGGTGCAGAATATGCGGAAGGAAGCGGGCTTTGAGGTGATGGATAAGATCATCGTCACCGCTGCGGGTTCCGCAAAGATCCATGAAATATTCGAACGGTATCAGGCGCTGATCTGCCGGGAAGTCATGGCAGACGCCTATGAAGGCGAGACCATTGCCGGATTTGAAAAAGAATGGAATATCAATGGAGAAAAAGTAAAAATCGGTATCAGAAAAAAGCAGGAGGAGAGTAAATGATTTCTCAGTTCAACAAAGAGCGGTTTAAGTACTCCGTCAATCATGCGGTTCGGATTTTGTCCCGGAAGACGCTGGAAGAGGCGGACGATCAGGAAAAATTCCAGGCGGTGTGCTATGCCGTGAAAAATGAAGTAATCGAGGAATGGATTGCGACAAAAAAAGTAGTAGAGGACGAAGACCCCAAGACAGTCTATTATCTGTCCATGGAATTTCTGATGGGCCGCGCCCTGGGCAACAACATTATCAATATCGGCGCACGGAAAGAGATCAAGGAGGCGCTGGACGAGATGGGCATCGATCTGAACGCCATCGAGGATCAGGAGCCGGATCCGGCGCTGGGCAACGGCGGTCTGGGACGACTGGCGGCCTGTTTCCTGGATTCCCTGGCAACCCTGGGTTATCCCGCTTACGGCTGCGGTATCCGTTATAAATACGGCATGTTCAAACAGGAAATCGAAAACGGCTACCAGATCGAGGTGCCGGACAACTGGCTGGACAACGAGTATCCTTTTGAATTGCGCCGTCCGGAGTATGCCTGCGAGGTACGCTTCGGCGGACATATCGACGTGGTCATGGGTGGCGACGGCCGTCTGCATTTCCTGCAGCGGGGCTATCAGGCCGTGCGGGCCATTCCCTATGATATTCCCATCGTGGGCTATGGCAACAACATGATCAACACCTTGCGGATCTGGGATGCGGAAGCCATGGAGCAGTTCCATCTGGATTCCTTTGACAAGGGCGATTATCTGAAAGCAGTGGAACAGCAGAACTTCGCGAAAAATATCGTAGAGGTGCTCTATCCCAACGATAACCATTACGCAGGCAAAGAGCTGCGTCTGAAACAGCAGTATTTCTTCATTTCCGCGACGATTCAGACCGTCATTAAGAAATTCAAGGAAAAACACAGCGATCTGCACCAGCTGCCGGAAAAAGTCATGTTCCAGCTGAACGATACCCATCCTACCGTGGCGATCCCCGAGCTGATGCGTATCCTCATGGACAAGGAAGGCATGGAATGGAACGAAGCCTGGGAAATCACCCAGAAGTGCTGCGCTTATACCAACCATACCATCATGTCCGAGGCGCTGGAAAAATGGCCCATCGACCTGTTCTCCCGCCTGCTGCCGCGTATCTATCAGATCGTGGATGAGATTAACCGCAGATTCGTAGAGAAGCTGGAAGAAATCTATCCGGGCAATTATGACAAGATCAGTAAGATGGCGATTCTCTATAACGGACAGGTGCGGATGGCTTATCTGGCCATCGTGGCCGGCTGTTCGGTGAACGGCGTTGCCAGACTGCATACCGAGATCCTGAAGAATCAGGAGCTGCGGGATTTCTATGAGCTGATGCCTGAAAAATTCAACAACAAGACCAACGGCATTACCCAGCGGCGTTTCCTGCTCCACGGAAATCCGCTGCTGGCCGACTGGGTCAGCGGCATCTGCGGCGACGGCTGGGTAACGGATCTGTCTAAGATTTCCAAACTGGCCGAGGTGGCGGACGACAAGAAATACCAGAAGGAATTCCGGGAAATCAAGTACCAGAACAAGCTGCGCCTGGCGAAGTATATCAAGGAGCACAACGGCATCGACGTGGATCCCAATTCCATTTTCGACGTACAGGTGAAGCGTCTGCATGAGTACAAACGGCAGCTGTTAAATATCCTGCACATTATGTATCTGTATAATAAGATCAAGGACAATCCGGACATGGATTTCTATCCGCGCACCTTTATTCTGGGCGCGAAGGCGGCGGCCGGATACAAGATCGCAAAGCTGACCATCAAACTGATCAACGCCGTAGCGGACGTCATCAACAACGACGCTTCCATCAACGGCAAGCTGAAGGTGGTCTTCATTGAAAACTACCGGGTATCCAATGCGGAAATCATTTTTGCGGCCTCTGATGTCAGCGAGCAGATTTCCACCGCCAGCAAGGAAGCCAGTGGTACCGGCAACATGAAGTTCATGCTGAACGGCGCGGTAACTTTGGGTACCATGGACGGCGCCAATGTGGAAATCGTGGAAGAAGTGGGTGCAGAAAACGCCTTTATCTTCGGCCTGTCCGCAGACGACGTTATCCGTTATGAGAATTTCGGCGGTTACAATCCCATGGAGATTTATCAGAATGATCCGGAGATCCGCCGGGTACTGGATCAGCTCATCGACGGCACCTATTCCAAGGGCAGAAAGAACCTGTTCCGCGATATTTACAATTCCCTGCTCAACACGCTGAGCACCGACAAGGCGGACCGGTACTTCATCCTGAAGGATTTCCGTTCCTACGCCCAGGCACAGGAGGACGTAGAGAAGGCTTACAGGGATACCGAGCGCTGGACGAAAATGGCGATTTTGAATGTGGCCAGCAGCGGCAAGTTCTCCTCCGACCGTACCATCGAAGAGTATGTAAAGGATATCTGGCATCTGGACAAAATTAAAGTGATGTAAACTTCATAAAGCGTTTACAGAATAAAATCCCCGCGAAGGCGAAGTGCTTTCGCGGGGATTTTTCATTTCAAAAAATGGCAGGATGTCTGCGGATGATTTCGGGCTTCGCAGGCAGCGGTGCTTTTGTCCCGGCATTACTTGAGTTCCGCAATGGTCACGCCGAAGTCGCCTTCGCCAAACTCGCCCAGCCGGTAGCTTTTGATCATGGGATGCCGGTGCAGATACTGCTGCACACCCTGCCGCAGGGCGCCGGAGCCCTTGCCGTGGACGATACGGATACTGCTTAAGTGGGCCAGGCAGGCATCGTCAATGTATTTGGACAGCTTGTCGACAGCGTCTGCCACGGTGAGGCCGATGAGGTTGATTTCCGGGGAAATCTGCAGGGATTTGCCCATGGAATAATAGCTCTGACCGGCGTCAGACTTCTCCGGCGGCGCCAGAAATTCCAGATCATCCAGCTTGACCATGCTGGTCAGCGCGCCCATCTGCACCGTGACTTCCCCACGGCTGGTGGGGGCGCCCAAAAGCACGCCGTCCATGCCGAAGGAGAGCACGCGCACCTTCGCGCCGGGGACCAGATCGCTTTTTTCCGTCTTTTTCTGCGCTCTGGCGCTTTCCTTTTCCAGCGTCTTTGTTTGATTTTCTTTGATCATTTCCCGGAGCATCGCCCGGTCTGCTTCCATTTCCCTGCGGTCGGGACTGCCGACCCCGAATTTGGAAAACTTTTTGATGGTGGCGTCGGCACAGGATTTGGCCTTTTCCAGAATGTTTGCGGCTTCCTGCTTCGCCTCCCGGATGATGCGGTTACGCTGATCTTCCAGCTTCTTATTCTTCTCTTCCAGCCGCGCAGTGAGTTCCTGCAGCCTGGCGGAGCGCTCTGCGATTTCTTCCTCTTCTTTTTCAATGCGCTGCCGTTTCCGGTCCAGATCGGACAGGAGGTCTTCGAAGCTCACGTCCCGGGCGTTTAAATGTTCCTTCGCGCTGTCAATGATATAATCAGGCAGTCCCAGTTTTTTGGAAATGGCAAAGGCGTTGCTTTTGCCGGGAATGCCGATGAGCAGGCGGTAGGTGGGCCGCAGGGTTTCAATATCAAATTCACAGCAGGCGTTTTCCACCCCCGGTGTGCCCAGGGCATAGGCCTTCAGCTCCGCGTAATGGGTGGTGGCCATGGTGCGCACCTGCATGTTTCCCAAGAAAGTCAGAATAGCCACGGCCAGGGCCGCGCCCTCCGTGGGATCGGTGCCGGCGCCCAGTTCATCAAAGAGGACGAGGGAACCGGCGTCCGCGTGTTTCAAAATCGAAACGATATTGGTCATGTGGGCGGAGAAGGTGGACAGGCTCTGCTCGATACTCTGTTCGTCGCCGATGTCCGCAAAGACCTTGTCGAAGACGGCCAGTTTGGAGTTTTCTTTCGCCGGAATATGCAGGCCTGCCTGTCCCATGAGGCTTAAAAGACCCACGGTTTTGAGGCTGACGGTTTTGCCGCCGGTATTGGGTCCCGTGATGATAAGTTGGTGATATTTACCGCCCAGTTCCAGGGTGATAGGCACCACAGACTTGGGGGCTAATAGCGGATGCCTGGCCTGCAGCAGGCGGATATAGCCGTTGGTATTGAATTTGGGGGCGCTGCCGTTGTAGGAAAGGGCGAAGGCCGCTTTGGCAAAGATGAAGTCCAGGCGCACCAGCGTCCGGAAGTTTTCCGCCAGCGCCGGGGCATACCCGGCGGTTTCCAGACTCAGCTCCTGCAGGATTCTTTCGATTTCCTCTTTTTCCTGACTTTCGTATTCCCGGATGTCGTTGTTGAGCTTCACCACCACCATGGGTTCGATGAACAGGGTGGAGCCGGAGCCGGACTGATCGTGGATCATGCCCGGAACATTGGCCCGGTATTCCGCTTTGATGGGCAGGCAGTAGCGGCCCTCCCGGGTGGTTATCACGGTGTCCTGGAGGTAATTGCGCATACTGCTGTCGTTGAGCAGTTTATTTAACTGCGCCCGGATTTTTTCCGAGGCGTTTTTCATGGATTTCCGGATTTTAGACAGCGCCGGGGAGGCGTCGTCGGCAATCTCCTCCTCGCTGACAATGCAGGCGTGGATGCGGTTGGCCAGAAAAACCACCGGTTCCAGCGCGTCAAAGAGGGGGGTTAAAATGTCCCCTTCGGTATCGCCTTGCGAAGCGCCGTGTCCTTTGATGCGGCGGGTGTTGTCCAGCAGGGAAGCGATGGCCAGCAGTTCTTTGGCCGACAGGACGCTCTGCACCGACAGGCGTTTCAGAGAACCCCGGATGTCGTGAATGCCGTAGAAGCCAAGGCTGCCGTCCCGCAAAATCCGGGATACGGCTGCGGCGGTTTCTGCCTGGGCCGTCTCAATGTCCTGCAGATTGGTCATGGGCTGCAGCTGTCCGCAGAGATCCGCGCCGGCGGCAGAGCCGGCATGGGTCTTCAATTCGGCGATGATTTTATCAAATTCGAGGGTGTGGAGCACTTTTCGATTCATAGATTCCGTCCTTTTGCGCCGCGGTAGGGGCGGCATATGTGATGATTCTTTGTTTACTTATGGAAGAATTTACTTTATAATGATAATAATAATGCTGTTATGATGCCGGGGGCGAAAGTCCGGGGCATCCGTATGGCATCTTTTAATACCATAGATATAGCATAAAATGATTCGGACGTCAAAGGTGATTACGGATTGTTACGCTGCTTCGCAGCGCTCACAATCCTACCGTGGGTTCGAGCTTATGACGCTGTAAAGAAAAAGGAGCGGTTATGAAATATATTGAATCGATCAGGGAAGGCGACCGGCTGAACGATATTTATTTTTGTAAAAACAGGCAGTCCCTGGTTACGAAGAACGGCAAGCCCTATGAAAGCGTGCTGCTGCAGGATAAAACCGGGGTCATCGACGCCAAAATCTGGGAACCCAACAGTATGGGCATCGATGAATTTGACACCATGGATTATGTAGAGGTGGGCGGCGAGGTCACCTCCTTTCAGGGGCAGCTGCAGGTCAGCATCAAGCGCATCCGCAAGTGCGCCGCGGGGGAATACGACCCGGCAAATTATCTGCCGGTGAGCGACAAAAACACCGAGGACATGTGGTCGGAACTGATGGACTGTTTCAAGCAGATTTCCAATCCGTATTTGAAAAAGCTGCTGCACGTCATTTTCATGAATCCGGCCTTCAAGGAGCGGTTTCTGGGAGCCAGCGCCGCAAAGAGCATTCACCACGGTTTCATCGGCGGACTGATGGAGCATACCCTGGGGGTGGTGCGGCTCTGCCGGTATTATTGTTCGAATTATCCGTTTTTAAACAGGGATTTGCTGATCACGGCGGCGGCCTGCCATGATATCGGCAAGCTGCAGGAGCTTTCCCCCTTCCCGCAGAATGATTATACGGACGACGGACAGCTGCTGGGGCATATCGTCATGGGGGCACAGATGGTCCACGACGCGATTCGGGAGATCGAAGGCTTTCCCCATACGCTGGAAAGCGAGCTGGTGCACTGCATTTTGTCCCATCACGGCGAGCTGGAGTACGGTTCTCCCAAGAAGCCGGCCATGGCGGAGGCGGTGGCGCTGAATCTGGCGGACAACGCGGACGCGAAGCTGGAAACCATGCGGGAGGCCCTGGGAGCGGCCAAGGGGAAGGATACGTGGATCGGCTACAACAAGCTGTTTGAAACGAATCTTCGGAAAACGGAAGAATCTTAAACCGGACAGAGGCAAAAGGGGACGATTTTCGTGAACAAGAATGAAATTCTGACGGTAACGATTGAGGATATGAGTGATACGGGAGAGGGTATAGGCAAATATGAGGGCTATACCCTCTTTGTGAAAGACGCCCTGCCGGGGGACAAGGTCCGGGCACGGATCACCAAGGCGAAAAAACAGTACGCATTTGCGCGGTGCGAGGAAATTTTGGAGCCGTCGCCGGACCGGGTGACGCCGCCCTGTCCGGTGAGCCGCGCCTGCGGCGGCTGTCAGCTGCAGGCCCTGTCCTACGCGCGGCAGCTGGCCTTCAAGGAAGCCAAGGTGCGCAATTGCCTGGAGCGGATCGGCGGGCTGGCGAATGTGCCGCTTCGGCCCATCATCGGCATGGAAACGCCTTTGGGGTATCGCAACAAGGCGCAGTTTCCGGTGGGACGGGATAAAAACGGCCGGATCATTACCGGGTTTTATGCCGGACGGACCCACAGCATCATTGCCAATGACCGGTGCCTGCTGGGCAGCGATCAAAATGAAGCCATACTGGCGGCGGTTAAATCCTATATGGAAGAAGCAAGAGTATCTCCCTATGATGAGACGACGCAGCAGGGGTTGGTGCGGCACGTGCTGATCCGGGAGGGCCATTTTACGGGACAGATCATGGTCTGTCTGGTGGTGAACGGGCCGGCGCTGCCGGAGCCGGAAGCGCTGATCCGTCGGCTGCGGGAAATCCCCGGAATGCACAGCATCCTGCTCAACAGCAATACGGAAAATACCAACGTGATCCTGGGGGCCCGGACCCGCTGCCTGTGGGGCAGCGAAACCATTGCGGACCGGATCGGGGATCTGGAATTTCAGATTTCCGCCAAATCCTTCTTTCAGGTCAATTCCGTGCAGACGGCCCGGCTGTACGGGCAGGCGCTGGCTTACGCCGGCCTGACGGGGAAGGAAACCGTGTGGGATCTGTACTGCGGCATCGGGACGATTTCCCTGTTCCTGGCCCGGAAGGCGAAGCAGGTGTACGGCGTGGAGCTCGTAGAGGAAGCGGTGGCGGACGCCAGATGCAACGCCGCGGCCAACGGCATTACAAACGCTGTCTTTTTTGCCGGAAAGGCGGAGGAAGTGGTGCCCCGGAAGCTGGCAGAGGAGAACCTGCAGGCGGATGTGATCGTGGTGGATCCGCCGCGGAAAGGCTGCGACGAGAAGCTGCTGGCGGCCATCGTGCAAATCGCGCCGCCGCGGGTGGTCTACATCAGCTGCGACCCCGCGACGCTGGCCAGGGATCTGAAGTATTTGTGTGGAAATGGATATCGGCTGGCGGAGGCGACGCCGGTGGATATGTTCCCGATGGGGGTGCATGTGGAGACGGTTTGCTCATTATCCAAATTTAGTGTTGAGTAGTATATTGAAGTAAAATTAACAAGAGATGGATCTGATAACGGCAGGAGAGTATGTTTTTATCAAAACTCAATTTTGAAGATATAAAAACGGCATGAGAAAATAATACGTGATAAGAATATTCAAATGCAACTCTGGAAAATTAATTTCTTCAGAGCTGCGAGTGAAAAAACAGGTGGTGAATAAGCGTGGATAACAGAAAGCACATGGGAAAAAATAGAGAGGGAGTCGTATTTCCGGTTGCTCCAAATTTATCTGAAATGAGCGATAGCTATATGCAGTTTATTGAGAAAATTAAAGAGCAGATCCGTACGCAAAGGATTTCAGTTGTCATGAAGGCAAATTCCAGTATGATTTGCCTCTACTGGACGATTGGAAAAGCTATTTTAGAAAAGCAGGAAGAAGAAGGATGGGGAGCCAAAGTTATTGATCGCATGGCCAAAGATTTGAAGGAAGCGTTTCCTGACATGTCTGGATTTTCTCCAAGAAATATTAAGTATATGCGCAAATTCGCCTTGTGCTGGCCGGACTATGAAATTGTGCAACGGGTCGTGGCACAAATACCGTGGCGGACAAATATAACTTTACTGGATAAGCTGAAAGAACAGGAAGAGCGTATATGGTATGCAGAGAAAAC
>CANRIM010000014.1 GCA_947630695.1 uncultured Lachnospiraceae bacterium
TCTGTCTCTTAGACATGAAAAATCCCTCCTGGTAGATTTTGGATATTTCCATTGTCTACTTTAGAGGGATCATATCAGAGTGGCGGTTGTTGTTTTTCACGATTATCGTAACGGTAAATTTACCGATATGTAATGTGATCCGCATAAGCCTCACCCCCTTTTCGAGGGATTAGCCAACCGCCTGCCGCTTCGCAGTGCCTCTCGTCCCATAAGGGACTTTTTTATTTTATCAGTACTTATCTGGTTCTGTCAATCTGCAAAAACTTTTATAAAAACATAAGTGAAAAAAGCCGCCGCAGGAAAATCAGGAAAACCCGCGGCGGCTCAAAAACCTTTTATTTTATTTGAGAATCACATACGTTGTCGGAAGCATGCCGTTTCCGGTATACGGCAGCAAATATTTGCAAATTTTTACATATCTACGTCTTTTAACTGCTGCTCAATTTCCTCTATCGTAGGCATGGCACTCTTGAAATTATCGGGTAAAAGATTTTGCAACATAAATTCAGATATTCCAATTGGTTCATTTGAGCTATTCACAGCATATTTTGTCAATACATTATCTTTTGTCTTGCATATCAATAACCCGATAGTTGGACCATCGCCTTCCCTGCGAAGAATTCCATTGACCGCTTCAACATAGGTTCCTGTTTGCCCGATATCAGTAGACATAAATTCTCGAACCTTTACCTCTACAACCACATAGCAATGCATCAAAATATTATAAAATAACATATCAATAAACTGCTCTGTCTGTCCTACCACAAGATGATATTCACGACCTACGAATGCAAAACCTGTACCAAGTTCCATAAGAAAACTCTGAACATTATCCATTAGTGCATCTTTCAATTCTTTTTCATTAAAATCTTGGCGTAATGTGAGAAAATCAAAATTATACGGATCTCTCGTAATTGCCTGTGCTAAATCACTGGTCTCTGTTGGCAATGCTCTCGCAAAATTCGAAATTGCCTTGCCTTCCCTTTCATAAAGATTTGTATCCAAAAAGTTCAATAGCACAGCTCTTGACCAGTTATTCTCCATTGTTTTCTCTACAAAGAACAGTGCTTTTTCCTGATTTCCTTTACATTTATTCAAGATACAAATATGATGCCCCCATGGAATACGGAAAATGTTTCTCATTTCAGAGTTTTCAACAATTTGTTGCAAATTTGCATCTGACAATTCTGCAACAACTTGCTGCAAATTTACTGCATCAGAATATAGCAGATAAAAATCATTCATATACCTCAAATTACGAGGTGAAAAAGACCTCACCTCTGGCAGTTCCTTAGTTAAATCTTTGCTTATTTTTTCATAAAAATTGGGTTCCATATAAATTCTTCGGTTTAATTGCCTCGATATCTCGCCCCAATTCCCAGTAAAACAAAAGCATTTCTTCATTTACCTTGGTTGCAGCCTTGATCTGGCTTCTTTTAAAACGAATACTTATTTCAGATATCCAATTTTTATATTCTTTATCAAAAATCACTTCACTACTCATTATTCCCGCCACCTTTCATGTAGCATTAACAATTGTGAAAAAATTACTCTTGCGGATTACAGCAACTATAAAAAATTACATCAAACAATAATATTTCTGGAAAAGTTCATTTACTTTCTCATTCACAACCGTTCCAATAATTCCGACGGTTTGATTGCTGTGACCTCGCTGCCGCTAAAATCCCGGATATTCCTTGTGACAATATAGTCCGCGTGGATTCTCAATGCGCAGGCACTCTGTACGGCATCCTCATAATCCTTGAAATGCAGACCGGCCGCTTTTTTCAAATCGGCTGCCTTCAGGTCTGCAACATGAAAAATCAGCATCAGTTTATCCAGGATTTCTTTTATCTTTTCCGGCTCCAACTCCTTACGCATAATATATATAATATTGGGAATGGAAAGGGCGGAAATATACCCGGATATTTTATTTACCTCACACAACTTAAAAATCTTTGCGGAAGCCTCCAAAAACGCCTGCCGGCTGCACAGAACATCCAGAATGACATTGGTATCAATCAGCACTTTCATATTTCTTCATTCTCTCCGTTCTGATTTCTTTGTCGTCATAGTTTCCCGACAGTACGCCTATGAGAGAGTCCGTGAGAAAGGAAACACTTCTTTCATAGGAGATCAGCCTCGCTGCTTCCTTGCCGTTTTTCAGCACGATCACCTCGTCGCCTTTTTGAACCATAGAAAGATATTTCCCGAAATTGTTTTGAACCTCGGTAGCAGTTGCGGTTGTCATACAGATACCTCCTTGTTCTTAACTAAAATCATTATATTTTATTCTAGCTAAAATAGCAATATGATTAGCTAAAATTCGATGCTTATATTTTCAGTATTTTGTATCTGCTTATAAATCATTGCTCTCCCGGACAGTTCTTCATCAATCGTTATGGGTATAAAAAGTCGCTTTACCTGTTCCGTGACGGATAATAACGCCTTCTTCCACAAGTGTCTTCAATGAATTTTCAACAGAGGTTTTTCCGACAGACGGAACAAGCTCCATGATCTCGCTCTTTGTAAATTTGCCGATTTTCTCTCCAATCGCTCTGCGGACCAATTCTACTGCCGGCAGCTTCTCGTCAAACAAATCGATGCGGCTTTCAAACGCACGGTATGCCGCAAGGATAACGCCAAGGATATACTTTATAAACGGAGTCGGGTCATTCCCGGCTTCGTGCCAGCCAATGCCGCTTTGCTCCAGTACCTCGTAATACTTTGCTTTTGTCTTTTCTATCTTACTTTCAATACTGATATACCGTCCGACAACATAACCGCAGCGATAAAGCAGCAGTGTAGTAAGCAATCTTGACATCCGCCCGTTTCCGTCATTAAACGGATGTATACATAAGAAGTCATTGATAAAACACGGAATCAATATCAGCGGATCAATATCACAGGAATCTAAAACCTGATTAAAGCTTTCGCATATAGCATCCATCGCTTCCGGCGTTTCATATGGTGCAAGTGGCATAAAGCGCACTGTCTGCGTACCATCAGGATGTGTTTCGGCAATATAATTCTGCGTATTTTTAAACCTGCCGCCGATGGACTTTTCAGAATACTGATACAAATCCCTGTGAAGCTGCAGAATATACGAGGAACGCAAAGGAATATATTCAAAGTTTTCATGAATTGTATTGAGCACATCCCGATACCCCATAATTTCCTGCTCGTCTCTGTTTTTCGGGGTTGTCTTTTCCTGATAAAGTTGTTTCATACGTGTGCCGGTTGTAACGATACCCTCAATCTTATTCGATGCTTCGGTACTTTGAATTTTTGCGACTTCCGCCAGTTTATCTAATACAGCAGGTTTTTGCTTCAGATACAGTTCCTGTCTGCCTTTGTATTCGTGAATCTGTGATACTAAACCGAGGATTTCGTTATCCCATTTTCTATCCTTTAAAATCGAGTAGTTAAATGTTCTCATTCGCCCACCTCCATATATTACGCCCAATTATACCCTGTATTTGGGCTAATGTCAATGTAACAGGCGTATTTGCGCCCACTTTTCATAATAGAACAGGCGTATTTTATTAGTATGAGCGAAAGGAAATAAAATATTCACTATAAGCGCCGTCCCATAAAGTTTGCTTTTTGCCGACGGAACGCAAAAAAAAAATCCCCTGAGAAAGCATTGCTCTCTCAGGGGACAAAACCAAAATTACTTCATCAGTTTTTCAAGCTTCTCATCGTCTACATAAATGGAGACCTCGCCGCACTTCGGACACACTGCCGCTTTTGGGTAAACGGCTTTCCCGGTGAAACCCTTCTTGCGGATCACGTTACCATAACTGCCGGTGAACGTAAAATCTTCCTCCATTTCCGCTCCGCAGCGAATGCATTTTCTCATATATTTACCCTCTTTCAATTTGTTTATTTCTCCAATGTCTTCATCGTCGGGATTGTTGCAATATCTCTTAAGGAAAGTCTACCTTTTCCGTAAGAATGCCTTTTTTCTCTATTTTCATTAGAAAGCATTCTTACATAAATCTACCATTAATCCCTTATCTATACCGCCAATTGGTACAAAATTGGTACAGGATTGGTACAACCAAATAAACTTTCCGTTTAAAGTAATCCAAGTTCCCGCATTGCATCTTCTGAAGACACAAATTCATGACATTCCGGGTCTGCCGCAATCTCATCAAGCATCTTTAAGTCCCATTGATCCGGGGTTACTTCCTGAACATCATCCCATGAATGCTCCTTAAATTCATTTACGATAAAATCCCAAACAGTTGATGCATCTTCATCATTCATAATCGTAACTGCACCTAGAATTCTTTCTTTTATTGCACTCATAGCATCCTCCTTATTTTTTGTAGACTTGTCCGCGGTTATCTATTTTTTCAATATATAAAATATGCCCAAACTTATCAAAAATAACTCGATAGTCACCTACTCTTAAACGATATCCCGGGCTACCCTGCAATTTTTTTACATCTCCCACGGGGAGTTTATTTATCGCGCCAATAATTCGCTTTTGAATATTAATAGATTGACGCTTCAGAAATTTGATTGCTTGTTTCGAATATTGAATCTCCAAAAATAACACTCCTTTGGTTAGATGAATAATCAATTATCCTATATCATTGTTTTAATTATATCAAAACGATAACGTTTTTTAAAGCTAAAAGGGATATCCAGTTTTAAAATTAGATATCCCTCACTTGAATTTTTATAATTATTCAAAAATTGGTACAGAAAACATTCCCTCAAACCCGCATAAATTCAGGATTTTATTTCTCCAGTGTCTTCATCGTCGGGAACAGCAGCACGTCCCGAATCGCCGCCGAATCCGTCAGCAGCATCACCATCCGGTCGATGCCGTATCCGATACCGCCGGTGGGCGGCATACCGATTTCCAGCGCGTTCATGAAGTCCTCATCGGTGGTATTGGCTTCTTCATTGCCCATGGCCAGCATTTCTTCCTGGGCTTTGAACCGGGCTCTCTGATCGATAGGATCATTGAGCTCCGAATAAGCGTTTGCCATCTCCCAGCCGTTCATAAAGAACTCAAACCGCTCCACATAATCGGGCTTATCCGGTTTGCGCTTGGTCAGCGGCGAGATTTCCACTGGATGATCCATTAAAAATGTAGGCTGGATCAGATGTTCTTCCACATATTCTTCGAAGAAAAGGTTTAAGATATCGCCCTTCTTGAAATGGGGCTGCAGCTCTAAGCCCCGTTCTTTTGCCAGGGCCTGGGCCTCCTCCAGTGTCTGCACCTGATCGAAATCGATGCCCGTGTATTTCTTCACCGCATCCACCATGGTGATCCGTTCAAAAGGTTTGCCCAGATCCATTTCCACGCCGTTATAAACGATCTTCGTGGTGCCCAGTACTTCCTGCGCCACATAACGATACAGATTTTCCGTCAGATCCATCATGCCGTTATAATCGGTATAGGCCTGATACAGCTCCATCAGCGTAAATTCCGGATTGTGCCTGGTATCCAGTCCTTCATTCCGGAACACACGGCCGATCTCATAGACCCGCTCCATACCGCCGACGATAAGCCGCTTCAGATACAGCTCCAGCGAAATGCGCAGCTTCAGATCCTCGTCCAGCGCATTGAAATGCGTTTCGAAGGGTCTGGCTGCGGCGCCGCCGGCGTTGCTGACCAGCATCGGGGTTTCCACTTCAATAAAGTTTTCCTTTTCCAGATAGGTCCGGATGGCGCGAATGATCTTTGAACGGATAATGAAGGTTTTTTTCACATCTTCGTTCATAATCAGATCCACATAGCGCTGCCGGTACCGCAGATCCGTATTGGTCAGGCCGTGGAATTTTTCCGGCAGGATCTGCAGGCTCTTGGAAAGCAGCGTCAGTTCCTTCGCGTGAATGGAAATTTCACCGGTTTTCGTTTTGAACACGGTGCCCCGGATACCGATAATATCGCCGATATCCATCTTTTTAAAATCTTTGTAAGGTTCCTCTCCGATTTCATCCCGGGCCACATAGGACTGGATCGAACCGGACAAATCGGAAACATTGCAGAACGACGCTTTTCCCATGACACGCTTGGACATCATTCTTCCCGCCACGCTGACCATACTGCCTTCCAGCGCTTCAAACCCGTCTTTGATATCCTGCGCGTGATGGCTGACTTCGTACTTCGTAATTTCAAAGGGATTTTTTCCTCTTGCAACTAAATCGTTCAGTTTATCGATCCGCACCTGTCTGAGCTGATGCACATCCTGCTCCGGCGCATTGTTCTTTCCTTCTGCCACAGTTTTTCTCCTTTATACCCGTTCAATCTCTAATACTTTATATTTCAGCACGCCGCTTAAGGTTTCCACTTCCACGATATCGTTAATGGTTTTACCGATCAGCGCAGCGCCCACAGGCGATTCATTGGAAATCCGGTGTTTCCGGCTGTTCGCCTCGGAAGAGCCGACGATCTGATAAGAAATTTCATCATTGGCGTCAAAATCAAATAAAGTAACTCTGCAGCCGACATTGATCTTGGCCACATCGATCTCATCTTCCACCACGACCTCGGCGTTTTTCAGAATATCTTCGATTTCCTCAATTCTGGCTTCGATATCCCGCTGCTCGTCTTTCGCGGCGTCGTATTCCGCGTTTTCAGACAAGTCGCCCTGTTCTCTGGCTTCTTTGATCTTTGCCGCTACCTCTTTTCTTCTGACAACCTTCAAATTTTCAAGTTCTTCTTCGAGATTTTTCAATCCCTCATAAGTCAAAAGTCTTTTTTTCGATTCCATATCGGCGACATCCTTTCTGTTTTTATTCTTTGAAAGCAGCCTGCATCCAGACTGCTTTTTGTTTCCGTCTTTTGGAATTTCTTTTAAATCAGTTCCAAATATTATAGCCAATGCGCTTTTTAATGTCAACCGTTTACGCGCAGAAGTTGCGCTTTCCGGCCTAAAACGCCGCCAGCAATGTCTCCAGTTCCCGTAAGGTTTCCACCTGGCAGGCGCGGCTGCGCAGCGCTGCGGCATTTTTCATTCCGGCGGAATACCAGCCGATGTGTTTGCGCATTCTCCGGATGCCGGTATATTCTCCGTTGTATGCCACCTGCATCTGTGCATGCCGCAGCATCATTGCCTTCTTCTCTTCTGCGGAAGGTTTCGCCGGCGCCGGCCGGCCTTCATACGCCGCGCACAGTTCCCGGAAAATCCACGGGTTGCCTCTGGCGCCCCGCGCCACCATCACCGCGTCGCAGCCTGTTTCCGCCTGCATCCGCAGGGCGTCCTCCGCCGTAAATACGTCGCCGTTTCCAATGACGGGAATCCGCACCGTCTGCTTTACTTTTGCAATCCAGGTATAATCCGCTTTCCCGCTGTAATACTGCTCTCTGGTCCTCGCATGCACCGCCACCGCGGCTGCGCCCTGCTCCTGGGCAATGTGCGCCAGTTCGCAGACATTGATACGTCCGGCGTCAAATCCCAGACGCATTTTGACGGTCACCGGCTTTTCGCTTTCCTTTACCACTGCGCCGATGACCTCCGCAGCGGTCTTTAAGTCCAGCATCAGCGCCGAACCTTCGTGGTTGTTTACGATTTTCGGAACCGGGCAGCCCATGTTGATATCCAGCACATCAAAGGGCGATGCATTCAGCTGCTTTGCCATGGCCCCCATGATCTTCGGATCCGATCCGAAAATCTGCAGCGATGCCGGCGCTTCTCTTTGATCGGTTTCCAGCAGTTCCTTTGTCTTTTCACTGTGAAAGGAAAGGGCCTTTGCGCTGACCATTTCCGTACAGACCATTCCTGCGCCCATTTCCCTGCAGAGCAGCCGAAACGCCAGATCGGAAACCCCTGCCATGGGCGCCAGGATCCAGGGATTTTCCAGCGCTACATTACCGATTTTCATACTGTTTCGTCTTTCCCGCATTCATCCTGTAAATCAGGTTCAGCCCTTTCATGGTCAAATCTCTGTCATAATAATCGATGCAGGCGGTTTCTTCGGCAATCAGCCGCCCGATACCGCCGGTGGCGATGACACAGGCATTCTGCGCGCCGGATTCCTCTTTCATTTTCCGCACGATATACTCCGTCTGGCCGATGCTGCCGTAAACGATACCCGCCTGAATGCAGCTGATGGTTTCCCGTCCCAAAATGGACTTCGGCTTCCGGATTTCGATTTCCGGCAGCCGGGCCGTACTCTGCACCAGCGCATCCGCCATGGTCCGGATGCCGGGACAGATCACCGCCGCTTCAAATTTCTGATCCGCATCGATGTACTGGTAGGTAGTGGTGGTGGAAAAATCGATCACAATGGAAGGAGACGCATAATAATGATTGGCAGCCACCGCCGCGGCAATCATTTCCGCCCCCACTTCCTTGGGATTTTCCGCGCCGATTTTCAGTCCGGTTTTGATGCCGGGGCCGACGATCATGGTCTCGATCTGAAAATATTTTTTCAGTGCATTTACAAAGGCATGCATCACGTCCGGCACCACAGAGGCAATGATCGCAGCCTGGATTTCCGCGGCTTCGATCCCGCTGTTTTTTAAAAACATCTGCATGGTGATCCCGAATTCATCCGACGTCCGCCGGGTCTTTGAAGTCAGCCGGAAGCTGTAAATCAGATCGTCCTCCTGAAATATCCCGATCTTGATCTGGGCGTTTCCGATATCCGCCGCCAAAAGCATATCTTTTGTTCCTCCCTACTTTAACTATTCAAAATCATCCTTTACATCAGGAAAAAGGTACTGTAAAACAGGTTCAGTTCCTCAAACAGTTCCCGTTTTTCCGCCTGCAGCTGTTTGATCTTCAGCGCGCTTCCGATTTCGTCATACAGCAAATCCCCGTCGTCGGAATCCACGCGGAAGGAAAGCTCTCCGTCTTCATCAAAGAAAAGCTCCAGCATCCCGCCCACGTCTTCCGTAAACAGGACGCACATGATTTTGAGCTCATCCTTTACCGACTGGGGCAGCTCATCAAAATCCGGATTCAAATAGTATTTTTTTTCGTATGCATTGGCCCCGCAGAGCACCACTTCATCCTGATACATTTCCCGTCCTCTTTCTTATGTGCTAACTGCAAAACGGCGAAGCATTTTTGCTCCGCCGCTGTCTGCATTGTCATTTACACTGTTACCATGTGACAGTACAGTATCGGATACCCCAGTTTAAAGCTTCCACATGCGTGGACATAAAGATATCGATGCTGTATCCGGATACGCCTGTATCCTCCGCCACATACGGAACGCCGTTAATATATACCGTCGTTCCCAATGGAATAATAGAACTGTCTACCGCCACCGTCCTGCCGGGTGTACACGGGGCGCCGCTGGCGCTCTGCCCGTTGGAATACGATCCGCAGCAGATCGCGCAGGGACAATAGGCTGTCACCTTAAACACTGCTTCGCCGGATCCTGACTGCTGTACAGGGACTGACGCCGCAATGACAGGTTCCTCCGCAGGGGCCTCATAAGCCGGCGTGCTGTCCGGTGTTTCCGGTTCCTCTGCAGGCGACGGTTCTGCGTCGTCAGAGCTTCCCGTATCAGAGGACGTATCCTCCGGTTCCTCTTCGCTTAAGTCGTCCAGATGCACTGCAACGCCGGTGGCCAGAAAGACGTCGGCCACCTCCTTGGACATATAAGCGTCCTGGTCTTTGGAATACCTGATTTTCACCCATTTTGCGCCATCTTCCAGTACTTCAAAATATTTTCCTTCGCTGACTGTATCGACGACGTCCGCATCCATCGAAGGAGCCTTTCTCACATTGGCTTCATACGATGTCACACATGCCACGTATCCGCATGTGTCTTCTGCAATCTGCAGTGCTTCCTTTCCGAAAGCCAGAAATTCATTTTTTACATAACCGGTAATACTGCCGGAGCTGATATAAGACCACTCTCCGGCCTGTTCGAGCACATTTCCGGCAGCGCCGTGGGGCATAATGCCGATCACGGAGCTTTCCGTTCCGGGTTCTTCTCTCACATATACAAATTCTGTTTCATCTACGGTAACGATTGCCTTGCTTTCCCAGACTTTGTTCCGCGCGTTGATGATCAGTTCTTCCAGATCGATCTTCGGCGCTTTTAAAATCTTTTCTGCCAAACGAATGGACATTCTGGGAACGGCTGTTTCATTTGCAATGATATCAGCAATTCCTGCTTTTGACTTTATGCCGCTGTCATTTTTACCCGGTGTGGCATTTGCCAAAACTTTGGCAATTCCTGATAATCCGTTCGTATCGGATGGGGACGCTTCCACGCTTGCCGCCGGCAATAGCATCATCACCAGGGCAAGAACTAAGATCAGTCCTTTTCCTTTACCAGATTTCATTTTGCATCCTCCTGAATAAATGACCGAGCTTACGGTCACCCAATCGCTTACGATTGTTGTTATTTTGCCTTTCTGCTTGAATTTTTGCTCTGTAAACTGCAATAATTCAATAAATTTCATAAAAAAAACGGGTGATTTCAGGCAAATTTCACAAAACAATTGTATTCAATTGCGGAGGTATTCTAGCACATCCGTTTTTATTTGTCAACCTCACTCATTTGTGTATTTTGTATATATTCCTTTTGTTTAGAAAAAATTTTTCGTATAAATTTGACATAAAATTGCTTTTTTCCCTCTGTGTCGACAGGATCGCCCAGGTAAAATGAAGCGCAAAAAAACCGGGAACCCCCGGTCTTTTCCGCCGTAATTACAGGCTGTTCCTGCAGGCCTCATACATGAGCAGCGCCGCCGCTACCGCCGCATTCAGCGATTCCGTCTTTCCCTTCATGGGAATCATAAGCGCCTCATCGGCGATTTTTGCCAGGGCGGGATCCACGCCTTTTGCCTCATTTCCGATCATCAGGGCGAAGCCCCGGGCATAGGACGCCTTCCGGTAGTCAAAGCCCTGCATGTCTGTTGTATAGACGGGAATTTCCTGTGCCTGCAGCTGCCGGATGATCACGGCAAGATCCGCGTACAGAAAGGGCACCCGGTAAATCGCGCCCATGGTGGAACGGATGGTTTTCGGATTGTAAAAATCCACGCTGCCGTGACTTAATATGACCGCGTCCATGCCTGCCGCTTCCGCCGTCCGCAGGATTGTCCCCGCGTTTCCCGGGTCCTGCAGGTCATTCAACAGCAGCAGCCTGGGATTTTTCTGCCGGATGATATGCGCCGGGTCATGATTCGCCTGCCGCATGACACAGAGCACGCCCTGGGGCGATACCGTATCGCTCATGGCCTTCATCACATGATCCTGTACCGTTTCATAGGGAACCGCTTCCAGCAGCCGGCAGTTTTCCGGCTTTTCCAGAAATGTTTCAGAGACGTAGGCCGCGGCGATCCTTTCCCGGTCCGCTTCCAGAAACATGCGGACGCCTTCCACCACATACAGGCCGCAGGCCTTCCGGTAAGCGGCTTTTTTCTGCAGCCGGATCACATCTTTTACTTTGGCGTTGGAGGTACTTGTAATCATTATCTTGACAGCAGCCTTCCTACTTCAAATTCATATGCGCTGATATCCTTCTGCATACGCAGGGCTTCATTGATATCGTAATCCACGCACTGGTCGTTTTTATAGGCCACCACCCGCATACTCTTGCCGCTGCACAGCAGCATTGCCGCATAGGCGCCCATGAGGGAGGCGATATATCTGTCGCGGCAGGTGGGGCTGCCGCCTCTTTGCATGTAGCCGAGAATCGTCGCCCGGGTTTCGATGCCCGTTGCGGATTCGATCCGTCTCGCCATACTGGCGGAATGTCCGATGCCTTCCGCATTGACAATGATATGATGGCGTTTGCCCAGTTTCCGGTTCCGGATAATATTATTGATCAGGGCCTGCTCGTCATAGTCGTATTTTTCCGGCAGCAGGATATCTTCCGCGCCGTTGGCAATGCCGCACCAGAGCGCGATATATCCGGCCGTATGGCCCATAACCTCGATGATGTTGCAGCGCTCATGGGATGTGGAGGTATCTCTGACCTTGTCGATGGCTTCCATGGCGGTATTGACCGCTGTATCGAAACCGATGGTATAATCCGTACAGGCAATATCCAGATCGATGGTGCCCGGCACGCCTACCGTTGCCACGCCCAGATTGGCCAGCTTCTGGGCGCCTGCGAAGGAACCGTCGCCGCCGATGACCACCAGGCCGTCAATGCCGTGTTTTTTACATATCTCCACGCCCTGCTTCTGTCCTTTTGCGGTACGAAACTCCGGACAGCGGGCCGTACCCAGGACCGTTCCGCCGCGCTGGATAATATCCGAAACACTGGAAGAATTCATGTCGATGATTTTTTCTTTCAGCAATCCCGCATATCCCTGCTTGATGCCCTTTACGGCGACGCCATTCTGGATGGCTGTCCTGACCACCGCGCGAATTGCCGCGTTCATTCCCGGCGCATCTCCGCCGCTTGTTAATACTCCGATTGTTTTGATCTTTGCTTCTGACATATCGCCCATCCTTTCTCCTTCTATAATGTAGCGGCACGCGCGCTCGGGAAGCGCCCCTGCCAAGTCGTCGGAAGGCATTTTAAGTTATGCTTCGCATAAGCCTTCCTCCTGCAAAATCCGTCAGGCATTTTTCTGTCACGCGTATGTTGTTTTCCCCCATCACCGTCTGCAGACGGTCCAGCAGTGCTTCATCCGCCGTAACATTATATTTCAGCGGCAGCGTTTTCATCTGCCTTGTTTCCGATAAATAAATTTTCACCGGGCTGGCGCCTTCGTGGCTTAAAAGAATCTGATGGATCTGCTCCTGCTGCTTCCGGTAATCCTCAAAATTCCGAAACTGCAGCCACAGTTCTTTTGATGTTCTGGTCAGCGACCGCACGTTTTCCAGAATCAGCTTTCCGCCTTTTTCCTCATCCACCTGCACTTTACCCTGGATCAGCAGCTTTTCATCCTCCTGCAGAAGATCCCGGTACTTCTCATACTGCCGCGGAAATACGATGACTTCCACTGTACCGAACATGTCTTCCAGCGTCAGAAAAGCCATTCGTTTTTCCTGCCGGGTGATTTTCACCTGCAGCCCCGTAATCATGCCGCCGATCACCTGTTTCGAATCATCGGCCACCGTCGTGCCCTGCAGTTCCTCATCCCAGAGAAAATCCGAAGTTTTCGCACTGGTCTTCCGGCTTAGGATATCCCGGTATTCATCCAGCGGATGTCCGCTGATATAAACCCCCAGCACTTCTTTTTCAAATTCCAGGCGGCTCTGCCGGTCAAAATCCTCCACATCCGGCATTTTCGCCTGAAATACGGCTTTTTCCTCCTCATTTGCAATATCAAAGAGGGAAATCTGCCCGGAAAAGGACTTCTTTTTTTCTGCCTGGGCCTGATCGGCCAGCTGTTCATGGCTGATGACCATCTGCCGCCGGTTGGGCCAGAGGGTATCCAATGCCCCGGCTTTGATCATATTTTCCAGCGCCCGTTTGTTGACGCCCGCATTGACCATACGTTCCACAAAATCCTGAAATGAGGTGAAAGGCCCGTTTTCTCTGCGTGTCTGTGCAATGGTGTCGGTGACGGGTTTGCCGATGCCTTTGATGGCGTTCATGCCGTATCGGATATTGCGTCCGGACACGCTGAAGTGTCCCTCGCCTTCATTGACATCCGGAGGCAGCACCGAAATGCCCATCTGCTTGCATTCATAAATATAAGCGGCCACCTTGGCCGGATGATCCATGACGGAAGTCATCAGCGCAGCCATAAATTCCACCGGATAATAATACTTCAGATACGCGGTCTGGTAGGAAACCACCGCATAAGCCGCGGCATGGGACTTATTGAAGGCATATTTCGCAAAGTCTGTCATGTCGTCGAAAATCGCTTCCGCGGTTTCCCGGTCAATGCCGTTGGCAATACAGCCGGCAATGTGTTCCTCCGGATTTCCCTCTACGAAATTTTTCCGCTCCCGGGCCATCACGTCCCCTTTTTTCTTGGACATGGCCCTGCGGACCAGATCGCTTCTGCCCAGGGAGTACCCCGCCAGATCCCGGACGATCTGCATAACCTGTTCCTGATAAACGATGCAGCCGTGGGTGGCTTTCAGAATCGGTTCCAGCTGCGGACAGCGGTAGGTCACCCGTTCATAATGGTTTTTCCCCTCAATATATTTCGGGATAAAATCCATGGGGCCAGGCCGGTAAAGGGCAATGCCCGCAATGATATCTTCCAGATTGTGGGGGGACAGCTCCTTCATGAAGCTTTTCATGCCGGCGCTTTCCAGCTGGAACACCCCGTCTGTCTTCCCGGTGCCTATATAGTCCAGCACCGCCTTGTCATTATAATCAATGGACATCATGTCAATGGCTGTCCCGGTATTTTTCTCCGCCATCTCCACCGCGTCCTGAATCACCGTCAGGGTACGCAGCCCCAGAAAATAGTGATAGGTAATGAACACCGTCAGCATTATCTGTTACGGGTCATTTTCCCCCACTTCACACCGTGCGTGCGTCTTTCAACGCACACGGCGTTCCATCGGGAATAGTAGTCTTCGGTAAACTACTTTCGAGCTATGTCAGAATATCCTGCCTATTACTTTTGTCTATTTCCAATAATCCTTGTTAACACGCCAGCTATGATAGCAATAAATATCGATATTATGCTTTTTATCATAGCCATATGTTTTAGGCTTTCAATAAAGTATTCCATTGGTTCTGCCGCTAATTTGATTCTAAATCCTGGAATTAAGAAACAGATGCATATATAGCAGATGATGAAAGCCGTAACAAAAACAATTATGGGTAATGTCGCTTTTTTCATTCCAACCACTCCTTTCTTAAATAATTATAAAGAGAAGTGTTTGGAAAATCAACACATTGACATCTGTAATTAGGCTAGTTTCTTGCGATATTTCGCAAGTTTTTTCCTTGTTTTTTCTGACAAATCTTCGGGTTCAGAATCATTATGAATAAGTTTGTGACAGTAATCATGTGTTGTTATCAAGTTTTTAACCTTGTTTCTCTGATTACTCGGTAATTTCGGTTCGACGTGGTGAAAATGTGCTTCATTGGGTTCAACATATCCTCCGCAGATTTTGCATTTTCCCTTGTCTCTATTGTATGTGTAAGGGCGGTTCATGAAGTATTCGAAGTTGTAGAGTGGATGTTTGCTCATTCTGATGAACCATGCATGGTCACTTGAATTCACTTCATCAGTTCGGGTTAGAAGCCCTTTTCTACGCATTCTTTTGTTGTAAAGTTCTCTACCTTCAGGAGTGTATGGCGTTTCGGCTTGGTTTTTGCAATTTGGGTTTTCCCATTTCGCAAAGTTTATGTCCGTTATTCCTATCCACATTCCTTTATACTCGACTGCTGGTATATGGGCTAGATGCCCATGGTGCAAGCCGATTAGGTTTGAAACTTGATTTGCTCTTACCCATTTACCTCCATAGCGTTTTAGTGATTTATATGCAGTGTATTTTAGGAGCCACGCATACTTTCTCACAACCACGCTAATTTGGTCACACATATTATAATAATTGATAAGTCCTACTATGATTGAGTTCACTCTAATGACGTTCTGAACTAGCCTTTCTTTGTCCCATGTAGCTGTCTTTCTTACATAGAACAATTCCTTACTAAGTTTTTCCATCTTTTTGTGAAATCTCTCTCGGTCAGGTGAAACTCTGTTAACCAGTTGCCCATTTTTGTTGTACATCTTGATTTCTACACCAAGAAATTTAATGGGTCTGCTACACACATTTGTTATCAGCGTTTTTTCTTCTGATAGCTCCAGCTTTAAGGTATCTTTCAGGTATCTTTTAGCTTTATGCTTCAGTTTTTCAGCATCTTTTCGGCTGTCCGTTAGGATTACCCAATCATCTGCATATCTGATAAAGTAGCAAGTTTTGAGATTACTATGATTTCTCATAGCAGTTATCTCTCCATCTCGCCTTGTGTGCGGTTTTCTGAGCTTTTTCCTTTCAAAATCACCCGTCATGTAATTATCGAATCGGTTTAGGTAAATGTTAGCCAGCAACGGCGATATAATTCCTCCTTGCGGAGTTCCTAAATCACTTACACTGCATTCACCCATCACGCCTGCCTTAAGCATTCGTTTTATAATACTCAGCACCCTTTTGTCACGGATTCCAAGGTTCCATAGACTCTTTATCATAACATTGTGGTCAATGTTGTCAAAGAATCCTTTAATGTCACCTTCTACAGCCCAGTAACATTTGGATGTCCAGTTAATGCGCTTGATTCGTGCTATTGCCATATCAGCAGACCTCATTGGGCGAAAGCCGTATGAGTGTTCAAAGAACTGTCCTTCTGCTATGGGTTCCAGCACATTTCTTACGCACTCTTGTACTATCCTATCGATAATTGTTGGTATTCCGAGTGGTCTTTTTTCAGACTTGCCAGGTTTTGGTATCCATACTCTTCGCACCATTTCAGGCTCGTAATTGTATAGTCTACTTCTTACTTCCTGTAAAACCTCGTCGTATCCTTTTTCAAGGTAGTCACTCATTACTTTCTTGTCAACTCCAGCAGTGCTACTGCCTTTGTTGGCTTTGATTTTATGAATAGCTGTTACGATATTCGGCTCTGATGCTATGATTTCTAGAATACCAGTGAAATTACTTTGCTTTCTTTCATCATAATTTTTCTTTGCCGTTAGATACATGTTTTGTAAGAGTTCGTTGAGTTCCCTTTCTGTTGTGGGAACCTTGTTAAGTTTTGTCCCCATAGTAGGCATCACCTCCTATGGTTAGTTCGTTTCGCTCAACGGCTACCTTAACATTTGAACATTCTTACATAGCTCTATTCTCGACTTTGCCCCTTCCCTCCGCAGATATTACTCTGCATCAACGGTACTACGGGCTGCTGCCACCTGGATTCACAAGTCATTTCCTACTTGTTAGAAACATCGACGCTTAAACATCTTAACATTTTTCTTCCAGGCCTCAAACGTTCCGTTAGTTTTATCCTTTCATTATAGCAACTTAGCTGCCGTCTTTAACCCGTAAGCCATTCTTTTTCCCTCTGCTGAATGGAATCAGAACTCATATCCTTTACTGGATATGAACAGTGGTAGCAATGGACAATACTAACACTGCGACTTAAATCCCTACAGGGATGACCCAACTTTCGTCGGGGTCATCAAATTACGAGCCTTTCATACGACGGTTCCTGGTGAGTCAGCATATTGCTCTTTACAGGACCCCCAACCTACTTCGTTTCCTTATATCTTACTCTATCTTTTCCAGCGGGCGGCCTCTAGGCTCTTTTGTACCAACTGTACTTGTATATTTCTTCTACTTAGGATTCTTTTCGGCTGACTTTACCGAGCTTCATACCCTTTCGTTTTAAGACAATCGGGCATGTCGGAGTATCAGGGAGTGGAGTATCAGCATTTACTCCGTAGATGGAATTTCACCATCCTAATCAAACTAACAGTTAAACAAGCTCTTTACTCTATCCTTTCCAGCAGGCGGGCTCTAGCCACTTTTGTACCAACTGTACTTAGAAATTTCATTTGCTTGCTCCGCTAACTTGTTTCTGTTTCCAGAGTTTTTCGTTAGCGAACGTTTCGCACATCCATTTTCAGCAGGCCCAGCTCTTCTAGGGTATTCATGGTGTACTGGGTCGTCATTTCTCCGTCGGATCCTCTGGACAGGGGAACGTATTCATACACCGGCGCCCGGCAGATCACCACGCCTGCCGCATGAATGGAGGTATGCCGCGGAAGGCCTTCCAGCCGCATACCCATATCGATCAGCGCTTTGATCTGCGGGTCTTCTTCATAGGCCTGCCGCAGATCCGGATTCAGTTTCAGCGCCTTGTCGATGGTAATGCCCAGCTCGTTTGGCACCATCTTCGCGATGGCGTCCACTCTGGCGTAAGGCAGATCCATGACCCTGCCTACGTCGCGGATCACGCCCTTGGCCTGCAGGGTACCGAAGGTAACGATCTGGGAAACCTTTTCCTTCCCGTATTTTTCAATAACGTAATTGATCACTTCCTGCCGCCGTTCAAAACAGAAATCCACGTCGATATCCGGCATACTGATCCGTTCCGGATTCAGGAAACGCTCAAACAGCAGCTGATATTTCAAAGGATCGATGTCCGTAATGCCCAGGCAATAGGAAACGATACTGCCCGCCGCAGACCCTCTGCCGGGTCCCACCGCGATATGCTGTTCCTTGGCATAACGGATAAAATCCCACACAATCAGAAAATAATCTACAAATCCCATGCCGGAAATGACCGAAAGTTCATACTCCAGCCTGTCCCGGTGCTCTTCTGCCTGAGCCTGATACCGCCGTTTCAGTCCCTCGTCGCAGAGCTTGCGCAGATAAGCTTCCGAGGTATAGGGCGCAGGCGTATCGAAAACCGGCAGTTTTCGTTCATGGAACCGAATTTCCACATTGCAGCGCTCCGCAATTTTCACCGTATTTTCCAGCGCGGACAGGGCATAGGGAAACAGTTCCTGCATTTCCTCCGGGCTTTTCAGATAATACTGCCCGCCCTCATAACGCATCCGGTCCTCATCCGACAGCTTTTTGCCGGTCTGAATACACAGGAGCACGTCGTGGGACGCCATGTCCTCCGCATAGGTATAATGTACGTCGTTGGTAGCCACCAGCCCGATGCCGGTTTCCTGACTGATCCGCAAAATCGAAGGATTGATCCGCTGCTGTTCGTCCAGCCCGTGATCCTGCAGTTCCAGATAAAAATGATCCGCTCCGAACACGTCGCGGTACCAGCAGGCCGCTTTCTTTGCTTCCTCATAAAAGCCACGGGCCAGCAGCCGCGGAATCTCTCCCGCCAGGCAGGCAGACAGGGCAATCAAACCTTCGTGATACTGCTGCAGCACCTCTTTGTCCACCTGCGGCCGGTAATAATATCCCTCCTGAAAACCGATGGAAACCAGCCGGATCAGATTCTGATAGCCTGTATTGTTTTCTGCCAGCAGCACCAGATGATTATAACGGTCTTCGCCGCCGGCCGTCTCCCGGTCGAAACGGGATCCGGTGGCCACGTACACCTCACAGCCGATGATGGGTTTTACCCCGGCCGCCAGCGCTTCCTTGTAAAAATCAATCACGCCGTACATCACGCCGTGATCGGTGATCGCCACGCTGTCCATCCCCAGTTCCTTCGTTCTGGCAATACATTCTTTAATTTTATTCGAACCGTCCAGAAGACTGTATTCGGTATGCACATGCAAATGCGCAAATCCGGGTGTAGACATCATGCACGCTCCCATCGTATCTGCCGTAAAATATTTGCTTCTTTCGTTCCATTTTACCAGAGTTTCAAAGATTACACAAGATTTTCCATGCGATTCGCGCAAGTCTTTCCAACCCTTGACATATGCATAAAAAACGAGAATAATAAAAACAAAAAATCCGGAGGTATACGGATGAAAGTCATATTCAATCCCGATGAAGAAGTGGTGAAGACCGTAAAAGAAGGGCTGAAACGTACCGGCGGCTACTGCCCCTGCCGGCTGGAACGCAGTGAAGAAAACAAGTGCATCTGCCAGGAATTTCGCGCGCAGATCGCCGACCCCGACTTCGAAGGCTTTTGCCACTGCAGATTGTATTATAAGGAGAAATGAGAAAAAGACAGCCGAAGCTGTCTTTTTCCTTTACCCATCCATATCAGGAGGTCATTTTCTCAGGACACTCTGCTTTTTTTACGACTGCTGATCGCCAACGCCGCAATGCCAAGGAGCGCCAGACTGCCGATCCATACCGGCGCGGACGGATCATGGGTACGGGCAGCCTTTGCTCTTCCGGTGTTATTTGAAGGCGCAGGAGACGTTGTGCTTTCTGCAGCATCATGGCTCTCATCGGAATCCGGTGATGATGTTACCAAAGCTGCCGCTTGTGTCCTCGTCTCCCCGGTCACTATATTTCTATAGCAGCTTTCTCTCCCATCTTCACCATACGTTCTTTCCCAAATATTATCGTCTTCTGCGGGAAATTCTATACCATACTCGCTATAATCGCTATAATCGCCATCTTCGCGCCATGGTACATATATACAACCCCCATCATCCGTAATAAACGCATAATAATATTTGTTTTCCGACTCCCGCTCTGCCGGTATCGGCGTAGTTGTATCTGCATAATTCGGGTTTCCTGTTGCTCCAGGTGCAGAATATTCTTTGTTTGGATCCAATTTATCCGCAGATATGTTCATACAGAATATTCCAACCAAAATCCCGCACACAAGCGCTGTACATAATAATTTTTTCATTTTCTCATCCTCTTTTTTAGTTATAATGGTCTTTCAATGCCTGTATCACTTTCTGGCTGTCCAGCCGGAACCAGAACCCGTTTCCCATCACCCGGAAGTACATATATCCTTCGTTGTAAATGGAAAGATTAATATTATAGAATTCATAATAATCGCTGCTGAACGAAATACTGACTGCAGGCAGCACATGATATAAATCAGGTTTCGACAGCGACGCATCGGTTTCCCACAGCAGCTTCCGGATCAATGCGTCATCCGCCTCCTCGATTTGTTCTTCCTCCTGCTCCGAAGAATAAAACGCGATTTCCAGAAAATCCGTCCGTTCCATCAGATGAAAATCCTGCACAAATTCCCGGAAGGTGGCAGGCGCATACGCGGTATTTACAAACAGGCAATAGCTGTCTGCACCGATGCTCACCGCGATCGCCGCATCCGCCGGGATCTGCGCAATACGGTAGATCGGTACCCGGACATTGAAATCATAGTCTTTGAAATTGATTTCCCTGACATGCAAGTCCAGATCCTGCAAATATTCGCCCACATCGTCCTTGGACAATTTCGAACTTTTCACCACATATGTGACGCCCTGATACTGCAAGTCAAACAGCCATTTGGAGTTTTGTCGGAATGTTTCTTCGTCCAAATAGGGATAGACCTCAGCACCACTAGGCTCCCCTGCGGTCGGATACCTCGTGAGCCCATGTCCCTGCTCACTGTCCTGATGCGTGATAAAATACTGCCACTCCGACCGCCAGTCTTTTTCCGGCGGAACCTCCGTTGCAGGCAGAGGAGCTTCCGTTTCCGGCAGGGCAGGCGGCTGTGTATGGATCTCCGGAACATTGCCGGATACCGGCGGCTGCGTCGGCAAGGGAGTGCTCCGCTCTGCCGGGCTTTCTGTAGGAACCGGCGTGGGCGTCGTTCGTTCTTTCGGCGCCTCTGTCACATATACGGTTTCCTGCGTAGGCTTCTGCCCTCTGCCGGCGGTCTGCCGCTTTGCCTGCCCTGAATATATCATCACCGCAGCTCCTGCCAGAATCAAAAGACCTGCGCAGGCTGCAGCGGCTGACGAAAAAATACGTTTCTGTCTTCTTTTTCGAATCAGATAAGCGGTCTTTAAATCGGCATACTCCGCAAGACAGGTATCGTTTATTTTTCCCATGGCGTCCAAAAACAGTTCTGCACTCACAGCGATACACCTTCTTTCTCCAGATATGTCTTCAGTTCCTTTCTGATCCGGTACAGACAGGATTTGATTTTTGATTCACTGAACCGGGTAACATGCGCAATCTCCCTGATAGAATCCATATAGAAGTATCGACCCACAAATATGTTCTTTTCCTGTACCGGTAAAGTATCTAAAAATGCTTCGATCAGTGCGGTCAGATGATCCGCGTCTATTTTTTCCGCGATCACGTCCTTTTGCAGCGTCCCCTCCTTCAATTCATCCAGCGCCAGCGTAAACCCGGAAGCACTTTGTCTGAAAGCCAGCTTGCTCCGCAGCCGGTCAATGGAAGTATATCTGGTGATCCTTCCCAGAAATACATTCAGCCGCTTCGGCCGGCTGGGCGGGATCGTATTCCAGGCTTTCAGATAGGTATCGTTGACACACTCTTTGCTGTCTTCCACATCCCTCAGGATATTTTCCGCAATGGAAAATAAAAAACTTCCGTACTTCGCATCGGATTCTCTGATGGCGTTTTCATTTCTTTCAAAGTACAATGCAACGATTTTTTCGTCCTCCATACCGGTCTCCTCATTTGTGGTCTCATCTTATATATCGTAAAAAACATGCCAATGGTCGCAAAAAATGATAAAATTTTAATTTTTTATGATACAAAAAAACAGAGGCAGAATCACCGAAATCATCCTGTCTCTGTTTCCTTTCAGATCTTTATAAAAGCTTTTCCTTAGCCGAAGTATCTCTTCAGCAGTCCCTCGAATGCCTTGCCGTGTCGGGCCTCATCCCGGGCCATTTCATGGACGGTATCGTGGATGGCGTCCAGATTGGCGGCTTTCGCACGTTTCGCCAGATCAAACTTGCCGGCGGTAGCGCCGTTCTCGGCGTCGATACGCATTTCCAGATTCTTCTTGGTGCTGTCGGTTACAACTTCACCCAGAAGCTCCGCAAACTTCGCTGCATGCTCTGCCTCTTCATAAGCTGCCTTTTCCCAGTACAGGCCGATTTCCGGATAGCCTTCTCTGTGGGCAACTCTCGCCATAGCCAGGTACATACCAACCTCGGTGCACTCACCGTTGAAGTTTGCGCGCAGATCCGCCATGATATCCTCAGAAGCGCCCTGTGCTACGCCTACCACATGCTCTGCTGCCCATGTTCTGCCTTCTTCCTGCGCTGTAAATTTGGAAGCGGGTGCATGACATACCGGACACTCTGCAGGTGCCGCATCGCCTTCATGTACATAACCGCATACGCTGCATACAAATTTCATTTTCAAATCCTCCTTAAATCATATGATATATACTTGAAACGGACTTTGCCGCCTCGTTTCCTTAAACGATATTTTCCATCAGTTTACCATACGCCGCAAAAAAAGTCCACCGGTTGCGCCGGGAAATATCTCACAAATCTGTTTTACGCCCACCATCTTCCGCTGGCGCCGCAGGGAAGGATCAGCGGGCTTCCCTCCACCGGCAGTCCGATTTCCTCTGACGCCACATTCCCTTGAAACCGTTTCCCCATGGTGGTCTGCAGCATATAGGTCAGCACCGCGGGCTGCAGGCCCGTAGTATAGGAATTGATCAGGAAAAACAAAGGGCTTTCGCTCATGATCTGCATACATAGTTCCAACAGCCCGTAAATTTCGTCTTCAATTTTCCAGACCTCGCCGCCGGGGCCTCTGCCATAGGAAGGCGGGTCCATAATTATGCCGTCGTACCGGCTGCCGCGTCGGATTTCCCGCTTCACAAATTTCACGCAGTCGTCCACCAGCCAGCGGATCTTTGCTTCTCCCAGGCCGGACAGCTGGGCGTTTTCCTTTGCCCAGCCCACAATGCCTTTGGAAGCGTCCACATGGGTCACTGCCGCGCCGGCTGCTGCCGCCGCCAGTGTGGCGCCGCCCGTATAGGCAAACAGATTCAGCACTTTCACCGGTTTCCTGCAGTTTTTGATCAATCCGGAAAACCAGTCCCAGTTCACCGCCTGTTCCGGAAACAATCCGGTGTGCTTAAAGCCGAAGGGTTTCAGGCAGAACCGTAAATTTCCATAGGAAATCATCCACTGTTCGGGCAGCTTTCTGATTTCCCAGCTGCCGCCGCCGGAGCTGCTTCTGTGATACCGGGCGTTATACTGTGTCCAGCCGCTCTTTTCTTTCGGCGTCTTCCAGATCACCTGGGGATCTGGCCGGACCAGCACGTACTTTCCCCAGCGTTCCAGCTTTTCTCCCGACGACGCGTCCAGAACCTTATAATCCGTCCAATGCTGTGCTGTCCACATATTATTCTCCGTCCCAATGCAGCCGGTGCAGACTGCCTTTCGTATTCATGCCTGAAAAATGGTTTTGCCGCAGCGCCTCATACAGCACGATGGCAACGGAATTTGCCAGATTCAGCGACCGGATGTCGCCGCACATGGGGATCCGTATGCAGTTTTCGGCGTTTTCCACCAGCAGTTCTTCCGGAATCCCGGCGCTTTCTTTGCCAAACATAATGTAGGCGTCCGGATTATAGGACACTTCCGTATAGGCTTTTTGCGCCTTTGTGGTGGCCATATACAGCCGGATGCCCGGATGTTTCGCCTGAAATTCCGCAAAATCCGCGTAGCGCGTCACCTCCAGCTGCTGCCAGTAATCCATGCCCGCCCGCCGGATTTCCTTTTCGCTCAAATGAAAGCCCAGCGGTTCGATCAGATGCAGCCGCGCGCCTGCCGCGACGCAGGTCCTTCCGATATTTCCGGTATTCAGTGCGATTTCCGGTTCCAGTAAAACGATATTCATGCGTCTGCCTCGAGCCTTTTGATAAAATGTTCGATGCGGTCCAGCGCCTCTTTTAAATTTTCCAGAGAATAGGCGTAGGAAATCCGTAAAAATCCCTCGCCGCAGTCTCCGAAAGCCGTCCCCGGCACCACCGCCACCTTTTCTTCCTGCAGCAGGCGGTTGGCAAATTCCTCGCTGGTCATGCCGAATTTCCGGATATCGGGAAACATGTAAAAGGCGCCGAAAGGTTCAAAGCAGGGGAGCCCCATTTCCCGGAAGCGGTACAGCAGGAACCGGCGCCGCTGGTCATACGCCTCCCGCATGGCTTCCACTTCTTCATCACATTCCCGCATAGCCACCACGGCGGCGTACTGACTGTTGGTGGGCGCGCACATGATGGCAAACTGATGCAGCTTCAGCATCTGTTTGATGATCGGCGCAGGGCCCGCCGCATAGCCCAGCCGCCAGCCGGTCATGGCGTGGGACTTGGAAAATCCGTTGATAACAACAGTCCGTTCTTTCATGCCCGGGAAAGAAGCGATGGAGCAATGCCGTTCTTTATAGGTCAGTTCGGAATAGATTTCATCCGAAAGGACGTAAATATCATTTTCTACGATAATATCCACCAGATGCGCCAGCTCATTCCTGGTCATGATGGCTCCGGTGGGATTGTTGGGGAAGGGCAGCACCAGCATCTTTGTTTTCGGCGTGATGGCCGCTTCCAGCGCCTCCGGCGTCAGCTTGAACTCATCCTCCGCCCGCAGCGCAATCGGCACCGGAATCCCGTAAGCCATGGCGGCGCAGGGGACGTAGGACACAAAACTGGGCTGGGGCACCAGCACTTCGTCGCCGGGCTCCAGCAGCACACGCATGGCCAGATCGATGGCCTCACTGCCGCCCACCGTGACGAAAACTTCGTTTTTTTCGTCATAGTGCAGGCCGTATCTCCGGTCCAGAAATTTGACGATCTCGCTTTTCAGCTCCGCCAGGCCGGCGTTGGAGGTATAATATGTACGCCCCTTTTCCAGAGAATAGATGCCCTCGTCAATGATCTTCCAGGGCGTAACAAAATCCGGCTCGCCGACGCCCAGTGAAATCGCATCGTCCATCTGATTCACCAGATCGAAAAACTTACGGATGCCGGAAGGTTTGATTTCCTTTATGATGTGGTTGGTGGGGTCTGTCATGGCGTTACTTTGATCCTTTCATATTTCACTTCTTTGCCCAGCACGGTGCCGTGATCCTTGTATTTTTTCAGAATGAAATGGGTCGCCGTACTCAGCACGGTATCTAAAGACGCCAACTTGTCGTTGACAAACTGTGCCACTTCTTTCAGGCTTTTGCCTTCCAGAATAACCATCAGATCGTAGGACCCGGAAATCAGATAAACCGCCAAAACTTCGGGATAACGGTAAATCCGCTCCGCCACGTTGTCGAATCCCAGGCCCCGCTGGGGCGTCACCCGCACTTCGATCAGCGCCGTCACCTTTTCCTCTTTGGTGCGGGACCAGTCGATCATGGTATGATAACCGCAGATGATCCGTTCTTTTTCCATGGCGCCGATTTCATTGGCCAGCGTCACTTCATCCACGCCCAGCATGGCGGCCAGATCCGCCGCGTCCACCTTTGCGTGCTTCTCAATATATGTTAATATCTTCTCTCTCAATTCCATGCTCCAATCCTTCCCTTTCCTTAAAGAGTTCTATCGCATCCTGACCCGAAGGCCGCAAATGCAGGCTGCCGCCTTTGTAATTCACCCGTTTTTCATTTCCCTCCGTGACTTCTCCTACCATGGCCGCGATGCAGCCTGCTTCCTGCAGGCGGCGCAGGGCCTGCTGCGGCCTGCGGCAGATCAGCGCCATGCATTTTCCCGACAGCAGCTCGTAAGGATTCAGATCGAAGGTGTTGCACAGTTCAATCGTCTCCGTCCGCAGCGGTATATCCAGCAGTTCCACCGTAAATCCGAAGGGCAGTGGCTCCATCAGCGTCCAGAGCGCCCGGTATATGCCGCCTTCTTCCGCCGGCGCCGACCACAGGCTGACTTCCGCATCCCAAAGAAAGTCCGGCAGCGGCGCTGCCTGCACAAAACAGTCTTCCGCCGCTTTAACAAAAGAAGCCCGGTAGCGCTTTTTGAGCGCCTCTGCCTTTTGTACTGCAATGAAAGAAGTGCCCAGGAGTCCTGCATATCCTGCCACCAAAATGGCGTCCCCGCACTGTATATCAAGCAACTTGCGCTTTTCCATCATCGGACCAGATAGCCCAGAATGGGGATAACCGCCATCGCCACCACCAGCACGACCACAATGACCGCCGCAATGATTTTCTGTTTTTTACTGTTCATACGCATCTGCTTTTCCTCCTTTATTCGATACGCCATGTTCCTTCCCATAGGCAAGGCAGTATTCCTGCAGAAAACATTCTTCGCATTTCGGATTTCTGGCGAAGCAGATACTCCGTCCGAAGGTAATGATCTGTATGTTATATAAAATCCAGTGATCCTCCGGCAGCACCCGCATCAGCTCATACTCCACCTTTTCCGGATCGTCCTGGGTGGTCAGTCCCAGCTTTTTCGAAATCCGTTTCACATGGGTATCCACCACGATGCTTGGTTTGTTGTATACATTGCCGAGAATCACATTTGCCGTTTTTCTGCCCACTCCTGCCAGTGAGGTCAGCTCCTCCAGGGTATCGGGCACCCGCCCGCCGAAATCGGAAAGCAGGGACTGACAGCAGGCAATGATATTTTTCGCTTTGTGATGATAAAAGCCCGTGGAATGAATATCCTGCTCCAGTTCTTTCAAATCTGCCGCCGCAAAGGCCGCAATCGTGGGGTATTTCCGGAACAGATCCTTTGTCACCAGATTGACCCGGGCATCCGTACACTGGGCGCTTAAAATCGTGGCAATCAGCAGCTGCCACGCACTGTCATGGTCAAGATAACATTTATATTCTCTGGTATATTTTTCGTCCAGCCGTTTCAGGATTTCTCCTGTTCTTTTGTCCATACCGCCGCCTCATTTCTGTGATAAAACAGTACCGTGGAATGGGATGAAATCCGGATATCAAAGGCGCCGTCCGTCACCTTGTATTCCGGCTGCAGCTTATCGTATCCCGTCTCATAGGAGCAAAGCAGCCGCTGCAGGCTGGTATCTCCCAAAATGCCCGCCTGCCAGAGCAGGATACTGGAACTGATGACTTCTTCCGTATTGTTTATGATAACGATCATCTGCTCGTCGTCGGTAAACCGGGAATAGGCCAGCAGCAGATCGTTGTCGCAGGCCAGCCGGGTCAGGGACGCCGTCCGCAGCATGGGGTATGCATGATAAATCTGCCCAATGTCCCGGTGAAACTCCAGCATCTGCATGTCTTCCCGGCCCCAGGGGTAACTTCTGCGGTTGTCCGGATCGGTAAATCCGCACAGGCCCGCTTCATCGCCGTAATAAATGGTGGGGTTGCCGATCCACGTAAACAGGATCACCACCGCCGCCCGCATCACTGCGGGATTGATATCCATCGACGCCGCCTCCGGACCCAGATGGGCCACCCGGCCGCAGCGGCCGTTGGTTCTGGTCAGAAAACGGGAATGATCGTGATTGGACAGCTCGTTCATCGCGGAGCAGAGGGATACATACGGCAGTTTTGCGGAAACCGTCTGCATTCGTGACCAGAAAAAGGGCACATTGTTTTTCAGCTCCTGATTATAATGGTCGCTGTGCTTTTCCATACCGGTCAGAAACCATGACACCGGTTCCATAAAGGCGTCATAGTTCATCACGCTGTCCCACATGGTGCCGTCCAGCCAGCCCGAAGCGTCTCCGTAATGCTCCGCCAGAATCAATGCGTTTGGATTGGCCTCCTTCACCGCTTTTCTGAAATCCCGCCAGAACATGCGGTTCGTGTCAATATCATTTCCCAGATCCGCGGCCACATCCAGCCGCCAGCCGTCTGCGCAGAACGGCGGAGAAACCCATTTTCTGCCGATATCCAGAATCGCCTCATACAGCGGGCTCCCCTTTTCATAGCGCAGCTTGGGCAGGGTGTCGTGATTCCACCAGCCGCTGTAGGCGTTGTCTTCGTCATCAAAATAAAAATAATCCCGGTATTTGCTCTCCCGGCTCCAGAACGCGCCGTTTTCATACCGTTGATTCCGGTGGTAAATGCCCTCCCGGTCCATCCATTTATGAAAGGAGCCGCAGTGATTGAACACGCCGTCCAAAATCACCTTCATGCCCTTTCTGTGGGCCATCTCCACAAAATGGGCGAAAAACGCGTCGGAAGCCGCCAGATTTTCCGGATCCGTCACCCGCTTGATATAAGCGGCGTCTTTCTCCGGATCGGTCTCCGACGGTTCATAATCATTGACAATGCGGCCCAGATGCGGGTCAATATGATCGTAATCCTGGGCGTCGTATTTATGATTGGAGGGCGATACGAACAGGGGGTTGAAGTAAATCACCTCCACCCCAAGGCCCTGCAGATAATCCAACTTATCTTCCACGCCTCTCAGATCGCCGCCGTAAAAATTGCAGACGTCAAAGGCTTCCGGCAGCCGGTTCCAGTCGTCCACATGCCGGACCGGGCGGCCAAGATATTCATACTCCCCGCTCTGCACATCGTTAGAAGGATCCCCGTTGCAGAAGCGGTCCGTAAAAATCTGATACATCTGGGTGCCCCGGGCCCACTTAGGGATATCAAATCCGGCAATCAGTTCAAAGGCATCCGCCATCGGCATTTCGTTGACGAGTTTATTCTTTCCGTACTGGAACCGCCGTCCGGTAGGAATTTCCATTTCAAAATAATACCGGGTGATCTTTGCGGACACCACAAAAGAGGCTTCAAAATAGGTGAAGCCGTTTTTCTGCTCCGCCTCTTCCATGGGAATACGCTCCCATTCGGTAATCAGCGTCACCTTCGCCGCAAAGGCGCGCAGCGTCCGGAAACGGATGGTCACCGTTTCCCCGGGTTCGGGCGTCTGTGAAGAACAATACTGCAGGGAGCCGTCGGTATAGGCACACAATACGTCCGCCGTATGCTCCCGCATCTTGTATAGTTGATTATTACCGAGGTTGTTTAAAATCATATGCGTAAACAGCTCCAGTGATGAGATTTGATGATATTCTATGATATTTCGCGGACAATGTAAAGCATTAATCTTTTTTTGCAAAGGTAAAAAGCCGGCACGAATGCCGACTTTTCAGGGGAAGGTATTTCTTCTTATGGGGTGTTGTAAAACAAAATATAATGGGGTTCTACGAAAAGAAGTATAGCACAGGCCTTTCCAAAAGTCTTCACAAACATTATACTTTATTTACAAGTTCCTTTGTTAAAAAAGCACAATTTATTCTCCGTTAAAACATGCTTCAAATTCTTCCCCTGTAATTTTTTCCTTTTTTATCAGTAATTCTGCACAGCGATCCAGCACATCCCGATGGGCCATGATCTTTTCTTTGGCCTTCGCATAGCAGTCGTCGATGATGCGCTTGACTTCATGGTCGATGGCAGCAATCCGGTCTTCGCTGACGTTTCTGGTATGGGCCAGGTCTCTTCCGATGAAGACTTCGTCCTCATCGCCCGCATAGCTGACCAGGCCGATTTCAGAAGACATACCGAATTTCGCCACCATGGCTTTCGCGGTAGCCGTTGCCTGTTTGATATCCTGGGAAGCGCCGGTGGTAATATCCTCCAGCACCAGTTCCTCCGCAATGCGGCCGCCTAAAGTCACCATGATATCCTGCAGCAGTTTTCCTCTGGTATTGAACATCTCATCCTTTTCCGGCAGCGGCATGGTATAGCCTGCCGCACCCACGCCGGTGGGTATAATGGAAACCGTGTGTACCGGGCCCACATCCGGCAGTACATGGAACAGAATCGCATGGCCCGCTTCGTGATAAGCCGTGATCCGTTTTTCCTTCTCGGAAATCACCCGGCTCTTCTTTTCCGTACCGATGCCGACTTTGATAAAGGATTTTTCGATATCGCTCTGATTGATAAAGGCGCGGTTGTTTTTCGCCGCCAGAATGGCCGCTTCATTTAACAGATTCTCCAGATCCGCGCCGGTAAAGCCCGCCGTCGTCTGGGCGATCCGCTCCAGATCCACGTCGTCGCCCACCGGTTTGTTTTTGGCGTGTACTTCCAGAATCTCCTGCCTGCCCTTGATATCCGGCCGTCCCACAGCCACCTTCCGATCAAAACGGCCCGGCCGAAGCAGCGCGGGATCTAAGATATCCACACGGTTGGTGGCGCTCATGACGATAATGCCCTCGTTCTGGCTGAAACCGTCCATTTCCACCAGCAGCTGGTTTAAGGTCTGCTCTCTTTCGTCGTGGCCACCGCCCATACCGGTGCCTCTGCGCCTGCCCACGGCGTCGATTTCATCGATAAATACGATACAGGGCGCATTTCTCTTTGCCTCGGAAAATAGATCCCGCACTCTGGAGGCGCCTACGCCTACAAACATTTCCACAAAATCCGATCCCGAAATGGAGAAAAACGGAACCCCCGCTTCTCCGGCCACCGCCTTGGCCAGCATGGTCTTTCCGGTACCGGGAGGGCCCACCAGCAGCACGCCCTTGGGGATCCGCGCGCCCAGCGCGATATATTTTTTCGGTTCCTTCAGGAAATCCACGATTTCCCGCAGTTCCTCTTTTTCTTCATGGCAGCCCGCCACCTGGGCAAAGGTGATCTTTCCGGTGCCCGGCTCCAGCTTTCTGGCCTTGCTCTTGCCGAAATTCATCATCTTTCCACCGGAACCGCCCATGCCCTGTCCGCTCATCATCATAAAGAAGAATACGCCCACCGCGAAAATCAGCAGGCAGGGAATCACCGTGGTGACCAGTATACTTTCCTTTTCCAGCGAACGGACAATATAGTCCACCTTATACTTTTCCAGCAGGTCGATGGAAGTTTCCACGTTGACGACATTGAGTTTTTTCGTGGTTCCGTCTTTCATGATGACTCTGTAATATCCGGCAGGGGTCTGTTCATATTCATGAATTTCCACCTGCTTCACGTCGCCGGCTTTCAGATCCTTTTCAAAATCGCTGACATCGTAATCTGCCCGGTTCATCACATGGGTCGCCAGAATAATGCCGAAGAATATCACAATAAATGCAATCAGAATGAAAAAGTTAAAATTAAATACCTTATTTTTTCTGTCGTTCAAACTTCAGATCCTCCACAGTTCAGGTTATTTTGCTTCTTCTGCTACTAAGCCTTCCTCTTCTTCCTTGTACACGCCGATAAAGGGCAGATTCCGATATTCCTGGGCGTAGTCCAGCCCGAAGCCCACCACGAATTTATCTTCGATCGTATACCCGAGATAATCGATATCCACCTCTGCCAGACGCCGGGACGGCTTGCTCAAAAGCGACGCCAGACGGATGCTTTTCGGATTTCGCTCTTTCAGAAGCGGCAGCAGACGGCTCATGGTCACGCCGCTGTCAATAATATCCTCCACGATCAGGACATGCTTGCCCTCAATGGGGATATCCGTATCCTTTTTGACCGTAATATATCCGCTGGTCGTCATGCCGTCTCCGTAACTGGAAACCGTCATAAAATCCAGAATCACCGGCATAGTCAGCCGTTTTGTCAGTTCACAGACAAAATAAACGCTGCCCTTCAAAATACCGATGACATGCAGATGTTTGCCTTTGTAATCCTCATTGATCCGCACAGCCAGCTCGTCCAGCTTCGCGTTGATTTCTTCTTCCGGTATCAGAACCGAGATTCTGTCATCCATGCTAACTCCTTTTTCCTTGGTGCCTTATTTCTTATTCTGCCATTTCCCGCGCGGCGATCAGCATGGTTTGGGTCTGCGCCGTGATCTTCACATCCTCGGAGATCCGAAATCCCACGATCCAGATGATCTTGTTGCCGTCCGCCAGCAGCGGTATATTGTCCCGCATCTGGGCGGGAACCTTCTGATTGATAAAATACCGGTTCAGGCTCTGTTTTTCATTCCCGGCATTGATGATAATATAATCATTTTTCATCCGTGTCCGCAAAACCGGATGACTATTTATTTTATCATAGTCCAGACATTTCGTATAGGTTGCTTTTGAAATTTTTTTCAATTCTCCGGTATATTTTTCTTTCCGAAATGAAAAGGTATGATTCCGGAAGGAAACACTTCCCGGAATCTTCGCCGGCACTGCTTCATTCGGATGGCAGGGATAGGCGTTTACGTCATAGATAAGAACATTGTCATAACCGGACACCGCCCGGTATCCGCCGGGCAGATCGATACGCTTTCCCGCAGGTTCTTCCGCTAAGGAAGCGATTTTGTCCAGATGTCGGCGCCGCAGGGGCTGCTGTGTATGGGGCAGCGTGTTCCACAGTCCGGCAACGATATAGCCTTTCAGTGCAGGATGCTGCGCGGCAAACTGTTTTTTGTCGATCAGCACGTATTCCTCCTCTCCGGAGGAAATGGCTCTGGCTGCCCGTTCCGCCTGCTGCGTCAGATAATCGTCCGCATACCGCAGCTGCACCGCCGTATCCGCCATATGCCTGGCCGGTGAATGGACAATGTGTTCCCGGGCATAGGGCAGGATATTGTGCCGGATTTTATTTCTCGTATAATCATCACACAGATTGGTGGCATCCGTGCGGTAGTCCAGCTGTTTTGAAGCCAGATATGCCTCAATTTCCGCACGGCTTAAACACATCAGCGGGCGGATCACCTCATTGCGCACCGGCGGGATCCCAGCCAGTCCCCGGATACCGGTCCCGCGGAACAGATGAAACAGCATGGTTTCCGCGTTGTCGTCCATATGATGGGCCGTGGCGATTTTGGTGGCGTTAAATTTCTGCTTCGCCTGATGAAAAACCTCATATCTTACCAGTCTTCCCATTTCCTCCGCAGAAATACCTTTCCCGGCGGCCAGTGCCGGCACGTCGTAACGGTACGTTTCACAGGGAACCTGCAGATCTTTGCAGAGCTGCCGGACAAATGCTTCGTCCCCGTCCGCTTCCGCGCCCCGGATACCGTGATTGATGTGCACTGCGCACAGCGAAATCTCATATTTTTTTCTGAAGTTATGCAGCATAAAAAGCAGGCATACCGAATCTGCTCCGCCCGATACGCCCACCAGTACCTTGTCTCCTTTTTGCAGCATATGATTTTTTTCAATATATGCCATCACTTTTTTTTCCATTGATTTCTTCCTGTGTCCTTTATCTTTGGTATCATAACAAATCCTGCTGTAAAAAAAAAGTCCCAGTTTTTATTTTTTCCAGATTCCAAGCACCAGTACGGTCATATCGTCCTGTGGATTGTACCCGCAGTTTCTCAAAGCGCCTGCCAGAATATTATTGGCGATTTCCATGGGATTGGGCGAATCCTGCGCTTTGATCAGGTTTTCCAGCGCATCCGTGCTGTATCCCAGATCTGTCAGGCCGTCGCTTACCATGATAATAAAATCGCCATCCGTTACGGTCATATCCGTGGTTTCATATTCCGGACTTTGCAGCACACCGGCCGGGATAGAGGAAGCCGTGATCCGTTCCACCGTGTGCTCCCGTTTCAGAAATGACGCGGCGGCCCCCAGCTTGATGAAGTCGCATTTTCCGTCATACAGGTCGATGGAGCAGATATCGACGGTGGAGCAGGCGGGTTCGCCGTCCGTCAGCACCATGGTGGAATTGATCATTTTCACCGCCGTTTCCTTGCTGAAACCCGCTTCGATAAACCGCTCCATCAGATCGATCACCGTCTCGCTTTCATGGCTGGCCGAAACGCCGCTGCCCATGCCGTCGGAAAGGCAGATGAAGGCTTGTCCTTCATCTGTTTCCAGAAACATATAGTTATCCCCCGATACCGACTGTCCCGGCTTGATCACCCGGGCGGACTTGCAGATCACCGCATACTGCGGCTCTTCGATAAAAAGCACGCTGGCGGGCGTATCGGTGCAGATGGTTTTTGCATACTGCGCCGGCGTCATTCTCACCCCCAGCAGGCGGCTTAATGCCTTTGCGATCTCTTTGGTCTGCACGTAGCGAACGCCATGGACAGCCATGTTCAGGAAAACCTCATATCTGCCCTTTTTGGAATAAAGGACTGAAACCTTTTCCAGCCGCACATGCATTTCCCGCAATGCTTTTCGCAGCTTGTCCTCAAAAGCGGCGTCTACGTGATCGCTTTCATATACCTCCTCCGCCACCACCGTCATCATATTGGCCATTTCATCCAGCTGATTGGCCACCGCCTCTCTGTGTTCGATCAGGCGGTTGTACCAGAACAGGTGGATTCTGGCCTGATCAAAGACGTCGGTCATGGCGTTTAAAAAGCCGTACAGTTTGATGCACTGGGAACGCAGGCGCCCCTTTACCATGGAGGTGGTCAGAGAATTGCCCTGTTCCATGTAGCCAAACAGCGTTTCGCAGGTGGCCGCCGTGTCCAGATAATTCTTTTTCCAGCATTCCTCCGCCTTACTGCAGCGGATGCAGAAATCATGGTAGAGATTGCCGCTCATTCGCTCCAGATCATCCTTGCTGAACCGGCTTTTCTGATACGGCAGCTCCGAAAAACATTTGGAAAGCCGGGAAAACACCTCTGCGGATTCGCACAGCCTGGCCTTTCCGGCATCCTGCGGCATATTGGCCGGGTCTCCAAAGGATTTTAACTCCATCTGAAACGGCAGAAAGGTAAAAATCACGGACAGGGCAGATACCAGTACGCCTTCCGCCAGAGAAAGCACAAAAATGCCCCGGCTGCAAAGTCCGGCAATAAAAACGGATGCCCCGGCAAGCAGACAGGTGCACCATTTTACTTTGATTTTATATTTTGATTCCAAAATCCAGTTGGCAATCAGCAAAAACAGCATAACAATTCCGTATCGCAGCAGCTGTGCATCGGAGGTGCCGGCAAGCAGTCCCAACAGCGCCGGCGGCAGCAGGGAAAACCGATACGGCGTTTCCATCATGGCCGCCGCCAGATAGGCCACGGAAAAAGGGTGCAGTCCAAAAAACGGTATGTATCCGCATACGGCGGCAAGCAGATGGATCAGCAATGCTCTGATGCGCGTCCAGTTCATATACAACACTCCTTATTTGGTAACTACTGGCAGTATAGCAAGGCGTGTATGGGAAATTTGTCAAAGCAGATACGAATGGAAAAAATATTTCCTTATGCGGATTTAGCCATACAAAAAGGACGGATCCTTTAGATCCGTCCCTGAAGTTTTCCTATTATTTTTGATTGAACCGGAATACAATCTCGTTTTTATCGGCGTAATTAAACTTTTCTCTTAAGATCTCCCGCTTGTACTCGTCCGTATTGACGTAAGCTCTGTACTCCTCAATTTCCTGCGCCCTGGCATCTTCCGCCGCCAGCTCCGCCTCAAGGGCTTCGGCCCGGGCTGCGTAGGCGATATTTTTCTGACGAAGTTCCAGTCCTTTAAACAAAACAACGAAAAAGAGAGCCGCTATTACGATCAGTACCGGCATAAAACGAACGAATTTAAGGCCGTTTTTTCTTTTTGCTGACGCCAAATAACCCTCTCCTTTCCTTATTCCTTTCTACTCTACTATCATTTTGTTCTTTTTTCAAGCTTTTTTCATCGACATTTTTGTGAATTTTTTTCAATTTTCGAAAAGGCTTTTCTATTTGCGTCACCAGCAGTCTCAAATATCTGGCTGCCGGCTGCACCAGGCGGTCTCCCAGCGCCCCGTGGTACAGCAGCATTCCCAGAAAAACGCCCGCAATGGCAAACCAGCGGATGACGCCGTAATTATATTTGAACAGAAGCCGGAAGACAAGGCAGGTATGAAACATCCAATACAGAAAATCTTCCGTCCCTACCGCGGCTTTTCCATGGGGAAAAACCCGTCTTACAATACGAATCAGATCATAAGCCCCATGCAGTATCATACCGAGACACAGCGATTCCAGTACAAACCGCGCTTCCCATACAATCTCCGGACTCATGCTACTTCAGCAGCCTGCTTAAGGCATTTTTCCCCTTTCCTTTCATCTGATTGCTGTATTTCAGACAAACGGGATCTCCGGAAAGCGCGATCTCATGCTGTTCCACGGAAAAATATCTGACCTGAAAATCCTTTCCTGTAATGGACAAAGTCCCCATATTGGTCTTTAAAAGGATCTGATCGCTCTCAAATGAAATGACGTCCTCCACACCGGTAATCAGCCCGTTGTTTTTATCTTCCCAGAGCAGCTTATGTCTGTTTCCCGTTTCCATGCCGATGCCTCCCATATAATGTAGCGGCACGCGCGCCCAAAAAGCGCACCTGCCAAGTCGTCGGAAGGCATTCCACTTATGCTTCGCATAAGCCTTCCTCCTCGTATAATGCAGTTTATGAGAGGGCCGTCAGGTTTATGACTGACAGATTTCGTACATGGATTCCGCTTCTTCCTTCCGGACGGTTTCCTTTAGAGACAGCACCCGGACCCGCATGGTTTTATTGCCGAAGCCCAGTTCGATCACATCGCCCTCCTTCAGTTGACAGGAAGCCTTGGCAGGCCGCCCGTTCACCAGCACCCGGCCCGCGTCGCAGGCTTCGTTTGCCACCGTCCGGCGTTTGATCAGCCTGGAAACCTTTAAAAATTTATCCAGCCGCATGATTTTTTCCTCGCTTTTCTCGTAAATAAAAGGGCATGCGCGCTGCCTGATGCGGCGCGCATACCGTATGGGTTTTTATAACATGATTCGGGCGTCAAAAGTGATTACGGATTGTTACGCTGCATCGCAGCTCTCACAATCCTACCCAACATTCGGAATCCATGGGGCCCTAAGCCCCACTTCTTCCTCATGTTGGGGTGCGTCATAAAGCTTTTCACCCACCGGTATGTAAACATACCGTGGGTTCGAGCTTTTGACGCTGTAATCATAACATTGCGTCGATCATTTCCTTCAGGACCTGTCCCATCTTCTGCCCCTCTTCCTCTGCATGGGCAAAGGATTTTCCGCGGATGCCGTAGTAGAGTTTGAGCTTCGGCTCCGTACCGCTGGGTCTGACGCAGACCCAGGCCGCCTCGTCCAGTTCATAATAGAGCACGTTGGAAACCGGAAGTCCCGTAGGCGTTACCTTTCCGGTATGTACGTCCAGGATTTTGTCCAGCTTGTAATCTCTCACCACATTTACTTTCAGGCCGCCGATGGCTGCCGGCGGGTTTTTCCGCAGCGTTTCCATGATGGCGCCGATTTTTTCAATGCCTTCCTTGCCGCTTAATGTAATGGAGCAGACGTCGTCCTTATAATAGCCGTAGCGCTCATACATGTCCACAAAGGCACTCCAGAGATTTTCTCCCTTTGCCTTGTAATACGCCGCCGCTTCACAAAGCGCCATGGCGGCTACCACCGCGTCCTTGTCTCTGGCGTAGGTGCCGATCAGGCTGCCGTAGCTTTCCTCAAAGCCAAAGAGATAGCTGCCTTTTCCGGTGGTCTCAAAATTTAAAATCTGCTGTCCGATATATTTGAAGCCGGTCAGTACCTCGATGAGTTTTACCCCGTAATGGGCGGCGATGGCGTCTGCCATATTGGTGGTAACAATGGTCTTGATCAGCGCCCCGTCCGCCGGAAGCTTTCCTGCCGCCTGCATCTGGGAAATTTCATACTCCGCCAGCAGACAGCCGGACATATTGCCGGTCAGCGGCATATATTTGCCGGTCTTGAAATCCTTTACATGTACGCCGATGCGGTCTGCATCGGGATCCGTGGCCAGTACGATATCCGCGTCCACTTCCTTGGCCAGCTTCAGTCCCAGTTCGAAGGCTTCCGCCGCTTCCGGATTGGGATAGGATACCGTGGGGAAGTTTCCGTCGGGCAGTTCCTGCTCCTTCACCACGTAAACATTCGTAAAGCCGATCTCTTTTAAGATTCTCCGGACGGGCAGATTGCCGGTGCCGTGCAGCGGGGTATAGACGATCTTCAGATCGCTGCCCATTTTCCGGACAATCTCCGGATTTTTCAGCTGCTGCTTCACTACGGCAATATAGCGGTCGTCTACGTCCGCGCCGATGATGGTCAGAAGGCCTTTCTGAATGGCCTCCTCCTTATCCATGGTCTTTACGGTTTTATAATCCGTGACCTTCAGCACTTCTTCCGTAATGCCGGTGTCATGGGGCGGCGTGATCTGAGCGCCGTCTTCCCAGTAAACCTTATAGCCGTTATATTCTGCCGGGTTGTGGCTGGCCGTAATATTGATGCCTGCGATACAGCCCAGATCTCTGACTGCGAAGGACAGCTCCGGCGTGGGCCGAAGGGATTCAAACAGATAGGCCCTGATGCCGTTGGCGCAAAGACAGCAGGCCGCCTCCAGCGCAAATGCATCCGACATATGACGGGAATCAAAGGCAATGGCCACGCCTTTTGCGCCCGCGTCCTGCAGGTTGATGTAATTGGCCAGGCCCTGGGTGGTCTTGCGGATCACATACTTGTTCATACGGTTGCTGCCTGCCCCGATGACGCCCCGCAAGCCTGCCGTGCCGAATTCCAGATCCTTGTAAAAGCGGTCCATGATTTCCTTTTCATCCGTCACAGCACGCAGTTCCGCTTTGGTTGCTTCATCAAAGCAGTCCTCGTTCAGCCAGTAAAGATAGTTCTCTTTGTAGTTCATTTTCCTTCCCCTTCTTTGTGTATAATATTTCATCTGTATATTACAGAATTTTTTCCAGAAATTCCTGTCGTTTTTTCTCCTGTTCCAGCAGCCGTTCCAGTTTCTGTTCCAGCCGCTCCGAAATCCAGAGTTTATTGGAATTATAATAATGATCCGTCAGCTTCCAGAATTTCTCCGGATACAGCAGCCGGATTTTCAGATAGCTTTGCTCCGGCCCGCTGATGGAACGCTCCGCGTCATAGGCCTCCAGCAGCTTTTCTCCCACCAGCAGGTCCCAGTCCCGTTTTTCCAGAATTTTCCGCATAATGTGCGCCAGATCTTCGATCTGTATGCCGCACTGAAAATGTTCCGGATGGATGATAAACGCCCGTTTGTCTTCCATCAGCACTTCGTGATGGGAAAAATCGCCGTGCTGAAAGCAACCCTTTGCTTCGCTTTGTTCCCGCAGCGTTTCCAGCGCTGGATCATGCAGCTCTCCTTCCGCCCGGCGCCCCTGTTCCAGAAACGCCTCGTATACCTTTAAAAACAGAAATTCAAACCGGCTTTTTTTATTGCGGTTCCGTATGAAGCGGCCGGTTTTCGCGATTTCATTGTTGTGCTTGATCATGGTCAGCCCCGGGGTTCCGGCCGAAAGGCAGAGGGTCTCATTTTCCCATTCTGTCCGGGGCATCCGAAAAGCTTTGTGAAATCTCGCCAGCGCCCCCGCCGCCTCCAGTAGTTCCGGCAGACTGCCGGGATCGCATTCCCGGCACTCCTTCCAGTCTTTCAGAATAAAACGGTTGCCGAAAACGTCTTCGGAAACAAATCCGCCTTCCCGCTTTGGCATGGGCAGATCCACAAAAAGGTCGCCGCTTTGTTTTCTTTTTAACTGCAGTTTATATAATAAAGAGGCTTTCTCCTCACTGCCGCTGAAAGGATACAGCAGTTTTCTGCCCTTATCCGTGCGACAGATATAGGAAGCTCTCCCGTGAAATACTTCCCTGACTTCTACATCATATTGCTCTAAAACTGCCAGACTGCGCTCGTTCAATGTCTTTCTCCTTTTACCGTTCTTTTTATCATATGTAAAAGGAGTGGCAAAGTATGTCTGTTTTGCGGTTTTAATTCCGCAGGCCCCTGCCGGGCCCTCTCATGCTTTGTCCGGCCTGCGCCCGCTTAAAATCGCCCCCAGACGGTCCTTTTGATTCAGACTTGGATCCTGCAGCACCGCGTCCATCAGAAATGCCAGCGTATCCCCGACTTCCCTGCCGGAAGCCATACCCATAGACAGAAGATCCCGTCCTTTCAGCGCCAGCGTCTTGTAGGACACGCAGTCTCCGTCCGCGATGATTTCTTTGCAGAGTGCCTCTGCCTGATCCAGTTTTCCCAAAGCATCTTTGTCTGCAAGGGCTTCGGCTTTCACCCGCATATTCGCAAAAATCCGGTTGGTCAGCGCTTCGCCGTATAAAAACAGGATTTTTCTTATCTGCGCCTTTTCCCGGGGAATGGGGTCATCCCTGTGGCGCACCATCACCGATACGGTCCGGATGGTTTCATTATCCAGCTTCAGCGTTTTCAAAACCGCAGCTGCCGTCTCTTCCGTTTCTGCCGCAAATAACGCGGCAAGCCGCGCCTGTTTTTCCGGCGCTGCCGCGGCGAGGGAACGAAGCAGATACGGACGGACTTCCCCAAGCTGCGGGTAAAAAATCTCTGTTACCCCCATCCGGTGCAGATCTGCCAGCAATTCGGGACGTTTGCCCGTCAGCAGCTTGATCAGCTCCGCCGTGATCCGTTCCATGCTGATCATGCGCAGACTCCCGCAAATGGCCTCTGCCGCCTGACGGGTCCCCGGTTCTATTTCAAATTCCAGCTGGGACGCGAAACGAAACGCCCGCAGAATCCGCAGGGCGTCTTCCTCGAAACGGCAGGCGGGGTTTCCCACGCAGCGGATGATCTTTTTTTCCAGATCCGCTTTGCCCAAAAAACAGTCCACCAGTCCGGTACGGTCGCTGTAAGCCATGGCGTTAATGGTAAAATCCCTGCGTCCCAGATCTTCTTCCAGACGGCCGGTAAAACGCACCTCCTTCGGATGCCGGTGATCTTCATAGTCGCCGTCGATCCGGTAGGTGGTTACCTCACAGGCCATGCCCTGCAGCAGCACCGTGACGGTGCCATGGGCAATGCCCGTGTCCACAGTCTTCCGGAATATCTGCTTTACCTGCGCCGGCAGGGCATTTGTCGTAATATCCCAGTCGCCGGGCACACGGCCAAGCAGGCTGTCCCGCACGCAGCCGCCTACGGCAAAGGCTTCAAACCCTGCCTGATTCAGCTGTCCGATGATGGCTGCTACCTGCTTTGGCATCGTGATTTTCATAAGATTAATACGCCTTTCCCCAGTATACCAGCTTCTTTGCTTTCCTGCCGCAGCAGACACAGGTATCCGCAAGCGGCGTCTGATCAAAGGGCATACACCGGGAGGTAGCGGTCAGATCTTCCTTGATCTTGTCTTCACAGGCACTGTCTCCGCACCACATAGCCTTCACAAATCCCGGTTTATTATTGATAATGTCGCAAAAGCTCTCATAATCGGTAGCCTCATAAATGTGGCTCTCCAGATGGGCCTTTGCCCGGTCATACATATCCTGCTGCATCTTCGGCAGCAGCGCGCCCACGGTTTCGGCAATGGTACCGATGGCCGCTTCCGTCTTTTCGCCGGTATCTCTCCGGACGATGACACAGACGCCGTTTTCGATATCTCTGGGACCGATTTCGATCCTGAGAGGAATGCCCCGCATCTCCTGCTCCGCAAACTTCCAGCCGGGAGACTTGTCCGAATCGTCTACTTTGACGCGGAAGGCCGACAAGGCCTCCTTCAGTTTCGCAGCCGCTTCCAGGACGCCTGCCTTCTTCTGCTGGATCGGTACGATCATGATCTGGGTCGGCGCGATCCGCGGCGGCAGTACCAGGCCGGAGTTGTCTCCGTGTACCATAATCAGGCCGCCGATCAGTCTTGTGCTGATGCCCCAGGAGGTCTGATATACATATTTCAACTGATTGTCTTTATCCGTAAACTGAATGCCGAAGGCCTTTGCAAAACCGTCGCCGAAATAATGGCTGGTGCCGGACTGCAGCGCCTTGCCGTCGTGCATCATCGCCTCGATGGTATAGGTGGCTTCCGCGCCGGAAAATTTTTCTTTTTCCGTCTTTTGTCCGCAGATCACCGGAATCGCCAGCACTTCTTCCGCTACCCGGCGGTATACGTCCAGCATCAGTTCCGTTCTTGCAATGGCTTCCTCTGCGGTGGCATGGGCCGTGTGCCCCTCCTGCCACAGAAATTCCCGGGAACGTAAGAAAGGCCGGGTGGTCTTTTCCCAGCGGACCACGGAGCACCACTGGTTGTAGAGCTTCGGCAGATCCCGATAGGACATGATTTCATTCGCATAAAAATCGCAGAACAGCGTTTCCGAGGTGGGGCGCACGCAAAGGCGCTCCTGCAGCTTTTCATTGCCGCCGTGGGTGACCCACGCAGCCTCCGGCGCAAAGCCTTCTACGTGATCCTTCTCCTTCTGCAGCAGGCTTTCCGGAATGAACATGGGCATGTATACATTTTCCACGCCCGTTTCCTTGAACATCCGGTCGGCCTCCTTCTGTATATTTTCCCAGATGGCATACCCGAGGGGCTTAATGATCATGCATCCCTTGACACTGGAATAGGCGATCATATCCGCTTTCTTTACCACATCCGTATACCACTGGGCGAAATCCTCCTCCATGGAGGTAATGGCTTCCACCATTTTCTTTTCCTGCGCCATGTTTTATCCATTCTCCTTCGTCTTTTTTACACTGTATCCGAATTTTCCAAGCTTCTTCCCCGCTTCGAAATATTCTCCATGAGAATAAATCAGCGGCTGCGCCTTGGAAAGATCAAATTTGCCGTCTTTCATATAGGCTTCGTCCACGGAAACACTTACCACGTCCGCAAGGAACATATCGTGGGAACCCAAAGGCAGCACGTCCTTGACCCTGCATTCGATATTGACGGGACTTTCCGCCAGAAGCGGCGCTTTGATCACCTGCGCCGGCTGCTTCGTCAGCTGCATCTGCGCCCATTTGTCCACGTCCCTGCCGCTTTTGACGCCGCAGTAATCCGTTGCGAAGCAAAGGTCTTTCGTCGTCAGATTGACCGCAAATTCCCGGGTCTGCATCAGCAGCGCATGGGAATAGCGCTCTTTGCGCACCGAGATATAGAGCATCGGCGGATCGGAACAGACCGTTCCCGTCCAGGCCACCGTAATCAGGTTGTCATGGCCTTTTCCGTCGGTGCAGCTGACCAGTACCGCAGGCAGGGGATACAGCATATTGCCCGGTTTCCACACCAGCTTTTCGTTATGCATCGACAACGACACCTTTCTGCAGCATGATATTTGCATACAGCGCCTTTTCGCTGGTGGCTATGATGCAATATACCTGCTTTGCCTCTTCATAGAACTGAAAGCGCTCGATATTGGAAATCGCTTCCCCGCCTCTCTCATCATATTTTGCTACGATTTTTTTATATTCATCCCAGATGGGCGTTTCCACCGGATCCCCCGGCATGACTTCCATCAGGTTGACGGGATGCTCCACGTAGGTATCCAGGGGGAATACTTTCAGAATTGCATCCAGGATCTCCGGTACGCCGTGCCCGTCCATGCGGATCACGATGGCGTTTTTGCCCATGGATTCCGCGGGGAAATTGCCGTCTGAGATCACCAGCCTGTCGCTGTGCCCCATTTCGCATAATACTTTTAACAGTTCCGGTGAAAGGATCTGCGGTATGCCTTTTAACATGTCAATACTTCCTCCTTTTTCATTCAGGCAGCGGCACGCGTGCCCTGCCCGCCTTTCTTTCATTATGTATGATTTTGACACAAAATACATAATAAGGCAACTGTTTTTTCCGGTTCTTGCACCCATTCTCCCGACATATAGTAGCTTTGAATACAGATATCAAAGGTCCCAGCTATGAAAATCACAAAGAAAATGGAATGGCTGCTGGGTCTGGCCACTTTGCTGCTGACCGGACTGGTTTCCATCGGGTATTCCTATGCGGAAAATCAGACGGCCGCCCCCTGCCCGGTGGTGGTGGTCGACGCCGGACACGGCGGCAAGGATCCCGGAAAAATCGGGACGGACGGTACCGAGGAAAAAGAAATCAATCTGCAGATCGCCCTGCGCCTGCGGGACTGTCTGGAAGCCGAAGGCTTCAAAGTGGTCATGACCCGGACGGACGATACCCCGCTTTATGACGATGCTGCCTCCAACAAACAACGGGACGACCTGAAAAACCGCTGTGCGCTGATCGAAAGCGTTCACGCCGCCTTTTCCATCAGCATTCACCAGAACAGCTACTCTGATCCTGACGTGCACGGCGCCCAGGTCTTTTACTATCAGGGTTCCGAAGCGGGGCAGACCATGGCGGCGGCCATCCAGTCCGGCATCCGGCAAATGGCGGATCCGGGCAATACGCGCATCCATAAGGCAAACAGCAGCTACTATATGCTCAAAAACGCCAAATGTCCTTCCGTCATTGTGGAATGCGGCTTTCTCTCCAATCCGGAGGAAACAAAAAAACTGCGCACTCAGGCCTATCAGCAGCAGATGGCCGAAGCCATCTGCGCAGGCTTTGTCAATTATTATCATGCAGCGGATGAGGTGGATGCATGAGCCGTTCCCAGAAATTTGAAAATCTGCTGAATTTAAGCCTGGACGCCACCGAAGCGGAGCGGGCCCAGTCCATTGATCTGGACGTGGGGTATCTGCCCGAAGAGGATCTCTGGGAGCTGATCATCAAGTATTCCGGCGATTTTGCCCCCATTGCCGAAATCGCGGTTTCCTGGTCCCTGCTGCTGAATGAATTTGCCATCGTGGTAGTGCCCGGCAGCCGTCTGCCTCTGCTGGCCGCCCTTGCAAACGTGGAATACGTGGAAAAACCCAAAGCGCTGTTTTTTGCGCTGGAGGCAGGCAGGCGGGCGGCCTGTGTCAGCGACCTGCAGCGTGACAGCAGCGGACTCTTCGGCAGGGGCGTACTGGTGGCGGTGATCGATTCCGGCATTGATATTTTCAACCGGGATTTTCAGTCTCCGGACAAGACGACGCGGCTGTTGTATCTCTGGGATCAGTCCATTGCGGGAAATCCGCCCCAGGGGTATTTCATCGGCAGCGAATATACCGCCGCCCAGCTGAATGAATATCTGCAGACGCCGCCTGCAGAACTTCCCTTTCCGGTGCCCGGCGCGGATTTTTCCGGGCACGGTACGGCAGTCACCGGCGTCGCCGCCGGGAACGGCGCCAATTCAGACGGCCGTTATGCCGGCGTGGCGCCGGAAGCTTCCCTGATTGCCGTCAAGCTGTCGCCCCAGGCAAATGAAGCCTTTCCCCGCACCACCCAGCTGATGCAGGGCGTGGATTACTGCATCCGCAAAGGGCTGGAGCTAAGGCTTCCCGTGGTGGTCAATTTAAGTTTCGGCAACAATTACGGCCCCCACGACAATTCTTTCCTGCTGGAACAGTATCTGGACGATATTGCCAACTACTGGAAAAGCGTGATCGTCATCGGCGCGGGCAATGAAGGAGACTCCCGCTCCCATTCCTCTGTCACCGTAACAGAGGGGCAAAGCAGTACGGTACGGGTGTCTGTGGGCAGTCTGGAACCATCCTTGAGCATTCAGTTCTGGAAAAACTACGTGGATACCATCGACGTGCAGATCATCAGCCCCTCCGGCCAGCGCTATGTGGTGCCCACCCGGCTGCCCGATACCCACCGCACGGTTCTGGATCAGACACAGCTGCTGATTTACGTAGGGGAACCTTCTTTTTTCAGCAGCAGTCAGGAGCTGTATATCGAATTTCTGCCCCAGGACAGTTATATCGCCCCCGGGGAATGGCGCTTCATTCTCACCGGCGTGCGGATCATCTTAGGCACCGTGGAAATGTGGCTGCCGGGCCAGAGCATTATCGGCGAAGCCACCGCATTTGCCGAACCCAATGCCGACCTGACCCTGACCGTTCCTTCCACCGCGCAAAAAGCCATTACCGTAGGCGCTTACGACAGCCGCACCGGCAGCTACGCCTCCTTTTCCGGTCGGGGCAGCGCCGGGCTTCAAAAACCGGATCTGGTGGCGCCGGGAGTGGATATCACTGCGCCGGCGCCGGGGAATATCTACACCAACGTCTCCGGCACTTCCATCGCCGCGCCCTTTGTCAGCGGCGCCGCCGCCCTTCTGATGGAATGGGGCATTGTCCGGGGGAACGACCCTTATCTGTACGGTGAAAAAATCAAGGCCTATTTAAAAAGCGGCGCCAGACAGTTTCTGCCCGGCAGCTATCCCAATTCCCAGCTGGGCTTCGGCGCCCTCTGCGTCAGCAACAGCCTGCCCTTCCTCTGACCCGCACTTCCCTGCAAAAACACAGGGGTCAGCGGGTTTGAGGGAAAGCAGTTGCAAAAAACGTCATCCGGTGCTAAAATTGTTCCAAATATTGTTTTGAAAGGATATCCAAAGATGAGTGAAGTAAAAACGCCATGGCTGAAATACTATGAGCATGTTCCGGCCCATCTGAACTATCCGGACTGCTCCATCTCCGATATGGTATTTCGGACAGCGGAAAAGTACCCCAACGACACCGCGTTTGACTTTTTCGGAAAGGAGACCAGCTACAAGGCCTTCGCCGCCCGCATCGATCAGTGCGCGAAAGCCCTTGTAAGCATCGGTATCAAACCCGGCGACCATGTAACCATTTGCATGCCCAATACACCCCAGGCTGTCATCATGTTTTACGGCCTGAACCGTATGGGCGCCATTCCCAACATGATCCATCCCCTTTCTTCCGAAGGTGAAATCGCATACTATCTGAATTTTTCCGAAAGCGTGGCCATTCTCACGCTGAATCAGTTTTACAATAAAATCGACAATATCCGTGACCGGATCAAATTGAAATACATTATCATCGCGGAAATCGCAGAGGAACTGCCGACGGTAAAATCTATCGGCTTCCGGCTGACCTCCGGCAGAAAGCTTCCCAAGGTGCCCGAAACAGACACCATCCTGCTCTGGAAAAACTTTATGGCAAAGGGCCTGACCTATCAGGGCAAATATCGGGTAAAGAGTTACGGTCACGATCCCGCCGCCATCCTCTATTCCGGCGGCACCACTGGTACCACCAAGGGCATCGTCCTGACCAACCTGAACTTTAACGCGCTGGGCATGCAGACCGCCGCCATGAGCGAAACGGTGACCCGAGGCGATATCATGCTGGCGCTGATGCCCATTTTCCACGGGTTCGGCCTGGGGGTCTGCGTACATACTGCTTTCATTTCCGCCCTGAAATGTATCCTGATCCCTCAGTTTTCCATCAAGACCTATCCGGGGATTCTGAAAAAATACCGGCCCAATTACATTGCCGGCGTACCTACGCTGTTTGAAGCCCTGCTGCGCAGCGACAAGATGAAGGGCATTGATCTGTCCTGTCTGAAGGGCGTGTTCTCCGGCGGCGACTCCTTAAGCATCGAGCTGAAGCACAAGGTAGACGCTTTCCTGAAGGAACACGGCGCTACCGAACAGGTGCGGGAAGGCTTCGGCCTGACCGAATGCGTCACCGCCAGCTGCCTGACGCCCCGTTATGAATACCGGGAAGGCAGCATCGGCATTCCCATGCCGGATATGATTTACAAGATCGTGGCGCCCCATACCCGGGACGAGGTGCCTTACGGCACGGAGGGTGAAATCGTCATTTCCGGCCCTACCGTTATGATGGGCTATATGAACAACCCGAAGGAAACCGCCCTGACGCTGCAGGAACACGCAGACGGCCTGGTCTGGCTGCACACCGGCGATCTGGGCATCATGGATGAAGACGGCTTCATTTATTTCAAACAGCGGCTGAAACGTATGATCGTCACCAGCGGCTACAATGTATATCCTTCCCAGCTGGAAAATATCATCGACGCCCACGAGGCGGTGCTTTTAAGCACGGTCATCGGCGTCAAGGACGATTACAAGGGACAGAAAATCAAAGCCTTTATCGTTCTGAAGGATGATGTGAAGGTAACGGAGGAAGTCAAGCAGTCTGTCATCGAGCACTGTAAGAAAAACATTGCCAAATACGCGCTGCCCTATGAATATGAATTCCGCAGCGAACTGCCGAAAACACTGGTGGGCAAGGTTGCTTTTAAAGTGCTGGAAGCAGAAGAAGAAGCCAAAATCGCGGCAACCGAAGAAGAAACCGAATAAGTTTTATGAAAATCAAAACGGCGCAGACCTGTCAAAGGCTGCGCCGTTTTTTTCTGCTTTGTTTCTGATGAAAACAATTTTCTTTTTCTGTCCGGACTATTCTTCCCGAATTACTACGGATTCCATCACCGGCTGTTCTTCGGCGGGAATCGTGCCGTTGTTGTCCACAGGATTGGCATCCGCACAGATCTGATCCACGATCTCCATACCTTCCGTCACATAACCGAAGGCCGCGTAATCACCGTCTAAGAAGGTACTGTCTGCCTGTACGATAAAAAACTGGGAGCTGGCACTGTCCATATCATTGGATCTGGCCATGGAAATGGCTCCCCGGGTATGTTTTAAGTCGTTGGCGACGCCGTTGCTTGCAAACTCGCCCTTGATGGTCTTTTCGGAACCACCGGTGCCGTTGCCGTCGGGATCCCCGCCCTGCATCATAAAGCCGTCCATAATCCTGTGGAAGGTCAGCCCGTCATAAAATCCGTCCTTTGCCAGATTTACAAAATTGGCCACTGTAATGGGCGCGGCGTCCTGATCCAGCCTGACAGTCACCGTTCCGTAATCCCGGATCGTAATGTCCGCGTAATAGGTGGTATCCGCATCCAGACCCGCTTCTTTAACAGCGTCTTTGTTGTCTGCCTTCTGTTCGGCTTCCTTCGCGCCGCAGCCGGTCATCCACAGGGCGCACAGACCCAGCAGGACGGCAGTCAAAATGCCTGTCTTTTTCATGCTTTTCTTCATTCTGTTTTATTCCTCCATCGATTCAAATAGGTTTTCAGTTTTTCCGGCTGGCCGTTCATCACCAGCGCTTCCGGAAATTCCAGCTCCTCCAGCAGGCTGCAGGCCGTGCCGAAATTTCCGATCATATCGTCAAAGTGCGCGTCGCTGCCCAGCAGGATCGGCGCGCCATACTTCTCACAGGTTTTCAACAGCAGCCGGTCATTTTCCGGCCCGTTCTTCCTGGCGTTTTCCGGATCCAAAGAAGAAGCATTCAGCTCCAGCAGCACGCCGTTTGCCAGAGCACCCTTCACCAGCCGCTCATAATCCAGCGGATACCTGCTGTCATCCGGATGTCCGATGATATTGACAAAAGGATTTTCCATAGCGTGCAGCAGCGCATCCGTATTTTCCGTCCGGGTGCCGCTTTTAAAGCATCTGGTATGCAGGCTGGCAATGGCAAAATCCAGCTGCAGCAGCCCCCGCATTTCCAGATCGATGCTGCCCTGGAAATCCAGCACATTCAGCTCCGCCCCTTTTAAAATGCGGATCCCGTACAAATGATCCGGAATCACATGATAATTGATAAAATACAGCGGATGGCAGGACCCGGGCATGGCCGGTGCGTGCTCGGCAAATCCCAGCCACTCCAGTCCCTTCTCCGCCGCGGTCTTTGCCATTTCCTTCAGACTGCAGTAGGCATGGCCGCTGGCGCTGGTATGGGTATGAAGATCAATTTTGTATTTCAAGTTCTCTGTCATGTGCAATCAACCGCTTCATGGCTTCCACCGCAATCAAAATCGAATCCGCGTTGCTATCGTTTCGCTGCATGGGAAGCCCTTGGTTTGCCCTTTCCTGATTCCATATTACATGGTACACGGCGCCTGCCCGCACACCCCGGGCCGCGGCCACCGTAAATACCGTATCCGTTTCCATTTCACTGGCCAGTACGCCCAGCTGTTTCAATGCCTCCCATTTTTGCAGCAGCATATCCGAAACCGGCATGGACGCCGGGGAATGCTGTCCGTAGAAGGAATCCTTGCTCTGAACCACGCCCACATGATAGCGCACCCCCAGCTGCTCTGCCGCCGCGGTCAGGGCGCACAGCACCCGATAGTCTGCGGTAGCCGGATATTCCACCGGGGCATACTCGTCTGCCGTACCGCCCATGCGCACGGCGCTCATGGCGATGCAGGCGTCTCCGCTTTCTACCTGCAGGGCAATGCCGCCACAGGTACCCACGCGAATCAGCGTATCCGCTCCCAGCGACACCAGTTCCTCCACGGCGATGGCCGCCGAAGGCCCGCCGATGCCGGTGGAGCAGACGCTGACTTTTTCGCCCATCAGGCTGCCGCTGTAAATATTAAATTCCCGGTTGCAGCCCACATGATACGGGTTGTCAAAATAAGCGGCAATGGCCTCGCATCTGCCGGGATCCCCCGGAAGAATCACATACCTGCCGATGTCTTCTTTTCCGCAGTTCAAATGATACATTCTGCCTTCATTGGAAATGTCCATGGTGGTCCTCCCGCTCCGCAGCTTACGGCTGCTTGCCGATATAAGCCAGGATGCCGCCGTCCACATAAAGGATGTGGCCGTTGACAAAATTCGACGCGTCGGACGCTAAGAATACCGCAGGGCCTTCCAGATCTTCGGTGGTGCCCCATCTGGCTGCCGGCGTCTTGGCAATGATAAAGGAATCAAAGGGATGTCTGGAGCCGTCGGGCTGACGTTCCCGCAAAGGCGCCGTCTGGGGCGTGGCGATATAGCCGGGGCCGATGCCGTTGCACTGGATATTGTATTCGCCGTATTCGGAAGCAATATTCCGGGTCAACATCTTCAGACCACCCTTGGCCGCCGCGTAGGCGGAAACGGTCTCTCTGCCCAGTTCGCTCATCATGGAGCAGATGTTGATAATCTTGCCGTGCCCTTTTTTGATCATCCCCGGAATCACCGCTTTTGAAACAATAAAGGGGGCGTTTAAGTCCACGTCTACCACCTTCCGGAATTCCGCCGCGTCCATTTCACACATGGGAATCCGGCGGATGATGCCCGCGTTGTTCACCAGAATGTCAATGCCGCCTTCTTCCTTTTCCAGTTTTTCAGTCAGCGTCTGCACCTGTGCCTCATCCGTCACATCGCAGACATATCCCTTCACGGGGATGCCCTCGGCCGCATAGGAAGCCAGGCCCTTATCCACCAGCTCCTGATTGATATCGTTAAAAATAATCTTCGCGCCGGCCCGTGCATAGGCCTTCGCGATTGCAAATCCGATCCCATAGGAAGCGCCTGTGATCCAGGCAGTTTTGCCTTCCAGGGAAAACATATCTTTCTGCATATTACCTGCCTCCGTCAGATTTTGTAATCTTTGCCCATTATAGCACAATCGATTCGAACAGACAACCGCGGCTTGACTTTTTTACTTTAAAGCGATAGAGTATAAACGATTGTTATTTCTTCAAATCAGGAGGTTTTTTCGTGAACAATTCTTATGACGTGATTATTATCGGCGCCGGTCCCGGCGGCATTTTTTCTGCCTATGAGCTGTTAAAACAAAATAAACATATACGCATCGCCGTCTTTGAAGCGGGCAATCCGCTGGAAAAGCGCAAATGCCCCATCGACGGCAAAACCGTCAAATCCTGTATTCACTGCAAGACCTGCGCCATCATGAACGGTTTCGGCGGCGCAGGCGCTTTTTCCGACGGAAAATATAATATTACCAATGAATTCGGCGGCACCCTGTACCAGTACATCGGCCGGCAGACCGCGCTGGAGCTGATGCGCTACGTGGATCAGATCAATCTTGCTTACGGCGGAGAGGGTTCCAAACTCTACTCCACCGCCAATTCCGAAATCAAGCGGCTCTGCCTGCAAAACAAGCTGCATCTGTTAGACGCCAGCGTCCGGCATCTGGGCACGGACAAAAACTACGTGGTGCTGCAGAATCTGTTCGCACTGCTGAAAGAACAGGTGGATTTCTTCTTCAACGCGCCGGTGGAAACCGTGGACTGTCTGGAGGAAGGCTACCGCATTACTGCGGACGGACAGGCCTTTACCTGCAAAGAATGTATCATTTCCGTAGGCCGCTCCGGCAGCAAATGGATGGAAAGCATCTGCAAGCATCTGGACATTCCCACCCAGTCCAACCGGGTGGATATCGGCGTCCGGGTGGAACTGCCCGCGGAAGTTTTTTCTCATCTGACCGATGAGCTTTATGAAAGCAAGATCATGTACCGGACGGAGAAATACGCCGATCTGGTGCGCACCTTCTGTATGAATCCCAGAGGGGCCGTGGTCACGGAAAATACCAACGGCATCATTACCGTCAACGGCCACAGCTATGAAGATCCGGCGAAACATACGGAAAATACCAACTTTGCGCTGCTGGTGGCGAAACATTTTTCCGAGCCTTTCAAGGACAGCACCGGATACGCGGAAAGCATCGCCCACCTCTCCAATATGCTGGGCGGCGGCGTCATCGTACAGCGTTTCGGCGACCTGATCAAGGGACAGCGCAGCACCCATTCCCGGATGGAAAAATGCTTTGTGACCCCCACCCTTTCCGCGACGCCGGGAGATTTGAGCCTCGTCATGCCGAAGCGGATCTTAGACGGCATCATCGAAATGATTTACGCCCTGGACCGCATCGCCCCCGGCACGGCCAATGAGGACACCCTGCTTTACGGCGTGGAAGTCAAATTTTACAACATGGAAGTGCAGCTGGACGAAACCCTCTGCACGCCCCACAAAGGACTTTACGTTATCGGCGACGGCAGCGGCGTGACCCATTCCCTTTCCCATGCTTCCGCCAGCGGCGTGTTCGTGGCGCGGGAAATCGCGAAGCATTATTGATTTTGAAAGACAGCAAAGGGCCCCTTTCCTTGAAGGACTTTACTTAGGGATTGTACAACAAGGCTTTGAGTGACAGTCTTCAAGCGGGACAAAAAGAGACCATGTAAGAGTAGAAATGCTCCTGCATGGTCTTTTTGACTTGATTATGTTATCTTGCTTTAAGCCAGTCTTCATAGAATTTAGCACACTTCGCTACTTGAAAAGCAGAGTATATCAGCCCACGACCATTTTGATCATTATCCTCCGTCTTTTCGATTTACTTATCTTCCGGCCCTGGTAATTTACCTGATTGAGACGCCAGCCTCTTCTCTTGGGATTTCACGCGACGCTCCAATTTTTTGATGTCTTCCGATGGAGGAAGCTCCTCCGGCTTAATGCCTCGTTGTCCAAGCAGTTCACGAACAGAACGGTTGTTTTGCACATGCTCACCAGTAATAGCCCGTTCTCCCTGCAAATCCTTTTCTTCCACGTTGAAGTTGGTGATTTCTGTTGCTAAATTTTTTGCTGCAATCGTTACAGTAGGCAAAAAATCTGCAAGAGGGCGATTATTCTTTACTCCCAACCGCTCCTTCATTTCCTGGGTTGTATGTCCTCCAAATAACGCCTGATCACCGTTAGAGCGGATTCTGCCAAATCCCGCGTCATCAACACCACGCTCATAAATATTTTGAGAAAGATGCTTCTCAGATTCCCGTAACCTGCCACGAGCCTCCGTACGTTCTATCAGAGAAATGCGTTCTTCAATCAGTTCTTGCTTTCTGGTCTGTACGGCAAAATAGCTTTGTGCAAATGCGATTTCTTCCTTTTTGGGATCACCATTCTGAGC
>CANRIM010000015.1 GCA_947630695.1 uncultured Lachnospiraceae bacterium
TTCAGCGCGTTTCTGTCTTTCGCGTTTTTCGTTTCAATCAGATAGACCAGCCTGCGCCGTTCCATCGGGATGTGCAGCCGTTTTGCCTTATTATAGATATCCACCTGCAGGAGATTGTCCATCAGCAGGCTCTGAATAAACGAAGATTTGTTTTCCTTATCCCGGAAAATCGAAATGATATGCTCCAGCTGCGCGGCAACCACCTTGCCCAGCAGGTGAATGTCGTCACCGAAACCCTGAATCAGCAGAATATAGCTGGGTGCGTCCTCCTCGTATACTTTAAAGAAGTGCATTCCCGCCACTTCCTGATTTTCCGCTGTGGATCCGAAAAAGAGTTTCAGCGCCTCCTCCGACGGTTCCTTCTGTATCAAAACGCCTGCAATCCGCATTCCGTCGCTGTCATAGACTGCAATGCCCTTTTTGGTAATCGCATGAAAATCCTCTGCGGTTTTCTGTATTGCCTGTGTTACTTTCATATCTTTTCCTCATCATGTTTAATTTAGCGGCACGCGCGCCCAAAAGGGCACCCCTGCCAAGTCGCCTGTTCCTGCCTCATTGGTCCGCCAGCGTATTTACCAGGTAAGCGTAAATGCCGCTGCATTTTTCCTTCCATTGATTACAGATCGTGTTGGCCTGCGCTTCGGAAGGCACCCGCAGCTGCAGCTTCATCAGATCCTCTCCCTGCTCCCTGACAGTGCACTCTACCATGTATTCCGATTCCACGGTCCGGTGATAATCTGCTAAAACGGATACTTCCTCCCGGAGTTCATATTCATTTTCTTTCAGATATGCTTTGATATCCTCCCGGATTTCATGGGAAACCTTTCCCTGAAAATAATGACAGACCTCTCTTCCTCTTGGCTCGATCGTATAATGCGTATTGTTCCGTATGATTTCCGCTTTGACCAGTCCCGTGCTTTTCAGCTCTGACATCGTCTGCTGGAACTTAAAATAGTCCATATATCCCTTTGTCAGAATGTACTCCGACAGCTGGTCATTTGTCATTGGAAAGGAAACCCGGTCCAGCATGTACAGAATAATCAGCTTGTACAGTGTCAGCGGTTTTGCCATACACATCCCCCCATTCAAACCGTTTTTTAGTATACCATAACGAATTTTTATATACAAGTCACGAGAAAACTTAATCGCGAAAAGTTCTAGTGCCGTTTCCGCGGGCATAGCTTTGTATGATCTTAAAAACGAGGTAACGCCATGCGCTTTGTCCTGAAGAAACTTTTGCCGCTGTGCCTTGTATTTCTCCTGTGCATTTCCTGCGCCGGCTGCGGCAGCCCTGCCGCAAAGGACGCCGATCAGGCCTTTTCAGCCCTTTGTCAGGAGCTGGCGGCATCCATTCTGTCCGAAAATACGCTGGATCTGCATTTTTGTCTATCCGACCCGGCAAAGCTGGGCATACAGCAGCCTGCCGCCAGTCTCGGGCACATCTCTTCCGATGCATTTTCCGCCGAACAAAACCGCGACCGGCAGACGCTTGTCCGGCTTTCCGGTATCGACCGCGCTTTGTTGTCCGAAGAAAATGCTTATCTCTATGACATCTTATGTGCCGCTTTGCAAAATCATACCGACATGCTTGATTTTCCTTATCTGTATGAGCCCTTATCTTCCCACAGCGGCCTGCATGTACAGCTTCCGCTGATGCTTTCGGAATACCGCTTTGCCGATGCGCAGGATGTACGGGATTATCTGGATCTGCTGAAACTGCTCCCGGATTATTTTGCGGAAATCGCCGCATATGAAACCCAAAAAGCCGCCGCAGGCTGTTTCATGTCCCAATCTGCCTGCACAAGCCTTTTGGAATTTTGCCACGCCTTTCCTACAGAACCCGCCGAAGCCCACTTTCTGTCCGCTGCCTTTGATGAGAAGCTGGCTGCCCTTTCTATGGACGATACCGAAAAGGAAGCCCTCCGGCAGCAGCATCTGGATCTTTTGACAACCGCGGTTTTTCCTGCCTATACAGTCCTTGCGGACGCGGTCGCCGCCTTGTCCGAAAATACAACATTTCACAATACCGGCCTGTGTTCACTGCCCGGCGGCCGGGACTACTTTGCGCTGCTGGTGAAGGAACAGACCGGCGACGGCCGTCCCATGGACGAAATCGGCGCCGCTCTGGAACAAAATCTCTCTGCGCTGGCCGATGCATTGACCACGGCACTGACGGAAAATCCCCAGCTTTGGGAACTGCTTCTGACCGGTGATCTGCGCCAGACCCTGCAGGGAGACGATGCGCTTTCCGCCGCAAAAAATGATCTGGCCTGTTTAAGCAAACTGACAGAAGATTCCTTCGGCACAGCCCGCTGTGATTACACGGTACAGTTCATTGCACCGGCACTGGCCTCCCGCTTCAGCAGCGCCTTTTTCCTGATTCCTCCGGCGGACGATCAGAAAAACCCCGGCATCTACATCAATCCGCAGACCGCCTTTTCCCCCTTCGACCTCTTTACTACCCTTGCGCATGAAGGCTTTCCGGGCCATTTGCTGCAAAACCATGTACAGAAAGGCAATCTGATTTCCAGACTGTTTTCCTGCACAGGCTACGCCGAAGGCTGGGCCAGCTACTGCGAACTGTACACCTATCCGCTGGCCGTGGAAACCCTGGGTCTGGCAGGGGATTTTCCCGTCAGCGAAGTGGCCGGCGTCCTGCAGACCTACCGCAAGCTGACCCTCTGCCTCTATGCGCTGCTGGATTACAATATCCATTACAACTACTGGACCGCGGATGATGCCGCCATACTGCTTTCCTCCTATGGCATTACCGACAGCGGTACCCTGCAGCAGATTTACGATTACATCGTCAGCGAACCTGCCAACTATATGACCTATTACCTTGGCTATACCAATGTGGAACGGCTTAAACGCAGCTATATGGCAGCCGGACACAGCGAAGACGAATTTCACAAAGCGTTTCTGGACTGTATCGAAGCGCCCTTTGCGATCGTGGAGGCAAAGCTGCTGCAGACCAAAGAAACAACGCCCTAACCACAAGAAACCGCCGTATGGGATTGTGCCCATACGGCGGTATTTCATTACAAAAAGCCGAAAAATGTCCAAAAGGCAATGATCCTCACGGACCATTGCCTTCCGGATTTCTTCCCATATTGTTTTACGCGTCAAAACGTACCGTACTCTTGGTTCCCGACCGAAATACCCGGATTCCCTCCTCATCGGAACGGTAAATCCTGCCGGATTTGATGGTGCTGCCGCTTTCAATGATACAGTGCTCCACAATCGCGTCGTCCGCAATGTATACGTCATTTAAGATAATCGCATCTTTGATTACACAGTTGCTGCCGACGAATACATTTTTAAAGAGAATGGAGTTTTCCACCGTACCGTTAATAATACTGCCGCTGGAAATCAGCGAATTTTTCACATTCGCATGGGGATTGTATTTTGCGGGGGGCAGATCCTCCACCTTGGAGTAAATGCCCGGATATTCCCGGAAAAACTTTCTGACTTCCGGTTTCAGGAAATCCATATTGGCCCGGTAATACGCATCCACCGAAGAAATGCTTCTCCAATAAGTTTCCAGCTGGTAAGCATAAATATTTTTTCTGTCCTTATAGCGAATCAGGATATCCTGTACAAAATCGTTTCTGCCCTCTCTGGAATTGATTTCCAGCAATTCGATCAGCGTCCTTCTCCGAAGCACATAAATGCCTGCGGATACGAGGTCGCTGACATGGCTTAAAGGCTTCTCCGCAAATTCAGTGATCCTGCCGTCGCCGTCCGCCTTTACCTGGCCGAATCTGCCGGGATCCTCTCCCTCCGGCAGGCTGTGGCAAACCACCGTAATATCCGCTTTTTTCGCGATATGGTACTCCAGCAGTTCCTCATAGTCCAGTTTATAAATGCCGTCGCCGGAAGCAATCACCACATAAGGTTCATGGGACTCCTTCAAAAAGTCAATATTCTGATAGATCGCATCCGCCGTGCCCTGATACCAGTGGCAGTTGTCATAGGTGATCGTAGGGGTAAAGACATACAGCCCGCCCTGCTTGCGGCCAAAATCCCACCACTTGGAGGAACTTAAATGCTCATTTAAGGAAACGGAATTGTACTGGGTCAGTACCGCTACCTTTTTGATATGCGAGTTGGACATATTGCTGAGCGCAAAATCAATGCTGCGGAAGCTGCCCGCCACGCGCATTGCGGCCACCGCTCTTTTTTCCGTCAGGTTCTGCATCCTGCCGTTGCTGCCGCCTGCCAAAATAATGCCGATTGCTCTCATTGGTCCTCCTCCTTCCTGATAATATAACCGCCGCTTTCCAGTACGCCGCCGGGATAATCCTCCCGAGTGGTCTTTCCGGAAACCGCCGTATTTTTCCCGATGCTTACATCCGCGGGGATCACGGAATTTTCTCCGATGGTCGCCAGGCCAAAGGAATAAATCTTCGGATTCAGTTTCGATTCCGCAGGTTCCCCGACGCCGATCTTCGTTCCTGCGCCGATGACGGTATCCTCCGCAATAATGGCGTGATCGATGTAACAGCCTTCATGAATGGTAACGCCTTCCATGATGATGGAATCCTTCACCACGCTGCCTTTTCCGATAGACACCTCCGAACCGATGACCGAATGATCCACCTTTCCTTCAATGCAGGAGGCCTCGCCTATGATGCTGCGCTCGATATGTGCCTCCGCTGAAATGTACTGCGGATCGATGATTTCCGTCTTGGTATAGATTTTCCAGAATGCCTCATACAGATTGAACTCCGGAATAATATCCACCAGCTCCATATTGGCTTCCCAGTAGGAACCCAGGGTTCCCACGTCTTTCCAGTAACCGGAGAATTCATAGGCAAACAGCCGCTTGCCCTGCTCCTTGCAATAAGGGATGACATGCATACCGAAATCACAGTTGCTCTGGTTTTTCAATGTGGTCAGTGCTTCCTTCAGCACCTCCCAGGAGAAGATATAGATGCCCATAGACGCCAGATTGCTCTTCGGCTTCTCCGGCTTCTCCTGAAATTCCGTGATCCTGCCGTAAGCATCCGTCACCACGATGCCGAAGCGGCTGGCTTCCTCCATCGGAACCGAAAGGCAGGCAATGGTCACATCCGCCTTGTTTGCCTTGTGGTAGTCCAGCATCGCTTCATAATCCATCTTATAAATGTGATCACCCGAAAGAATCAGAACATACTGGGGATTAAAACTTTCCATATAGTTCATGTTCTGATAAATCGCGTTGGCTGTTCCGGTATACCAGTCGTTGTTTGCATTGGTCTCATAGGGCGGCAGAATGGTCACGCCGCCGGCATTTCTGTCCAGATCCCAGGGGATACCGATGCCGATGTGGGTATTCAGCCGCAGCGGCTGATACTGGGTCAGTACGCCCACGGTATCGATCCCGGAATTAATGCAGTTGCTCAGTGGAAAATCAATAATTCTGTATTTGCCGCCAAAGGCCACCGCCGGTTTGGCTACATGTTCTGTCAGGACTCCAAGCCTGCTGCCCTGTCCGCCTGCTAAAAGCATGGCGATCATTTCCTTGCGTATCACGCTCTCACCTCTTCCTTATTTACACAGCATGTCCGCTGTAACGATCGTTCGCTGCATTTATGTAAGTATAGCATATCTTTCCAGATAAATAAATAATATTTATAAAAAAAAGATATATTTTTAAAAAAATTTGTGTATTATTCCCATTTTTCGACAATACCGCGAAAAAGCGCGGGAAAAGCCGACAACCACCATAGTTTTCGCTTTTCTTTTTTGGGAAAAATGATATACTGAAATTATGAAAACAGAACAAGCGGCGATCCGAATCCTTTCGATTCGCCGCGGCAAAAGGAGCGGCAGTTATGTTTCAACTGGATATTCACCATCCGATCCATATACATTTTATCGGCATCGGCGGCATCAGTATGAGTGCCCTTGCGCACATCCTGCTTGACCGAAAATTTACCATTTCCGGATCCGATCTGCGGAAGTCCGAACTGACCGATCAGCTGGAGGCCCTGGGCGCCGACATCCGCATCGGGCACCGGAAAGCCAATATCACTGACGATATCGACCTGATCGTGTATACCGCGGCCATCCACCGTGAAAACGAAGAACTTTCGGAAGCGGCAGCACGAAAGATCCCGATGCTGACCCGGGCGGAAGCCTGGGGACAGCTGATGAAAAATTATCACAAGTCCGTGGCTGTTTCCGGTACCCACGGCAAGACCACCACCACTTCCATGCTGACGGAGCTGTATGTCCGGGCAGGGCTGGATCCCACGGTAAGCATCGGCGGCCTGCTGCCCAGTATCGGCGGCAATCTCAGAATCGGCAATCACGAGCTTTTCCTGACTGAAGCCTGCGAATATACCAACAGCTTTTTAAACTTTTATCCCACCATTGAAATCATTTTAAATATTGAAGAAGACCATCTGGATTTCTTTAAGGATCTGGACGATATCCGCCATTCCTTCAAAAAATTCACCGAAAATCTTCCGGCAGACGGCCTTCTGATCTTAAACGGCAGCATTCCGCATCCGGAATTTCTGACCGATGCGCTGCCCTGCCGTTACGTCACTTTCGGCCTTGGGCCGGACGACACCTATACGGCAAAGAACGTCGCTTACGACGCCGGCGGCTGCGCTTCCTATGATCTGTATATTGCGCAGTCTTTTGCGGGCAGGATTTCCCTGCGGGTTCCGGGAGAACACAATCTGCTCAATTCCTTAGCGGCCGTTGCGGCAGCCTGCGCCCTTGATATTCCTTTCGACTGCATCCGGGATGCCCTTGCCGCATTTTACGGAACCCACCGCCGCTTTGAACGCAAAGGGGATCTGGGCGGTATTTCCATTTACGACGACTATGCCCACCATCCCACGGAGATTGCCTCCACCATTGCCACGGCACGGAAACTCCACCCCCATCGGCTGGTGGTTGTATTCCAGCCCCACACCTACACAAGGACCAAAGCCTTTCTGAAGGACTTCGCAGCGGCCCTTGGCAAAGCGGACCTTGTGGTGCTGACGGATATCTATGCCGCCCGGGAAATCAATACCACCGGGATTTCCTCCAAAGATCTGCAGGCAGCCATCCGGGCACTGGGTACAAGCTGCGAATATTTTTCATCATTTTCCGATGTCGAAAAATTTTTATTGGAAAATTCTGTCCACGGCGACATGTTAATAACTATGGGGGCCGGAGACGTGGTAAATATTGGAGAACACCTTCTCGGAAAATAGTTATCCACATTTTCCACAGATTTCTTCACCGCTTTTTTTGTCATAAAATGTGGATATTTTGACCTCCGTGATTTCCGCTGCTTTCATTTTCCAAATTGCCGGTTTTTCCGACAATTTTATCACTTTTTGAAAATGCCGCCATAGCGGTTTTCCTGCGTTTTCCACATTTTCCACATTCTTTTCATCACCGGTTTTGACGGCGCCACGGTATTTGCTTTTTGATTTTTTCATGCTATAATGGGTCTCTCGAAGGAAATCTGTTACCGGTATGGGGAGCGTATTATGGGGAATTTAAAAATCATTATGAACCACCAGATGAATACGACGGTGGTGTCCAATCAGTTCATTGATCAGTATATGCTGCAGGCAAACGGAGAGTATGTGAAGATCTATCTGTTTGTCCTTCGCTGTGTCAATCACACAGATTCTTCCCTGTCGATCAAAGAACTGGCCATGCGCTTTGACCATACGGTGTCCTATATTCTGACAGCACTGGAGTACTGGGAGAAAGCCGGACTGATTCGTCTGCGCTATGACGGCAAAGAACTGCAGTCTATTGAATTTCTCGACCACTTTGATACGCCGGATGCACAGGCAGCAACCGCAGAGTCCGCAGCCACCGTTGCGGATACCTCTGACACCGCTGCGCAGATTTCGAACGTTCCTTATGAACGCAGAAGCTACTCTGCCGATGAAAAAGACCGTTTCCTGCATGACAAGGATTTTGAAAAAGCTTCCTTTGTTACACAGACCTACTTCAAACGGCTGCTGGGACCCTCCCAGCTGGAATCTCTGATTTTCATTTATGATCAGCTGGGCTTTGACAGTGAAATGATCGATTATCTGATCGAATACTGCACGGCCCGCGGCAAACGAAGTATGCGCTACGCGGAAGCCGTTGCCATTGAATGGAAGAAAAAAGGCATTTCCACCGTTGCGGAAGCGAAGTCCATGACTTCCTTAAACAGCTGCGTCTATTATGGTGTGATCAAAACCTTCGGTATCTCCAACCGTTCGCTGGTAGAAGAAGAACGTGCCTTTGTGGACAAGTGGATTTCCTCCTACCGTCTTTCGGAGGAGCTGATTCTGGAAGCCTGCAAACGAACCATCCGCGCCACCGGCAAGCCGGAGTTTGCCTATGCGGATTCCATTCTGAAAAACTGGTACTCCGGCGGCGTGCAGTCCATGAAGGATGTGGCGCTGCTGGATGAAAAGCACCAGCAGCGTATGTCTGAAACCGGAAAAACCGCAAAACGCAGAACCTCGCTTCGGTCTTCCCGGAATTACGATATGGAAGAACTGGAGAGACAACTGATTTCATCCGGCAGCAGTACGTCATGATGCAGGATGTGCATCAAAGCACCGGCAGCTGATCTGCAGAGAGGAAATTTTCATGTCACTTGCAAATTATCAGTATGACGCCATTATGCGCGACTACAACAGGAAGCAGTTTGCGAACAAACGGATTGCCGACCGGCGCTATGAAGAAGTCTGCAAAACCATTCCTGCCTTTGCCGCACTTGCACAGGAGGAATCGGCCGTCACGCTGCGTTACGGCGAACAGATGCTGCATGGTGCCTCCGATGCATCGGAGGCGCTTTCCGAGGCGCTGCGCCATATTGATGAACAAAAATCCTTAATTCTGGTGCAGCACGGGTATCCTGCCGACTATCTGGACACGCCCTGTACCTGTCCCAAATGCCACGACACCGGTTATATTGACGATGTAACTCCCTGTTCCTGCTTCCGCAAAGCGGCGGTGGCGCTGCTCTATGATCAGAGCGCCCGGCAGGACATCTACAAAAGAGAAAACTTCAAAACCTTTTCACTGGATTATTATTCCGATACCCGGATCGATCCGGTTTCCGGAAAAACCATGCGGCAGCAGGCAAAGGAAGCGCTCCTGACCTGCAGGCGGTTTGCGGAAGAACTGGATCAGAAACATGGAAATCTGATTCTCTACGGTCCTACGGGCGTCGGAAAAACTTTTCTTGCAAACAGTATTGCCAAATATCTCATCGATACCATTCACTCAGTGGTCCATCTGGATGCGCCGGCCTTTTTCAAAGCGCTGGCTGACGATCATTTTCGCAGCAAAGAAGATGACGGCAGCGCCGCAGGATTTTCTGCCTGCGATTGTCTGATTGTGGATGATCTGGGCGCCGAACTTTTGAACAGTTTTGTGGTCAGCAGCCTGTGTGAATGCATCGAATACCGCCGCCTGCATGGAAAATCCACGGTTTTTACCACCAATCTGGGACCTGCGGAGCTCAAAGCGCAGTATCAGGATCGGGTTTTTTCCAGACTGATTGCGGATTACACTTTTCTGCATCTGGACGGCGACGACATAAGGCTTCTGATAAAAACCAAAACCATACATACCGGTACCGGTAAAAGATAAATGAAGGAGGACATATTACATGAAATCATCTGACGGTAAGATTCTGGACAGAATGCCGGTGGGTCCCCTGGGACTGATTCCGCTGCAAAGCTGTGCGGAACTGGGAGAGAAGGTCAACTCCTATCTTTCCAAATGGCGTTCCGAACGCGGCGCCAGCGAAACTTCCCTGGTACTCGCCGGATACAGCAGAGACTCGTACATTATGGACGTCGCCACACCCCGCTTCGGTTCGGGGGAAGGCAAGGGCTTTATCCGTTCCTCTGTCCGGGGCGACGACATTTTTATCATGGTAGATGTTTTGAACCACTCGATTACCTACTCTCTCCGCGGGGTCGAAAATCACATGTCGCCGGATGATCATTTTCAGGATCTGAAGCGTGTGATCGCCGCCATCGGCGGAAAGGCCCGGAGAATCAACGTAATTATGCCGTTCCTTTATGAAAGCCGTCAGCATAAGCGTTCGGCAAGAGAATCCCTCGACTGCGCCACCGCGCTGCAGGAACTGGTGGCTATGGGCGTTGACAATATCATTACCTTTGATGCCCATGATATCCGCGTACAGAACGCGATCCCTCTGAAAGGATTTGACAGCGCCAATGCCTCTTACCAGTTTATCAAATATCTTCTGCGCCGCCGCCCGGATCTGCAGGTAGACAGCGAGCATATGCTGGTGCTGAGCCCGGATGAAGGCGGTACCAACCGTGCCATTTATATGGCCAATGTACTGGGCCTCGATATGGGTATTTTCTACAAACGCCGCGATTACTCTGTTGTGATCGACGGCCGCAATCCCATTGTCAGCCATGAATATCTGGGTCCCGATGTGGAAGGAAAAGATATTATCATCCTGGATGATATGATCTGCTCCGGCGAGAGTATGATCGAAGTCGCCACAGAAATCAAAAAACGCGGCGCCAACCGCGTCTTCGTCGCAGCGACCTTCGGCATCTTTACAAAGGGCTTTGAAAAATTTGACGAGGCTTATGAAAATGGCGTGATTACCAATATTATCACCACAAACCTGACTTATCTGCCTCCTGAAATATACAGCAAAAAATACTTTATTGAATGCGACATGAGCAAATACATTGCCCTGCTGATCGATGCGCTGAACCACGACGAATCCATCAGCGAATATCTGGATCCCACGGAACGGATCCAGAACCTTCTGCAGAAATATCAGGAAAAGTAATTTCTTCCTTTGTCACTGTAAAAGAACCACAGTAAAAGGCGTTCATGGATTCCCGCCAGGGGAAACCGTGAACGCCTTTTCTCATCCTGCTTTCTGCGGTTGTCCAAAACACCGCAAGCACTTTTTATTCTTTTTTAATTCTGATTGGCTTCTTCTCTGTAAGCTTCGACCGTCCGGTCAAAGTTTGCGGTGGCCCACAAATCCTCATCCAAGTCAATGTCCACGTCTTTTTTCAGCGCTTCATAGGCCGTATCAAAGGCTTCCGCCAGTTTTTCGTCGGCAATGGTCTGACGGGCATTTTCCGTCGCTTCCTCATCATAATCGGAAACCTTGCAGAGCAGGAACAGGCCGCCCTCCACCGGAACCGGATCCGAAACTTCTCCTACTGCCAGTGCATCCGCCTGTGCGTCGATGTCTGCAAAATCGCCGTCGTCCTGTGATCCGAAAGAATGTGAAGATACCGAGAAGCCATACTCCTTCGCGGCGTCTTCAAAACTGGTATCTCCGGTCTTTGCATTTTTAATGGCCTCAAAGGTAGCGCGGTAGGTATTTTGCTGTTCCACCGGCATATCCACGGTGTCGCCATCCTCATCCGTTTCCGTCAGCGGCTGATACACATACTCAAAGGTCTTCTGTGCCGCTTCCTCCATAGTGACCGAAGTATCCACATCCTGCAGCATCGCATTGTACACAAGATTATAGATCCTGTAATTGGTCATGACCTTACGGACAATATCCTCTGTTGCGCCCATGGCATTCTGCGCTTCTTCCGTATTGGCATCCATAAATGCCTTTACCGTAGTTTCAATGGCTTCTTTATCCGCATCCTCCAGAGAAACGCCGTAGGTATCGGCATTGTCCGCCAGAATATACATGGTTTCCAGTTCATCGATCACCGAACCCTTGATATACTCAATAAAGGTTCCGGTACCCGTTACATCCTGGTTGTACCAATCTTCTCCGTAAAGGGAAGACGCCATGGTCTGATACTGTGCCTGACGCCATTTCATTATAAAGTATGCTTCTCTGAGCGTAATGTCATGATCTCCGACTTTCAATACCACCGATTCAAAATCCAGCTTCTCGGCGCCTGTTTTCTTTGTACATCCCGCGCATAATGTCAGCAGCACCGTCAGCACTGCCAGCAGCGCTATCGCACGCTTTTTCATCTGATACTGACCTCCTGAAATGTCCTGAAAATTTTACTCATAACAGTATAATGGTTTTCCACCGTCTTCGCAAGTCCTTTTATGCTTCCTGCAGATATTTTGCCATAGCAGACAGAATCTCCAGAAAACTTTTTTTCCAGTCCTTTTCCCGCTGTTTTTCCAGCGCGATATTGAAATAAGGCCGCACGTCTGCCCGGAACAGAATCCGTCCCCGGTACGCCTGCAGCATCGCCGGAATATTCTCGACCTTGATATGCGCTTCCGGATCCATATACAGCAGAATACGTTTCTGATTTCCACTGATTTCCGTGATGTCCAGCTTTCTGCACAGCGCCTTGATTCTGGACACCAAAAGCAGATTCAGGACTTCCTCCGGCGGCGTTCCGAAACGATCCGTCAGTTCATCCAGCATGTCGTCACATTCTTCTTCATCCTTCAGCCCGGCGATCCGCTTGTACAGATCCAGCTTGACAAATTCATTCGGTACATAGGCCGACGGAATCAACGCATTGATGGGAATATCCACCACCGTATCCGCTTCCTCCTTCACCGGCAGTCCCCGTTCCTGCTGAATCGCTTTCTGCAGCATCCGGACATACAGATCGTACCCGACAGCTTCCACATGCCCGTGCTGACTGGTTCCCAGCACATTGCCGGCGCCGCGAATCTCCAGATCTTTCATGGCAATCCGGACGCCCGAACCCAGCGCCGTAAACTCCCGGATGGCAGACAGCCGTTTTTCGGCCTCTTCCTTCAGTATTTTATCCCGCTGGTAGAGCAGAAAGGCATAGGCCGTCCGATTGGAGCGGCCTACCCGCCCTTTCAGCTGGTACAGCTGGGACAATCCGAAACGGTCTGCATCGTGAATGATAATGGTATTCACATTCGGGATGTCCAGACCGGTTTCAATAATGGTAGTGGAGACCAGCACGTCGATTTCTCCGTTGATAAAACGGTACATAATGGATTCCAGCTGCCGTTCAGGCATCTGCCCGTGGGCAAAAGCCACATTTGCCTCCGGCACCAGTTCCATGATCTTTGCCGTAATATCGTCAATGCCCGCAACGCGGTTGAACACATAATAGACCTGTCCGCCCCGGCCGATCTCACGATGAATCGCCTCCCGTACCAGCTCTTCCCGAAATTCACAGACATAGGTCTGGATCGCCATCCGATCCTGCGGCGGCTCCTCCAGCACGCTCATATCCCGGATGCCGGAAAGTCCCATATGCAGGGTTCGCGGAATGGGCGTGGCGCTTAAGGTAAGCACATCTACCTCGTTTTTCAGTTTCTTGATTTTTTCCTTATGCCGGACGCCGAAGCGCTGTTCCTCATCGATGACCAGCAGTCCCAGATCCCGAAAGGAAACGTCCTCTGACAAAATCCGGTGGGTTCCGATGACAATATCCGTGCCCCCCTGCGCCAGTTCTTTGACAACCTGCGCCTGCTGGGGCCGGGTCTGGAAACGGCTCAGCATCTTTACGGAGACCGGAAAATCCTTCATCCGCTGGGTAAAGGTCTGATAATGCTGCTGCGCCAGAATCGTAGTAGGTACCAGCACGGCCACCTGCTTGTTTTCCTGTACGGCCTTGAAGGCGGCCCGCAGCGCGATTTCCGTCTTGCCGAATCCTACATCTCCGCAGATGATCCGGTCCATAATATGGTCGCTTTCCATATCCCGTTTGGTGGCCGCAATGGCCCGCAGCTGATCGCTGGTTTCTTCAAAGGGAAACATTTCTTCAAACTCCGTCTGCCAGACGGTATCCTTCCCGTATGCATACCCCTTGCGGCTCATGCGGATCGCATACAGCTCCACCAGATCCTTTGCCAGCGCCTCCACCGCCGTTTTGACCCTGGCTTTTGTCTTATGCCACTCCGGGCTGCCCAGCTTGTTCAGCTTCGGCTTTCTTCCTTCGCCGCCGCTGTATTTCTGAATCTTCTCCAGCTGGGTCGCCAGCACGTACAGGCAGCTGCCGCCCGCGAACTCCACCTGCAGATATTCTTTTTCCACACCGTCCACCGTCATGGTTTTTAAACCCCGGTAAATACCGACGCCGTGACTTTCATGGATGACATAATCCCCGGTTTTCAGTTCATTAAAATCCGAAAGCCCCTTCCCGGTAAATTCCTTTTTTGGTTTTCGTTTCTGCTTATTTTTGGTAAAAATGTCTGCTTCGCAGATCACTGCAAAATGGATCAGGGGATAGGAAAAACCCTTTCGGATTCCCCCTTTCACAGTCATGATTTCTCCCGGACGAACCGCTCTGTCCAGACTGCCGCTGTAGGCGGCAGCCAGTCCTTCGTCAAACAGTTCCCCGGCCAGCCGCCTTGCCCTCTGCTCCGAAGGCGACACCAGCAGCACCGCATATCCCTCTTTCCGATACCGTTTCAGATCCCTGATCAGCTGCAGAAAGTCGTTATGATAGGGTGCAATGGAAACCGCGTTAATAAAGCTTCTGGTCTGCACCGCAAAAGGCGATTTTACATTATCAATGGCAGAAAGCCCCACGCAGGAAAAACCCATCAGGCGCGCCGCTGTTTCTTTGGCGCCGAAAATCAGATCCGCCTGCCCGGGCAGCATTTCTCCGGCCAGCAGCCGGTTTTTGACGCTTTCGGTAAATTCCAGTTCCACACCCCGGCCCTGTTCGTAGGCCCGCATGGGTTCGTCGATCAGCACCAGGGTATCCTCCGGAAGAAAATAATCGGAAAAGCCCAGTTTTTCATCGAAAAAATAGGCGATGAAGCCTTCCATTCCCCCAAAGTTCCCCCTGGCCTGCAGGCTCTGGCCCTGCTCCCGGATTTTTTCCCGCAGATAGGCCGCCTCTTTTGTACGGCCGTCCTTCCGCAGTTTTGCACTCTGCCGTTTTTCTTCGGCTTCCATCCGTTCTATGCCTGACTGCAGCTGTTTTTGCCCGATCAAAAGCTCCGTCGCCGGAAAAATGTCGATTTCTGTCAGATTTTCAATGGTGCGCTGCGTGGCCGGATCAAAGGAACGAATGGAATCGATCTCATCTCCCCAAAATTCGATCCGGTACGGCGCCTGCTCCACCAGCGAAAACACGTCTACAATATTGCCTCGAATGCAAAACTGTCCTTCCTGTTCCACCAGCCCGGTCCGCTCATACCCCAGATCCGTCAGCTGCTGCGCAATACCGTCAAAGACCGGTGCATGATCCATATCGATGTGCATCACATTTTTTCTGTAAATTTCTAGGGGAATGATGCGGTCCATCAGTGCTGCAAAGCTGGTGACCACCGTTGCGGCCTCATCCTGCAGCAGACGCCTGACCACCTGCAGGCGCTGTCTGGTCAGCAGATTGCCGTGCACATCCGCCTGGTAAAAAAGCAGATCCCGGGCCGGATACAAAAGCGCCGCCGGATCGTAAAACCGGTATTCCTCATACAGATCTTTGGCTCTCTGATCGCTGAAGGTAATAATCAGTTTCCTTTTGAAATCTTCGCTGCAGCCGTAAATCCAGTGTAGTTTCTGTGAATCCACACAGCCGGACACAGACTTTAAGCCGCGATTTTGTTTTAAACCGCGGCGCACTTCCTGCATTTCCACCAACTGTGTAAAGGGGGATGTCAATGCTTCCATATGTTTTCCTTTATTGATTAATTATATTTGTTCATGGCCCGGTCGATGCCTTCCGCCGCAATGCAGCGCACCGCTTCCGCGGCTCTTGCCGTCGCCTCGGCCATCTGCCGTTTTTCGTCCCGGTTAAAATGTCCCAGCACATGGGAAACCAGATCTTCTTCCGCCGATACTCTGTCTCCCACCCCGACTCTGACCCGCATAAATGCATCGCTTTCCAGCCGGCTGATGATATGCTTCAGCCCGTTGTGTCCGCCGGCGCTGCCTTTTCTGCGGAGCCGTAAAGCGCCCAGGGGCAAATTGATATCGTCCGAAATCACGATCAGATCCTGCGTGGGATCCGCTCTATAATACTGCACGGCTTCCGCTATGCTGTCGCCGCTCAGATTCATGAAGGTTTCCGGTTTGAGCAAAAGCACCTTCTGTCCTTCCAGATACCCGCTGCCGGTCAGTCCGCGGAACCGGTGTTCTTTCATGCGGATACCACATACCTTTGCCAGTTCGTCTATGACTTCATATCCTACATTATGTCTTGTCTTTGCATATTTATGACCGGGATTGCCAAGTCCTGCTACAATCAGCATAGTTCCTCCGCTTTTGCCGCCTCCATGATGAAAAATGCTCCGCAAAAGCGGAGCATTTTTTCATCGGACTGCCATTACTTTTTATTGTTTAAAAATTTCGGTATTTGAATATTTTTCTCGCTTACCTTACTGGTGCCGGTATGGGAAGCAGGTGCGGATACGCTTTCCGGCTTTTCCCGGGCCGGTGTATAAGCATTGCCCTGATATCTGGGTTTCTGCGGTGTCTGCGCCGGCTTTGCCGCAGAAGGCGCTGCAGTTTTCAGCGGTGCGGTGAAGCCCGTAAATCCCGGATTGGTCTTCGGGGCACGAATCGAAACATCTTCAATGCCTGTGGCAATGACCGTAACCGTCGCTTCGTCTGTTGCCTCCGCATCATACATGGCGCCGAAAATGATATTGGCCTCGTCGCCTGCCAGTTCCTGTACATAACATGCCGCGTCATTGGCATCCATCAGGGAGATATCACCGTAAATATTGATAATCACATGGCTTGCGCCCTCAATGGTGGTCTCAAGCAGCGGACTGGAAACCGCCTGCTTGACAGCGTCCGTTGCTTTGTCGTCGCCGCTGCCGTAACCGATACCGATATGCGCGATGCCTTTGTCTGTCATAACCGTCTGGATATCTGCAAAGTCCAGATTGATCAGCGCCGGTACATTGATCAGATCCGTGATACCCTTCACGGCCTGCTGCAGCACTTCGTCTGCTTTCTTCAGTGCTTCCGGAATGGTAGTTCTTCTGTCTACGATCTCCAGCAGCTTATCGTTGGGAATGACGATCAGTGTATCTACGTTCTCTTTCAGATTATCAATCCCCGCAATGGCATTTTCCATACGGCGCTTTGCTTCAAAACGAAACGGCTTGGTCACAACGCCTACGGTTAAGATACCCATATCCTTTGCCAGCTTTGCAACAATGGGTGCCGCGCCGGTACCGGTGCCGCCGCCCATGCCGCAGGTAACAAAGACCATGTCCGCGCCTTCGATTTCTTTCGTAATCTCTTCCTGGCTTTCCATTGCCGCCTGCTGGCCGACTTCCGGTTTTGCGCCTGCGCCAAGGCCCTTGGTGATTTTCTCGCCGATCTGTATCGTCTTCGGCGCTTTACAGAGCCGAAGGGCCTGTAAATCCGTATTTATTCCGATAAATTCAACGCCGCCGGTACTCTCTTCGATCATTCTGTTTACTGCGTTATTGCCGGCGCCGCCTACACCAATTACAATAATTTTCGCGGCGTTTATGTTGCCGCTTTCGTCTGTCATAATCTCCAACAAGAGTCTTTCCTCCTTTATGTTATTCTAACTCGCTGATAGGCAAAAACCCTATAGTTCACCTGATTATCTATAATTAGCTCTATGATAAACTATCCGTTTCAGCCTGTCAAGCGAGTTTTTCGCTTGTTTTAAGGCTTTGCCTTAATAAATGACACTTCATCCGTGTTTTCATCCACGTTCTGCATATACAGTGTTCCGTTTCTGCCTTCCAGGCTCGGCAGGATCGCAATCAGCTTCGCGATTTTATCCTCTAATGCCTTATCCGTTCCCAGCAGCACCTGCACGCCTGCAAAATAAAGTTCGATGGCATTGTCCTGGCTGATCAGGATCCGGTCCGGTTTCAGATCATTTTTCTTAATGATCTCCACCAGGCTTTTGACCGTCTTAAACACGCCGGCATCCTTCGCCTGCAGGCTTTGATACAGGATGATGGTATCCAGTTCCAGTCCTTCGATCCGCGGAAGATCCGCCGGCGGTTCACTGGTGATTTTCAGCACCACGCCGTCTCTCGAAAACAGCACGCAGCTTTGCTCGATCATGACATAAGCTACCGGCTGTTTTTCATATACCCGGATATTCATCCGGTTGAGGCCGCCATATTCAATCTCGTAATCATCCAGATAAGGCAGCTTCGGCCGTTTTTTCAGCATTCCCAAAATCCGCTGGTACAGCGTGTTTTTTTCCGCGGTATTCCTGATAATATCGGACTGTATCATATCGGCCGGACAGGACACGTTGCCGCTGACTGTGATCTTCCTTGCCTGACACAGCCAGACCATCAGCGCTGCGGCCGCAAGGACGGCAAACGTAATGGAGATGCATTTGAAAAGGCGGATCCTCCGCCGTTTTCTGGCAAATTTCTTATATGCAATTTGTCTGTCTGCCCGCTTTGCCAATTTTCTCACGCTTTCGACAGGACTGCTCCTGTTTCTTCCATTCTGATATCTGCACCCACCTGCTGCAGGTCTCTGCAGATATCCTCATAACCCCGTTCAATATAGGAGACCCCGGAAATCACGGTCTCCCCCTCGGACTGCAGTCCCGCAATGACGAGCCCCGCAGCGCCCCGCAATTCACCGGCGCAAAGCGCGGCGGCATGCAGTTGTTTTGTCCCGCAGATGCGCGCCACCGTACCGTCCCGGGAAACATCTGCGCCCATTTTTCGAAGTTCTCCCACAATGCCGAAACGCTCCGGATAAATCGTATCCGCAATGCTCGTACAGCCTTCCGAACGAAGCATCGCCGCCAGCATCGGTGACTGCATATCCGTCGGAAACGCGGGGAACGGGCCCGTCTGAATCAATCCCACAGACTTTGGGTGCCCGGAGGCTTCCACATGCCATGTATTCCTCCGGAAAAACATGTGGGCCCCTGCCTTTGCAATCACCGGATACTGTCCCGCCAGATCCGGCGCCGCCGGTCCATGCAGCTGCAGATTACCGCCGCAGGCCAGCGCAGCCAGCGCGTAGGTTCCCGCCACGATCCGATCCGCCGGAATGGTATATTCTGTGCCATGCAGTCTCTTTTTCCCGTGAATTTCAATTTCCCGGCTTCCCGCCCCTGTAATTTCCGCACCCATCAGGGTCAGGAATTCACACAGCGCTACGATCTCCGGTTCTCTGGCGGCATCGGAAATATGGACCGTTCCTTCACTCAGCGCTGCCGCCAGCAGCAGATTTTCCGTCGCGCCCACACTGGGAAACTTGAGATTCACATGCCCCGGGTGCAGCTTTCCTTTTGCACAGATCTCTCCGTTTTCATCCGACAGCGCAACGCCCAGGCGCGCAAGCGCATCCAGATGGATATCGATGGGGCGTGCCCCGATCTTACACCCGCCCGGATAGGCAAGCCTTACTTCCTGCTTTCTGGCAAGCAATGCCCCCAGAAACAGAATCGACGCCCGCAGGTTCCGGGTCAGCGCACCACAAATCGCATCATTGTTCAGACACGCTGCCTGTAATTCCAGGCAATCTTTATGCCAGGCACATTTGCAACCCACGTATTCCATGATCGAAAGCATATCCGCAACATCCGATATCCGCGGGCAGTGATAAATCCGTACCTTTTCCTCTGTAAGAAGCGACGCTGCCAGCACGGGAAGCACCGCGTTTTTGGATCCCTGTATATCAATCCCGCCTGAAAGCGCATTCCCGCCGGTCACTTTCAATATTTTCAAAGCATGCTTCTCCTTCAAAAGAAACCACATCTATGTTTCTATCTTATTCGGCATGCTTTTCTTTCGTGTCTGTCCCTTCAGGCATTTAAGGAATGCCCTTCCTTTGATATATTCAGCACCAGTCCCATTTCCGCCAGCAGAAATACCACAGAGGTTCCCCCGTAGCTGACAAAGGGAAAGGTAATTCCCGTATTGGGAATGGAATTGGTGACAACTGCAACATTTAAAATAATCTGAATTGCAATATGCGCAAACACGCCGCTGCAGATCAGAAACCCATACTGATCCCGGCTGTTTTTCGCAATGACGTAAAATCGCCGGAGCATGACGGCAAATACGCCCAACACCAGCAGCGCGCCCACAAGTCCCAGCTCTTCGCAGACAATGGAAAACACCATATCATTCTGCGCTTCCGGTACAAAACCCAGTTTCTGCAGGCTCTGACCCAGGCCTTTTCCGAACAGGCCGCCCGAACCGATGGCAAACAAACCCTGCAGCGTCTGGTATCCTTTTTCATACATCTCCGGATTTTTCCAGATCAGCAGCCGCTCCATACGGTAGGATTCCAGGCTTAAAAACACCGCCATCATCACAATACCGGCCAATGCGACCCAGAGAAACGGCAGGCTTTTGGGATACGCAATAAAAATCATAACCACCGCAATCCCCAATATAATGATCGCAGTACTTAAGTTATTGGAGCCCACCAACCCTACGATGGGAAGAATCAGTACAAAACAGGATATTAAAAAACGCAGCTGATTTTTCCGGTTTTCTCTGCTGCTGATAAGATGGGCAAGAAAAACAATCACTGCCAGTTTTGCAAATTCTGACGGCTGAAAGGACAAAGGCCCCAGCGCCAGCCATCGTTTGGAACCGTTGACCGTCGTGCCGAAAAAAAGCACCGCAATGGACAGCAGATTGGCAGCCACATACGCCGCTAACGCATATTTTCTCCAGAACCGGCAGGGAACCCTGCTCATGATATACATCACCAGCAGGCCCAGCGATGTGGCAAAAAACTGTTTTTTCAGATAATATGTTTTGTCATCAAAATGCAGTGCCGCATTGTATGCAGAGGTGCTGTAGATCATCACCAGACCGAAAGCAACCAGTATCAGCACCGCCGCCAGCAGCCATACATCTGTCTTTTTATCGGGTGCAGGAAGCGAATCTTTTATTTGCTTCACCCGGGTTTACTCCAATATTATTTTAGACCCCGTCCGGCAGCTTATGTACATATGCCTTAAACAGCTTTCCTCTTTCCTCGTAGCTGGTAAACATATCCCAGCTGGCACAGGCCGGGGACAACAGCACCGCATCCTTCGGCGCTGCTTTTTTTGCCGAAAGGGCTACCGCCTCTTCCAGCGTTTCCACGATGGTTACGTCCTCGATGTGATGCCGCCTGGCCGCCGCTTCAATGGCTTTTGCGGTGGCGCCGATCAATACCAGCGCCTTGACCTTTCCGGTACAGGCGGCAATCCATTCGTCATATTCGGATTTTTTGTCGTATCCGCCGGCAATCAGTACGGTAGGCCTGACCATTGCCTCAATGGCCTTGATCGCCGCATCCGGATTGGTGCCTTTCGAATCATTATAATACTTGACATTATTTTTCTCGCATACATATTCGATGCGGTGTTCCACCGCCGTAAAGGCGCAGACCACCCGGCGGATGATTTCCACCGGCACCTGCATACTGATGGCGATAGCCACGGCTGCCATGACATTTTCCACATTGTGCTTTCCCATCAGCTGAATAGAGGAAACCTTGACGATCCCCTGGCTGCTGTTTGCAGTCCGGTAAACAATGGTGTCATGATCCGGACCCAGACAAATGCCCCGCTGCAGGCTTTGTTTTCTGCTGAAAAACAGCGTCTCCGCAGTTTTCTGCCGCTCGCCGAACCGTCGGGTCTCTTCGTTGTCATAATTTAAAACGCAGACATCCGATATCCCCTGATTTTTCGTAATATCGAATTTTGCTCTGCAGTAATTTTCAAAAGTATGATGCCGGTTGAGATGATCCGGTGTAATATTGAGAATCGCGCTGATGTGCGGGCGGAATGCATCGATGGTTTCCAGCTGGAAAGAGCTGATTTCCGCCACGGTGATGCTGTCCCCGTCGGTCTTGTCTGCCTGAGAGGTATAGGGCAGTCCGATATTGCCCACCACAAACACCTTTTCCCGCCAGGCTTTCATGATCTCGCCTACCAGCGTCGTGGTTGTGGTTTTGCCGTTGGTTCCGGTAATGGCGATCACGCTGCCTTTTTCAAAATACCAGGCCAGCTCGATTTCACCCCAGACCGGAATCCCCCGTTCTCTGATTTTCTGCACAAAGGGCTGCTCCAGCGGAATGCCGGGACTTAAAACCGCCAGTGAAATACCATCCAGTACCGCATCGTCCAGCTCGCCGAAAATCAGCTGCATATCTCCGATTTCATCAAAACTGGCGTAAATTTCTCTTTTGCTTTTGTTCGCGTTGCTGTCGTACAGAATTGTCTGAATATGATGTTCATTTAATAATCGCGCCGCAGCCAGACCGCTGACGCCGGTGCCTGCCACCAGAACCGTTTTTCCTTCTATCTGCATCTGATTTTCCCTCTCCGTACAATCAAACCGTATCTGTTCTCTTTTTCTACATCGCCATGTACGCAATCAGACACATGACCGCGGTAACGACAGAAAAGACCGCCACAACCCTTGTCTCCGACCAGGGTTCGCCTTTTCCCGTGAAGCCGCCCAGCTCAAAATGATGGTGAATGGGCGTCATTCGAAATACCCGCTTTCCATGCGTGATTTTGAAGTACGGCACCTGAATCATCACCGACAGGATTTCACAGACATAAACCAGCCCCACGATCAGAATAAACAGCGGCATCCGCAGCATATACGCGACGGACACCACAAAACCGCCCAGAGCCAGCGAGCCGGTATCTCCCATAAAAACCTTGGCGGGATATACATTGAACAGCAGAAATCCCATCAGCGCGCCGATCACCGCCCCGATCACCGGATAGATATCCGGCCGCAGCAGCAGTGCCGCAATTGCAAAAAATACGCTGACCAAAAGGGTAATGCTGGAATTTAATCCGTCCAGTCCGTCTGTGAAATTCACCGCATTGACTGTGCCCAGAATCACAAACAGCATCATGGGAATCGTTAAAAATCCAACGTCCAGCGTTTTTCCGCCGCCGAAAGGAATCAGCATCGCCGTACTTTCCTTTGCAATAAATACATGATAATAAATAAACACGGCCGCAATCAGAAATTCCAGAATCATCTTGGGGCCGGCCTTGAGTCCGTCTTTTCTGCGCAGGACAACCTTCAGGAAATCATCCAGAAATCCCACGGTACCGAATCCTGCCGTCATAAACAGGATCGGCCAGATATCGCTGTTTTTCTCCCGGATTCCGTACCACAGACAGGTGACAATAATCCCGGCGATGATGACCAGTCCGCCCATCGTGGGAGTTCCCTGCTTTTTCAGATGTTCTTTGAGTTCCTCCCGCTCCGTCTGGGAGCATTTCATGCGCCTTAATGCGGAAATGACAAAGGGACTCAGAACTACACTCACTGCAAACGATATCAGAATCGGGGTTGTATAATGCATGCTTTCTCCTTTTGAATCCTCACCCGGCAGTTTCTCTGCCGATATTCAAATATGGTAAAATATTCTCAAAAATCCGGTTTGCCACAGGCGCCGCAATGGTTCCTCCATAATATATGCCCTGCGGATCATTGATTATAACCAGCACAAGCACCTGGGGATCTTCCGCCGGTGCAAATCCGAGAAACGAAGCAATGTACTTGTTTGCGCTGCGGGGAAGCGTCTGTGACGTGGCTGTTTTCCCGCCGATGGAAAAGCCTTCCACCTTCGCGTTTTTCCCGGTTCCTTCCGCAACCACCTGACGCAGAATACCCTTTACGGTTTCACTGACGTCCTTGCTGATCCCGATTTCTTTTGACGTAAACGGGAACGCGGAAACCTTTCCCCGGCTGTCCTTCGCGGAGACCGCGAAGTGCGGCACCACGCGGTTTCCTCCATTGATAATAGAGGAAACCGTTGTTGCCAGCTGTATAGGAGTTATTTGAAAAGATTGCCCGAAGGCAATAGTTGCTAACTCTACCTCACCGATATTCTCTTTCTTGTGCATGATGGTGCCGGCTTCTCCGGGCAGATCAATACCGGTTTTTTCCAGAAGGCCAAACTGTTTGAAGTATTTGTAATACCGGTCCGCGCCCAGACGCAGACCCACTTCGATAAATACCGGATTGCAGGAATTCATTGCGCCTTCCACAAAGCTTTCCGCGCCATGCCCTCTGGTCTGGTGGCAGCGGATCCGCCGGTCTTCCACAATTTTATATCCCGGACAGTAAAACCGATCCTCCGGCGTTACCACGCCTTCCGAAAGGCCGGCCGCCATGGTGATGATCTTAAATGTGGAGCCGGGTTCATAGGTATCGTTGATACATTGGTTTCTCCACATTTGGTTCAGAGCATCCTGTTTTTCTTCTTCGGAAAGCCCTTCTGCCGCCGTTAAGGTAAAGGGATCGTTCAGATCAAATTCCGGTACGTTGGACATGCCGAGTATCTCGCCATTCTGCGGGTTCATTACCAGAATCGAGACATATCCGGCGCCTTTTTCCTCCATGGTACGGTAAGCTTCCTGCTGTATAAACTGCTGTATATTCAAGTCTATACTTAAACGCAGCGTCTTTCCGGCAACCGCTTCCACCCGTTCTTCCGCCGCGTCTTCAATCTCTATGCCTCTGGCATCGGTCAGCGTCAGAATCTTCCCGTCGCTGCCCTGCAGCACGTCGTCATATTTGACTTCCAATCCGATGATCCCCTGATTGTCTGCACCGGTAAACCCGATGACCTTGGAAGCCAGTTCCCCGTAAGGGTAATATCGCTTAAAATCCTCGTCCACCTTGACGCCGTCCAGCGAAAGCTGCCGGATTTCATCTCCGGTCGCCTTGTCTATATTTTTTTTGATGATTTCCATAGAGGAAACCTTTTCTACTTTTTTGTGTACTTCTGCCGGATCCATTTCCAGAATCTGTGACAGCTGCTTCGTCACTTCATCCGGCGCTTTGATCTGACTGTGAATCACCGAAACCGTACAGACGGTTTTGTTTGTAGCCAGTATCGTTCCGTTCCGGTCGGTGATCTCCCCGCGAGCCGCTTTGATGCTGCGCTCCCGTTGGTGCAGATCCTTTGCCTTCACACCGTAATACTCCGAACAGAATACCATCAGATACACCAGCCGGGCTGCCAGTGCCGCCAAAATCAAAGCAACGGCCACCGCCACAAAGAAAAACTTTTTTCTGTTGTAAGCCTTCTTTCTCTGCATGCCATGCTCCGAAAACCATATCGCTTATGTATATGCTTTTCCCGCATATGCTATGCACCGGCGGCTGCCTATTCGTTGTACTGCCAGATGGCGTCGTCCAACCCGGCCTGTTCATCGGAACTGGTGATTTCCAGATACGGAAACAGTTCCGTCATAATATTTTTTGCCAGCCCGGTAACATAAAGGCTGTTGTCCTGTTGGGCCGCATTGGGCTGGTCAATCACCACATAAAGCAGCACCTCGGGATTGTCGGCAGGCGCGTAGCCCATGAAAGAAAGCAGATAATTTTCTGCCTCTCTCGGCAGTTTCTGCGCCGTTCCGGTTTTCGCGCCGATCATATAGTGATCGATATTCGCGGTCTTGCCGGTACCCACCGTCATGGTTTCCCGCATATAGGATTTAAGCATCTGCGAAGTTTTCTCCGAGATGGTTTCCTTCACAAGCACCGGTTTTGTGTTGCTCACCGGTTCCCCGGCTGCCGTTTCGATCCGCTGCACCACATAAGGCTGATAATATTTCCCGCCGTTGATCAGCGATGCAAAAGCGGATGCCGTCTGGATCATCGTAACATTAAAATTCTGACCGAAGGAATTGGTTCCCAGGTCGATTTCTTTCATATTGTCCGCGTCAAACAGAAGTCCGGCTGCATTTGCCTCTCCCGGCAAATCAATATTGGTCTTCTTTCCGAAACCGAAAATCGACTGATATTTCGTGAAATTCTGTACGCCGGTTTTCCGGGAAATCTGCATCATTGCGTCGTTGCAGGACTGGGCAATCGCACCGGAAAGGCTTAAGGTTCCATGGCCGCTGCGCAGATGGCAGCTGACGTAGTAGCCTGCCGCCGCGAAGTTTTCACCGCCGTCGCAGTAAAAGCTTTCGCTTCCGTCCAGTGCCCCGGATTCCAGCGCCGCCGCCACCGTAAACGGCTTGACCACCGAGCCAGGCTCATAGGTGCTGCTGATACAATAGTTGGTCCACATCCGGCTTCTCGCGTCATTGCGCTCTTCGTCCTTCATGGCATCGATCTGTTCCTGGGTGTAAAGGCCGGTGGCCAGCAGATTGGTATAATCATTGGGATTAAATTCCGGATAATTGTACATGGCAATGATTGCCCCGGTATTGGGATTCATCACCAGCACCGAAGTATCCAGGCTGCCCGGGCCGTCATGGGCCTCATCCCGGTGTTCCTCGTTGAATGCAATGACGTGTTTACGGATAATCCGCTGGGCGCCTGCATTCAGACTCATGACCACCGTATTGCCGTCCGTTGCTTCCTTGGTGGTGGTTTCCAGATAATCATCGGAATTCAGATATCCGTAAGTCCGTCCGTTGCTGCCCACAAGCTGCGCATCGTAGGCCGCCTCTACGCCCCACTGTCCCACTTCGCTTTTGATCGTGTATCCTACCACATGGGAAGTCAGCTCTCCCTGGGGATACAGGCGTTTGTAGGAATCTTCAAACCAGACGCCGACGATTTTGGATCCTTCCGCATTCTGTTTTTCCTGGAAGGGCGCGATCTGTTCCGCGGTCTGCTCGGAAAGCAGACGGATATAGGCATTATCCGGCTGTTCGGTCAGATATGTCCGAATCATTTCCTCGGTAATGCCCTGATCGCCAAAACAGGAGACCAGTGCAAGCACGGTTTCATTTCTCGCTTCGTCGTCTACCTTATCATCATTTAAGACGGAGCAGTCCAGAATCACATAATAGACTTTTTCGCTGACCGCCAGGGTCTCTCCGTTGATATCCGTAATGGTCCCCCGCCGGTAAGGAATGGTCTTGCTCGCATAATTTCTTGAATTGAGCACGACCTTCGAATAGTTTTCACCGCTGGAAGCACTGATATAACCCAGATTCAGGCTCAGAATCAAAAGGATCAGCAGCACCGCAATCAAAAGGAATACCATTTTTTTATGGGCGATGTTCATAATTTTCCCGATACTGAGCTGTGCGGGTCTTTTTCTGCCTTTCCTTTGCATCGGCATTACCTTCCGTTCAAAAGATCGGATGAAGAAGATTCGGCATCCGGCACATTTTTATACTGCCTGACATAATCGCTTCCGGCATATTGAATATCAATGATCTTATCCGGCGTCAGCTTGACCATGCCCAGGCGTTCCGCTTCCTGCTGAATCGCCTCATAATTGATGGATTCGCTGATTCTTGCGTATGCAAAATCATTTTCCGATTTTTTTTCTTCTATCTGCGATTCCAGCGTGGACACCTGATCCAGATAATTGTTTAAATTCATTTCTCCCTTCAGCAGAAATCCGCAGGCCCCCACCAGCACCAGGCTGGCAGCAATCCATGAAGCCAGTACCAGAGGATGGATTTTTTCCACTTTGACGACCCGGCGCCTCGGTCTTTGTTTCGGCTGCGGCGCTTCTTCTCTCTGCGGATACGAAGGCTTTGGCACTGCTGTACCGTACACATATGTATTTTTGTTTCTCACCGGATATCCGCTATAATCAAACTCTGCCATTTTCCCCTCCTGTTGATTCCTCTATTCTTTCAAATACGCGCAGCTTTGCGCTGGCGCTTCTCGAATTTGCTTTCATTTCCGCATCCTGCGGCAATACCGGTTTTCTGGTAATGACGCGTCCCAGCGGTTTGCGGCCGCAGACGCATACCGGAAAATCTTTCGGACAGATGCACGGATCCTGGGCTGTCTTAAATGCCGTTTTCACGATCCGGTCTTCCAGGGAATGAAAGGTGATAATACACAGCCTGCCGCCCGGTTTCAGAGACCGGATCATGGGATCGATGCTGTTTTTCAGTCCTTCCAGCTCTGCATTGCATTCGATGCGGATGGCCTGAAAGGTCCGCTTCGCGGGATGTCCTCCGGACACCTGTGCTTTCACCGGTATGGAACGGCGTATGATTTCCACCAGCTGCCCGGTGGTTTCCACCGGCGCTTTGCGGCGTGCTTCCGCCAGATTGCGGGCAATATTTTTCGCATACCGCTCCTCGCCGTAATCCCGGATGATCTGATAAAGCTGTTCTTCACTGTAGGTGTTCACGATGTCTCTGGCGGTTTTGCTCTGCCGCTGATCCATACGCATGTCTAACGGCGTGTCGAACCGGTAGGAGAATCCGCGTTCCTGCGCGTCCAGCTGATAACTGGAAACGCCAAGATCCAATAAAATACCGTCCACCTGTTCTATTTTCAGCGCGTCCAGAATATCTCTGATACAGGTATAGTTATCTCTGACAATAGTCAGCCTGTCCCCATAAGAGGAAAGACGCTTCCCTGCCGCTTCGATGGCTGCCGCATCCCGGTCGATGCCGATGAGACGGCCGTTTTCGGAAAGCCGCTGCAGTACCCGCATAGCATGTCCGCCGCCGCCTAGGGTTCCGTCCACGTAAATACCGTCCGATTTGATATTCAGATACGCCATACATTCGTCAGGCAATACGGAACGATGCTGAAACTCCATAAAATCATCCTTTAGATTAGATACTCAGTCCCTGGGAGGCCAGATGCTGTTCGATCATTTCAATGTCAGAATTTTCCTCATACTCCCTGTAGGCTTCCTTGCCCCAGATTTCAATTTTACTGAGCATACCGAGAATCAGCGCGTCTTTGACAATGTGCGCATGTTCCTTCTGGGCGGGCGTTAAAAGCACCCTGCCCTGCTTGTCCAGCTCGCAGTATGTGGCATTGGAAACCAGATGTCTGAGCAGCGACCGGCTGTCTCTGTCTGTCAAAGGCAAAGAGGACAGCTTTTCCGCCATATCTTCAAAAGACTTCTGAGGCAAAATGTAAAGACAGCCGTCCAGTCCCTGTGTAATCACAAAGGAGCTGCCCAGTTCTTCCCGGTACTTTGCGGGAACGATCAGTCGATTCTTCGCGTCGATGGAATGCTCGTATCTGCCGATAAACATCTGCCTCACCTGCCTTTCTGTCTGTAAATGGGAATGAAATGGGATTTTTTGCTTCATTTCCCCCACTTCGTTTCACTTCGTGGCACTTTTCACCACTACGCACCCATTTTAAACGATTCATTTGACAAATTCAAGTCTTGTAAAGTTTTTTTTCGAAATTTATAAGCAAAAAAAGAAACGCCCGATTTCGTCAAAAATCAAGGCATTTCTCAATATTTTGTGCTGTTTTTTTTCATTTGTCCCACATTATGTGGTAAGTTTTCGTCGTTTTTTGTCTTTGTATAATTTGCTGAAATTATTTGTATATATTGTACATGTCGCTTAAGAGAAGAAAAATCCCGGAATGATATAGGACACCAGGGTCATGATCACGGTTGCGATAATGATCCCCAGCAGAATCGCCGGCACCGATTTTTTCAGTTTCATTTCCAGAAACGACGCCACCAAAGCGCCGGTCCATGCGCCGGTTCCGGGCAGCGGGATGCCCACAAATCCCACCAGCGCAAGAAATTCTCCCGATTCCGCTTTTTTGCTTTTCTTTTCCGCCCGCCGTTCCAGCCGTTCGATCAGCGGACGAATCGGCCTGATTTTTTTGAGCCACTCAAAAATCTGTTTAATAAACAGCAGAATAAACGGAATGGGTATGATGTTGCCCAAAACGCAGATCGGGATTGCCTGCCACATGGGCACCTTTAACAGCGCAGCCGCAATCAGGCCGCCTCTTAATTCCAGAATGGGAAACAAAGAAATAATAAATATAAGCAGGCGCGGATCGATCGCGATATTTTCCGCCGCCCATCTGACAATACTGTCCATGCCGTTCCTCCTTAAAAATAGATTGCCGCCAGTTTTTCAAATGCGGAAATGGAGCCGCATATGGTTTCATAGGATACGCAATATGCCAGCCGCACATAGCCGGGACAGCCGAAAGAAGACCCCGGCACGATCAGGATATGCTGCTTTTTTGCTTCCGCGCAGAACGCCGTTTCATCCGCCACCGGAGACTTGATGAACAGATAAAACGCGCCCTCCGGTTTGATGCAGGAAAATCCCAGTTTTTTCAGCGCCTGATAGATGGTTTCCCGGTTCCTGTCATAATACGCGATATCGGTGCTGGCGTCCAGACACCGGGCCACTGCCAGCTGCTGGATCGACGGCGCATTGACAAAACCTAAGATCCTGCCCGCCACCGCCGCGGCACTGATGATGTTTTCGGCGTCGGCCGCCTCGTCGGGAATCACCAGATAGCCGATCCGTTCGCCGGGCAGCGACAGGGACTTGCTGTAGGAATATCCCACGATCGTATTGGGATAAAACTTTGTGACATAAGGGACCTCCACTCCGCCGTAAACCAGCTCCCGGTAGGGTTCGTCCGAAATCAGATAAATATCCGTCCTCAGCTCCCGCTGTTTTGCTTCCAGTACTGCCGCCATGGCAGACAGGGTTTCCGCGGAATAAACCACGCCGGTGGGATTGTTGGGCGTATTGATAATCACCGCTTTGGTCTTCGCTGTGATTTTTTCTTCCAGTTCCTTTATATTCGGCTGAAAGCTGGTACAGTCCGGAGAAACCTCCACCAGAATCCCGTCGTAATTCTGCACATAATTCCGGTACTCTCCGAAATACGGTGCAAAGGTAATCACCTCGTCTCCGGGATTAAGCAGCGTCTTGAGTATGATATTCAGCCCCGCAGCGGCCCCCGCCGTCATAATGATATTCTGCATGGAAAAAGCCGTCTGAAACCGCCTGTTCAGGCTTTCGGCAATGGCTGCGCGCACTTCTTCGAAGCCCGCATTGTTCATATATCCGTGCAGATACACCGGATCTTCCTGTTCCAGCAGCCGCATCATGGTCTGCCGGTAAATTTCAGGCGCAGGCACATTGGGATTGCCGAGACTGAAATCATAGACATTTTCAGCGCCGTACTGTGCTGCCATTTTCTTTCCTTCCTCAAACATCGCCCGGATGGCAGATGAGTTTTTCACAAATGAAACCATTTTTTCAGCGATCATAGGTTTATGCCTCCTGTTTGATTTTTTGCATCCATTGGGAAATCCTTTGTTCATAGCCGTTTTCCGAAGGCGTATAAAACTGCCGTTCTTTAACGTCGTCCGGAAGATACTGCTGTTTTACGTAATGATTTTTAAAGTCATGGGCGTACTGGTACGCAGGCCGCTCTGTCTCGCCTTCGCCAAAGCAGTGATTGTTCTGCAAATGCACCGGCACCGGCAGGCTGCCGCTTTTTTCAACTTCCGCCTGGGCCGCAGCAATGGCCAGATAAGAGGCGTTGCTCTTCGGCGCCGTGGCAATATAGACTGCCGCCTGGGCCAGAATGATCCGTGCTTCAGGCCAGCCTACGCGCTCCGCCGCCTGGGCCGCGGACACCGCCACACACAGCGCCTGGGGATCTGCATTGCCCACATCCTCGGAAGCGCAGATCATCATCCGCCGGGCAATAAAGGCAGGATCCTCTCCCGCTTCGATCATCCGCGCCAGATAATACACCGCCGCATCCGGGTCGGACCCCCGCATACTTTTGATAAACGCCGATATCACGTCATAATGATTGCTGCCTTTCTTGTCATAACGCAGCGCCCGTTTCTGTATACATTCCTCCGCTACCGCCAGGGTAATGTGGATCTTTCCGTCGTCGGAAACCGGCGTGGTCAGCACGCCCAGTTCCAGGGCATTGAGGGCGCTGCGGGCATCTCCGCCGGCCCTGGCAGCCAGAAAAGCAAGGGCCTCTTCCTCCAGTACCGCATTGTACACCCCCAGTCCGTTTTCCCGGTCGGCGATGCACCTGCACAGCAGCGTTCTGATATTTTCTTCGGAAAGGGGTTTCAGTTCGAACACCAGAGAGCGGGAAAGCAGCGCGCTGTTTACCTCAAAATACGGATTCTCCGTGGTGGCGCCGATCAAAATCACCGTGCCGTCTTCCACGAAAGGCAGCAGATAATCCTGCTGGGCCTTATTGAAGCGATGGATCTCATCGATAAACAAAATGGTTTTCTTTCCGTACATACCCAGATTGGACTGGGCGGTCTCCACCGCCTCCTGCATATCCTTTTTCCCGGCAGTAGTTGCATTCAGCCGTACAAACGCAGCGCTGGTGGTTCCCGCAATGACCTGAGCCACCGTAGTTTTCCCGGTTCCCGGCGGGCCGTAAAGCACCAGGGAATGGAGCTGATCCGCCGCAATGGCCCGGTAAAGCATCTTGCCTTTCCCGAGAATATGCTCCTGCCCCACAATGTCCTCCAGCGTTTTCGGACGCATCCGAACCGCCAGCGGCGATTCCCGTTTTAAAGTGTTCTCCCGCATAAAGCTGAATATATCGCTCATCAGAAAACATCCTCTCCGAACATCATATATTCCATGTAGCCTTCTCCAAAATCCGGATCACTGGAAAGATCGATTTCCTCTGCCGCCGCCTTTGCCCGGGCCGCCAGGGACGGTCCGTCAGAAGCCACCGCAAAATACAGGGCCCCCGACAATGCGGTATTGCCCGCCGTCGTCATTTTATCTTTCAGATCCGCGTCAAACATGCCGATTCCCACGGCGCTGTCCAAATCGATATACTGTCCGAAACCGCCGGCCAGATATACGGTTCCGATGTCTGCATGGCTTAATCCTGCCCGTTTGATCAGGGTTTCCATGCCGGCGCGCACGGCGGATTTTGCCAGCTGCATCTGCCGGATATCCTGCTGGGTCAGCCGGATTTCGCCTCCATCCGCCGCCACAGCCAAAAGCAGGCCATCGTCAAACGCATCTTCGTCCAACAGGCCCGTTTCGTCAATCAGTTCGTGCCGGACACATTCTGCCACCGCGTCCACCAGGCCGGAGCCGCAGATACCTTCCGGCGTACCGCCGCCGATGGTCTCACAGCAAAAAACATTGCCGTCATAGCGCACCTTGGAAATTGCGCCGTCGATCCCCGCCATGCCGCAGGAAATATTGCCGCCTTCAAAGGCAGGTCCCGCAGCAGTGGAAGTCACATACAGCTTCCCGCCGGCGCAAAGGGCCATTTCCCCGTTGGTGCCCAGATCGATCAGCAGGGACGGTTTTTCCTGCCGCAGCATACCGCAGGAAAGCACCCCTGCCAGAATATCCGCCCCCACATAGGTCGTAAAGCCCGGCATTACAGTCACCGGCATTGTATATTCCTGATTATGAAACAGCTGTTCCCAGCTGCATTCGCAGGTTTCTACACTGACCGGGGTAAAGGGAAAGACCCCCAATCCTTTGGTGTCGTACCCCAGAAGCAGATGCTCCATGGTCGTGTTTCCGGTGATGCACAGCCGCGCGCCGAAAAGGGTGAACCGGCGTCCGATCACCCGGATTCCCTCCAGAATATCCCCTTTGACGCACTGCATCAGTTCCTCTGCCCTGCCCTCGCCTGCCGCTGCAATTCTCGAAATCACATCCGCCCCGAAAGCGCGCTGGTGATTGCTCATGGTGTGGATCGCCCGCACCTGTCTGTCTTTTCCGCTGTACAGGGCAAAAGCAATGGTGGTTGTACCGATATCCACCGCCAGAATATCCGCTTCACCGCCGGGCGCAATGCGGTCCAGTCCGTAAAGTTTCGCGGAAATCTGGGTCAGATCTCTTTCTTCCGTTTCGATCCGTATCGTAATATCTTCCTGCAAAACGGCGCAGCAGGACAGCCGGAATCCCTTCGCCAGCGCTTCCGGGGAAAACATCCGCGCGTCCTCCGCGCTGACCGGTAGCCTTCCATTTATAACCTGCACGGCGCATTTTCCGCAGACGCCTTTGCCGCCGCAGGGGGAAGCAGGCATAACGCCGCCCCGATGCAGCGCCGCAAGCAGCGTTTCTCCCGGCTGACATTCGATCGCTTTGTTTTCCGGCAATACTTTGCAAATCATATCGGCAAACCTCTGTTTACAAAAATTTCTGAAATATTTTAACACATTTTCCCAAACCCTTCAATTACTTGTTGCCTGGGCTTTTATTTTAATGCTATTATAAAGAACTGGAAGGAGACCGGTTATTCATGCAAAACATTACTTCCGGGTTCGGAGCTTTTCACCCGCTGGCACTTATGCTGTGGTTTGTATCTATTTTCATCGTTTCCATGTTTTCGATGAATCCCGTCATTACGCTGTTGTCTTTCGCAGGCGCAGTCTGTCTGTCCCTCGCCCGCTTCGGCCTGCGGGATTTCTTCCGTCACGCCGGATTTTACCTGATCATGTTTCTGCTGATTGCCCTGAGCAATCCGCTGTTTTCCCATAACGGAGAAACGCCGTTGTTTTACCTCAATCATCAGCCGGTCACGCTGGAGGCCTTCTTCTATGGCCTGGAAACCGCCTTTATGATTGTAGCGGTGCTGTACTGGTTCAAATGTTTCAACGTCCTTATGACCTCCGAAAAGTTCATTTATCTGTTCGGCCGGGTCATTCCGCGGCTTTCTCTGATTCTTTCCATGGCGCTGCGGCTGCTGCCGGCGTTTTTACGGCGCTACCGTCAGATTGCCCGGGCCCAGAAGGCCATCGGCCTGTTTTCCGGCAAGGGCTGGACGGATCAGATCAAAGCTTCCGCCATGGTATTCGGCGCGCTGGTTTCCCGTGCGCTGGAAAATGCCATTGACACCGGCGCTTCCATGCTGGCCAGAGGTTACGGCCTGCCCGGCCGCAGCCATTTTTCGATCTATCGTTTTACAAGACGGGATCTGTTTCTGATCTGCGCGGATCTGGCCTGCAGCGTCGTTGTTTTCACCGGCATGGCGACGGGCAGCATCCGGTTTTTCTTTTATCCTTCCGTCCGCTGCAGTTGGAACGCCGCCTCTTACATTGTATTTGCCGCTTTTGCGCTTCTTTCATTTTTACCCTTTATCATTGAATGCAAGGAGAAGCTGACATGGAATTATTACATATCGAAAATCTGAGCTTTCGTTACCCTAAGCAGGCACAGGATGTGCTGCGGGATCTTTGTTTCGATATTCCCCAGGGGGCGTTTGTCACGCTCTGCGGGCCTTCGGGCTGCGGCAAGACCACCCTGCTGAAAAATCTCAAACCGGCGCTGACGCCCCACGGGCAGAAAACCGGAACCATCCTCTACCGGGGCACACCGATGGAACATCTTTCCGACAAAGACAAAGCCGTCAAAATCGGCTATGTCCTGCAAAATCCCGACCATCAGATCGTCACCGATCAGGTCTGGCATGAACTGGCCTTCGGTCTGGAAAATGCAGGTTTTGATACCGACACCATCCGGCTGCGCGTGGGAGAAATGTCCAGCTATTTCGGCATTACCGAATGGTTCCATGAAAGCACGGACCGGCTTTCCGGCGGGCAGAAACAGCTGCTCAACCTGGCTGCGGTCATGGCCATGTCGCCGGAACTGCTGCTGCTGGACGAGCCCACTTCCCAGCTGGATCCCATTGCGGCCTCCGAATTTTTAAATACCCTGAAAAAACTGAACCGGGAACTGGGCATCACGGTAATTCTGGCGGAACACCGGCTGGAAGAAGCCTTCTGTCTGTCCGATCTGGCCATGGTCATGGACGAAGGAAGAATCATTGCGTTTGACGACCCCCGTCATGTATGCCAGACACTGACGGATACCAGATATGCCGCCGGTTTTCCCACGGCCTCCCGCATCTGGCAGGCCGCCGGAGGATCCGGCAGCTGTCCCCTGACGGTCAACGAAGGACGGCGTATGCTGGCCGATGCCGCACGTCCCGCCATCTTTCCGCTGCCGCCCCGCAGTCTTTCCGAAGAAACCGTACTCGAACTGAAAGACGCGTGGTTTCGTTATGAACGGGAGGGCAAAGATATTCTGAAAAACACCTGTCTGCGGGTGCAGAAAGGAGAGCTGTTCTGCCTGCTGGGTGCAAACGCCGCCGGAAAAAGCACGGTACTGCGCATTCTCGCCGGAACAGAGCGCCTCACCCGCGGAAAACTGCTGATTCATGGAAAAGTACAGAAGCCAAAAGATCCCGACGCCGGCAGGCATATCGCGCTTCTGCCGCAAAATCCGCTGGATCTGTTTTTAAAGGACAGTATTCTGGAAGACCTGCAGGATATGTGTGCAATGGCAGGCTATGCCAAAGAAGAACAGGAATCCGCCATTACGCAGATCGCCAACGATCTGAGCATCACGCATCTGCTTGCGCAGCACCCCTTCGACCTGTCCGGCGGAGAACAGCAGAAATGCGCGTTGGCCAAGCTACTGCTGCGCCGTCCTGACATTTTGCTGCTGGACGAGCCCACCAAAGGACTGGACGCCTTTGCCAAAAATGAACTGCTGGCCTTTCTCTCCTCCTATATACGCAGTGCTGCCGGTGCTTCCACAAAAAGAGGCATGACCATTCTCTGCGTCACCCACGACGTGGAATTTGCCGCGCTGGCTGCAGACCGCTGCGCACTGATGTTTGACGGGGAAATTATGGCCGCTGCGCCGCCGGAGCGCTTTTTTGCAGAAAATCATTTTTATACCACTGCAGCAAGCCGTATCTCCAGAGGCATTTTCCAAAACACCGTAACCGTTGCGCAGGTATGCGCACTGATGAAAGGCAATCACAAATGAAACGCATCTTCGGTCTTTTGATTATCATTGTTTTCATTCCGGCGCTGATTGTGTTGGGCGGGTTCATGTTCCGGGAACAAAGCTACACCTGGCTGGCCGTCTGTATTGCCCTGCTTTCGCTGGTTCCCGTTTTCTTAAATTTTGAAAAAAAGGATCTGCGTACCGAACGGCTGATTCTGATTGCCGTGATGACGGCGCTGTCTGCTGCCAGCCGCATGGTCTTTGCTTATATCCCGCACTTTAAGCCCATTACCGCGCTTATTATCATTACCGGTATCTACCTGGGGGCTGAATCCGGTTTTGTCACAGGAGCGCTGTCCGCGCTGATTTCCAATTTTCTGTTCGGGCAGGGCGCATGGACTCCCATGCAGATGTTTTCCTGGGGCATCATCGGCTGTTTTGCCGGCCTGCTTCATAAGCCGCTGCAAAAAAGCCTGCCGCTCACTGTCCTTTACGGCGCTGTCAGCGGCGTCCTTTATTCCCTGTTGATGGATCTCTACAGTACCCTCTGGTTCGGCGGCGAATTTTCCATCGCTCGCTATGGCGCCATGACGCTTACCTCCATGAGCACCACCATCCTGTATGTGATTTCCAATGTTCTTTTCCTGCTCCTGCTGACCCGTCCCATCGGAAAGAAGCTGGAACGGATCCATACCAAATACGGTTTCTGAAAAATATACTTAAAAACTGCTAAAATTTTCCATTTTCCTCTGCTGTTTCCGGTCATAAAAACGCATTTTTCCGTCCATACTATCCTTGTAAATCAAATATAGGAGGCGCCGGAAAAATGAGTTTATCCGAAAAAGAATTGTCGCAAATGAACGACATTTTAAACGAAGAAGCGCTGCTTGTCAAAAAGTTTAAAATGCTCGCGGAACATTGTCAGGAAGAAGATCTGAAAGCAAAGCTGGAACAGATCTCCGCACAGCATCAGGGCCATTTTAATGCTCTGTACGCTTACCTGTAATCAGATGTCAGAGGGACGGAAAGGAAATGTTGGCATGGAAAAACAAGTTTATGAAGAAAAAGAAGTATTACAAGATGCTCTCTACGCCCAGAAAGCAGCAACCAGTCTCTACAACCTGGGAGCAAACGAATGCGTAAACAGCAGTCTGCGGGACACCATGATGGACCTGCTGGAAAAGGAGCACGACATCCAGTTCGAGGTATTCAATATCATGCATGATAAAGGCTACTACCCGACGCCGGATGCGGAAAACAACAAGGTACAGCAGGCAAAACAAAAATTTGAATGCAGCTATCAGGCAGCGGTATAACCTTCACCTGACCGCAAAAAGACCGGGACTGAATCAATCAGCCCCGGTCTTTTTTTGTTTTGGTTCTTTGATTTTTTCTTTTTTCAGCCCGAACTGCAGCAGTAAAAAAGATCCCAGAGGAAAGACCGCCGCCGCGCAAAGCCCCGCTTTCAGTCCCACACCGGGGAAAATTCCGGAGGACAGACTGACCATCTGCGGTCCCGAAAAGCATCCCACATCTCCGAAAAAGGCAAGTATGGCAAAAAATGCGGCATCTGCCGTTGCAAAGCGCTTCGCGGCAATGCTGTAAGTCCCCGGCCAGAAAATGCCGCAGGCCAGTCCGCAGAGGGCGCAGCCGGCCAGACCCAGCAGGGGATGGGGCGCAAAGGCCGCCAAAAGATAGCTGGCCAGACACAGCAGCGCGCTGTTTTTCATGACACGTTCCAGCCGCACTTTGCCGCCGGATTTTCCGTAAATCACTCTGGAAAGTCCCATCAGTACCGCAAAACAGCCCGGTCCCAGCAAATCGCCCAGGGTCTTGTCCACGCCGAGGCCCACCTCGCTGAAATAAGAAGCCCACTGGGACATGGCCATTTCTCCTGCACCGGCGCAGACCATCAGCAGACAAGCCGCCCAGAACATCCGGTTTTTCAACAGGGCGCCGATGGAAGCTTTTCCTTTTTCTTCCGGCGTTCTGCAAATCGGCGCATGGAAGAACAAAATCATATCCGCGATGGGCACCAGCGCCCAGAGGGCCGGAACCATATACCAGCGTTCAGCCCCCAGGAACTTTAAAAGCAGCGTGGAAATCGCGATAAACATCGCACAGCCCCAGCTGTAAAAGGAATGCAGCATACTCATCCGTTTGTCCTTGTGTTTGCCGGGAATGGCCTCTACGATGGGGCTGACCAGCACTTCAATCAGGCCGCCACCCACCGCATTCAGCACCGTGGCCGCAAGCAGCGCCGGATATGCATTGGCGCACAGCATGGGAAAGACCGCGATCCCGATCAGGCCCAGTGCCGAAATCCCGTTGGCAAGCAGCATACATTTACGGATCCCCACTTTTCCCACATACCGGGACGAAAGCAGGTCCGTGGCAATCTGCACCGCGAAATTCACTGCAATCAGTACGCTGATCTTTGTCAGCGGCAGTCCCAGCAGCCGCTGGTAATAAATCAGCAGGATCGGGTTTACATTGTTGACGATGCCCTGCACCACATAGTCCAGATAGGAAGCATACAGGGTTCTTTTGTACGGATCCTTTGGGGCTGCATCGTTATTCTTCAACATCATTGCTGGTGTAGAGTTCATAATACTTTCCTTTTTTCGCAAGCAGCTCTTCGTGATTGCCTGTTTCGATAATTCTTCCCTGATCCATGACCACAATACAGTCCGCGTCCTGGATCGTGGAAAGCCGGTGGGCAATAATCAGGCTGGTACGATCCTTCATCAACCGGATCATCGCGTCCTGAATATGCTTTTCCGTCCGGGTATCGACGCTGGAAGTGGCCTCGTCCAGAATCAATATTTTCGGATTGGCCAGAAAGGCCCGGGCAATGGCCAGAAGCTGCCGCTGTCCCTGGGAAAGATTGTACCCGGACTCCGTCAGCACCGTATCATAGCCCTGGGACAAATGCCGGATCATCCGGTGGGCATGGCTCATCTTCGCCGCCGCAACCACTTCTTCCATGGAAGCGTCTTCTCTGGAATAGGCAATATTGCTGCGAATGCTGTCTGCAAACAAAATCGTATCCTGCAGAACAATGGCAATATTCTTACGCAGCGTATCCCGGTCAATATCCCGGATGTTGACGCCGTCGATGAGGATCTCGCCGCTGTCCACATCATAGAAACGCATCAGCAGATTGACCATCGTGGTTTTCCCGCTGCCGGTGGCCCCCACCAGCGCAATCTTATGTCCTGCCCGGACTTCAAAGTCAAAATCATAGATGACCTGTTTGCCGGGAAGATAGGAGAAATTCACGTTTTTAAACCGGATGACGCCGGCGCCCTCTCCCATACCAAGGGTTCCCGCACGATCCTCATCCGCCTCATCCATGATCTCAAATACCCGTTCCGCGCCTGCAATGGCGGTCTGAATCTGCCCGTAAATCTGCGCGATTTCATCAATGGGCCGTCCGAACTGCTTCGCATAGACGATAAAGGCGGAAATAATTCCCACGGAAATACTTCCTTTGATCGCGAAGTATCCGCCGAAGGCGGCAATAATAACAAATCCGATATTGTTAATGACGTTCATCACCGGCCCCATGGAACCGCCCAGAATTTCCGCCGCGATACCCGTTTTGGTCAGTTCGTCCGAATTGCTGTCAAACGCCGCCATCACGGCTTCCTGCCGGTTGTAAGCGACGACGGTTTTGTACCCCGTTACCATTTCCTCCACGGTACCGTTTAAGCTGCCCAGTAGAATCTGCCGTTTCGTATAAAAACGCCGCATGGCCGCCGAAAGAAATTTTGTGGCCGTCACCGTTAATACAATCGTAAAACAGGACAGAAGGGCCAGTTTCCAGGAAAGATACAACATCATGCCCACCGTCCCGATGACGGTAAACACCCCGGAAAACAGAGAACTCATAGACTGGGAAACCGTATTGGAAATGTTTTCCACGTCGTTGGTCATCCGGCTCATCATATCGCCGTGGGAATGCCGGTCCAGATAGCTTACCGGCAGATTGACGATTTTATCAAACAGGTCTTTCCGCATCCTGCTGACAATATTTTGGCTCAATATGGCGCTGTACCTGCCCTGAATAAAAGTGCAGAAGCTGTTGCCCGTATGTACGAGAATCATAATGATCAGAATATCATTCAGCCCCGTAAACCGTCCTTCCGCAATCAGATCGATGGCGTCGCTCTGCAGCTTCGGCGCGTAAACAGAACAGACGACGGAAAGCAGCACCGCCATCAGCAGAAACAGAACGATTTTCTTTTCCTTTGCAAAATACTGCACCAGCCGCCGCAGGGTTCCTTTTTTGTCCTTTGCTTTTTCGGCCGCCTGCCGGCTGCGGGGTCCCCGCATCCCGGGAATCTTATAATTGCTGATCTGCGCATTGGTCTCACCGGACATCCGTCTCACCTCCGGTCTTTAACTGTGAGCGGTAGATTTCCCGGTAAACCTCACTGTTTTTCATCAGCTCGGCATGGGTTCCCACATCCGCGATTTCTCCGTTTTCCAGCACCACGATCCGGTCGGCGTCCATCACCGAATGAATCCGCTGAGCGATAATGATTTTGGTCATCTCCGGATGATACGTTTCCAACGCCTCGTACAGTCTGCGCTCCGTGCGCAGATCCAGCGCGCTCGTCGCATCGTCTAAAATCAATATTTCCGCCGGCTTCACCAGCGCCCGGCTAATTGCCAGCCGCTGCTTCTGTCCGCCGGAAAGACTCATGCCCTGCTGGGCCACCTTCGTCTCAAATCCGTCGCTTCTCTGCTGAATAAACTCCATGGCCTGGGCGGAAGAAGCCGCCTGCGCCAGTTCCTCCTCCGACGCCTCCGGTTTGCCCCAGCGGATATTTTCCGCGATGCTGGTGCTGAAAATCTCACTTTTCTGCAGGGCAAAAGAAACCTTGTCCCGCAATTCCTTCAGCCGGTAATCTTTTACATCCACCCCGTCAACCAGGACGCTTCCCTCCGTCACATCATAAAAACGGGGAATCAGGCTGACCAGAGTGGATTTTCCGCATCCAGTGGAACCTAAAATGCCGATAGTCTCTCCTGTGGCAATCCGCAGATTGATATGCTGCAGCACCTGTTCCGTGCCCATGCCCGGATATGCAAAGGAAACATCTCTGAATTCAATCGTCCCCTTTTCCTTCGTATTTCCGGAAAAACTGCCGTCTGTAATCACCGGCGCGCAGCGCAAAACCTCGTTGATCCGCCTGCCGGAAGCGGCGCCCCGGGAAATCGTCTGAAAAATCATGGATACCCGGACCACCGCATTTAAGATCTGCGAAACATAGGTAATGGCCGCCATGACATTGCCCGGCGTAATCGTACCGGCCTGCACATGGATCGCCCCGACTTTGATCACCGCCGCCACCGAAATATTCAAAATAATATTCATTAACGGCGTCATATAGGAAAACAGCAGCAGGATATCCACCTGTGTTTTCACCAGCTGTGTATTCGCCGTCTGAAAACGCGCCTGCTCATAGGGTTCTTTTACATAGGCTTTCACCACTCTGGCGCCGGAAAGGTTTTCCTGCAGAATGCTGTTGACCCGGTCCAGACGGCTCTGCAGCACGCTGAACTTCGGACTTGCCTTTCCAATAAAAAAAGCGGCGCACAAAATCACCAGCGGGAGTGCGCACGCCACGACGACGCCGAAACTCAAATCCAGTCCCAGCATAAAAAAAATGCCGCCGCCAAATAATAAAAAGGTTCTGACAAAGCCTCTGATGGACTGCATCACCAGATTCTGCACCTGCGTAATGTCGTTGGTCACCCGGGTAATCAGCGATCCGGTGGAGAATCGTTCTGTCTGTTCAAAGGAAAAGGACATGATCCGCCGGAACGCGTCTTTTCTGAGGTCATTTCCGAAGTTCTGACTGCACAGATTGGCAAACACCCCGGATAAAATACCGCAGCAGCAGCCGATCAGTACCAGCCCGATCATCTGCAGGCCCGTGGAAATGACCAGCTGCAGGTCTCCCACATTGTGATTGTGCAGACCCAGTACGCCCTCGTCCACGATGGTGCTCATCAGTCTGGGCTGCAGCAGATCCATTGTTACCTCGCCCAGCATAAAAAGCGGTGCAAGCACCGCAAATATCCAGTATTTCTTCAAATATCTGATCATTTCTCGCCTCCGCACAAATCCACTTTATCCTAGCAGACAACCACGGAATTGTCAAAAAGATTTCTAAAACGAAAGACAGGACTATAACCCAAGCGGCTGTGTAATCAAACCATGATCTGATGCTTTATTTTCAAGTTCTCCGTCTTTTCCTCTTTCCAATTCCCGCTCACGAAAGACATCCTTAACGATTACTTATCAATTCTTCATCAAAGTTTTCAACCTAAAACAATTTAGCGGAAGATTGCTAGTGTAAAAGCATTCTTCCGCTTTCTAAAAGACGTAGAAATTATAGAATTCAATCCTTCAAAAAATGAATATTCGTTTCCGTGAGCCGCTGCGATTACCAAAGACCATTCCCATAAGCGTAATACAAAAATGCCTCTCTAGCCTCTATCATGAAAAAATATGTACCAAAACGCTATATCAAAAACAAGTGATTCTCCGCGATATTGCAGTAATGGAACTCCTTTTTGCGACCGGTACACGAATTTCTGAATTATGTCATCTCAAATAGCAAGATATCGATCTGGAAACCGGGAGGGTTCTGTTCTTTGGCAAAAAGTCCAAGGAACGTGTTCTACAAATCGGAAATCCAGATGTAGTAGAAGCATTGCAAACATCCCTATATATTATATGTTGCTCTCTCCGTAAAGGCTTTACTCCAATGTGTAGACGAGGATACAATTTCATTATATTTCTTTTCGGCCATTCGATCAGTCATTCCTGATACATAATCCGCAATTTCCCTTAACTTAATTGCATCTACAGCAAATTTATCATCAGATTCTATTAATTGTTTAATTTGCTCCTTCAACTCATCACTTTGATCTGACAGATTATCTCCTAGTTCTATATTTAATCTATCTAACTTTTGTTTAATCAAATTCTTCACTATATGGAAATTTTTATTTTTTTCTGATGCAGAAGAATCTTCTTGGATTGCCACATCTATGCGACTAAAATAGTACTGTTTCAGCAACTCTTTTATTCTATCCTTTATTGTGGCTAACCCTGTATTCATTTCTATTCTTTTTCTATATTTCAAGGGTAACATTTCCGGGTTATTATAATAAAAGTCAAGCAGCTTATCGACTATCATCTTTGCTTTAAAGGTCATAATTTCCACTCTTGTGCTATTTATAAATTGAGTAATAATAAATTTTTGGATATATCTTGATGCTTTTGCGTAGTCTCTCTCAAATTTAACAGCAATCGAATCGCGAAATGTCCCCTTCAAGGCTTTTTTCTCCTCGTTCGTAAACACATTTGTTCCGTTTTTATTATATAATTCTTTAAATTTCTGCAACCATGGTTCATTACATTTTTGAATAAAACCCTCACGCGACATATTTTTTTCATTTAGCTCGTCTAATTCTTCTTTACAACTGGAAATCAAAGCATTAATTAATGCCGGTACCGCAACATAAGAGGTTGTACTAAGTAAATACTCATAACAAACAAATATTACATCCATTTTCCCACCGACTTTTTTCGGCTTTCGTCCAGTAATTACGATCCATGACCATGTTATCATAAAAAAATCATAAAAGAGCTGATACTGCTCATTTGAAAAAAATACAAATGATGTTGGATATTTTTTTTGCAGATTAATAATGTTATTAAGTTCCTGATTTAAGTTCAAAAGTTTTTTTACAAAGTCATCCCTTTCATATTCATATTTTTCTGAATAATTATCTGCGTTAAATACATCTTTTAATTCACAAAATAATCCATTGATCCTTTTTAAACCATCCCGCTCAATATTAGCTATATACGCATATTTTGGATTTGAACAATCATTCACCATTTCATCTAATTGAATCACCATAGAATTGAGCCTTTGCAACATTGTCTCCAACAAACCAACCGCTACGAATTCTTCCCAGTCGTGACTCATATAAGCAATCTTATCTGCCATATATACAATTTGATTTTCAATTCCCCCGATATATAATCTATCATTCTCAAAATCGCCATCAATACCAACCGGTTTGTACAGTTCTGGACAATCATATTGCAGACGATATGCTGCAGATGCCATATTTTCACTAAAAGAATCTGTATCGTGTTTAAGAATTCCTTCCAGTACATAATCTGATATACCAAGGCCTCTCAACCCCATAGGTTTTAAAACTCTATGAGAGCATATGTAGTCTGCTGCTTTTACACTCTGCAAAGCATGGGAAAACGAGCCTGCCATAGCATTCTCCAAATATTTATTGATGGCACGTTCACCTGCATGTCCAAATGGTGAATGACCCAAATCATGTGATATGGCAATTGTCTCTGCCAATTCATAATTTGCATGCAAGGCCATAGATATCTTTCTCGCAATTTTTTGTACTTCCAAAGAATGTAGCAGCCGGGTTCTTTGATCATCTGATGCAGAGTTGATCATCACTTGTGTCTTGTACTGCAATCTTCTGAAGTACTCTGTATAAATAATACGTTCTTCCTCTTTGTGAAAAGGAGTTCTATATTCATCCAAATGTACAAGAAACAACTCCAGTTTCTGATCATCACTGAGTTGATCCCTTACCACATTTTCAGGTGTAGTTCTAAACTGATTCAAATAATTAATAAATTTATCTTTATTATTTGAGGTGATTGTTTTTGAATGATTGTATGGACATTCATTACAATCCAAACTATCAGCACAATCCGGATACTTGTATGCATATGAATAGGTAAATGCATTGATCTGTCTGATTTGGTTTGTGGTACTGTAATGACATGTCTGTATTTCTGTTTTCTTTCTCTCTAAATTATCCACAGTACGTTCTCCTTTCTCCTTTTTAACCTGTAAACTCCCGTTTAAATTTACATATTTAGGGAAACACCTATCAAATCAGTAGTTCTTATGTTTCCTTTTTGAATCCAAAAATACAAAACCAAACTAAACCTAAATTTCAAATCTTTCAGGCACATTTTAAAAACTATATTATTTATACAATAATAAGTCCATTTCTTTCTATTTAATTATTAAACATTTGACAAATAATTCAATGTTAAAAATGAAAAAGGAGAAAAATATAAAGTTACTTTTGGATGCATTCTTTGAAACACATGCAATAACTGCGTAGAGGAAATTTCGAATTGACACGGAGAGACGAGGTTTTTATGCCAGCATATTATGATGAAAAAACAAAATCCTAGTATTACAAATTTTATTACATCGATTACACCAGAGCCTGAAGGCAAAAGAAAAAAGAGATTTCAAACGCCGCCGCGAAGCGACGATTAGTACATCAAGATGAAAATTTTTTGAAGAAATGCTATTTTTTAAACATAAAAATATTGAATAAATACACGATTTTACATATAATAATTTTGAAGAAATGCATTTCAGAAAATTATAAGTCCAAGGAAAAGAGGAACCCCCATGTATTTTAAAAGAAAAGCATATGACGAACTGCTGAACTGGAAGAAAAACTATGCCGACAAATATGCGGTGTTGCTGGAAGGCGCGAGGCGGGTAGGAAAATCAACCATTGCTGAGCGATTCGCAGTGAATGAGTATAAATCATATATCCTGATTGATTTTTCAAACGTCTCAAACGAAGAAATTGCTTGTTTTGACGATATTCATGATCTTGATCTGTTTTTCTTGAGATTACAGGCAGTACGGGGCGTGAATTTATACGCACACGAATCCGTAGTGATCTTTGATGAGGTACAACTATTTCCGAAAGCAAGACAGGCGATTAAACATCTGGTAAAAGATGGCAGGTATCACTATATCGAGACTGGCTCTCTGATCTCAATTAAAAAGAACGTCAAAAATATCCTGATCCCATCTGAGGAAATGAGAATTCCGGTATACCCAATGGATTATGAAGAATTTTGTGATGCAGTTAAGAACAATTATGATTTGCTGAAACAGATTTATGATAAGAATAAAAGTTTGGGTCCGCAGGTAAATCGAAAACTCATGCGTGATATCCGGATCTATATGGCGGTGGGCGGAATGCCGCAAGCCGTTGAAGCATATGTGGACGGGAAAAACTTTTCTATGATCGATCAGATAAAACGCCAGATTATCCGCCTGTATGAAGATGACTTTAAACGTCTGGATCCATCCGGAAAATTGTCGGCGATCTACCATTCCATCCCCGCGCAGCTTTCCAGAGACATGAAACGGTATCGCCTGTCTTCTGCAACCGGAACGAGAAAAACAGCAAAAGATGAGCATCTGATGTATGATCTGATCGATTCAAAAACAGTACTGCCATCTTACAATGTAACAGATCCGAGAGTCAACCTGTCACTTACCAAAAATCTGGACAGTTACAAGTTGTATATCGCAGATACAGGATTATTTATCACATTGATGTTTATTGACAGGCCGTCTGCTGAAAATGAAATTTATGCAAAGCTTTTATCGGACAAACTGCCGGCCAATCTGGGCTATCTGTATGAAAATCTCATTGCCCAGATGATTGCTGCGTCCGGAAGAGAACTTTATTATCATACCTGGGAAAAGAAAGGAAGCACCCATTATTATGAAATCGACTTTCTGATATCCCGGGGGATCAAAGTGTCCGCAATTGAAGTGAAGTCTTCCGGAACAGGAAAGCATGAATCCTTATCTGAATTTAAAAAGAAATATGTCAAAAATATCAAAGACTGCATCCTTTTCTCTCAAAAGGATCTCGGGAAGGAAGAAGGAATTCGGTATTTGCCGATTTATCTGGCTCCCTTTTCTGTAACACTGGAATAAAAATATATTTCAAAACGAAAGGAAACTTCCGGTATTTAATCCCTGTTCCGGTCCCATCCATAGGCAATGTAGTATACGACACCCACAAACAGCATTCCGCCAATCAGGTTACCCAGTGTAACCGGCAGCAGATTTTTCACAAAATAATTTCCGATATTCAGCTGTCCCAGTTCCGCCGCCGTATAACCGTAAACCTCCTGCGCTTTTGCAGCAAATGCGGAATTGCCGGCTGCCAGTATGCCCGCCGGAATATAATACATATTCGCGACGCAGTGCTCATATCCGCTGACAACAAAGGCCATAATCGGGAAGAAAATCCCGAGGATCTTGCCGGCTGCCTGTTCGGAAGCCGTAGCCAGAAATACCGCCAGACAGACAAAGATATTACACAGAATGCCTGAAAACATGGCCTTGCTGAAGGAAAGGGAAATCTTTCCGTATGCCACCTTGATCGTATACGCGCCCAGCAGCTGATCCGTATAGGAGAACTGCCCGCTCAGATACACAAACAGTGCCGCGACGGCAGAGCCGATCAGATTACTTATGTAAACAACAATCAGTACCTTCAGCATTGCGGTCAGCTTATATCGTCTGTCCAGCAGGCCCATGATCATTAGATTGTCGCCGGTAAACAGTTCGCATCCCGTCAGCACAATCATCATCAGTCCCACCGGGAAACAGGCGCCGCCCAGCAGTCTGGCTATGCCGACATTTTCAATATTGTGCATAATCACATTGCTGGCCGCCGCGCCGCCGGCAATGAACATGCCCGCCAGAATGCCAAGCAAAATCATCTTCGGAAGCGGCATCTTTGTCTTTGTCTCTCCCGCCTGGATAGTCGTCTGAATAATTTCTTTCGGAGTTTTTGTATCTGCCATTTTTCTACCTCGCTATCATCAGGTCTTTTGCCAGCGCAAAGGCTTCCCTGACCATATAATTGATAAACAGTTTGGGATCCGACGCAGCCACGATGCCTTCCACATCCGTAAAGCCGACCCTTTTCGCAATCCGTTTTGCCCGGTATATATGAAAATTATTGCTGACCACCGCAATCCGCGCATCGGGGTCGCCAATGAGATCCAATGCAAATTTCAGATTTTCACGGGTGGAAGTGGAACGGTCTTCCATCCAGACCCTCGTTTTGTCGATGCCCTGCTCCACCAGCCAGTCACGCATCGCTTCCGCCTCTGGCACATCCTCCCCGGTACCCTGTCCGCCACAGCAGACGGCAATGGCCTCCGGGTTTTCCTGCAGATAGTCCCTGGCTGCTTCCAGACGTTTCTTCAGAGATTTGGTAATCCGTCTGCCCCGCACCTGGGCGCCAAGCACCACCGCATACTGGGCTCCCGGCCCGGCCGTTTCCACCATACCGCTGATAATCAGCCCTTCCATCGTACAGAAAAAAACACAGACTGCCGCAGCAACAACCGCCGCAGCAACTTTTACGCCATGGGGTATGGCCGCCAGAACCGGTCTTTTATGAAACGGTGCAAATACAAAGGCAAGCCCGAAAAATATGATCGCAGCAAAAAGCCAGAAAGAAAGGAAGGAGGAACCGAACCCCGCATACAACGCCGCAAACAGGTAATAGACAAGGCAGAAAATCGCAAGTATCAGAAATATCACTGCCGCCATCATTCGGTCACACTCCTTCTTTTTTGTCCGTCAGCCTCTGACAAAGCCTGCCCGGGCTGCCGCATTGATTTCGGAAAGTTCCTTTTCTCCGTCGATATAAGGCTGGTAGATATCAAAAGGATTTCCGCCGCCCAGCCAGCAGGATGAGCAGTTTTCACATCCGCCGCCGCAGTCCAGAGACTGCCGGATAATGGCTTCCCGTTCCTCTTTTGTCGTATCTTTGATCAGCAAACTCTTCATGCCGTCCTCCGTTTCCGCCTGACCCGGCGTCCGGAATGCAGCCGTATCAGGACAGGGATAGTATCTGTCTGATCCATGCTTTTTATGTCTGCCGCTGCCGGCTCGGATTCCGTTCATTGATTATGCCGCAAGTTCTTTTCTATCATACCGCATTTTCTCCGAAATTACAATTCCCGGAATCCGTCTGTCTGCGCTTTTTCGTTTATGGTATAAAAGAACCGGCTGGGCACAGCAGCGACATTGTACGCGCCATTTAACAACTTCTGATCCGCCTCATAATCCGACATCCGATGGGCCGCCCGATCTTTGTGATACCGCTCCCAGTCGATCCTGTGCCGATGGGCATACGCATCCGCTTTCTTTTCCGTCCGTTTTACATAAATCCATGCTGCAGCACCGATACATCCGAAAATCAATATTTCCATTACAAATTCCTCCTGTTTTTTTCATTGCTGTTAATGACAGTATAGAGGATTTGCTGTCCTATAAAACGGACTTATCAAACGGATGTTCTTTTATGTGGTATACGTTTCCTGCAGCCGTCTGGCTTCTTCCTGCAGCCGCGCCCGCACCTCCGGCGGGGACAGCACCTGCACCTGATCTCCCAGGGCAATCACCCAGGCCAGAAACTGACGGCTGACTGCCACCGGCACCGTCACGGAAAAATGAGTTTCATCCAGCGGAATAAACGGTGGTTCCATCCCGAAACGGTCAATGATCACACCCGCAAGGCTGTTGTGCACTTCCAGCCGCACCATCTGCTCCGTTCCGTCGAACATGCCGAACATTTTCTTCGTATACACCGCCAGATCCATTTGCCGGTAAGCCTCTTTGCCTTCCCGTTTTTCATCGGTCAAAGACAGCTTCAGCATCTTATCCACCCGGTAATGCTTCAAAATGCCCGCCGCGCTGTCGTAGCCGATCATATAGTAGTTTTCCTCCGCCCAGGTCAGCGCCCAGGGACTGATGCAGTAAAATGCGCCGCCTCTGCGCAGTTCCATTTCCTTTTTTTCATTCCAGCGGAAATACTGGAAACGCACCTTGACATTGGCCCCGATGGCCGTATGGATCTGATCCACGCTGTAATAAATTTTCTCATTCAGCGTTTTGACGCGTTCCGTCATATACACCTGCCGCTGCAGCTGCCGCGCTTCATATTTCCCGGTGAGCCCTTCGATTTTCCGAATCAGTTCATTGGACTTTTTATGTGTAATGAAACGGGACGACTGCACCGCGTCCACCAGAAGTTTCAGTTCCGCGGCTTCAAAGGTGCGGCTGCCGATATAATATCCGTACTTTTTGTCCTTCTGCTCAGATAAAATATCAATCCCAAAGCTGCGCAGCAGTTCCAGATCGGAATAAATGCTTTTTCGTTCTGCGCTGATGTCGTATGCGGCCAGGGCGGCAATCAGCTCATTCATGGTCATACTGTGGTCCTCGTCGGTATTTTCCATCAGGATTTTCAGAAGATACAGCAGTTTCAGTTTTTGATTCGGGCTTTTTGGCATGTTCGTTTTCCCTCTTTTTCGTTTCAGTTCATTGCTCCGCGAGCACATGCCAGGGCATCGGCTCCGATACGATCCATTCTCCCGGACGTGCCGCCGCCTGCCGCATCAACAGCCGGGTATAGGCGTCTTCCAGCGCTTCCGCCAGCGGATAAACTTCCGTGCCTTTTTCCAGCCATGCTCGCAGATCGTAGAGCATCGTTGCAACGGCATATTCATCCTGCGCCTGATCCAAGGTCAGAAACGGGTTCCAAACGGCACTCTGCCGCTGCAGTTCCTCCGTATGCAGCGGTGCATAATTTTTCGAAAGCCAGGGCAGCAGCCGTTCTTCTTCCGGCAAATGATCCGCGTTCACATACCGGAGCACCGTATCGTTCCATTCTCCCTTTGGTCCCTGTACATTCAGGTGCCGTGCCCGGATAAAGGAGTGGTATTGCACGCCGGAAAAATCATAAAATCCCACCTTGCCCCCGGCATATTCCATGGTAACTACGGTGCGGTCTCCCTGTTTGATCCTGCCGTCGGTAATCGCACCTGCCCTGGAATCTGTTTCCGTCACAGGAAATGCGTAGCGTTTCCCCTGCAGACGCATGGCGCAGGGTTGAATCGCCAGCATTCGCCGCAGGAGACTGGCGGCGTGGTGGTCGTGGGCGGCAGACAGGTATGCCACACTTGGATCCCCCATCTTCCCTTCTGCAATCGCCTGCAGCCCGGCCGCGATCACGGGATAGCGGTGGTACTGCTCCGCGATCTGTATGCGGATGCCGCCACCAGTATGCAGGGTCCAGAGTTCTTTCAGCTGATCGATTCGTATGCCTGCCGGCGTTTCGCACAGCACCGGGAAGCCTTTCCGCGCCCAGTGCATGGCCGCCTCATACAACACGCCCTTGCTGATCACCGTGACCACAAAATCCGGCGCCGCCGCTTCACATTCCGCCTCGGAAGCCGTGGCCGGAATCTGATAAAGCGCACGCATCTCCTGCGCTTTTTCTTCGCTGCGGCACAGCATATGCAGCAGCTGGAACTGTTCGGGGTACCGTCTGGCAATCCGCACATAAAACATGGCCCGCCAGCCAGAGCCCACGATTACAAATCGTAACGGTCCGTTCATCTTTCGTTTTCCTTTTCTTATAAGTATCGGCACGCGCGCCTTAAGGCGCAGCGGCTTTTCGTTATTTCAGTTTACCTTCGCATTCCAGATAATCCAGAAACGCCGTGCAGCCTTCGGTAATATCCCGGTAGGAAATCTCAAAGCGGTCCGTATACCAGGGATCCGCCACGTCGCCGCCCCGGGAAGTAAAGGACAGCAGTTTGTATATTTTCCCCTCCGGATCGCCGCCGGCAATCCGGTGCATGTTCCGGATATTGGCGCTGTCCATACCAATCAGATAGTCATATTTGTCATAGTCGCTCCGGCGCATCTGTACCGCGTATTTTCCTTCGCAGCCCAGGCCGCGCTTCGCCAGCTCCCGCCGCGCCGGCGGGTATACCGGATTGCCGATCTCCTCGGTGCTGGTGGCCCGGGAGGCGATTTCAAAACGGTCGGAAAGGCCCCGTTTGCGGACCATGTCTTTGAAAATGAACTCAGCCATTGGGCTGCGGCAGATATTACCGTGGCATACAAATAATATTTTTATCATCTATTTAAATTCCTTTGAATATAAGGTTTTCCTTGTATTTTCGGTGTTTTTTCAACTTCGTGTTT
>CANRIM010000016.1 GCA_947630695.1 uncultured Lachnospiraceae bacterium
CTAACAGCTTAAGCAACAAGATGGGTAATTCCTTACTGGCTGTAAGGGGTATTAACCATAAATATATTGTAGTAGTGGGAATAATAGTATCCAATCCATATTTATGGAGGGAAAATATAGTAACGATAAAGTAGATACATTAACAATTAAGGGAGATGGAACATTAACACTTTCGTATGATTCGGAAGAAGATTATGCACGTTCTGCAATAAAATCTGAAGCTAGTAATATAAATATTGGCTGTAAAAATTTAATTATTAATACTATAAGAGATGGTATAAATGTTGATGGGAACTTATGCATTCAGAATTGCAATTTGAAAATTAATTCTACAAAAAAAGACATTTGGGTTAACTACGGAATAACAATAGACATATATAGTGAGGAAAAAATATTAATGATTGAAAATTCTGTCATTAATATTAATGGAATGACCTTTGGAATTGATACACAAAAAGGCAATCTTACAGTAAAAGATTCCAATATATATATTAAAAGTTATAATGCATCCGGTGATAATAGTTTTGGAATTGGTGTTGGTTTTTATGGTCCAACTTTTATCGACGAAGACTTTAAGGTTTATGGTGGAGAATTCACATTGGAAAATTCGAATATATGGTGTTCATTAGATGGAAGAAATGGATACAGCACATATTTTTATAAGCTCAATCCATCTCAGAACTTGTATTATTATACACAAACTGATGATTCGTTTAAGCTGCAATCTTTTGATGAAGCGATTGAATATGATGAAAACTTCCGTCCTGGCGTTGGACGATATGAATTGTATAATAAAGATTTACTGATCACTACTGATAAAATTCAAGACGAAGGAGATTTTATTCACGGCGATGTGGATCAAAACGAAACCGTTGATGCGGCAGATGCCTTAAATATTTTAAAACATGCGGCAAAGATCAATATACTGTCCGATGAGCAGCAAACCATGGGGGATGTAGATCAAAACGGGAACGTTGATGCGACGGATGCACTGATGGTGTTGAAAAAAGCAGCAAAAATTATAGATATCTTTCCTTCTGCTTTAAATTCAATATTTTTGAATGATTAATCACGAATGAAAAAGATTTCTCGCTTTTATGTTCAGCAATTGTCTCAGCAAAAGAATCATGTTACAATACCAACAGGAAGGTCAGAAAAAGTTCCTTTCTCGACAGCAAACCACTGTCCAAAGGGACTTTTTCCCGTTGAATTATGAGGTGTGACAATGAAAGAATATTATTTCTACGGGTGCTCGCAGGCATATGTCATGCCTTGTCGAATTCAGGGAAAAAATGATTGAATTCTATTATTTGATGCAGTATAATTTCCTATATTGTTGCATTCTTATATTGTTATGTTCCATTTTTTCATCAGGGAAACTCTATGAATTTGAAATTAAATAATAAAGCTTCATTGATACATACAATATTCAAATATCTGGGAACAGTTGTTTTCTCCGTATTATTTACACTGCTGCTTGGCGGATTCGTCGTGTCTGCGGACAATTCCAATGTACTGAAAAGCTTCGAACTGGGCGGAAGTGAGCCATATTATCGGGTGGAACTTTCATATCTGAAATTAAGCGGCAGTTACACGGATATTCGTTTTGCGGTGTGGAGCAAGGACAAAGGGCAGGACGATCTGGTCTGGTATTCGGGCAGGCCCGGCCCCGGGGTCTATTATGTGGAGATTCCGCTGGTGAATCATAATTCCAACGGAATATTCTACGTACATGCATATGCCCGGATGTCCAATGGTCAGATGCAGTTTTTAAATGCCACCAGTTTTACATATCAATCCACTGCCGCTTCCATTACGGCCAATGATTCCACAGGCAACCAGACCAGTTTTCAGATCACCGCAAGTAATCCGAAGGTGGTCGGCGGAGTTTCCCGGATTCAGGCAGCGGTGTGGAGCAAGGACGCGGGGCAGGATGACCTGGTCTGGTACAACGCATCTGCAAACGGGTCTGTATATCGGGTAAATGTTCCGGTGTCCAATCATCGTTCGGCAGGAAAATATTATGTACATATTTATGCCATAAACCGCAAAGGCTCCATGATTTTTCTTGGGGACACCTCCTTTACAGTGTCACCCGCTGCCGGTGCATCGGTACGGGTTTCCATGGCAGACAGGCAGCATGGCACTTTCCGCGTAACCGTTTCCAATGTCAGTGCCCCTTCCGGTGTGCAGGAAGTACAAGTGCCGGTCTGGTGCAGTGAAAATCAGAGTGATATTCTCTGGTACACGGCGGTGCGGCAAAGTGACGGAACCTATGTGTTTGATGTAAATACCAGTTTGCACAGGGGACATACCGGCAAATATAAAATCCATGTCTATGTAACAATGGGCAACGGCATAAGGAATCTTGATTGCTATACTACATACAACTATACACCCCAGGCATCGGATCGTTATGTGGCTGCGGGTACGTTGGGATCAATGCGATGTACGCCTGTGCAGAATAAAAGCGGGTATTACCACATTGACTACGACGCCTCCGCATCGGATATGTCAATGCAGGGAATAGATTTTGCCGTCTGGAGCAATGCAGGCGGAACAGATGATATGCTTTGGTTTCCGGCGGTAAAACAATCTGACGGAACTTATGGCGCGGATATTCCCATTAGTTCCTTCAAAGATTTGGGTTTATATAACGCAGAGGCTTATGCTTTGTTTGCTGACGGCAGCAGAGCAAAGTTACAAAGCGATACGTTTACGGTTGCAGCGCCTTCGGCCTCTGATTTTCGAATTACGGACGTTAATCTTTCTGCAGGAACCTTTCGCGTGCAGTATTCCGGTATTCAGCATCCGGAATCTGTTCGAAAACTGCAGTTGGAGATACATACAACTGCCGCAAGTGACCATCACTATCTGTTCGATATAAAATATGGAAATGGTCAATATACCTATGATGTAAGTCTCGCGGATTTGAATTACACCTTTGGGACCTATGTCGTCAGTCTCTTGTTGACAGATATTACCGGCAAAACCGAAACGGTTTCCACCGCAAGCTGTGATATGAAGCCGGTATATTCCGACATCAGCCTGGTAGATTACTACAACAATGAAACTGTGCAGGGCGTATTCCTGCAGGATCTGGTGGTACCGGGCGGAACAACGCAGGTGCAGTTTGCAGTCTGGAGTACTGCAGGCGGGCAGGACGATCTGATCTGGTATTCCACTCAGAAAACCGGAACATCTTATTATCACTATATTCAGATCAAGGATCATCATACGCCGGGCGAATATAAGGTTCATATTTACGCAACAAAGAAAAACGGCGAAAGAGAGCTGATCGCAAGCAAAACATTCCGGATCGACGGGAAGCCAACAGCGAAAATAAAATACGAACCGGTAGATCCTGCAGCCGGCAGATACCGGGTTGTGGCATATGATATCAAGGCGCTTTCTGGCATCAGTAAGGTGGAAATTCCCGTCTGGTGCCATGGAAATCAAAATGATATCAAGTGGTATACAGCTGTACGGCAAAGTGACGGCACCTACGCCGCCGACGTTTTTGTCGGCAATCATAAATATCATACCGGTACCTATACGGCGCATGTATATATCACCATGGGCAATGGGATCTGTTGCTGTGTAGGAGGGACTTCTTTTGCTGTCAGTGCCAGTTCTTCGCACCAGTTTGAAGCCTATGCCTATGCAGAACAGCGGCTGAACCAGATCGGCTGGAATCTTCTGTCCGCATTTCAATGGGCAGCGTCTTTGCCGTATTATAACAATGGAAATTCTAATGGCGGTATTCCTGCGGGGTATCGTTTTGAAGAATATGAAGCCATTTACGGCTTTACCAATTTGAAAGGCGATTGTGAAGTCATGGCGGCCGTCTTTTACTACATGGCAAAGCAGCTGGGTTATGATGCCCATATGGTACGCGGCTCGGTTCCTTTACGCAGCGGCGGCATGGGACCGCATGCCTGGGTGGAAATCAATATGGCCGGTACGGTTTATGTATTTGACCCGGACTTTACCCATGAAAGCGGGCGGAACGGCTTTCAGATCACTTACGGATCATCCGGAACCTGGCGCTATTCCAATTATGCCAGAATTAACTAGGAGGAAGGCTTATGCGAAGCATTAAACTTAAGATGAAATACACGAAATATATAGGCCTGTGCCTCCTGATATGCACAGTATTGCTTGCAGGATGCAGTAAGGATCAGTCGGCAAAGAAAACCGAAGACAAAACCGGTGCATTGCATACAGCCGAACCGAAGGAAACCACGCCTGCGTTGAAATCCATTGGAGAAGCTTCGGATACAGATGACAGCTTCCACCCGGTCTTAAAAAACAGCACCGGCCTTTCCATTACAGGTGTTGCCGTAAAACGCATGGAAGAAGAGACATTTACGGAGAGTATGCTTTCCCAATCAGAACCATTTGCAGCAGGAGAAGAACGGATTCTTTATTATATTCCGCAGGAAACAGAACCTGCCGCTGCCGGTGGAAAGGTATTGAATGATGGGTTCGATCTGCTGCTTTTGTTTGCGGATGGAAGCAGTCTGGAATTGAATGCGGTGCCCTTTGAAGATATGGATTTCGGAGAAATATGTCTGGAAGATAAAGTAGCATTTTTGAAATATGAAAGTAAACAAAACGGCCAGAAGGTCAGTACCAAAGAGGCGCAGCTGGCGATTCTGAAGCAGGCAGAAGCAGAAGCTGCGGCAGCGGCAGAAGCACAGGCGGCAGCAGAAGCACAGGCGGCAGCAGAAGCACAGGCAGCGGCAGAAGCGCAGGCTGCAGCGGAGGCACAGGCCGCGGCAGCGGCAGAAGCACAGGCGGCGGCAGAAGCACAGGAAAGAGCCAGGGCTGCGGCCCAGGAGGAAATGCCCCAGCAAAATATTCCCGCAGACGACGGATGTCTGAATGATGCATTGGTATGGTAAAGAATCTGGAAAAAATCAATAGTTTTTCATATATTCGTGCTGTGGCGTGTATTGCTGTTGTACTTTTGCATACCGTGGCATCTGCGTCTATGCTGTATAATGCGCAGCAAAGCAGCCTGCAGATGCTTGTGTCCAATGCGCTGCAGCACAGCCTCATGTGGGCAGTTCCCTGTTTCGTGATGGTTACCGGCGCCTTGTTGCTGGATCCGGCCAGGGATTTAAGTTATCGAAAGCTCTTTGGCAAATATATCCTTCGGGTGGTTCTGGCGTTAGCGCTGTTTTGCTTTGTATTTCGCATTTTTAGCATGGTAATGGATCACGAAGCATTTCACCCGGCAGTTCTGCTGGATGTGATTATACAGATGCTTACTGCCGGCAGTTGGTCTCATTTGTGGTATTTATACCTGCTGATCGGTTTGTATCTGCTGCTTCCTTTTTATAAAAAAGTAGCGGAACACAGCAGCGATACGGATTTGAAATACCTCCTTGGTGTTTATTTTATTTTTCTGTCCATACTACCGCTGCTGCAAAAATGGAATCTTTCCATCGGTTTTTATATCCATGTGGCGACAATTTATCCTTTTTATCTGTTTTGCGGCTATGCGCTGCACAAAGGTACGCTTGCCATCGGCAAATGGGCCGGCGGGTGTATGTTTCTTTTCTCCACCATTGCAATGATAATGGTGACGCTGGTATTTCAAAACAGCAGGCCGGAAATTCCGGAGGCACTTGCCGGATATTCTACCGTTATCGTGATATTGCAGGCGGTGGGACTCTTTTCCTTTTTGGATCAAAACAGCGGAGCCCTTTCCTGGTGCAAACGGATTTTGCTGGCCATTGACCGGGATTCTTTTTCCATTTACCTGGTCCACATGATTTTTGTGCGTCTGTTCTTGCGGTATCTGGGATACAACCCCTATCGGACGGCGTCGCCCCTGCGTTTTCTGGGTTTGTTTGTGATCATCTTTTTATTGTCCCTTGGCTTAAGCCGTCTGCTGAAGCTGATTCCGGGACTGAAAAAAATTCTTTGAAATTTAAGTCGGACTTTTGTTGTCCGGCTTTTGTTTTTTCCGGTATCTGAGGCTTCTTCTATTGAAAAAAACGCTGATTTGGATTATAAATAATATTAGGAGTTTTTTGCGGGGGAAACGAGATGAAAGTTGCTGTTCTGTCTGATATTCATTCCAATCATATTGCGCTGCGGCGGTGTCTGGATGATGCGTTTGCAAGAGGCGCGCAGCGATTCCTGTTTCTGGGAGATTATACGGCGGATCTGGCCTATCCCCAGAAAACCATGGAGATCCTTTATGCATTGCGTGAATCTTATGACTGTTCGTTTATCCGGGGCAACAAGGAGGGCTACTGGCTGAATTACCGGGACAGCGGAGAAGAGGGCTGGAATGACAATACCGTTGCTTCCATGCTGTATAATTATCGGAATCTGACCCCGCGGGACATGGCGTTTTTTGAGAGCCTTCCGATTGTGAAAAAACTGGAATTTCCGGGACTTCCGTCCATGACGATCTGTCACGGGTCGCCCTGCCGTATCAATGAAAATATGCGGCCGAATGACCCTCGGACCTTTGAAATCTTGGATCACTCCGACACACCGCTGATTCTGTTCGGACATACCCACCTGCAGGGCCGGATTGCCCGCGGAAAGGTCTGTGCATACAATCCCGGCGCTTGCGGCATGCCGTACCGCAGTGAGGGAAAGGCGCAGTATATGCTTCTGCACGGAAAAAACGGGACATGGCGTGAAGAATTTATTTCTCTGGCATATGACGTTGCGGCGGTGATTCAGGAAATGCATGCATCCGGTCTTTATGAAAAAGCGCCCTACTGGTCCTTTATTACGGAGCAGCTGCTGCGTACCGGAAAGATCACCCAGGGCTGTGCTTTAAAGAAGGTCATGGATCTTTGCAAAAAAGAAACCGGCGTATGCATTTGGCCGGATATCCCGGAAAAATACTGGCAGCAGGGGCTGAAAGAAATGTATCCGGAATATGCTGGCCATATGCCGCAGGTTTGAAAGGGCATCAAATATGAATCAGATGAATGACATTTCTAAAATTGTATCAGCGCCGCCGGCGGAGGAACCCGCGCGGCAGCGTTTTTATATTGAAAAAATGCGTGCTTACGCAGATGAAGCAGCTGCGCGTCTGGGACATTCACTTCGGTTTTGCGTACAGACCTTCGGCTGTCAGATGAATGCCAGAGACAGTGAAAAGCTGGCCGGTATCCTGTCAGATGCCGGATTTGTTCCTTCGGCAGAGGAGACAGCGGATTTTGTGATTTACAATACCTGTACCGTGCGGGACAATGCCAACCAGCGGATCTACGGGCGGCTGGGGTATCTGCATACCTTAAAAAAGAAAAACCCCGAAATGATCATCGCGCTGTGCGGCTGTATGATGCAGGAAGCGTCGGTGATTGAGAAAATCAGACAGTCTTACGGATTTGTGGACATTATTTTCGGCACTCATAACATTTATAAGCTGGCAGAGCTGTTCGACAATTATATCAGCTCCGGAAGAAGCAGGATCATTGACATCTGGCAGGAAACGGACAAAATCGTGGAAGAGCTGCCGGTGCAGCGCAAATATCCCTTTAAATCAGGGGTCAATATCATGTTCGGCTGCAACAATTTCTGCAGTTACTGTATCGTACCCTATGTGCGGGGCAGGGAGCGCAGCAGAAAACACGAGGACATTCTCCGGGAAATCGCGCACTTGGCTTCCGACGGTGTGAAAGAAGTCATGCTGCTGGGGCAGAACGTCAATTCCTATGGCGCCGGGCTGGAATCGGAAATCCGGTTTCCTCAGCTTTTAAAGGAAGTGGAAAAAATCGACGGAATTCAGCGGATTCGGTTTATGACCTCACATCCCAAGGATCTTTCGGAAGAGCTGATTGAAACCATCGCGGCTTCAGAAAAGATATGCCGGCATATACATCTGCCGCTGCAGTCGGGCAGCAGCAGAATATTGCAACAGATGAACCGGAAATACACGAAGGAATCCTATCTGGCCCTGGCGGAGCGGATCAAAGAAAGCATTCCGGATGTGGCGCTGACGACGGATATCATCATCGGTTTTCCGGGAGAAACGGAAGAAGATTTCCTGGAGACCATGGATGTAGTGGACAAGGTCAGCTTCTCCAATGCATTTACCTTTCTTTATTCCAAACGAACCGGAACACCGGCTGCCGCTATGCCTGATCAGATCAGTGAGGACGTGATGCATGACCGCTTTGACCGTCTGCTGGCGCTGGTTCACGAGACAGCGAAAGCGGAAAACAAAAAGCTGGAAGGCCGGGTACTTCCGGTGCTGGTGGAAGAAATCAACCGGCAGGATGAAACGCTGATGACCGGCCGGCTGTCCAACAATGCTGTGGTGCATTTTCCGGGAGACGCATCTCTGATCGGAACCATACGAAATATTAAATTAGCAGAAAGCAAGGGCTTTTATTATATCGGAGAACTGCAATGAACGAGGTACTGGTGATCGGCGGCGGCGCCTCCGGCCTGATGGCGGCGCTTACCGCGGCAAAGCAGGGCGCGAAAGTGACGCTGCTGGAAAAAAACGACCGGATTGGCCGCAAACTTTCCGGCACGGGGAACGGCCGCTGCAATTTTACCAACAGGCAACTGGATCTGTCCTGTTATTATCATGCGAAGGACGCCTTTCTTTCTGCGGCCTTCGGGCAGTTTGACAATCAAAGTACCATCGATTTTTTTCAGAAAAACGGGATTATGGTCCGGGAGAAAAACGGTTACTGTTATCCCTACAGTATGCGGGCGGAGGCCGTAACGGAAATGTTCCGGCTGCAGCTGCTGAAAGAAAATGTGCGGCTCTGCACGTGTGAGACCGTGCAGGATTTCTTCCGGTCGAAGGGAAAATGGACGGTACAGACCCAAAATAAAGCATTTACCGCAGATCATTTGATTGTGGCAGCGGGAACGGCTGCCTCGGTTTCCAGTTATACGGAGCGGGTTTTGACAGCGATACAACGCTGCGGTCATCACATCATTCCTTTTGGCCCTGCGCTGACCTGGCTGAGGGTGCGCCAGAAAGCCATGAAACTGGCAGCCGGCGTGCGGTTTCCGGTAAAAATAGACTTGTATCTGGACGGAAAGAAGGCCATTTCCGAAACCGGGGAACTGCAGATTACATCTAAAGGAATATCCGGTATCTGCGTATTTCAGCTCAGCAGGTATATTACATTAAATCCGGACAAGCAGGCCTGGTGCCTGATTGATTTTATACCGGACGTCCCGGAGGAAACACTGGAAAAGCTGCTGAAAACAAAAAAGGATATGGAGATCCGCGCACAGATGAACGGACTGCTGCCGGATAAACTCACCGCTGCGCTGCTGGAGCTTTCCGGGCATAAGCCGGAAGCCATTCCCGGTCTGATGCGTCGGTGCCGGTTGGATATTACCGGAACCGGGGATATTTCGGACTCCCAGGTGCTATGCGGCGGCGTCGATACCCGGGAACTGGATCCGGAAACCCTGAGGTCCAAACGCTGTAAAGATCTCTGGTTCTGCGGAGAAATCGTTGATATCGACGGAAAATGCGGCGGCTATAATCTGCAGTGGGCATGGACCAGCGGCTATCTGGCAGGAAAAAATGCCGCAAAAGGAAACGAAATCTATGATTCTGATCAGAGATATTAAAATCAAAGCCGGGCAGAGAAACCCTCGCAGCCCGGAAACCGTGCTTCGAAAAAAAATTGCGGATATGCTGCGAATCGATCCGGCGGAAATTCTGAAAATTCAAATTGTCAAGAAATCTCTGGACGCCCGGAAAAAGCCGGATCTGTTTTTTATTTATCAGGCGGCCGCAGCACTTTCTCCGGAAAAAGAAGCAAAACTGCTGAAAATTGCAAAGACTCGCAGGCTTCCGATAGAAACATATCAGGAAACTTGTTTTGCGTTTCCAAAGGTGAAACGGCAATTTTCCCGTCCGCCGGTGGTTGCAGGAAGCGGTCCCGCAGGACTTTTTGCGGCCTATGTTCTTGCAAAGGCAGGCGCCCGTCCTCTTTTGATTGAACGGGGCGCGGACATGCAGGCACGTAAGGCAAAGGTTGCAGCGTTTCTGGAAACAGGCGATGTAGATTCGAAGACCAATGTACAGTTTGGCGAAGGCGGCGCAGGCACCTTTTCCGACGGAAAACTGAATACCGGAAACAAGGACCGGTCCGGCATACATCAGGCAATTTTACAGACTTTTGTACGGCATGGAGCGCCGGCGTCCATTTTATACGAAAACAAACCCCATCTGGGAACGGATCGTCTGGAACAGATCGTGGTTTCTATGCGGGAGGATATTATTGCCCTTGGCGGCAGCGTAAGGTTTGATACGAAACTGGATGATCTGATTCTTTCCAACGGAAGATTGGCCGGTATCGTTGTAAACGGCGGACAGGAGATTGCAGCAGAACAGTTGATTCTGGCTATCGGACACAGTGCCCGGGATACCTTTCATATGCTGTATGACAGACAGCTGCAGATGTGTCAGAAACCCTTTGCCGTCGGGGTTCGCGTAGTGCATGCGCAGTCCTTTATCAATGATACGCAGTATGGCCGGGCGGCGCTTGATCTGCCTGCTGCCGACTACAAACTGACTGCCCATACGCCGGAAGGCAGGAACGTGTATTCTTTCTGCATGTGTCCCGGCGGGTATGTGATTTCGGCGGCTTCCGCTCCGGGACAGGCTGTGGTCAACGGTATGAGCTATTCCGGCAGAAGCGGCCCCTTTGCCAATGCAGCCATAGTGGTCAATGTACTGCCGGAAGATCTGGAAAATGATTCCGTCTTTGCCGGACTTAAGCTGCAGGAAAGCATGGAGCAGAAGGCGTACCGTCTGGGCGGCGGAGGGATCCCGGTGCAAAGCGGCAAAGCCTTTCTGAGCGACGGAGCGGAAATGGATACGGCGGCGTTTGTGTCCCTTGCAAAAGATGCGGTGAAAGGCAGGTTTTCCCCTGCAGATGTGCGGCAGATCTTTCCCCAACCGCTTTTGCGTGCCCTTTGCGAAGGTATACGGCTTTCGGATCAGAAAATCCGGGGGTTTTCGGAGGAAATCCGGCTGGTGGCAGGGGTGGAAAGCAGAACCTCCTCACCCGTAAAAATCCTGCGGAATGACGCATATGAAAGCAATATCCGCGGCGTTTATCCCTGCGGTGAAGGCGCGGGGTACGCAGGGGGCATTATGTCGGCGGCGGCAGACGGCATTCGCACTGCCTGTACGCTGATACAGCATTTATAACAGGAGGGAGATTTGTATGGATAACGAAAGAATCCGGCGCATCAATGCACTTTATCATAAATCCAAAAACGAAGGGCTCACAGAAGCGGAAAAAAACGAACAGCGGATTTTGCGGGCGGAATATATTGCGGATTTCAGAAAAAACATGCGGGCGCAGCTGGACAAGATCAGTATCGTGGAGCCGGACGGCACTGTGACGGATCTGGGCGAAAAACACGGGAAATAAGCCTTGCACCTGTTTGTGGCCCGGTATTTTTTGGTTGACAGCGGCCAACACAATATCTATAATAGAAATAAGTTTGTGAATACAATATCTATGTTTTGAAGCCATCGCAAGGAGATCTTATGCGCGTTATTGCAGGCAGTGCCAGAAGTCTCGCGCTGAAGACTTTGCCTTCGGATGCGACCCGTCCCACCACGGACAAGATAAAAGAAACCCTGTTTAATATACTGCAGAAAGACATTTATGACTGTCGTTTTCTGGATCTGTTTTCCGGAAGCGGCGCCATCGGGATCGAGGCTTTGAGCCGCGGCGCCCGCAGCGCCTGGTTTATTGAAAATAACAGAAGCGCTGTAGCCTGCATTAAGGAAAACCTTATGTTTACAAAACTGGCAGACAGGGCGGTGGTCCGGCAGGAAGATGTGCTCCGCTTTCTTTCCCGGGGGCAGATTCCGGATGTAGATGCCTTTGATTTAATTTTTATGGATCCGCCCTACCGCAAAGGATTGGAACAGCAGGTGTTGCAACTGCTTTCCTCCGCAGCGTTTGTAACAGAGGATACGCTGCTGATTACAGAGGCTGCCGCCGAGACGGATTTTTCGTATGTGCAGGATCTCGGGTTTGCCGTTGTGCGGACAAAACTGTATAAAACAAACAAGCATGTATTTTTGCAAAGGATACTCTGATCTATGACCAGTCAAGCAAAAGTAGCGATATATCCGGGAAGTTTTGATCCCATCACCTACGGACACATGGACATTGTCAAGCGGGCCGCCGGCCTGGTGGATCATCTGATTATCGGCGTGTTGATGAACAAACATAAAAATCCGCTGTTTTCTCTGGAAGAGCGGGTGGCTCTCATTGAGGAAGCCGTGCACCACATGCCCAACGTATCCGTACAGTCCTTTGACGGACTTACCATTGATTTTGCAGAAAAAGTCCACGCGCGGATGATCATTCGTGGTCTTCGGGCGATGACGGATTTTGATTATGAATTTCAGATGGCGCATACCAATCAGACTTTGAATCCGGATATAGAGACGGTATTTCTTTCCACGGGACTTGATTTTTCTTATGTGAGTTCTTCCGTTTCCAAAGAAATCTTTCTCTATGGCGGGGATGTTTCAAAGCTGGTTCCTGCGCATGTAATTGACGCCATGCAGCGCAAAGTAAAACAAATACAGGAGGATGCCTAAAATGTCCAGCAGCAGAATTGAACAGATCATTGACGAAATTGAAGAGTATATCGGAGGCTGTAAATACCAGCCCTTATCCACCTCCAAAATCATTGTCAACCGGGAAGAACTGGAGGATTTGCTTCGCGAGCTGAGAATGAAGACGCCGGAGGAAGTAAAGCGTTATCAGAAGATTATTGCCAATAAGGACGCGATTTTGGTAGATGCGCAGTCGAAAGCAGATGCCATGCTCACCCAGGCCAAGGAAACCATTGACCAGATGCTCAGCGAGCACGAGATCATCAAACGCGCCATCGATCAGGCAAATGACATCGTCGCCCAGGCGAACAATCAGGCCAATGAGATTCTTGACCATGCCATTAATGAAGCCAATGAGATTCGCACCGGATCCATTCGTTATACGGATGAGATGCTGGAAACGCTGCAGACGGTCATCGGCAACACGATTGACAGTGCCGGCGCCAAGTACGGCGCGCTGCTGAAAACCCTGCAAGAATGCTTTGACGTCATCAGCAACAACCGGGGCGAGCTTGCTGCGGCACCTTCGGACGAAGAGACAGAAGGGGAGAGCAGCGGCAGTGCAGCCGGACCGGCAATTCCGGATATCATGGGCAGCCAACCGATTGAAGAAGTACAGATTCCGGAAGAAACCCAGTACGATATTGATCCGGATCTGGATTCATTTGAATGATCCGGTAAACAGCAGCATGATGACTGTGCTTATGACAGCCTGAAACAGTTTGGATGCAACATACATGTGCATCGGAATTTTGCTGTCCCTGCACACACTGATGGTCTGAAAAATGCAGCTGATCGAACCAAATGATGTAAATGCGGCAATCAGAAGCGGTACGATTTCTTCGGATATGTCAGCGCCGCAGACAGTGTTTATGCCATTTGTTATCTCCAACAACCCAATGAGAAAAATATGTTTGATGGTAACAGTGCTGATGCGTGCTGTTACCATATTTACTATTATGGAAAAAATGACAATATACCCGCACAGCCGGATCGCCTGCAGACAGGCGTCGCTGATGCAGGCGGAAACATCTTTGCGTTCTTCCTGCCGCGGGATATTGGCCACCTCGTTTTCCACGATATGCTTTTTATAATAATAGGGCAGCAGCAGGATGGCTGTTATCAGTGCGCTGCCGTAGACGCTGGCCAGCATCGGAATCAGATACTGACCGTTCAGGTTTTTAATGACGATAAACTGTATAATAAACGCCGGGGAGCTTAAATTGACGAAAGACAGCAGCCACATACAGGCGGCTTTGCCGATATAACCCGCCTGATAATTCTTTGTAACATAATATGCGCCCATGGGGTATCCGCAGAAAAAACCGATAAATATGGCAAACAGACTGTGGATACTGAAGAAGCTTCGGCTGTTTCCTTCATGAAATGAAAGAATCCCCGTACTAAAAAGCACATTTGTGAGTATCATATAGGGAAGCAGCGTCGGAAGGACGCTTTCGTACCAGAGCCGTAAGCCGTTTCTGGCGCCGGTAATACAGACGTTTGGAAAAAGGATCATCAGGGTCATAAAGACCAGACATCCAATGAAGATGATTTTCTGTTTCATACCACAATTTATGTTTGACGACAGATGTTCAGAACAGGAGGCTTTAGAATGCTGATCGAATCATCCGCCGCTCCTGCGGTATTTTCCATATTTGAAGAACTCAGCCGGATTCCCCGGGGTTCTTTTCATATCGACGCCGTCAGCGACTGGCTGGTGGCTTTTGCCGAAAGCCACGGACTGCAGGCCATACAGGATGCGGATAAAAATGTCATTGTCATCAAGCAGGCGGATCCGGGGTTTGAAGATGTGCCGGGGCTGATTTTGCAGGGGCATATGGATATGGTCTGCGCAAAAGAAACGGGCAGCACCCATGATTTTACAAAGGATCCTCTTGCACTCTATGTGGAAGACGGCTTTTTAAAAGCGAAAGAAACAACCCTCGGCGCCGACGACGGCATTGCCATTGCCTATGCGCTGGCCGTCATGACCGATCCGGATGTCAAATCCGGCCGTCTGGAGGCCGTATTTACCGTCAATGAGGAAGTGGGACTTCTGGGTGCGGAAAGCCTGGATACTTCTCTTTTGACCGGGACTTCCATGATCAATATCGATTCTTCGGAGGAGGGCAGCATTACCGCAGGCTGTGCCGGCGGCATGACCGCATCTGTGGATTTTGACATGGATATATCCCCATCGGATGTACCGGCATACCGGCTGACGGTCAGCGGATTAAACGGCGGCCATTCCGGAGAACAGATACATGAGGGCCTGGCCAACGCCAACCTGATTTTAAAGGATCTGCTGCGCAATTTATATCAGGAGGTACAGATCCGGCTTGTTTCCATACAGGGCGGCGTTGCGGACAACGCTATTCCCGCATCGGCGGAAGCATTGATCCGGATACCGGATGAAGAACATGAAAAAGCTGAAAAATGTATTGCGACCCTGCAGAATCTGCTTCGGATCCGTTATGCAGGCATCGATGATCATATCATGGTAACATTGCAGCCTTGCAGCACAGATACGGCAGCCTGCTTCAGCGATGATTCCGTTGCACGGCTGCTGCAGTTTCTGTCCCAGGCGCCAAACGGCGTCATAAAAATGAGCGAAGATATGGAAGGACTGGTGGAAACCTCTCTGAATCTGGGGACCATTCGTACCGAAGGCGCGCAGATCCAACTGCTGTATTCCCTGCGTAGTTCTGTAGACGCAGACAAGGAAGCATTATACGAACACCTTGCGATATTGGCGGCCAACCAAAAAGGAAAGCCGAAACGTCTCAGCGCCTATCCCGGCTGGAAATTCAACAAGGATTCGAAACTGCAGTCCCTGTTTCGGGAGGTCTACCGTAGTATGTACGGAAAAGAACTTGCAGTGCGCGCGATCCATGCGGGTCTGGAATGCGGCATTTTCAGCGGGAAAATGCCGGGACTGGACTGCGTTTCCATGGGGCCGGATGTTTTCGACCTGCATACGACGGGAGAGCGGATGTCTGTTGCAAGCGCTGAACGCTGCTACCTGTTTTTAAAAGAAATTATTCGGAAATTTTCCGCGGAAATCAAACACTGAAGGTGGGAGGAAGGATAAATCCAATCATCGGCTGATCATTGGATGACACGAGACAAATGGCTGGCAAAACAAACTATGATGCACAAAGTATAACCGTTCTGGAAGGACTGGAAGCGGTCCGGATGCGTCCGGGCATGTATATCGGTTCCACTTCTTCCAAGGGCTTAAACCATCTGATCTATGAGATCGTAGACAATGCGGTGGATGAACATCTGGCAGGATATTGCAGTGAAATTCATGTGACCCTGAATGCAGACGGCTCGGTCACCGTAACGGACAATGGACGCGGTATCCCGGTGGACCTGCATGAAAAAGGTATGCCGGCGGAACGGCTGGTATTTACCACACTTCATGCCGGCGGAAAATTTGACGATTCCGTCTATAAAACCAGCGGCGGACTCCATGGCGTCGGTTCTTCCGTGGTCAACGCCCTTTCCGAATGGATGGAAGTACGCATCCGTCTGGGCGGCTTGGTTCACTTTGACCGTTTCCAAAAAGGCGTGCCGGACATCGATCTGGTCAACGGTATGCTGCCTGTTCTTGGAAAGACAAAAGAACAGGGTACGGAAGTGACGTTTTTACCGGATGCCGAAATCTTTTCCACAACGAAATTCCGGGCGGAAGAAATCAAGTCCAGACTGCACGAAACGGCATATCTGAACCCGACGCTTACAATTTACTTTGAAGACCGACGGGTGGTGCCGACGGATCAGGTGACTTTCAGCGAGCCGGACGGCATTACCGGCTTTATCAAAGAACTGAACAAAAGCAATACCCCGGTACATGATACGGTATATTTCAAGGGCGCCGTGGATAATATTACGGTGGAAGCGGCGTTTCAGTATACAGAGGAATTTCATGAAACCGTACTTGGTTTCTGCAATAATATTTACAATGCGGAGGGCGGTACCCACATAACGGGATTTAAGACCGTCTTTACCAGCGTCATTAATTCTTATGCCCGGGAGCTTGGTATTTTAAAGGACAAGGACGCCAATTTCAACGGGGCGGATGTACGCAACGGCATGACGGCCATCATTTCCATCAAGCATCCGGATCCCAGATTTGAAGGACAGACCAAGACGAAGCTGGACAACCCGGACGCCGCCAAAGCGGTGAGCAAGGTAACCGGTGATGAAATTGTACTGTTCTTTGACAAAAATCTTGAAACCTTAAAAAAAGTCATCGGCTGTGCCGAGAAGGCGGCCAAAATCCGCAAAGCGGAGGAAAAGGCCAAAACCAACCTGTTAAGCAAAACCAAATTTTCCTTTGATTCCAACGGGAAGCTGGCCAACTGTGAAAGCCGGAAACCCGAGGAATGCGAGATTTTTATTGTCGAGGGTGATTCTGCCGGGGGCAGCGCAAAAAACGCCAGAAACCGCAAATTTCAGGCGATTCTGCCCATTCGGGGCAAGACCCTCAACGTTGAAAAAGCAGGCATGGACAAAATCCTTGCCAATGCGGAAATTAAAACCATGATTAACGCCTTCGGCTGCGGTTTTTCGGAAGGCTACGGCAATGATTTCGATATCAGCAAGCTGCGTTATGACAAGATCATTATCATGACGGATGCCGATGTGGACGGCGCCCATATCGCGACCCTGCTGCTGACCCTGTTTTACCGCTTTATGCCGGATCTGATTTATTACGGCCATGTGTATCTGGCAATGCCGCCTCTGTACAAGGCCATTCCCCAGAAGGGAAAAGAAGAGTACCTTTATGATGATTTTGCACTTGAGAAATATCGTAAAGCCCATCCGGGACAGAAATTCACGCTGCAGCGTTATAAAGGCCTTGGAGAAATGGACGCTTCCCAGCTTTGGGAAACTACGCTGGATCCGGAAAACCGATTTTTGAAGCAGGTGGAAATTGAAGACGCCCGGATGGCTTCCGACGTTACGGAGCTTCTGATGGGCACCGACGTACAGCCCCGCAGACAGTTCATTCAGGACAATGCCATCGAAGCGGTACTGGATATTTAAGAAGGGGCGCGCGTGCCGATACCTATTATACAGGAGAAAAGGATATGCAGAAGATTGTAAAAATGGAATATTCGGATGTGATGCGGACATCCTTTATCAATTATGCCATGAGCGTCATCATTTCCCGGGCGATTCCCGATGTGCGGGACGGGCTGAAGCCGGTGCAGCGCAGGACCCTTTACGACATGTACGAGCTGGGGATCCGGTATGACCGGCCTTACCGGAAGTCGGCCCGTATCGTGGGAGATACCATGGGTAAATACCATCCCCACGGCGACAGTTCCATTTACGATGCGCTGGTGGTCATGGCCCAGGGCTTTAAGAAATCCCTTCCGCTGGTGGACGGGCACGGAAACTTTGGTTCCATTGAAGGCGACGGCGCGGCTGCCATGCGTTATACGGAAGCAAGGCTGGAAAAGATCACCCAGCTGGCCTTTTTGAATGACCTGGATAAAAACGTCATTGATTTTGTTCCCAATTTTGATGAAACGGAAAAAGAACCTTCCGTCCTGCCGGTGCGGATCCCGAATCTGCTGGTCAACGGTTCGGAAGGCATTGCCGTGGGTATGGCTACGAACATTCCGCCCCACAATCTGGGAGAGGTGATCGATGCGGCCGTGGCTTTTATGAAAAATCCCTGTATGTCCATCCGGGATATCATGCAGTATGTGAAAGGACCCGATTTTCCTACCGGCGCCATTGTAACAAATCAGGATGAACTGGAAGAAATCTATACCACGGGCACCGGAAAGATCAAAATTCGCGGGAAACTGCATGTGGAAAAAGGCAAACAGGGCAAATCCCAGATCGTGATCACGGAAATTCCTTATCCGATGATCGGCGCCAATATCGGCCGTTTTATGAATGAAGTCTATGGGCTGGTGGAAAGCAAGAAAACCACGGACATTGTGGACATTATCAATCAGTCCTCCAGCGACGGCATACGGATCGTCATTGAACTGAAGAAAAACGCCGATGTAGAATACATTGAAAATCTGCTGTACAAAAAGACCCGGCTGGAATCCACCTTCGGCGTCAATATGCTGGCGGTGGTTAATGGCTGTCCGAAAACATTAAGTCTGCTGGAAATCCTGCAGGAATTTTCCTCATTTCAGATGGAACTGGCAGAGCGCAAATACCGTCATCTGCTGGACCGGGAAATGGCGGAAAAGGAAATCCAGGAAGGCCTGATCCATGCCTGTGACGTTATAGATGTCATTATCGAGGCGATCCGCGGCAGCAGAAGCCGGGATCAGGTGAAACAATGTCTGGTATCCGGCGTTGTCAAAGACATCAAATTCAAAACTCTTGCTGCCAAACGTACCGCCGCCGCCTTTCGTTTTACGGAACGGCAGGCCAACGCCATTCTGGAAATGCGCCTGTATAAACTGATCGGTCTTGAAATCGACGCCCTGCGGGCGCAGTACAATGAAACGCTGAAAAAGATTGCACAGTATCTGGACATTTTGAATAACCGCGATGTGATGATCCGGGTGCTTACCGAAGAACTGCTGGCATGGAAGCAGGAGTTTGCGGTGCCGCGAAAGACCCTCATCACCAATATGGAGGATGCAGTGCTGAAGGAAAAACCGGTGGAGGAAATCCCGGTGGTCTTTTTGATGGATCGTTTCGGCTATGCCAAAACCGTGGATCCTTCCGTTTACGAAAAAAATATGGCCAATGCCAATGCGGAAAACAAATATATTTTCCCCATGATGAATACGGACCGCGTCTGTATTTTCACGAATACCGGAAAGATGCATCAGTGCAAGGCGCTGGATCTGCCTTACGGCAAATTCCGGGACAAGGGCGTGCCGGTGGACAATCTCAGCAATTATGATTCCAAAACGGAGCAGATCGTATTTGTCTGCCCCTTAAGCGAATTAAAGCAGAGCAATGTGCTGTTTCTGACGAAGCAGGCTATGGCCAAATATGTAGGAGGCGCTTCCTTTGATGCCGCGAAAAAAACCATTGCGGCCACCGGATTAAACGAAGGGGACGAATTGATTTTTGTCAGCCTTTTCACCGGAAAGGAACACCTGGTGCTGCAGTCGGAAAACGGCTATTTCCTGCGGATGCCGGTCAGTGAGATACCGGAAAAGAAAAAGACGGCAAAAGGCGTCCGCGCTATGAAGTTGGATGTAAAAGATGCGCTGTCCAACGCATATCTGCTCTATGACAAGGATATCATTGTGCATTATAAAGATACGGACATTCACATTAACCGGTTAAAAATCAGCAAAAGAGATACCAAGGGAGTGAAACGATGAACCAGAAACCCAGAACCAGATTTGCCCCAAGTCCCACGGGGAAAATGCATGTGGGAAATTTACGAACCGCCTTATACGCCTATTTGATTGCAAAGCATGAGGGGGGTACTTTCATGCTGCGGATCGAAGATACCGATCAGGAACGGTATATGGAAGGCGCCCTTGACATTATTTACCATACTATGGAGCAGGCGGGCCTTGCCCACGACGAAGGGCCGGACAAGGACGGCGGATGCGGCCCTTATGTACAAAGTGAACGGCAGGCGCTGGGCATTTACAGAAAGTATGCCCAGGAACTGATCGATAAAGGAAAGGCATATTATTGTTTCTGCGATAAGGAACGGCTGGATTCCCTGAAGCAGACCATTGACGGCAAGGAGATTACGGTTTACGACAAGCACTGTCTGTCCCTGACCCCGGAAGAAGTGGAAGAGAAGCTGAAAGCGGGGGTTCCCTATGTGATCCGGCAGAATGTGCCCACCGAGGGAACCACAACATTCCACGATGAAATTTACGGCGATATTACCGTGGACAATGCGGAATTAGACGATATGATCCTGATCAAATCGGACGGTTTCCCCACTTATAATTTTGCAAATGTGGTAGACGACCATACCATGGGCATCACCCATGTGGTACGGGGCAATGAATATTTAAGTTCTTCTCCGAAATATAATCTGCTCTATGAGGCTTTCGGCTGGGAAGTGCCCACTTATGTGCATGTACCGCTGATCACGGATGAAAATCATAAAAAGCTTTCCAAGCGCAGCGGGCATTCCTCTTTTGAAGATCTCATCGAGCAGGGGTTCCTGCCGGAAGCGGTTGTGAATTTTGTAGCGCTTCTGGGCTGGTCCCCGGAAGGAAACAACGAAATTTTCAGCCTGCAGGAACTGATCGAGGCATTTGATTACAGGAAAATTTCCAAATCACCTGCCGTATTTGACATGACGAAGCTCAAATGGATGAACGGCGAATACTTTAAGGCCATGGACGAGGAACGGTTTTTTGATCTGGCGCAGCCCTATTTGCAGCAATATGTAAAAGAAGGACTGGATACGCGTAAAATCGCCAAAATGGTGCGCACGCGAATTGAAATTCTGCCGGACATACAGGAACATGTGGACTTTTTCAATGTGCTGCCGGACTATGATGTCAATATGTATGTGCACAAGAAAATGAAAACCACGCTGCCGCTGGCCAAAGAAGTTTTGGAAGGTATATTGCCGCGGCTGGAGGCCCAGGAGGATTATTCAAATGATGCGCTTTATGAACTGTTGCTTACGTTCGTAAAGGAAAAGGAACTGAAAAACGGTCAGGTCATGTGGCCGGTTCGTACAGCGGTAAGCGGTAAGCAGATGACGCCCGGGGGAGCGACAGAGCTTATGGAAATACTCGGCAAAGAAGAAACGCTGGCACGCATCCGCAAAGGAATTGCGTTGTTAGACGAAGCGGTTTAATTGCATTACAATCAGGAACAGGAGAGGGCTATCTGTCATGTGGAGGGCCCTCTTTTGTTAGTTGCAGGGCCCGGTTCCGGAAAAACGGCCACCATGACGGAACGTATCCGGCGGATGATCTTGGAAACACGGATCCCCTCCGGAAAAATACTGGTGATTACTTTTTCCAGAGCTGCCGCTGCGGAAATGGAAAGCCGGTTTCGCAAAAGAATGGCGCCGCTGAAAGCGGATGCGGTTTTCGGAACGTTTCACAGTGTGTTTTTACATTTGATGAAAAACTATTATGGCTGCCGGTTTTCTTTTCAACTATGTGATGAAGCCTGCAGAAGGCAGATTCTGAAAGACATTCTGCTGCAAAACGGATACCCCTTTATCATTAAGGATCTGATTGACGCGGTTCTTCTGGATATTACTCTCCGAAAAAATTCGAATACTTTCCAAAAGGATATTTCTTCGGAAAAACAGGAAGACTTTCAGCGAATTTATCTGGAATACGAACGCTGTCTTCGAAAACAGGGATGGATGGATTTTGATGATATTTTACTGCTGATGCAACAGAGCCTCACCTATGATCCGGCATTTCTTCGGTACTGCAGGGCGCGGTTTGACTATATTTTGATCGATGAATTTCAGGACATCAACGCCGTACAGTTTTCCATTGTCCGTATGCTGGCTGCGGAGCATCGCAATCTCTTTGTGGTGGGAGACGAAGATCAGTCAATTTACGGATTTCGCGGAAGCCGGCCCCAGATCATGCTGGATTTTGCAAAATATTTTCACGACTGCCGGCAAATTGCCCTTTCAAAAAATTACCGGAGCGGGACACGCATTGTGGAAGCTTCCAAAGCACTGATTGTTAATAACAAAAAGCGTTTTGCCAAGCAGATGGATCCTGCCAATCCCTTTCCCGGCGAAGTGCAGCTGCTGGAATACAAAGACCGGGAAATGCAAAATGCCGCCATGGCTGCATATTTAAAGTCCCATGCACAGGAAAGCTGCGCTGTATTATGCAGAACGAATCAGCTGAAACAATATTATGCATTTCGGCTGAAAAACATCGGAGACAGGCTTTCGTTTCTGACGATGCACGAAGCAAAAGGACTGGAATTTGATCATGTCTGGATTCCGGAGGCAAACAATGGGATCTATCCTTACCGGCACAGGCAGGAGGACTCCTTTGACACAGAAGAGGAGAGGAGAATTTTTTACGTCGGTATGACCAGGGCCGCAAAATGCCTGATGATCAGCAGTTTTTCGGAAGGAAATCGCGGAAAACTGCAAAAATCCATCTATTTGAGTGAAATTTGCAAAAAGGACAGGAATAGTTTTTATGTACAAAAGCGACATAAAATGATATGATGATTACAGAGTCAAAAGCTCGAACTCACGGTATGCTTGCATACCGTGAGTGAGAAGCTTTATGACTCGCCCCACATGAGGAAGAAGTGGGGTAGGGGCCCCATGGATTCCGAATGTGGGCAGGATTGTGAGAGCTGCGAAGCAGCGTAACAATCCGTAATCACTTTTATTTTGACGCTCGAATCACATGATAATATTATGATAAAAACAGGTTTATATGGCGGGACCTTTGATCCTGTGCATATGGGACATATGGAAATTGCAAAAGCGGCCCTCCGACAGTTTTCTCTGGATACACTGTGGTTTATGCCGGCGAAGATACCGCCCCATAAGCAAAGCAGACATATCGCCGGAGAAAACCACCGGCTAGCCATGCTGCAGCTGGCTCTGGAAGGACAGGACGCGCGTTTTGAGATCAACACCTTTGAACTGGACAGGCAGACGACTTCGTATTCTTATGTGACATTACAGGAACTGACTGCAGGCTGTCCGGATCGCTGTTTCTATTTTATTATGGGCGGTGATTCGCTGCGGGATTTTTCGGGGTGGAGGCATCCGGAAATCATTTCCCATCTGGCACGACTGATTGTGGCGCCCCGCAGGGACAGTGCAGACAGCGATATGCAGCTTTGTGCAGAGCGCTGCAGGGATTTATATCAGGCAAAAATTGATTTTCTGGACATGCCGTTCTGTGATATTTCCTCTACGGATATCCGGACACAGCTGGCAGACGGCAATCCGCAGGTTCGGCAAATACTGCCGCCGGGGGTTTATGAATATATCCTGAAAAACCGCCTGTACCTGTGAAGATGTAAGCTGTACCGCTTTTCAAAGCGCAGATCATTTGCGGAATACAGATGTCTTTTGAGGGAAAAACGAGATGGAAAGTTTATTGATACAGCAGATTGAAAAGGATTTAAAGCATAAGCTGGACGCCCACCGATATACCCATACCATGGGTGTCATGTATACGGCAGCCGCGTTGGCCATGAAGCATGAGGCGGATATAGAACAGGCGATGCTTGCCGGGCTTCTGCATGACTGCGCAAAGTGCATTCCTGCCGACAAGAAAATAAAGTTGTGCGAAAAGTACAATATCCGTATGACAGATGTGGAAAAGCGAAATCCTTTTTTGCTCCATGCAAAACTGGGGGCTTTCATTGCCGCAAAAAAATATAACATCGATGATGACGAAATCATTTCCGCCATTTTAAACCATACCACCGGGAAGCCGGATATGAGTAAGCTGGATAAAATCATCTTTCTGGCAGATTATATTGAACCCCAGAGAAAAAAAGCGAACCGTCTTGCGCTTATCCGTAAAACGGCCTTTGAAAATCTGGACCGCGCCGTGGCGCTGGTTATGCACGATACCTTACAGTACCTGCAGAGCTTTGGCGGAGAGATTGATCCCGTGACACAAATCGCATACGATTATTATAAAAAATACTTATAGAGGGAGGTATTTCAAATGACAAGCAAAGGCAAAGCAAAAATCATTTACCACGCACTGGATGACAAAATGGCAGTGGATATCAAGATCATTGATATTTCAAAGATTTCCATCCTGGCCGATTATTTTATCATTGCAGGCGGCAAAAACAAAAATCACATTCAGTCTCTCTGTGATTTTGTTTCGGAAGACCTGGCAAAAGAAGGAGAGCATCCCCGTCAGATTGAAGGGTACAACTCGGCCAGCTGGATTTTAATGGATTACGGCGATGTGATCGTACACATCTTTTCCGAAGAAGACCGGCTGTTCTATGACATCGAAAAAATCTGGAGCGACGGACTGAACATTGAACCGGGCAATCTGGATGAAGAATAAATCGTATATGATAAATGCCGGCAGAGCAAAATCTGCCGGCATTTTTGTCTATTTAAAACCCTATCGTAAAAATCGAAATACGCCGATCACCCGGCCGGATATTTCCACGTCTTTGACCAGAATCGGTTCCATGGTATCGTTTTCCGGCTGCAGACGGATGTGATCCGTTTCTTTGTAGAAGGTTTTCACCGTGGCGCTGTCATCGATCAGGGCAACAACAATTGTTCCGTTTTCCGCGGTCTGTACACGCTCCACCAGAATATAATCCCCGTCAAAAATACCGGCGTTGATCATACTGTCGCCCTTGACCCGTAAGATAAAGACATCGTTTTTTGGCAGATGTTCCTCCGGAATCGGGAAGCTGCCTACGATATTCTGCTGGGCGAGAATGGGCATGCCGGCTGCGACGCGGCCTACCACCGGCACAAAAGCGGTGCGGGTATCCGCATTGGAAGGAAAATCGATTTTTTCTTCCTCCAGCAGCTCGATCGCTCTGGATTTGGTCTGATCTTTCCGGATAAAACCAAGCTTTTCCAGATTTTTCAGATGAAGGTGTACCGTCGAAGTGGAACGAATGCCGGTAGCAGCACAGATGTCCCGAACGGAAGGGGCGTAGCCTTTTTCCTGTACGAAATGCCGGATCGTATCCAGAATTTTTTTCTGATTTCCGCTTAAATTCGTATCTGTATTCATCATTTGATCCTCTCGGTTGATTTTTTAGGAAATTACTGTAATTGATTATAACATTGCAAAATCCAAAAAGCAAGAACAGATGTTCTTTTGTACAAAAGGAAACACAGGATCAATCCTTTTCCCAACCTTTGATTTTTCCGTTCAAGATGGCGGTAAACATCCGGGATCTGACGCCGGGGGCGCTTTTGTCTATTTCCCGAATCAGGTCTTTCACATATTCCCGGCGGGATATGCCGTCATTGGGGCACAATTTGGGCATCACCGGCAGCTGATATTTGTTTTTAAAGCCGATGATATCGGCTTCCGGCACATAGATCAGCGGCCGTATTGCCGTAATCTGCATCCGATCCAGCAGGGTAACCGGAGAAAAGCAGTGGACCCGCCCTTCGAAAATCAGCGACATCAGTAATGTTTCAATGGCGTCGTCCATATGATGGCCATATGCCACCTTGTTGCATCCCAGTCCCTGCACAAAGGTATTAAAAGCGCCTTTGCGCATTTTTGTACACAAAGAGCAGGGATTTTCCTCCCGGCGGGCATGAAAGACAATGTCATAAATCTCGGTTTTATACACATAATAGCTGACGTCTAAAGATGCGCAGAGTTTCTCGATTTCCGTCGAATCAAAGCCGGGAAAGCCCAGATCCATGCTGACTGCCGCAAGATCAAAGGAAGACGGATAAAATCTGCGCAAATGGGCAAGGGCATAAAGCAGCGTCAGAGAATCCTTGCCGCCGGAAATCCCTACGGCAATTTTGTCTCCATCTGCAATCATATGATAATCGTCCACGGCCCGGCGGACATAGCTTAAAAGTTTTTGTAATTTCATTTGGATATCCTCTTGTATGATCGTTCCATCTATTCTAAAATAACGAAAGAAAAAACGCAAGGAAAGAAGAGTACAGAATATGAAATTTGTCATTCAGAGAGTCAACCACGCCACAGTAAACATTGATGGCGAAATTTATTCGCAAATCGAAAAGGGACTGCTGGTATTTGCAGGCTTCGGAAATGAGGATACGGAAGAGGAAGTTGCAAAAAACACGGATAAAATCATCCATTTGCGAATTTTCGAAGATGAGAACGGTAAAACAAACCTGAGTTTAAACGACGTAGGCGGCAGTCTGATGATTGTTTCGCAGTTTACCTTATATGCAAATTGTAAAAAAGGGAACCGGCCGTCGTTTATCGAAGCAGGCAAACCGGAATACGCCAATCAGCTGTATGAATTTATGATCCGTTATGCGGAAGAAAAAAATATCCCCGTTGCTCATGGCAGCTTTGGCGCAGATATGAAAATCACGCTGGAAAATGACGGACCTTTTACGATTCTTTTGTAAAAATAAGGCTGGACAAAGGAATGAGAGTGTGCTATGATTTGATATAGATGATGTCGCAAAATCATAATTTTACGACACGAATATGGTGGATTTTTCAGACAAGAGGAGTTATCTCATGGCAAAGAGTCAAAATTACAAAGAACAAAACGATCTGGAAAATATACAGAAAATGCGGAAAATCATCCGGGAACTTCCGGGATTTTGCAAATCCTATTTTCTTTCCATGGAAACCACGAAATCTACACGGACCCGGTTGTCCTATGCCTATGATTTGCGCGTCTTTTTTCATTTTATTAAAGAAAACAATCCGGTGTTTTCCGAAACGGAAATTTCCGCGTTTTCGTTGGATGTTTTGGACCAGCTGACGCCCATGGATATTGAAGAATACCTTTCTTATCTGCAGTCTTATGAAAATAACGATATGCAGCGTGTCAACAAGGATTCCGGGATTTTACGTAAACTGGCCGCATTGCGGTCCATGTATAATTATTTCTATAAAAAAGAAATGATTCATTCCAATCCGGCCATGCAGATTGAAAATCCGAAGCTTCACAGCAAAAACATTATCCGGCTTGATCCCGATGAGGTGGCGGAAATGCTGGATATTGTAGAATCCGGCGAAAAACTCACCGAAGCCCAGCTGCGTTCTCATAAAAAAACCAGGCTGCGTGACGTGGCAATCATTACTCTTCTGTTGGGAACAGGCGTTCGAGTGTCGGAATGCGTCGGTCTGAATCTGGACGACGTGGATTTCAAAAACAATTCCATCAAAATCATTCGAAAAGGCGGCAATGAGGATATCGTCTATTTCGGCGATGAAGTGGCGGATGCGCTGATCGATTATCTCAACAACGACAGGAACCATCTGGAACCGGAACCCGGATCAGAAACGGCTTTGTTTATTTCCCTGAAGAATCAGCGGATCACCGTGCGCAGCGTGGAACGGCTGGTGAAAAAATACGCCCAGAACGTAACGACGCTGAAGAAAATCACGCCCCATAAGCTGCGCAGCACCTACGGCACCAATCTTTACCGGGAAACCGGCGACATATATCTTGTGGCGGATGTTTTGGGGCACAAAGACGTCAATACCACGAAAAAACATTATGCGGCGATACAGGAAGACCGCAAACGCTATGCAGCCAAGGCAGTGCATTTGCGGCAGTAAATCCCATCATTTCATAAAAGAAAAATTCCGGCAGACATCTCTTCTGCCGGAATTTTTTATCTGTAATTCAATGCATTTTTGATCACCTGTACCGTGCCGTCGATACCGAATTTCGAACTGTCGATACAAAGATCATAGCTTTTGGCGTTGCCCCATTTCTGGGATGTATAATAATTATAATAAGAACTGCGTTCCCGATCTTTTTTGACGATCAGGTCCATGGCCTTCTTTTCCGTCAAATTGTACTGTTCCATCAGACGTTTGACTTTAAAATCTTTGTTGGCGGTGATGAATACATTCAAAACGTGATCCTGCTGTGCCAGCACGTAGTCTGCGCAGCGTCCCACAAAAATGCAGGACCCCTGTTCCGCCAGCTTTTTGATGGTATTGTACTGTGCCAGAAAAACCTTCTGATCAATAGGCATTTCTGCATAAGGGGATCCGCCGAAGCCCGCATTGTGGGGTTCCATGACCAGGGAATACAGAAAACTGGACCGTTTCTTCTCATCATGGTGTTCCAGAACTTCTTCACACAACCCGCTTTCCTTTGCCGTATGCTCCAGCAGTTTTCTGTCATAACATTCTATATTGAGTTCCCGGGCAAGCCGTTCCCCGATTTCACGGCCGCCGCTGCCGACTTCACGACCAATGGTAATGATATGGTTTGACATCATCGATTCCTCCTTTTATAAATTGTGTTGCCGCAGATGCGACAGTGTCTCTTCAAAATATGCAGGCAGGGGAGCTGTAATGAAAAGATCCTCTCCTGTACGAAAATGCCGGAACCCTAAGGTATATGCATGCAGCGTCTGGCCCTCAAAATGCCGGTTTTTCGGGTTTTTTCCATATACCTCGTCACCCAATACAGGGTGATGGATCGACGCCATATGCACGCGAATCTGATGGGTTCTGCCGGTTTCCAGATGGCACTCAATATAAGTAAAATTCTGAAAGCGTTCCAGCACATGATAATGCGTCACCGCCGGTTTCGCGTTGCGCACATGCACCGCCATCTTTTTCCGGTCGGTCAGATGTCTTCCGATGGGTGCCTCAATGGTTCCGTCGTCCTCCGGAATGACCCCGTACACAATGGCGCGGTAGCTTCGCTTGATCGCATGCTCTGCCAAAAGCTGCGCCATATACTGATGAGCCTGATCGTTTTTGCAGACCACCAGTACACCGGTGGTGTCTCTGTCGATCCGGTGGACGATGCCGGGTCGCAAAACCCCGTTGATGCCGGACAACTGTTCGCCTGCATGATACAGCAGCGCGTTCACCAGTGTATCATCATAATGACCGGGGGCCGGGTGGACCACCATGCCCTTTGGTTTATTCACAAAAATAAAATCATCGTCTTCGTAAAGAATGTCAATGGCGATATCCTTTGGCACAACGGTATCCAGCGGCTGTGGTTCGGAAATTTCCACCGTAATTTCATCCCCGGGTTTTAACAGATAATTGGCTTTTACGGCCGCGCCGTTTACAAGAATATGGCCGTTTTTGATTTCCTTTTGAATCAGGCTTCTGGAATAATCCGGACAGGTGTTTTTGAGATACTGGTCGATCCGGCTGCTTTCTTCCAATTCAAATCTGATCTTCATGCGGCGCATCCTCCTGCGCTGTATTCACAGATGACTTGCGGGTAAACATAGCGTTCCACTCTTCTGTTTTATAATGGAACAAAGACAGAGCAGCAAATATAACCACCGAAAAACTTACATACATATCAGCCACATTAAAAACAGGAAAATCAATCAGTTCAATATAGATAAAATCTATTACATATCCCAGCCGCAGCCGGTCCGAAAGATTGCCCAAAGCGCCGGAAATCACCAGCGTCACCAGCAGGAAAACCGGCAAAAAGCGCTTATCTTTCGGCAAATGTATGAAAAAATAAACAAGCAGTCCCAAGATAACGACGTTGACCGCAAGTATCACGTACAGACGGTTCTGGAGCATTCCGAAACCCACGCCTCTGTTTTCCAGATAAGTCAGCTTTAAAACCCCCGGAATCAGACGGACAGACTTTAATGTCAGTTTTTCAGACGCCAAATGCTTTGTAAACTGATCAAACAAAAACGACAGAATCAAAAGCAGCGGACAGAAAACATATATTTTTTTCGCAAATGCGGACATGAACTTCCTTTCCTTGTTTCAAAAAAAGGGAGCGTACTCAGCCGGCTCCCTTTTACGCAGTTTTTTATCAAAGATTATCTCTTAATGTATTGACATTGATCTTCCCGTTTAAAATATCCTGGAAATCACCGAATATATCGACATTCTGCGGCGTAATGATAAAAATGTAATTGGAAATCTTCTGCAGATTTCCGCTTAATGCAAAGCAGGAACCGCTGCTGAAGTCAATAATCCGCTGCGCCACATCCAAATCCAGACCTTCCAGATTTAAAATGACAGCCGTTCCGTTCAGCAGAGCTTCGGTCACTTCCCGGGAATCCTCCACGGACGTCGGTTTCTTGACACAGACTTCCATGCTGTTTGCCGGTCTTTTCTGCGTGCGGCCGCCAATGGGCGTCACCTTGGTCGCAGGTTTTACAGTGCTGGCTCTGTTTGCAGAAGTCCTCTCTTCAGCATCGACGGATCTTGGACTGGATTTCTGTGTGGATTTTGCAGGTGCGCTGCTTCGGTTGTCCTCAAAATCATCATAAATATCATCATCGTAATACTCTTCGTCCTCAGCAAGTCCGATCTTATCTAAAAAGTTGTCTAAAAATCCCATTGGTAAGTCTCCTTTGATCGTTTAAGTATAATTTCTGATACCGAATATGGAGGAACCGATCCTGACATGCGTCGCTCCCTCGTCAATGGCAATTTCATAGTCATGCGACATACCCATTGAAAGATAATTCATAGCCACATTATCTAACTTTTGGCTCTTTATGTCAAGAAATAGTTCTCTTAAATCCGAAAATACTAAACGAATCTGCGCCGTATCTTCTGTAAACGGCGCCACCGTCATCAAGCCTTCTACATGAATGGAAGGAAATGACGCAGCCGCCTGCAAAATCGACGGCAGATCCTCTTTTGAGAGGCCGTACTTTGTGTCTTCGCCGCTGATATTGACTTCCAGCAGAATAGGAATCACGCGGGAAAGCTTTGCCGCTTCTTTATCAATCTCCGCACAAAGCCGAATGGAATCCACCGAATGAATCATCGAAACAAAGGGGACGATCTGCCGAACCTTGTTTCGCTGCAGATGCCCGATCATATGCCAGCGGATATCTTCCGGCAGCTGCGCATGCTTTTCCAGCATTTCCTGCACTTTGTTTTCCCCGAAATCCCGCACGCCGCAGTCATAGGCTTCCCGCACTTCAGGCGCTGTATGGGTTTTGCTGACCGCAACCAGGCAGATATCCTCCGCTGCTCTGTTGTTTTGCATTGCCCGGTTTTCGATGGACTTTCGGATTTGCATTATATTTTCATAAACGGACATGGTTCTCTCCTACTGCTGATATACGATTTCTTCATCTTCTACAAGATCGCCGTTTAAAACAATGTGATCGTATTCGATGAGGCCATAGCGGTCATTGGGACTGATAATAGAAAAATCGTCATTTTTCGTTAAAATCGTCACTTCATTAAATCTGGCATATCCACGGTTGATATTATAGACGCCGTTCACCGGCACCGTGTCGGAAACCGTATACAGATTTCCGGTTTCCGCCTGAATAATATTTGTGCCCTCTTCCAGATCGTTTACGCTGATCATATAATATTCATCTGTTTCATCGTAAACCTCCAGATACTGGGAACGGATCAGTATTTCTCCTTTATCATTCTTCGTGTGCATATTGACGCGGATTCCCTCTCCGTCCGGTTGTGCGTAATCTTTCGGAATACTGTAAAAGTTTTTAACCACAATAGAACTGTTGGGCACTTTTAAGCCCTTTTCCGAACTGAAAATTACTTCGATGTCCGCAAATCTGGCGTCTGCATAACGTACCAGCGAATTGGTAAAGGAAAGTACCGCGTACTTTTCCTCGTCAATTTCCAGAAACTGCGAGACCTGTCCCCAGACAGTCTGTCCGTCTTTTAAAAATTTTACCTCAACATAGTCGTCTTCTATATATTTATCATACTGATACTCTTCCAGTTTGAATACGATCTGCCACTCTTCTGCCGTAATCAGTTTATAGGCAGGGTCTGATGCGGCGGCGTCCCGTTCATTGCCCAGGGTCTGGGCCTGATACTTCGTCTGATCCAGCATGTCCGGAGAAAAAGTATCCGGCGTTACACCTTCATAGCCATCGGAAAAATAAAAAATATAGCCGGGTTCCTGCACTCTGATGACCTGAAGAGATGGATCCGTATTTCCGGAACTGATCATCGAATCGCTCAGCGCATCCAGAAGAATCGAGGAAGCGGAGGATTTCAGCTGATAGACATCCGAAAAACGAAGGGGGTCGTATTTATTTTCAAACAATTCCAGCTCGTTGTAAATCGTATTTCTCTTGCTTTCATCGAGAATTTCACTTCCTTCACTCTGCTGGATGATCTGACTGATATTTCTGGTTTTGTCCAGACAATAAATCGGCGTATTGGCGCTGACCTTTGCGCCGGAACGGGCCAGATAATAAATCATACCGGCGTCGGGAACGGTTTCGACCCGGTCGCTGCACAGAATCATCGCGGTAAAGCGGTCGGATTCCACCATTTCACCCGGCGTCACCTCATAATAAGAAATCCGGTCTTTCGACATGTAAATCAGATTCCATGCGACAATATAAACAAAGACGCATAAAAATATAATCATGCCCAGATCCGGCTTGAATTTTCTTTTTTTACGGACGTTTGTTTCAGAATTTCCCGGCATCTTACGCTCCCTGAAAATACCAAAAATGCTGCACAACCATGCAGCATTTTCGACTTAAAAATATTTGTGACTGCCCCATAAATTTGCTTTTTTTAATTCCAGATATTCCTGATACGCTTTTTCCAGAATCTGTTTTTCATTTGGATATTTCAACAAATGATAGGCTTCATGATATTTGTAATATCCTGAATCCACAAAATATTCTTCGCGCTGTGGTTTGCTGTTGTAGCTGTCCGCTTTCATCAGGAACCAGTGCACATCTTTTGTAACGATATCCTCAGGTACCGAAAAGGTATACTGACTTTTTCCGATGTACTTGATCAGTGCCGCCCGGACGCCTGATTCCTCACGCACTTCCCGTAAAGCCGTGTCTGACAATTCTTCGCCTTTTTCAACAGTTCCCTTGGGCAAAACCCAGCCTTCGTACTTGTTTCGCAGATTTTTATACAAAAGCAATATTTTGCCCCGAAAAATGACCACACCGCCACAGCTCGTTGCCTCTATCATTGCCAAGCCCTCCGTCTGGTGTGAAAAATATATACTTAATGCAAGTATAGCGCATCCGGGGAATTAATGCAATATCAGTTATAATAATCGTTCAAGATTTTTCCTGTAATGGGAACCGCATGTTCCGCGCCGCTGCCTGCGCCCTCCACCAGCACACAGATGGCAATTTCCGGATTCTCGGCAGGCGCATAACCCACAAACCAGGAATGGGAATCTCCCTGTGTGCCAAATTCCGCAGAACCTGTTTTTCCGGCAGCAGTATAATTACCTCTGGACAGGGATGTGGCAGTTCCGCTGAGAACCACCTCTTTCATCAAATCATGCATCACGGATACTTCTTCATCCGTCATCACTTTTCCGTAGCTTTTGGTAAAGGTTTTGGAAATGGTAACGCCTTTAAACGTTTCTACGTGATCTATAAAATAGGGCTTCATCAGTTTTCCATCATTTGCGATGGCCGCGGCCGTCATGGCCATCTGCACGGGTGTAACAAGGGTTTTCCCCTGACCGATGACTGTCTGCATCAGTTCATAACTGTCCGTGTCCTCTGTCAGAAGAAAACGGCTGGTGGAGGTTGGCAGCAAAAGATCCAATTTCCGGTTAAAATGAAAACTTTCACAGATATCAATCAGGTCGGAGCGCTTGATTGAAAGTCCGATATTCACAAAGGAACTGTTGCAGGATTTCGCAAAAGACTGTTTTAAGTCCAGCTGACCATGCCGGTTGGAATTGTAGCACCGGATGACGTTGCCGTCATGTTCTATGGAACCGGAGCAGTCATAGGAATATCCGTCCGTCTGACAGTTGTTTTCCCGCAAATAGGTCAGAGCGGAAAAAATCTTAAAAGTAGACCCCGGCGGATATACCCCCTGGGTCGCCCGGTTTAACAGGAGGCTTTCCACCGCATCGTCATCCGAGGTATAGTAGTCCCAGTTCGCAAGGATCTCATTGGGATCATAATCCGGCTGAGAGACCATGGCAAGGACAGCACCGGTTTTCACATCCAGGATCACAACGGCGCCGCGGTTGCTGCCCAGAGCGTTATATGCGCTTTCCTGCAGATCCGTGCGAAGCGTCACATACACATTGTCGCCCGTCAGCTTTTCATTTTTCAACACCGTGGAAGCCCGGTACAGCGCATTTGCATGGCAGGAAAGCAGTTTGGAATGGCAGGCGCCTTCAATTCCGGAACCGCCGTTTGCACTGTAACCGACTACATGGGCAAACATCCGTCCGTAAGGATAGACCCGCACCTCTTCCGCGCCTTCGGTATCCGTATAGGCAAGGCGCTGGCCGTCCGCACTATAAATGCTCCCGCGGATATATTTTTCTGACAAAAGATCCAGGCGTCTCCGGTTATAGGAACTGTTTTCAAACCGGGTGCTTTCCACTGCCTGGAAATACACCAGATAGGCAATCAGCCCGATAAATACCGCCAGAAAAAAGAAGGAAATCCACCGTATGGAACGGTTTTTCCGCTTCATGATCTTCGGATCATCGGCTTTGGGCAGGATCTTGCTGTCATCGTAATAATCATCCTGGCTGTCGGCGTACATATTCATCAGATCTATTTCTTTTTTCATCGGCTCATCTCCTGTCTTTCAGTATGAACAGTCCCTGCAGCATGGCAAACATCAGTACAATTTCCATGGCGCTGCTTCCGCCGTAACTGATCAGCGGTAAGGTAATGCCGGTCAGCGGGATAAACTTCACGGAACCGCCAATATTCAGCAGCGCCTGCAAAATAAATTCTACGCCGAAACCAATAGCAATCAGACGATAAAAGGGGTCCGCAAGCTGTTTCGCGGTATCCGAAATCTGCAAAAAACAGGAAAGATACAGCAGTATCAGGCAAAGGCCGAACAAAAGGCCCAGTTCTTCACAGATGGCCGCAAACACCAGATCCGAAATTACCACCGGAATGGTATTTGGGATGCCCTGACACAGACCGATGCCGAATAAACCGCCGGTACTGATTGCAAAGAGGGACTGGGAAATCTGGCTGGTGTCGCTGCGGATCAGGGAAAAAGGCGTCATCCAGGTGTTGACTCTGGTCCGGACATGGGAAAACAGATGGTAGGCAATGAAAGATGCCAGACAGAACCCGCCGCCACCCATAAAAATGTAACGGGATTTTTTTGTGGCCACATAAAGCATTACCAGGTAGGTAACAAAAAAGATCAATGCGCCGCCCAAATCTCTGGAAAGCACCAGCAGCAGCACAAAGGCGGCGGAAACCACGGAAACCGCCAGCAGCTGTTTCAATGTGGGATATTCATACAGGAATCCGGCGACAAAAAACACAAACAGGAGTTTGACGATCTCCGTCGGAGAAAAAGTAGATCCGGAGATATCCAGATTGATTTTTGCGCCGTAGGTAGTGTGTCCCAAAACCAGCACCGCAGAAAGCAGTCCCAGGCCGGTAATGGCATACAGCCAGGTAAATTTCCGTAAGAATCTGCCTTTTTTCATAATGGCCGGAATGAAGAAGGCTGCTACGGAAGTGACAAAGATCACCGCAAACTGTTTGAACAGCTTATCGGGATTCAAGCGCATGATACAGATAAAACCGATGGCAACAAACATACAGAAATGATTGATCAGCCGCGCATTGGAGCCCGGATAAAACAGCTTGTAAAATTTCATATATGCCAGAAGATACATGACTTCAAAGGGGTAAAAAACCAGTATGCTGATATCCTTCAGATTAAGATATAAAACCAGATAGGCAATCAGATGCACGGCAAATAAAAGAATCCGCTGTTTTGTAATGGTACGGGCGCTTCTTTGTTCATCTGTAATTTTCAGGCCAACAAAGGAATATGCCGTATACAAAACAAACAGAATCAGAATTAAATATTTTGAGATGTCTGTCAGAAGTCTAACCATCTTATTCTACTCCTCTGTCAAAATGTCCCCGGGTATAATCCTGCGGATTTTTCGAAATGGCCGTCCCTTTCGCAAAAGCATCCAGTACGGCAGGAATCTCTGCGGGAGCTTCCGTGGTAAACACCAGCCGGTAAGACGCGGCATGCAGTGCTTGCAGCTGTCCGAGCCGGTCGGACAGGGACAGTATCTTCGCATTGTAAATCGTATTATAACAGGCAAGACAGTCCGCCTTTACGTAAAGTTTCATATTTTTCCGGTCCCTGAACGACAGCATACCGCCGTTTTTCCGGCAGCGGTCCGTATTTTTCAGCAGACAGTTGGCAGTATACATCATCGGATATCTGCCGTAAACCACCAACTCCGAGGCGGAAAGATCCATTTGCTTCAGTTCATGACGATTCAGTTCAATGGGTGCGGTCAGGGTGCTGCAGTACTTACGAAACAGCCGCTGCGCCGCCCGGTTCATACAATATACGGTAAAATCCGCAATACAGGGTTTTTCCGGATGAAAAACATGCAGGAACATCAGTTCATCCGTGTTTTTCACCAGAAATCCGTCAAATGCTTCATCCAGTACCGGATAAAGGGTCTGCAGTTGATTTCGAAGCGAATCCCGGAAAACTGCCGGCAGCGCGCAGAAAACCTCTTTATGCTGTTTTCGGATCGACGCGCAAAGCCTGTCCGCCCGGGTCCTGTCCTGCAGGAAAAGATCCAGCGGCAGATAGATGCGCGTAATCTGCGGAAAGGCCAGCAAAGCTTCCGCCTGCGCAATGGAAAGTACCGAAGCAGTAAACCCCGGATTGGAAAGTTCTTTCAGTACGGATAACTCCGTATCAAAAGGAATATCTTTTTTTTCAGGGGCAGAGCGGAAAAAAGGCTTTTCCTCCGCCGCCCGGAATTGCTGCAGCGCGTCCCGCCGCAGGGCATTTAAAGCAGCTACGGTCAGAAAAATATTGGGATCCGCTTCAATTTCCACAGAATCTAATCTATAAGGAAAGTCCCCTGTCTTCTGCAGCTTTTCCCGTATCTGTGAAATGGACAGCGGCTGATTCTTCGCAGGCGCACAGACGGCGCCGTATACCGTAATGCCCACGCCTCGACCATTGGCCACATGAAGCGCGGCAGGTTGTCCTTTGATAAACCGGCCAGTCAGCTGTACCGGCCGTTTGTGTATTGTAAGATCCGCCGCATCCGGACACCGGGTTTCTGCTGTCTTTCGCGGAGAATCGCTGAGCATTTCAGGCCCATTGTGCCGATAAAAATAACCGGTATCAAATCCTCTGCGCCGGTACAGTTGTTCCAGCGCCAGCAGGTCTTCCGCTGCAGGCTTGCCCGGATATCTGCCATCCTGCAGCATGTCCAGATATTTTCTGTAAATTCTGGTAACGCCTGCCGCATAAGCCGCCTGTTTCATGCGGCCTTCGATTTTAATGGAATCCACCCCGGCCTGACAGATATTTTCCAAAACAGGAAGGGCCGAAAGATCTTTTAAACTGAGCCAGTCTCTTTTCCTGCCGTCAATGGTACATTCCAAACGGCAGGGCTGGGCGCACTTTCCTCTGTTTCCGCTGCGCCCGCCGATGAGGCTGCTGTAAAAACATAGTCCCGAATAGCAGTAACACAGCGCGCCGTGGGCAAATATTTCCAGTTCCACAGGGCTTTTTTCTTTCAGCGCAGAAATTTCCTCCAGGGAAAGTTCTCTGGGCAAAACCACGCGTTTTGCACCCAGTTCTGCAAAAAAGCGCAGTCCGTCCTCTCCCATTACCGCCGCCTGGGTGCTGACGTGTACCGGCAGATGCGGAAACTGATCCCGAAGATAGGTAAAGACCCCCGCATCCTGCACAATCACAGCGTCCAGTCCTTCCCGATAAAGGGGCAGCAAATAGGCATACAGACTGTCGATTTCCCGGTCCTTCAGCAGTGTGTTGACGGTCAGATACAGTTTTTTGTCCTGCATATGGAGATATTCCATCCCCGAAAGCAGCTCTTCTTCGCTAAAATTGGGGGCATAAGCCCGGGCACCGTACAAATTGCCGGCGGCATAAACAGCATCCGCGCCGGCATTACATACAGCAATCAGCGTCTGATAATCGCCCGCCGGTGCGAGCAGTTCAGGAATCTTCATTTGCTTCCTCTTGCATCATATGTTCCAGCCCCAGATGCCGGTATGCTTCCGGCGCGGCCATTCTTCCCCGGGGGGTTCGCTGGATAAATCCGTTTTTGATCAGGTAAGGTTCATATACATCTTCAATGGTTCCCGCATCCTCTCCGATCGCCGCAGCGATGGTATCAAGGCCCACGGGTCCGCCGTTAAATTTAAAAATAATTGTCTGCAGCAGTTCCCGGTCGACATGATTCAGACCAAAAGGATCCACATCCAGCATATCCAGCGCTTCTTTCGCCACTTCCGCCGTGATTTTTCCCTCATATCTGACCTGCGCCACATCCCGCACCCGTTTCAGCAGACGGTTGGCCAGCCGGGGCGTTCCCCGGGAACGTCTTGCAATTTCCAAGGCGCCGGTTTCATCGATCCGGATATCCAGCAGTCTGGCGCTTCTTTTCACGATCTCGGACAATTCCGCTGGAGAATAAAACTCCAGACGGCTCAAAACACCAAAACGGTCCCGTAAGGGCGCAGACAGCATCCCTACCCGGGTCGTGGCGCCGATCAGCGTAAAATGCGGTAAATCCAGACGGATGGATCTTGCCGCCGGGCCTTTGCCTATCATAATATCCAGAGAATAATCTTCCATGGCAGGATATAGAATCTCCTCCACCTGCCGGTTCAGCCGGTGCACTTCATCAATAAACAGGATATCGTGTTCCTTTAAATTGCTCAGCAGCGCGGCCAGTTCTCCCTGCTTTTCAATGGCGGGACCGCTGGTGATTTTAATATTCGCGCCCATTTCCGAAGCAATGATGCCTGCAAGAGTGGTTTTACCCAGTCCGGGCGGCCCGTAAAACAGCAGGTGATCCAGCGCCTCGTTCCGCTGTTTTGCCGCTTTGATGTAAATGGACAGAGTTTCCTTCAATTTTTCCTGTCCGGTATATTCCGATAAATATCTGGGACGCAGGGAATATTCAATCTGCGTATCTTCTGTTGTCAGTTCGGTTGTAATGATTCGTTTGCCCATATAACCTCCGATTAATACAGGTATTTTAATGCTTCACGGATCAGCGGTTCCGGACCCGGTTCTTCCGATTTGCACTTCCGCAGTGCGGATTTGGCCTCTGCTGCGGTGTACCCCAGGCTGACCAGTGCCTCCAATGCAACTGCCTGATCCTCTGAAGTTCCGGCAGGTACGGCGCTGCCTGTCTGCATTCGTTCTTCAAATGCATCATCCAGGGAAAATTTGTCCTTTAATTCCAGTATCAGCTTCTGTGCGGTTTTTCGCCCGATGCCCGGGGCTTTGCATATAGCGGTAACATCGTCTGACAAAATCGCAAATTTGATATCATTGCCCCGCATGACGGAAAACAGATTCATTGCCGCTTTCGGCCCGACGCCGGAAACGGTGATCAGCTGTTCAAACAATGCCAGATCCTCTTTTTCTAAGAAACCGTAAAGCGCAATAATTTCCTCTCTGAGATACAGATCAGTATATACTTTGATTTCCTGCATAGATGCGGCTGCCGCAATGTCATTGGCAGACATGAACACCCGGTATCCCACACCGCCGCAGTCGATCAGAATATGGTCGCTGCCGATATCGGCCACTTCCCCTTTTAAAAAACCAATCATCTTTGCCTCCTGATATTTTAACCGGCGCTTTTATCCTGCAGAAAAATACGCGCCGAAATTTCTTTTGTCAATATACCGATCAGAAAACCGCAGACTGCGCCGAAAATCAAAAGATGCGGCAGATAAACCAGACAGGCTTTCGGCTGCAGCAAAATACAGGCCACCGCCAACTGGGCCATATTGTGGGTCACACCGCCCAGGATACTGACGCCGATCAGTGAAAAGGCGCCTGAACGTCTGGCGAGCAGCATCATGCAGAAAGAACACAGGCCGCCGGCCAATGCATACAGCATAGAAAACAAAGAACCAAATGTAAAGGCGGTCAATACAATGCGCAGAACCAGTACCAGAAAAGCATCCGCTGCTTTCCGTTGATACAGGCAGAGCAGCACGCAGAGATTGGCCAGGCCCAGTTTGACCCCGGGAATGGCCGGCAATACGGGAATCAGGCTTTCCACATATGCAAATATCATCGATACGGCGGTCAGTATGCCTAAAACACAGATTCGTTTGACCTTCATCGCTTCACCTACCGTGCAATGGAATCATATTCGCTTTCTTCCGCAGATGCAATGGTAATGACAATCTGCGCAGGAAGACAGAGAATGGATTCGTTTGTTTTGTGAATGGGCGCTGTCTGCATACAAACCTTGTCCGGACAGTCTGCGTGTTTCACACATGCGCTGCCCTCCTCTATCGCCAGTGTCAGCGAAAGACCGTTTTTTCCCTCGATCACTGCCTCTGTATCTTCATACAAAGAAAAAGAGGCTGCTTTTTCTTTATTAACATATACCGCTACGACCGGATCTGCGTCTTTCTGCGGCAGAAGCAGCCATTTGGCAGCTACAGCGCACAAAAGCAAAATCCCGATCAGCCAGAAATCCGCTTTTTTCATAATCAGAAAATATTTGATTCGAGCGTTAAAGGTGATTACGGATTGTTACGCTGCTTCACAGCTTTCACAATCCTGCCCAACATTCGGAATCCATGGGGCCCCTACCCCACTTCTTCCTCATGTTGGGGCGCGTCATAAAGCTTCTCATCCACGGTATGCAAGCATACCGTGGATTCGAGCTTTTGACGCTGTTATCATATTATAGCACAGTTCCCGGTATTTGTAAGCAATTAATTGGGACAGCCGCTTTACTTTTCCAAAATAAATGATTAAAATAACAACAGATATGATAATTATTTCAAAATTATAAAGGAGTGATGATATGAAAACAGTGAAAGATTACATTCTGACCATACCTGATTTCCCGGAAAAAGGAGTTATGTTCCGTGATATTACGTCGATTCTGCAGAATCCGGAAGGCTTTCATCTGGCCATCGATGAAATGCTTACCCGTCTCAAAGATCTGGATTTTGATGTGATCGCCGGCGCGGAATCCCGCGGCTTTATTCTGGGCGCGCCCATTGCGTATATGCTGGGAAAAGCCTTTGTTCCGATTCGCAAAAAAGGCAAGCTCCCCCGGGAAGTGGTGAGCCGGGAATATGCGCTGGAATACGGTACGGCCGTGGTGGAAATACATAAAGATGCGATTCTGCCGGGACAGAAGGTAGTATTGATCGATGATCTGATCGCAACCGGCGGTACCATGAAAGCCGGTGCGGAATTGATTGAAGAACTGGGCGGAGAAGTTGTGAAAATACTGTTTCTGGTGGAGCTGGCCGGTCTGGAAGGCCGAAAACATCTGGAAAAATACGATGTGGAATCCATCGCTGTTTATGAGGGCAAGTGATACTGCCCTCTTTTTTTTCGCAAAATCAAATACAGCAGCAGGCAGAGTGTACCGGCGCCGCAGATACACGACATCATAAAAATGGCACTGTGCAGAAAAAAGGTATCCGGCAGGATCCCTATGACCGGATCCGTCGCCGGATCAAACAGCCAGAATTCATTATGAAATACGATACGATGAAAGAGAATGAAGATTTGATCCCATGCCGCGGCAAAAGCAATACCCAGACAAAGGGGCAGGGCAATCGTGAGTATACCGGCGTATTTCAGCCACAGAAATATACCTTTTCGAATGGTAAGGACCAGCATCGGAACCAGCAGCACAAAAGCGCCCAGTGCCGTCCAGGTAAAGCCGAGAAAAATCTGCCGCACCTCCTGAAAATGTATCATACCGCATTCCGACATGGGAAAATCCGGAAACTGCAGGATTTTCGGCCCGCCGATGGAAAGGTAAGAAATCAGCACATCATAGTTTTTCATAACCTGTGCCTCGGTCATATGGTTTTCCTCCGGAATATGCAGGGCGCGCAAGTCTCTGCGATAGATGCCTTTGTATTGCAGCGTGATCGTCACACTGCAGGAAATGATAAAGACAACGGCCAGCAGTGCACACAGAAGCGCCATGCCTTTCGATGGCCTATTCGTCTGTAAATTCCGGTTCTTCTTCATCATCGTCCGCCTTCCATGCCTGACCGAATTTAACGTCCTTAAACAGCGCCGTCATTCCCGTGATCTGCTTCAGCCGGAGAATTTCGTCCCGATCCATCCCCAGATGTTTGGAAATCCAGGCGTCTGAACGGCCCAGTTCATGCAGTTCACTGATAATATTGCTCATCAGGTCCACATTGTGGGAACCTCTTGCCCGGTTATGGCGGATCGTGCTTGCCATCCGGCAGTCAAAGGGCTTGTCAATCACGGAAACCGGCAGCATGCCGTGTTCCCGTTCAAAGATATCCGGATAATCCAGCATAATGCGGTATCTGTGAAATCCGTCAACGATCACATAGATGTCCTTGCTTTTGACATAATAACATACAATCGGCATGGTATAGCCGTCTTCTTTGATGCTGTCATACAACAGTTTCAGTTCCGGCGGCGCAACGGAATTCGGATTGTATGTATTGGGAACAATTTTTTCAATGGGCACCGCGATCACATGATAAACAGGGCTTTCAAATGCCATCCATTTCACCTACTTTACTGTATTTCATTTTCAGAAGATCGATCTTCCGCTGCTGCTCTCTGGTCATACCAAACCCCATATGCCGGCAGATATGGTCGTTTTTCAGAATGCAGTAACACATACGCTTCCAGCTGGGAAGATCTTTGGACGACTTGATGTCGTCCGTATCATCCGGTATTTTATCCAGGAAAATAATGCGGGAATGTTTCATCAGCGTATAATTCGAAACACCGTTGCGGCAGACTCGGTAGCCGTGATCCAGCAGTTCCTGAATGGTCTTTTCTTCCAGCCCGCCGCCTTTTTTATGCCAGAAATCAATGGACGTGTTGAATTTCCGGACATAATTGTTTCGCAGTCGTACCGGCAGCGTGTCCAGCAGAAATTTGGTATAGGATTCCCAAGTATGCCCTTTGGGCAGCGTAATCTGCCGGTACGCCATGGCTTTGGATTTGCCGTAAATGGCGCCGAAATTTGCCCCCTGCACCCGGCCCACCAGCTTTGCCCAGATCTCGGGATCAATGACCCGGTACAGATTGAGGCTGTCCTTTGCATAATCGTTAAAAGGTGACGCAACCCGCATCTGATCAGGCTTTAACCCCGCCATATAATACAGGTCGTAAAGTTTGTTATAATCATACCCGAAAATGGAAATCGCATGCCATACATCACTTAAGGCCCAGTCATACAAAGGCGACGCCGCCCACATATCCTTAAACTGCTTTGTTATCCAGCATTCCCCTTTATAACCATACTTTTTATTTACAATTCCGCTGTAGCGCTGCAGGGATTCGTCCGCCCGCATACCAAGAAGGCAGACCGTCTTTTTGTCCCCATGGGACATCCGATACCAGCGGCCGAACTGTTTTGCCAGATCTTCCTGATGCATCCGGTACCGATAGGTGGTCATGGGATTGTTTTCCAGATTGATCACATAGGGGTGCTTCGGCATGGGCCGTACCCAGGCCTCCTGCATCTTGTCGTCCCAGGGGTACCAGTACATCTGATAACTGCTGAGGGCCGTTCTGGTGGCCATGGGAAGACAGACCCAGTAGGGTTCGGTTTCATGCTGAATTTTTTCAAAGGTCTGTTCGATATATTCCGTCGTTACCGTATACTGGGCTTCAAAATCCTGATGAAAAACGCCAATGGTTTTCCCGGGATAATATTTTTTTTGAAAATCCAGTGTCAGCTGCAGCAAAAGCCCGCTGTCTTTTCCGCCGGAAAAAGACACAAAAATATTGTCAAATTCCTCAAAAATCAACCGCAGCCGCTCCTGCAGGGCCTCATATACATTTTGACCGGTATATATTTTCTTCATGAAATTTCATTCCTTCTATAATCAGATGAAACATACAGTGATTGTATCATATTTTTTTACAAAATACAAAAAGATAAAAAAAGGAATGCCGATTTTCGGCATTCCTTTTTACCGTGTGCTAGAGGATTCGAACCAAAATACTATGCGTAAAAATCCTGTAAATACAAGGATTTTTGAAGTTCGTGTGATATTTCGTGTTGCATCGTCCTTAAATATTGTATCAAACGATTTCCATTTCAAATTTGACGATCGGCTGTCCGAATACACCTGCGTATCCGTCCTGACCATTTCCGGTTTCAGCGTTGTACTGATACGGCCAAAAATCTTTGCCGACAGTAGCAACACGGTATTTTGCCCTGTGGCTGCCGTTTTTGTATTCAACGCGCACTGCATCAATAACATGGTGATCTCCTGCGTACCCATTGTATCCGTCATTGATATTGTACCCCGTTACCCACGGAAGCCATTTTCCACCAAGAACATGTACTTGATATTTAAGTCCAGACTGTGAGGCGGCAATTGCAATATCCGTTATAGCGTCATTGGCGTTCCACGCGGTTTTGCTTCCGGAAATTGCAGGTATCCACCCTCCATTCAATGTTTTAATTCTGTATTCGCAAGCCACTGCGTCAGAATTTCCATGGCGCGCATTAACTGCAGCCTGTACCTCCGAATAGTTATATCCGGCGGCTTCCAGCCTTGCTTTACGATCTTCGCCAATTCCCCACTTCCCAGCAATTACCTCGGAAACAATTTCATCAATGGATTTCTTGGAAGCAGGCGCACCGGCAGAAACTGCCCCATTGGTAAGGACTACCACAGTATGGCCTTTTGTTTTGGTAACAAGGATGTCTCCTCGCTTTAAGTTCGCAGATGAAGCGCCGCATGAAGCAGTTTCGTCGGTAAAAGCTTTAGTTGCCATCAATACGCTTTTTTCGTTTGCAGTATTGAAATCGCCGACATTGATACCGGCGTACTTGCAGCAGACACGCACAAGCGCGCTGCAATCCGTTTCCACTTTTTGGGATACCTTTGCGCAATCGAAACCATACTTTGACGCTTCGTTGTAAAGAGTATTTCTTTGATTCTGATCGTAGCCAATGTTGTTGTTGGCACAAGCATTTTCCATGCACTTGGCAATTTTTTCTGCCTGCGCTGCATTATTCGGACGCAGAATATCCCATCCTTGTTTATGTAAGTACCAGTCCTGCGTCGTCACTTCTTTGCCGGTTTGATCTCCGGAAGCTCCGCCTGATATTCTTCCATTTTCGTCAATACAAGCACTACCAATTTTTACTGCCATAATTCTTTTTCCTTTCTATCATTTTTGTGCAAAATAAAAACGCCTGTGATCCAGACATTTCAGAAACCTTTATTTTTTTGATGAATCGCAGATCTGTGCGATTGCCTGCCGGACCTTATCGTAGCCGACCATGGCCCCGAGCCAAGACATGAAGATAAGTGCGATCAAGTATACTGCCATCTTTGCATTAAATGCAGCTTTGACCATGACCATGTATCCGGCGCCGACCGCAGCACTGACTACAACTGCAACGATACCGGCCAATGTATTGGCATAATACGTGATGCTCCATTCCTGTAGTAGCTTTTTGACTCCTTCTGTCACCAACCCGGTAAGGGTAGATACGATAAGTAGCATGAGTAGAAAAATATGCAGACTCATAATGTTACTCCTCCTTTTCAATTGATTTTTTGTCTTCTTTCTCCCATTTTCTTTCCTGCCGTCTGTCTTTATTTGTCCGGATCCAGCCGCAGATGCCGCACTCGCCGATCGTTGCGGCTATGACAGCACAGGCATAGGATTCCGGGATCATGCCCTGCTCTCGAAATATGCAGAGCATCTGCCAGTTGAACCAAATAAAAAAGACCCCGACGATGATCAGGATCAGATTCAATGTTCCGATTTTTGATAATCTGAAAATTATCTTTTTCAGTTTTTCCATACTTCAACCTCATAAAAAATCATGCTTTTTCAGCCTTTCCATATAACAGTCCCGGATATTTTTGATTGTGCAGACCGTTACATTGTTTTCAAACTCCGGATTGTCCTGACAATAAGTTTCATATGTTTTAATGTCACCCAGCGTTTGATCGAAATGTTCTTTGCTGTGCGGCATGTTTCGCAGCAGCTCATCTCCAAAACGAAGGATACGCACACGGGCCATGATTGCCTGTTGCTCATCCTGCTTTTTTTCGATCCGGCGAACATCACTTTCAATGCCCTCGACTTTTTTTATGACTTCCCCGTTGATGGCGCGTCCCAGCTTCTTTGCAATCCAGCTCCACGGATTGATTTTAATCGGCACAATCTGGATCAGGAACAGTAAGCCAATAATGCCAGCCCCTCCACAGGTTAACAATTCCCCAATGCTCATATCGCCACCTTCTTTACTCATCGTCAAAACTGATCCCCAAATTCTCTTTCTTCGCCCAGCCCGATGATGTGTATAATTTGTTTGTCCTCGAAAACTCTTGCGTATTATAGTCACTAACACACACTAATCCTGATGACACAAATGATAATATTGTTTTTTCGTTTTGGTCACTGTTTTCATGCTTGACTGTAACAAGTCCTGATACACTCACATACCTACGGGGATCTATTCCAATCCTCATGCCCTCATACTTTCCATCCAGGAAGTACATTCCATCAGGTAAATTCAGAAAAAAATAAAAATCATCTTCTGGGTTACTGGTATCAATAATATCAGTTGAAATGTGTGGAATACCATCGTTTGCATACCTTATTGCAATATTATCCATATCGGGGATATCTCTGCCAAAGTATCTGGATCCATAATCTGCATTTATCGCGACATATACAGCTTCCTGTGGTATATCATCTTTTGACAGTATGCAATATCCAGTTTTGTCAGTATGTCCAGGAATATCTGCACCGATTTTCACACTGCTCAAAAATGATTTTTTTATATCAAAAAAGAAAAAGAAAGGCTGTTCTCTGGCCTTGCATGATGATATGTAGTAATCCACATCATTGTTTGGTATAAGGATAAATCCAGAACACAGACATGTGTCAGACTCTATGCTTGGAGCTCCATCTTCAGCATTTCGAATATGATTATTATCAATGTAATCAACCCATAGATTTGTGCGGTCGGGCTGCAAAGATTTCAACGTACCTTTTGATATCTTTGGTATGTCAACTGTGATAGATTTTGATCCGTCATATTCTGCATTTGATTCACCGCTGAATTTTAAAGATTCAGGATTTTTTAAGGCATCAGGCTTGTCTATTATGTCCTTCCATTTCAGTGACTTAAAATAATTTAATATACCGCCTAACATTTATAATCCTCCTATTTTAACCAACAATTACATCCCAATCGGAATCGTTCCATGCATGCGATAAGCTAGGATTGATAAGAATTTCACTCATAGTTACATTAAAAAGCACTGCGCATTTTCCATAGAATAAGAAAAATGCTTGATCCGGATATATAGTAGTCGAACTATATCTTGTTGGAAAATCCCTTGGCGATGAACCGGTATAAATATATAGTCCAGGTCTATTAGGAAGAGCTTCACTGGGATTAGTAAGATAATAAACCCCGCCATCTCCACCGCTATTGCCTTCAACGAATTTACTTCCATTCCAATATATCGGCATGTCATCAGCCCCAATAGGATCGCTTCCCAAAGCATTTTTTATCATATTGGCGAATGTCATATTTCCAATATGGTAGCCAGACCATACACAGCCATATTGGCCAGTTGTCTTGGGTGATTCATTCCAACTTGCTGTTATTAAAGAACCATTTTCAGAATCTTTAATACCTGTAACACTAAACGTCGTGCCCCTTAGTTCCAGTCCAATGCCTGCGCTGTATGTGGCGCCTTTCGGACCCTGAGGCCCTGTAGGTCCAACGGCTCCTGTGGCTCCTACTCCGCCAGTGTCACCCTTCGCGCCTTGGGGGCCGGTAGGTCCAACAGCTCCCGTGGCTCCTACTCCGCCGGTGTTGCCCTTCGCGCCTTGGGGGCCGGTAGGTCCAACGGCTCCTGTGGCTCCTACTCCGCCAGTGTCACCCTTCGCGCCTTGGGGGCCGGTAGGTCCAACAGC